>NZ_JAHCDI010000003.1:0-600000 GCF_019697375.1 Micromonospora tarapacensis | reverse complement strand
GCAGCGTGTGCCCGAGCGCCATCAGGTCGTAGTCGCCGCTCTCCAGCCGACCCGACCGGCCGTGCCCGGGCTGGTCGTACGCGACGATCCGGTGCTCGCCCCGCTCGGCCAGCAGCTTGCGCTGGAAGTGGAAGGTGCCCATGTCCAGGCAGAAGCCGTGCACCAGCAGCACGGTCGGGTTGCCCTCGACCGGCCGGGTCGGCTCGACCACCTCGACGTGGATGTCCGTGCCGTCCGGCATCTCCAGCCGGTACGCCTCGTCGTGCCGCTGCTCGCCGAACGCCTCCTCGGCGTACGGGTCGGCGGCGTCCGCCTTGAGCCGGCGGACCAGCGCCCGTTCCGTCGCCACCCCGGCGGCCAGCCCGGCGGCGGCGACCCCAGCGCCGCACCGACCAGACCGGCGGCCTTGCCGGCGGTGGTCCGGGGCCGGGGGATACGCAGTCCCGTCATGTCGAACCGTCGTAGACGCGCGGGACCCGGGTGCTGCCGAAGCGGGTGACGATCTCGTAGTTGATGGTGCCGACCGCCTCGGCCCAGTCGTCGGCCGTCGGCTCGCCGTCGGCGCCACTGCCGAACAGCGTGGCCACGTCGCCGGCGACCACCGGGTCGTCGCCGCAGTCGAGCACGAACTGGTCCATGCAGACCCGGCCGGAGATGATCCGGCGGCGCCCGCCGAGCTGCACCGGAGCGGCGTTCGAGGCGTGCCGGGGCACGCCGTCGGCGTAACCGAGCGGCACCACGGCCAGGTTCGCCGCCCGATCGGTGGTGTACGTGTGGCCGTAGGAGACGCCCACGCCGGCCGGGACGCGCTTGGTCAGCATCACCCGGGCTCGGGCGGTCATCGCCGGGCGCAGTCCGTAGGTCTGGCCCGCCACCGGGGAGAGGCCGTAGACGGACAACCCCGGCCGGACCAGGTCGAAGTGGGTGTCGGGCCGGGTCAGGGTGGCCGCCGAGTTGGCCAGATGCCGGTAGCGCGGTCGCAACCCGGCCCGCTCGACCATGGCCAGACCCTCGTGGAAGACGGCCAGCTGACGGTCGGTGGTCGGGTGGCCGGGCAGGTCCGCGTAGACGAAGTGGCTCCACACCCCGACCACCTCGACCAGGCCGTCGGCCTGCGCCTTGGCGGCGGCGTCGAGCAGTGCCGGCCAGTCGGCGACGGTCGCCCCACCCCTGGCCAACCCAGTATCGATCTTGAGGTGCAGCCGGGCCGGTAGCGCGGCGATCCGGCTCGCCTCGACCATCTCGGCCAGCTGCGGGAGGCTCGCCACGCCCAGGTCGACGCCGGCCGTGACGCCGGTGTGCAGCGGCAACCCCGGCGCGAGCAGCCAGGCCAGCACCGGGGCGTCGATGCCGGCCGCGCGCAGCGCCAGCGCCTCGTCCAGGGTGCAGACACCGAGCCAGTCCGCCCCGGCGTCGAGCGCGGCCCGGGCCGCCGGCACCATGCCGTGGCCGTAGCCGTCGCCCTTCACCACCGCCATCAGCTCGGCGTCGGTGCTGGCGCGCAGCCGGGCCACGTTCGCCCGGATCGCGTCAAGGTCCACGCGTACCTCGGCCTGCCACATGCCCCCAGCCTACTTTCCGCGCTGATCACCGCGGCGGGTAGTCAGGGCAGGCGGGCCAGCACGGGACGCAGCGCGGCGGCCACGTCCGGCGCGGTCACCGGGCCACCCGGGCCGCCTCCCGACCGGCCAGCCCGTGCAGGAACGCCGCCGCGGCGGCGGCCCGCTCCGGCGGCAACCCGGCCGCGAGCAGTGAGCCGAGCAGTCCGGCCAGCACGTCACCGGTACCGCCGGTGGCCAGCGCCGGGGTGCCGGTCGGGTTGACGTACGCCCGCCCGTCGGGTGTGCCGATCACCGTGCGGTCCCCCTTGAGCAGGACCACCGCGTTCATCCAGGCGGCCAGTCGCAGCGTGGCGGCGACCCGGTCGGCGCCGGGCTGCTCGCCGCAGAGCCGGGTGAACTCCCGGTCGTGCGGGGTGACCACGATCGGTGCGTCGCGCCCGCGCAACCGGTCGGCGAGGGAGCCGTCCACCAGCAGGGTCAGCGCGTCGGCGTCCAGCACCACCGGCACCGGTGCGGCGAGTACGGTCCGCAGCTCCGCCGCCGCCGGCTCGCCGGTACCCAGCCCTGAGCCGCACACCCACGCCTGGACCCGGCCGGCGTCGGCCACCCGACCGGTGGCGATCACCGAGGGATGCTCGCGGACCACCTCGTCCCGGGCGCCTCCGGCGTAGCGGACCAGGCCGGTCGGGCCGGCCAGCGCACCGCCGACGGAGAGCACCGCCGCGCCCGGGTACGTCGCGGAACCGGTGGCGACGCCGACCACTCCCCGGGTGTACTTCTCCGAGGTGGGACCGAGCGCGGGCCACCAGTCGGCCACGTCCGACCACTGCACGACGTGCAGTGCCGGGCTGCCCCGCAGCCACGGCGCCAGCCCGATGTCGACCAGCTCCACCTCGCCGGCCAGCGCCGCGGCGGGTCCGACCGCCAGCGCCGGCTTCAACGCGCCGAAGGCCACCGTCACGTCGGCACGCACCGCGTTGGGCTGGCCGGACGGGGTCAGCGGCACGCCCCCGGTGTCCACCTCGACCCCGCTGGGCACGTCCACCGCCACCACCGTCGCCCGGGCACCGTCGCGCCCGCGGTGGCGCAGCAGGCTCGCCGCGAGCTGCTCGGCGGGCTCCCGCAGCCCGCCGTGACCACCGATGCCGACGATGCCGTCGAGCACCAGGTCGACCACGGCCGGTGGGCGCTCGACGATCCGCCCCCGGCGGCCCGCAACGCGGCCAGCCCCTCGGCGTGGGCCTGTCCCGGGCGCAGCAGCAACGCCGACACGGCCGCGCCGCGTCGCGCCAGGCGGGCCCCGGCGTACAGCGCGTCGCCGCCGTTGTCACCGGAACCGACGAGCAGCAGCACCGGCGCCGCGTACACCCCGCCCCGGTCGGCGAGCAGGAGGGCGCAGCGTCGGGCCAGGCCGGCGGCCGCGCGTTGCATCAGCGTGCCGGGCGCAAGGGTGGCCATCAGGGCCGCCTCCGCCGCGCGTACGTCCGCCACCCGCCAGACCGGCCTCATGCCACACCTCCGGTTCCCCGCGCCCGACGCTCAGCCGGCGACGATCACGCGGCCCACCCTACCGGCGCGGGCGCCGCAAGATAGCCGCCGGCCGGGTGCCCGGCAACGCCTGTGGACAACCTCGCGGTACGCCCGCCGCCGGTCGTCCACAGGGCACCCCCGCAGCCGCCCCGTGCCGCCTAGCGTCGTCTGCGTCGTGGGCGAGAGGCGGGAGGGGTCGATGACCGAGGACGAGCTGACCGTGCGGCCGGAGCTGCTGCACCGGATCGGGCGGTCGCTGGGCGACACCGGGCACCGGCTGGCCCACGGGCTGGCCGGCGTGCCGGGACTGGCGGCACCGGCCGGGGAATGGTCGACGGCCGGGGCGCTGGCCCGACTGGAGGCGTCGGTGCACGCCTGGTCCGGTCGGCTCGGTGCCCGGGTCGCGGAGACCGGTGACGCGGTGCGGGCCGCCGCCGGGGCGTACGAGTCGGTGGACGCGCGGGCCGCCGCCCGGTTGTCGGCGCTGCCCCGGTGACCGGGTCGACGCCGACCCGGTCCGCACCGGGGCAGGTCGGTTACGCCCAGCTCTCGACGACCGACCCGGCCGCCTGGCGGGCCAGCGGGGCGGCCTGGGCGGGCCTGGCCGGGCTGGCCGAGCGACGGGCCGGCGAGCTGGCCGACGGCGCCACGGCGCTGCGGGCCGGCTGGTCCGGCGACGCCGCCGGAGCCGCCGGTGCGCGGCTGTCCGGGCTGCGGGCCGAGCTGGTCGCGCTGGTCCCGGCGGCGATCGAGACCGACCAGGTGCTCGCCGAGTTCGCCACGCGGCTGTCGGCCGCGCGGGCCCGGCTGGCCGGCGCGGTGGCGCTGGCCGCCACCGCGGGCGTGCTGATCGACCGCTGGGGAAAGGTCCGCGCCGACCCGGCCCGGGTTCCGGCCGACCGGGCCGGTCCCACCGTCCTGCCGGTGTCGACGGCCATCGGGAACGCCCTCGACCTGGCCACGGCCGCCGACCGGGAGGCTGCCGCGCGCCTCGGCCGGCTGGCGGCGGCGGCCGGTTCCGGCTGGGCCGTCCAACCGCCGCCGCAGCGACCCGCCCCGCCCGCCGATCCCGCCCTGGTGCGCCTCTGGTGGGCCGGGCTCACACCGGCCGAGCGGCGGTGGTTGGTGGTGCACGAGCCCGAACTGGTCGGCCGGCTCGACGGCGTGCCGGCCGCCGCACGTGACCAGGCCAACCGGCTGCTGCTCGGGCTCCGGCGGGAGGCGCTGCTCGCGCAGTGGGAGCAGCTGCTGGGGCGGGTGCCCCGAGGGGCGCTGGAGCTGGCCGGGCTGCGCCGCGTCGAGGCCACCCTGACCGGCCTGGACGCGCTCGCCGCCCGGCTGGATTCGCCCCAGCCGCCGCGGGCGTACCTGCTGGGGCTGGATGTCGGCGGCGAAGGGCGGGCGGTGGTGACGCTGGGCAATCCGGACCGCGCCGCCGGTGTCCTGACCTACGTGCCGGGGATGACCACCGGGCTCGACGACGCCACCGGCGAACTGGGCCGGGCGGGGCGGGTGCTGGCCCGCTGCGCCGAACTGGCACCGGGCGAGGAGACCGCCGCGGTGCTCTGGCTGGACTACGACGCGCCGGACTTCCTCCACGAGGCGGCCTGGGACGGGCAGGCCCGCGCGGGCGGCGACGCGCTGCACCGCTTCCAGGAGGGGCTGCGGGCCACCCACGACGGGCCGCCGGCCCGGCAGACCGTGCTCGGGCACAGCTACGGGTCGCTGGTGGTGGGCACGGCCGCACGCGATCACGGGCTGGCCGCGGACGCACTGGTCTTCGTCGGCTCACCGGGGGTGGGCGTGGCGCACGCGACGGAACTCGGTGTGCCGGCCGGGCAGGTGTGGGCCAGCACCGCCCCGGACGACGTGATCCGGCTGACCCGCCCGCCGGACGACCTGGCCCGGCAGGCGTTGCTCGGCGTCTCCCCGATCGGCACGATCGCGGGGTTGCTGACCGGGTCGGGCGACGAACGCTGGTTCGGCCGCGACCCGGCCGATCCGGCCTTCGGTGGCCGGACGTTTCCCAGCGGCCGGCACGGCCACACCGGCTACTGGGATCCGGCCAATCCGGCCCTGGACGGCATGGCCCGGATCGTCCTCGACCGGTGACCGCCCCCGGGCTACTCCACGGTGACGGACTTGGCGAGGTTGCGCGGCTGGTCGACGTCGTGTCCCCGGGCGGCGGCGATCTCGGCCGCGAACACCTGCAACGGCACCGTGGTCACCAGCGGGGCGAGCAGCGTCGGCGTACGCGGCACGTGGATCAGATGGTCGGCGTAGCGGACGACCGACTCGTCACCCTCCTCGGCGATCACGATGGTGCGGGCGCCACGGGCGCGCACCTCCTGGATGTTGGAGACGACCTTGTCGTGCAGCATGCCCCGACCCACCGGGGACGGGACGATGCAGATCACCGGGGTGCCCCGGTCGATAAGCGAGATCGGGCCGTGTTTCAGTTCGCCCGCGGCGAAGCCCTCGGCGTGCATGTACGCCAACTCCTTGAGCTTCAGCGCCCCCTCCAGCGCCACCGGGTAGCCGACGTGCCGGCCGATGAACAGCACCGTCGGTTCGGACTTCAGCTCCCGGGCCAGCTCGCGGACCGGCTCGATCCGCCCGAGCAGGTCGCGCAGCTTGCCCGGCACCTGGTGCAGCTGCTCGACCACGGCCGCCACCTCGTCGGCGTACTTGACGCCACGCACCTGGGCCAGGTGCAGGCCGATCAGGTAGCAGGCGATCACCTGGGTGAGGAACGCCTTGGTGGAGGCGACGGCGATCTCCGGCCCACCATGGGTGTAGAGCACCGCGTCGGACTCCCGGGGGATGGTGGAGCCGTTGGTGTTGCAGATGGCCAGCACCCGGGCCTTCTGCTCCTTGGCGTGCCGCAGTGCCATCAGGGTGTCCATCGTCTCGCCGGACTGCGAGATCACCACGATCAGGGTGGACCGGTCGAGCACCGGGTCGCGGTAGCGGAACTCGCTGGCCAGCTCCACCTCGCAGGGGATCCGGGTCCAGTGCTCGATGGCGTACTTGGCCACCATCCCGGCGTGGTAGGAGGTACCGCAGGCGACGATGAAGATCTTGTCGACGTCGCGCAGATCCTGGTCGCTGAGGCGGACCTCGTCCAGGGCGATCTCACCGGTCTCGGTGAGCCGGCCGAGCAGCGTGTCGGCGACGGCCTGCGGCTGCTCCTCGATCTCCTTGAGCATGAACCAGTCGTAGCCGCCCTTCTCCGCGGCCGAGGAGTCCCAGTCGATGTGGAAGTCCTTGCCGCTGGCGGGCTGCCCCTCGAAGTCGGTGATCTCGATGGTGTCGGCGGTGATCAGGACGATCTGGTCCTGACCCAGCTCGACCGCCTCGCGGGTGTGCTCGATGAACGCGGCCACGTCGCTGGCGAGGTAGTTCCCCCCGTTGCCCCGGCCGACCACCAGCGGTGAGTTGCGGCGCGCGCCGACCACCGCGCCGGGCACCGCGGCGTCCACGGCGAGCAGCGTGAAGGCGCCCTCCAGCCGCTGGCAGACCACCCGCATCGCGGCGGCGAGCAACTGCGGCCCGTCCGGCTGGCCGGCCGCGCGCAGGTCGGCCAGGGCCGCGGCGAGCAGGTGGGCGGCGCACTCGGTGTCGGTGTCGCTGGTGAACTGGACGCCCTCGTCCTCCAGCTCGGTGCGGAGCTTGGCGAAGTTCTCGATGATGCCGTTGTGGATCACCGCGACCCGGCCGTCGGGTGACAGGTGCGGATGGGCGTTACGGTCCGTGGGGCCGCCGTGGGTGGCCCACCGGGTGTGCCCGATGCCGGTGGTGCCGTCGCCGATGCCGATCGGGCTGGCGCCGCAGCCGCTCGGGTCCTCGGCGGCCCGCTCGGAGAGCACCTTCTCCAGGTTGGCCAGCTTGCCGGCCTTCTTCTCGGTCAGCAGCTCCCCGTCGCAGACGATGGCGACGCCGGCCGAGTCGTAGCCGCGGTATTCCAGCCGCCGCAAGCCGTCGAGCACGATGCCGAGCGCCGGTCGGCCACCGGCGTAACCCACGATTCCACACATGACAGGCAGCCTAACCAGTTTCGCTCACGATGTCTGCGCGAAACCCGGGTAAACAATCACTGAATTTGAGCATTCTAGGTCGCGTCGGTGATCGCAGTCACAAAGCACCCAGCCCGCGCGAATCGACCCGGCGGATCGCACCCGTACCCTGACGGGCGTGACGAGCACCGATGTCGACCCGCTGGTGACCCGGATGCGCCCGTTCGGGACGACGATCTTCGCCGAGATGTCCGCCCTCGCCGCGCGCACCGGCGCGGTCAACCTCGGGCAGGGCTTTCCGGACACCGACGGCCCGCCGGAAATGCTCGCCGCCGCGGCCGAGGCACTGCGTTCCGGCCGCAACCAGTACCCGCCGGGACCGGGCATCCCCGAGCTGCGCACGGCCGTGGCCGCGCACCAGCGCCGATTCTGGGGGCTGGAGTACGACCCGGACGGCGAGGTGGTGGTGACCGCCGGTGCCACCGAGGCGGTCGCCGCGGCGATCCTCGCCCTCTGCGAACCCGGTGACGAGGTGATCTGCTTCGAGCCGTACTACGACTCGTACGCCGCCTCGATCGCGCTGGCCGGGGCGGTGCGGCGCCCGGTCACCCTGCGCCCCGGCCCCGACGGGCGGTACGCCTTCGACCCGGCCACGCTGCGCGCCGCCTTCGGCACCCGCACCCGACTGGTGCTGCTCAACTCCCCACACAACCCGACCGGCAAGGTGTTCACCCCGACCGAACTCGCCCTGGTCGCCGAGCTGTGCCAGCAGCACGGCGCGTACGCGGTGACCGACGAGGTCTACGAACACCTGGCCTTCACCGACGCGGCGAGCGGGCACGTGCCGTTGGCCACGCTGCCCGGAATGCGCGAGCGTACGCTGCGGATCTCCTCGGCCGGCAAGACCTTCTCCTGCACCGGCTGGAAGGTGGGCTGGGCCAGCGGACCGCCGGCGCTGGTCTCGGCGCTGCTGCGGGTCAAGCAGTTCCTCACCTTCGTCAACGCCGCACCCCTGCAACCGGCGGTGGCGGTGGCACTCGGGCTGCCCGACTCGTACTTCGCCGGCTTCCGGGCCGGCCTACAGGCCCGGCGGGACCAGTTGGTCGACGGGCTGACCGAGGCCGGTTTCGACGTGCTCACGCCCGAGGGGACCTACTTCGTCACCGCGGACGTCACCGCCCTCGGCGGGCGCGACGGTGTCGAGTTCTGCCGCGCGCTGCCCGAGCGGTGCGGCGTGGTGGCCGTGCCGACCCAGGTCTTCTACGACGATCCCGAGGCCGGCCGGCGGCTGATCAGGTTCGCCTTCTGCAAGCGCCCCGAGGCGCTCACCGAAGCGGTCTCCCGGCTGCGCGCCAACCAGGCGAGTTGATCAAGAAGGCGGGCTCGCGGTGCGGACCTGGGCGGCGATGCGCTCGGCGACCTCCCGAGCGGTCGCCTCGCTGGCGGCCTCCACCATCACCCGGACCAGTGGCTCGGTGCCCGACGGGCGCAGCAGCACCCGCCCGGTCTCGCCCAGTTCCGCCTCGGCCCGCTCGACCTCGGCGCGGACGGCGGGCGCGGCGGCGCCCACGGTGCGGTCGCCCACCGGCACGTTGATCAGCACCTGCGGCAGTTTGGTCACCACGGCCGCGAGGTCCGACAGGGTCCGGCCGGTGGCCGCGATCCGGGCCATCAGGTGCAGCCCGGTCAGCACCCCGTCGCCGGTGGTGGCGTACGCCGGCAGCACGATGTGTCCGCTCTGCTCGCCGCCCAGCGCCAGTCCGGAGGCGCGCAACTCCTCCAGCACGTACCGGTCGCCGACCTTGGTCTCGACCAGCCGGATGCCCTCGGCGGACATGGCCAGACGCAGACCGAGGTTGCTCATCACGGTGGCCACCAGGGTGTCCGCGGTCAGCGTGCCGGCCTCCCGCATGGCCAGGGCGAGGATCGCCATCACCTGGTCGCCGTCGACCTCGTCGCCGTCGGCGGTCACCGCCACGCAACGGTCGGCGTCACCGTCGTGCGCGAGGCCGAGGTGCGCGCCGTGCTCCACGACCGCCTGGCGCAGCGCCTCGATGTGATTGGACCCGCAGTCGTCGTTGATGTTGAGTCCGTCGGGTTCGGCGTTGATCGCGATGACCTCGGCGCCGGCCTCCCGGTACGCCACCGGGGCCACCTCGGCGGCGGCGCCGTTGGCGCAGTCGACCACGACCTTGATCCCGTCCAGGCGGTGCGCCACGGTGCCGACCAGGTGCTGTACGTAGTGGTCCGCGCCATCGAGCAGGTCGTGCACCCGGCCCACCCCCGCGCCGACCGGGCGCTTCCAGGCGGTGGTGGCATTGGCCTCGACAGCCGCCTCGATCCGCATCTCGATCTCGTCGGGCAGCTTGTGCCCGCCTGCGGCGAAGAGCTTGATCCCGTTGTCCGGCATCGGGTTGTGCGAGGCCGACAGCATCACCCCGAGGTCCGCCTTGGCCTCCGCGGTGAGGAACGCCACGGCCGGCGTGGGCAGCACGCCGACCCGGATGACCGTCGCGCCCGCGCTGGTCAGCCCGGCCACCACCGCCGCCTCCAGCATCTCGCCGCTGGCCCGGGTGTCCCTACCGACCACGGCCAGCGGCGCGTGGCTCCGATCCGACTCGGCGAGGGTGTGTGCGGCGGCCACCGCCACCGACAGCGCCAACTCCGGGGTGAGATCGGCGTTTGCCCGCCCGCGTACGCCGTCTGTGCCGAACAACCGGCCCATACCCACCAACCTCCGATGAAACTGCCGATGCGGGAGAAACTGCCCTGCCACGAAGAGACGGAAACGGCCGACCCACCTCCCCCGTGAGGGGAGGCGGACCGGCCGTCCGTCAGAAGTACAAGGTGCGGCTGGAGGTCAGCGCTTCGAGTACTGGGGAGCCTTGCGGGCCTTCTTGAGGCCGTACTTCTTGCTTTCCTTGACCCGGGCGTCCCGGGTCAGGAAGCCGGCCTTCTTGAGCGCCGGGCGGTCGTCGGGCTCGTTGACGATCAGCGCCCGGGCGATGGCCAGCCGCAGCGCACCGGCCTGGCCGGTGGTGCCGCCGCCCCGCAGGTTGGCGATGACGTCGAACGCCTCGGGCTTCTCGGCGGTGACCAGCGGATCCTTGATCAGCTGCTGGTGCACCTTGCTCGGGAAGTAGGCCTCCAGGTCACGCCCGTTGCAAGTGATCTTGCCGGTGCCCGGGACGATACGGACCCGGACGATGGCCTCCTTGCGCCGACCCACGGTCTGGATCGGGCGGTCACCACGAGGCGCGCGGGCGACGGGCGCCGGCGCCTCGGTGGCCTCGGGGGCAACCTCGGTGGCGGTGATGTCGGTCATGCTGCTTCCTTCGCCCGCGCTCACTGCGCGATCTGCTTGATCTCGAACGGCACCGGCTGCTGCGCGCTGTGCGGGTGCTCGGCACCGGCATAGACCTTCAGCTTCTTGATCAGCTGACGGCCGAGCTTGTTGTGCGGAAGCATGCCCTTCACCGCCAGCTCGATGGCCCGCTCGGGGCGCTTGGAGAGCAGCTCCTCGTAGCCGACCTGCTTGAGGCCACCCGGGTAACCGGAGTGCCGGTAGGCGATCTTCTGCTGGCGCTTGTTGCCGGTCAGCGCGACCTTGCCCGCGTTCACGACGACGACGAAGTCGCCCGTGTCGACGTGCGGCGCGAAAGTCGGCTTGTGCTTGCCCCGCAGCAGCGTGGCGGCGTGGGTGGCCAGACGGCCCAGCACGACATCAGAGGCGTCGATGACGTGCCACTGACGCTCGATCTCACCCGGCTTCGGGCTGTACGTACGCACAGGTCTACCTTGTCTCGTCGTCGGTCTGGGGTCGCGCGCCGAGGTGACCAGGACCTCCCGGCCGAACAGCGCGCACGAACGACCAAGCGTACCTCAGGCGGCACGCCCACAGATGTCGTACAACAGCAGGTAACGATACCCGCAGCCCCGCCGGCCGGTCAAAACGGGGTCCGGCCGGCGTGCCGAACGGGGCCGGCATGATCGGAATCACACCCCTGCGCGGGCCATCCGGCTTCCCGGCCGCAGGTACGTCGCCCAGGTGACCAGCAGCAGCACCAGGAAGAACCCCACGTAGAAGCGTAGTGCCGGCTGGATGCCGCCGTAGGTCGACCGCGCCCAGGCATAGCAGATCGGCACGAGGAAGCCCCCGAAGGCGCCGACCGCGGAGATGATGCCCAGGGCGCCGGCGGCCTGCCGGCGCATCGACAGCATCACCTCCGGCGCACCACCCTGGTCCTCCCCCTTGACCTGGAAGATCCTGCTGATCATCCGGTAGGTCGAGCCGTTGCCGACGCCGGTGGCCACGAAGAGCAGCAGGAAGGCCGCGAAGAACACGCCCATGCTGCGCCGCTCGACCGACCAGAGCGCGGCCAGGGCGCCGGCGGCCATCAGCACGAAGCTGGCCACCGTGACCCGGGCGCCACCGACCAGGTCGGACAGGCGGCCACCGAACGGCCGGCACAACGAGCCCACCCCCGCCCCGAGGAACGCCCACGCCAACGCCACGTCCGGCCGGCCGAACACCGAGGTGAGCAGGGTGGGAAAGGCCGCCGAGTAGCCGATGAACGAGCCGAAGGTGCCGATGTACAGCAGCGACATGACCCAGGTGTCGCGGTGCCGCAGCGACGACCAGACCGGCCCGACGTCGGCCTTGGCCTCGACCAGGTTGTCCATGAAGAGGTACGCGCAGACCGCGGCGATCACCGCCAGCGGGATGTACATCAGGCCGGCCCGGGCCAGCACCAGCCCACCGCCGAGCACGATCACCTGGGGCACCACGAACTGCACCACGGCCACCCCGATGTTGCCACCGGCGGCGTTGAGCCCCAGCGCCCAGCCCTTCTCCCGCTCCGGGTAGAAGAAGGAGATGTTCGCCATGCTGGAGGCGAAGTTGCCGCCGCCGAGCCCGGCCGTCGCGGCGATCAGCAGCAGGGGCAGGAAGCCGATCTCCGGATGCTCGACCGCCCAGGCCAGGCCGGCGCACGGCACGATCAGCAGCAGCGCGGAGACGACGGTCCAGTTCCGGCCGCCGAACACCGGCACGGCAAAGGTGTACGGCAGCCGCAGCAGTGCGCCGACCCCGCTGGGCACCGCGGTCAGCCAGAGCGCCTGGCTGGTGGTCAGCTGCCAACCGGCGTCGCCGAGCCGGACGACGACGATGCTCCACAGCAGCCACACCGAGAAACCGATATGCTCGGCGAAGATCGACCAGATGAGGTTGCGGCGGGCGACACCACTGCCGACGCCCCGCCAGAAGCCCGGATCCTCCGGGGCCCAGTGCCCGATCCATCGCCCTGGTCGACGGTCCAGGTCTTCCGCTTCGATTACCGCTGGCTTCGCGCTCGTGGTGGTCATGGCGCAGAAGCTAGGTAGCGGCCGTTACCGCCGCATTCGCCCTTCGGGTCGGCCGGGCAACGGGGATCGCACCACGGGTGGCCGACGGTGGTGAGGACCGCGTCGAATCAGAGCTGTTGCAGGATACGCAGCGCGCGGTCGACCCGCCGCATGGTCTCCGCGTCGGCCACGTCGACGCACTCGGTGAACCACTTCTTCATCGGCGAGGAGACCCGGTCGGGCATCACCACCCAGCGGCCCATCGGTACCGCCAGGGGCGAGTCGCGCAGCAGCGCCGCCTCGACCACCTCGGCCACGATCACGATCGGCACCGCGGTCGAGTTGTAGACATCGGAACTGACCACCAGCCCGAGCCGTTCCCGAGCCCCCTCGATCCGCCAGACCTCGCCCCTACGCAGCACGCGGGCGACCGCCGAAGAGCAGATCGTCGACCAGGCCCACCTCCTGGGCGTCGGCCAGGGACGCGGACTCCAGATCCAGCCCGGCGCGCCCGACGGCGGCGGCGTGGGCGGCGAAGACCTCGCGCAGCGCCTTCTCCTGGGCCGCCTGGTCCATCCAGGCGGAGAGCGAGAGCCCCTCGCGCTTCGCGAACCGCCGGGCCTCCGCGATCGTCTCGTCCGAGAACGACAAAGTCACCTTGGCAGTCATGCCGCACAGCCTACCCACTGGTATGACCGCCAGTCATCCCAGTCCACCCGCCGGCACTGTCCCACCCGCCGGTGCTGTCCCACCCGCCGGTGCTGTCCCCACCCGCCGGCCACGTCCCACCCGCCGGCGCTGTCGAGCTGATAGCGCAGACGAATCGCCGCCGCCTCTGCTCCACCGCCGTGCCGACTTCCGCAGCTCGATCGCCTTCTGCCGGCGCCATCGCCCTTGGCTCGACAGCCTCACCGCAGCACCCCGCAGCTCAGCCGACCGTCCGCAGTTCAATCGATGTCCAGCAGTTCCGGGGCGGAGCCCGGACCTAACCTGAGAGCGAAAGCGGTTCAGCTCGACAGTGCGCGCGGCAGGTTGATGCTCTCCCCCGCTCGACGGCCCAGCCCTGCTCGACGCGGCCCAGCCCCACTCGACGGAGCGCGGCCGACCGGGCCCGGAGCGCAGCCGCCGAGGACGGCGAGCCGCCACGCCTTGAAGTAGCAGTCCACGTCCTCAAGCCCGGCCTCGGATCCCACCGGGCCGCAGCGTCCCGGCCGCCCGCCGGTAGAGGTCTCGCTTGCCGGTGTCCTCCAGGCACCAATCGGCGGCGTGACGCATCGTAACCGCTGGCCACCGCGTCGAACGTCTCGGCCACACCCATGCCGTCTCCCAAATAGCAGGAGGTCTGTTCCATATTGCGGACCCTGCAAGCTTGCCCCCAGCCGACGTGCAGTGTGAGCGGCTCTTGACAGGACCGAAACAAACGGGACGCGGACCGGAAACTGCCCAACGGCACGCTTTGCCGACATGACAGACGGTGCACAGCCGGCGACACGACCGGGGCAGGCGCCCCGAGAGGTGGCCACGCACTGCCCGTACTGCGCTCTCCAGTGCGGGATGATCCTGCGCGAGGAGGCTGGTGAGGTCAGCGTCCTCCCCCGGCAGTTCCCCACCAACCGGGGTGGCCTGTGCCAGAAGGGTTGGACCTCGACCGACCTGCTCGGCCACCCGGAACGGCTGACCACCCCCCTGCTGCGCGACCCGGCCAGCGGCGAGCTGCGCCCGGCGAGCTGGAGCGCGGCCCTGGACCGGATCATCACCGGTGTCCGCGACATCCAGGAGCGCCACGGCCACGACGCGGTCGCCGTCTTCGGCGGCGGCGGGCTCACCAACGAGAAGGCGTACGCGCTGGGCAGGTTCGCGCGGGTGGCGCTGCGCACCCGGCACATCGACTACAACGGACGGTTCTGCATGTCCTCGGCCGCCGCGGCGGGCATGCGGGCCTTCGGGGTGGATCGGGGCCTGCCGTTCCCCCTGTCCGACCTGGGCCGGGCGGACACTCTGCTGCTGGTCGGCGCGAACCCGGCGGAGACCATGCCACCGCTGGTGCGCTGGCTGACCGAGCAACGGGAGCGGGGCGGTCGGCTCATCGTGATCGACCCGCGGGTGACCGCCACCGCCCGGCAGGCCGACCTGCACCTGCAACCGCTGCCGGGCACGGATCTGGCGGTGGCGAACGCGCTGCTGCACCTCGCCCTGACCGAGGGCTACGTCGACGGGGACTACGTCGCCAGCCGCACCACCGGTTTCTCCGCCGTACGGCGCACCGTGGCGGGCTGGTGGCCGGCCCGCGCCGAGGCGCTCTCCGGCGTGCCGGTGGCCGACCTGGAGGAGACGGCCCGCGCCCTCGGCACCGCCGGGCGGGCGATCATCCTCACCGCACGCGGGGCCGAACAGCACGCCAAGGGCGTCGACACGGTCACCGCCTTCGTCAACCTCGCGCTCGCGCTCGGCCTGCCCGGCCGCCCCGGCTCCGGCTACGGCTGCCTGACCGGGCAGGGCAACGGGCAGGGTGGCCGGGAGCACGGGCAGAAGGCCGACCAGCTGCCCGGGTATCGGAAGATCGACGACCTGGAGGCCCGCGCCCACGTCGCGCGGGTCTGGGGCGTACCCGCCGACGAGTTGCCCGGTCCGGGCGTGCCGGCCTACCAGTTGCTGGACTCGTTGGGGACGGCGTCAGGGTCACGGGCGTTGCTGGTCTTCGGTTCCAACCCGGTGGTCTCCGCACCCCGAGCGGCCCGGGTCGAGAGCCGGCTGCGCGACCTGGACCTGCTGGTCGTCGCCGACTTCCTGCTCTCCGAGACGGCGGCGCTGGCCGACGTGGTGCTGCCCACCGCGCAGTGGGCCGAGGAGGACGGCACGATGACCAACCTGGAGGGACGGGTGTTGCGCCGCCGGGCGCTGCGCCGGCCTCCGGCGGGGGTCCGCACCGACCTGGAGATCCTGGCCGACCTCACCGCCCGCCTCGGGACACGGGGCCGGGCCCCCTCCGACGACCCCCACACGGTCTTCGGCGAGCTGCGGCGGGCCTCGGCCGGCGGCATCGCCGACTACGCCGGGATCAGCTGGGACCGGATCGACACGGCCGACGGGGTGTTCTGGCCATGTCCCGAGGAAGACGGGCCCGACTCGCCCCGACTCTTCGCCGACCGGTTCGCCACGCCCGACGGGTTGGCCCGGTTCCATCCCGTGGAGCACCGGCCGGCGGCCGAGGAGGTCTGCGCGGAGTACCCGCTGCACTTCACCACCGGACGGGTGCTCGCGCAGTACCAGTCCGGCACCCAGACCCGCCGGGTGGCCGCGCTGCGCCGGGCCGCCCCGGATGCCTTCGTGGAGTTGCATCCCGACCTCGCCGACCGGTTGGGGCTGACCGACGGCGAGGCGGTACGGGTGGTCTCCCGGCGGGGCGAGTTCCAGGCACCCGCCCGGGTCAGCCCGACCATCCGGCCCGACACCGTCTTCGCGCCGTTCCACTGGGGTGGGCAGGCCCGGGCCAACTCCGTCACCAACGACGCCGTCGACCCGATCTCCGGGATGCCCGAGTTCAAGATCTGCGCCGTACGGCTGGAGAGGGCATGAGCGGCGCGCAGCGGAGGGCCGGCACGAGCGAACGGGTCGTGGTCGTCGGCAACGGGATGGCCGGCTCCCGCCTCGCGGCGGAACTGCACGCCTGCGGCGAGGACCTGAAGGTGACCGTGCTCGGCGCGGAGCCGCACCGGGCGTACAACCGGATCATGTTGTCCACCCTGCTCGCCGGGAAGATCGGTGAGCCGGACGTGGAGTTGGCGGAGGCCGCGGGGCGCGGCGTCGACCTGCGCACCGGGGTCACGGTCACCGAGATCGACCGCACCGCCGGGCAGGTACGCACCGACGACGGTGACCGCATCCCCTTCGATCACCTGGTGCTCGCCACCGGCAGCCGGGCGGTGGTGCCGCCGCTGCCCGGCCTCGACCCGCAGCGCCTTCCGGAACGGGTGATCCCGTTCCGCACCCTCGACGACTGCCGGCGCATCCTCGCCGTGGCCGGTGCGGCGCGGCGGGCCCTCGTGCTCGGCGGCGGGCTGCTCGGGCTGGAGGCTGCCCGCGGCCTCGCCGCCCGAGGCCTCGACGTGGGCGTGGTGCACCGGGTGCCGTACCTGATGGAACGCCAGCTCGACCCGGCCGCCGGCGCGGTGCTCGCCGGCACGCTCACCGGTCTCGGGGTGACCACCCACCTGGCGGTCACCCCGACCGGAGTCGAGGCCGGCGCGTCCGGGGTACGCCTGGAGCTTTCCGACGGGCGGTCGCTCGACGCCGACCTGCTGGTGCTCGCCTGCGGAGTACGCCCCGACATCGCCCTCGCGACCGGTGCCGGGCTGGCCACGGAACGGGGTGTGCTGGTCGACGACCGGCTACAGACCAGCGACCGGCGGATCTCGGCGATCGGTGACTGCGCGCAGCACGAGGGCACGCTGACCGGGCTGGTCGCGCCGGCCTGGGCGCAGGCCCGAGTGGTCGCCCAGGTGCTGACCGGGCAGGACCCGCTGGCCCGGTACCGGCCACGGCCGGTGGTGACCCGGCTCAAGGCGGCCGGCATCGACCTCGCCGCGATGGGTGACCCGGCGGGCGGCCCCGGCGAGGAGCTGACCTTCGCCGACCCGGCCCGCGGCACCTACGCGCGGCTGCGAATCCACGGCGAACGGCTGGCCGCCGCGATCCTGCTCGGCGACAACCCGTCCGTCGGCACGGTGATCCAGCTGTTCGACCGCGGTCACCCGGTCCCGGCCGACCGACGGGCACTGCTGCTCGGCCGCGCCGTCGGCGGCGCCACCGCGGCGCCCGCCGTGTCACCGGCGCTGATGCCGGACGCGGCCACGGTGTGCCAGTGCAACACGGTCAGCAAGGGCGCGCTGGTGAACTGCTGGCGGAGCGGGGCCCGCACGCTCGACGAGGTCGTCGCCGGCACCAGGGCCGGCACCGGCTGCGGCGGGTGCCGGGACGCGGTCGCCGGCATCGTCGATTGGTTGTCCAAAGCGGATCCGGTGGAGGTGGGACGATGACCGGCGGCAGGGTGGTCGTCATCGGCAACGGCATGGTCGGCGAACGGTTCGTGGACGCGCTGCGCTCGCGCGACCCGCAGGGACGCTGGCGGGTCACGGTCCTCGCCGAGGAGACCCGACCGGCGTACGACCGGGTACGACTCTCGGCGTACTTCGACGGGGCCGGCGCCGACGAGCTGAACCTGCACACCCCGCACGACGGCGTCGAGTTGCGCCTCGGCGAACCGGCGACCGGCGTGGACCGGACCCGTCGGGTGGTGACCACTGCCGCGGGTGAGCATCCGTACGACGTCCTGGTGCTCGCCACCGGGTCGTACCCCTTCGTGCCACCGGTGGACGGTGCCGGCCTGCCGGGTGTCTTCGTCTACCGGACCCTGGACGACCTCACCGCGATCCGTGCGTACGCCGACGGCCGGCGCCACGGGACGGTGATCGGGGGCGGCCTGCTCGGCCTGGAGGCAGCGAACGCGCTGCGCCTGCTCGGGCTGGGCGCCAGCGTGGTGGAGTTCGCCCCCCGGCTGATGCCGGTGCAGGTGGACACCGCCGGGGGCGCGATGCTCCGCCGCTACGTCGAGGACCTGGGCGTGGCCTGCCATCTGGGGGTGGCCACCACCGCGCTGCGTGCCGGCCCGGACGGGGCCGTGACCGCCGTGGAGTTGGCCGACGGCACGGTGCTCGACGCGGAGCTGGTCGTGGTGGCCGCCGGGATCCGCCCCCGCGACGAGTTGGCGCGGGCGGCCGGGCTCGACCTCGGTCCGCGCGGTGGCGTGCTGGTCGACGCCGGCTGCCGGACGGTGGACGAGCGGATCTACGCGGTCGGCGAGTGCGCGGCCGTCGAGGGCACCTGCTACGGCCTGGTCGCCCCGGGATACGCGATGGCCGAGGTGGTGGCCGACCGGCTGGTCGGCGGCGCGGCCGTCTTCCCCGGCGCGGACACCGCCACCAAGCTGAAACTGCTCGGCGTCGACGTGGCCTCCTTCGGCGACGCGCACGGCGCCACACCGGGTTGCCTGGACGTGACCTGGACCGACCCGGCCACCCGGGTGTACGCCAAGCTCGTCCTCTCCGACGACGCCGCGACACTGCTCGGCGGGGTGCTGGTCGGTGACGCCGCCGCCTACCCGACGCTGCGGGCCAGCGTCGGCGGGCCGCTGCCGGCCGCCCCGCTGGCCCTGCTGGCTCCCGAGGGTGCGACGGGTACGACGGCCGGGGCCCTGCCCCCGACCGCCCAGGTCTGCTCGTGCAACGCGGTGACCCGGGCGGAGATCGACACGGCGATCGCCGGCGGCTGCACGGACGTGCCCGCCCTGAAGGCGTGCACCCGGGCCGGGACCAGCTGCGGTTCCTGCGTACCGATGCTGAAGCAGTTGCTCGACGCGGCGGGCGTCAGCCAGTCCACGGCTTTGTGCGAACACTTCGATGTCAGCCGCCAGGAGCTGTTCGACATCGTCCGGGTGCGTGGCATCCGGACGTTCTCCCGGCTGATCGCGGAGCACGGCCGGGGGCGCGGCTGCGACATCTGCAAGCCGGTCGTCGCCTCGATCCTCGCCTCGCTCGGCAACGGTCACATCCTCGACGGCGAGCAGGCCTCGTTGCAGGACACCAACGACCACTTCCTGGCGAACCTGCAACGCGACGGGAGCTACTCGGTGGTGCCCCGGATCCCCGGCGGGGAGATCACCCCGGAGAAGTTGATCGTCATCGGCCAGGTGGCCCGGGACTTCAACCTCTACACGAAGATCACCGGTGGGCAGCGGATCGACCTGTTCGGTGCCCGGGTCGAGCAACTGCCGCAGATCTGGCGCCGGCTGGTGGATGCCGGGTTCGAGTCCGGGCACGCCTACGGCAAGGCGCTGCGAACGGTCAAGTCCTGCGTCGGTTCCACCTGGTGCCGCTACGGGGTGCAGGACTCGGTCGGGCTGGCCGTCGCCCTGGAGCTGCGCTACCGGGGACTCCGCTCCCCACACAAGATCAAATCCGCGGTTTCCGGCTGCGCCCGGGAATGCGCCGAGGCGCGGAGCAAGGATTTCGGGGTCATCGCCACCGAGACCGGATGGAACCTCTACGTCGGCGGCAACGGCGGCTTCCGGCCACGGCACGCCGACCTGTTCGCCACCGACCTGTCCACCGAGGCGCTGATCCGACTGATCGACAGGTTCCTGATGTACTACGTCCGGACCGCCGACCGGCTGCAACGTACGGCCGCCTGGATCGAGGCGATGGACGGCGGCCTCGACCATCTCCGGTCGGTGATCGTGGACGACTCGCTCGGTCTCTGCGTCGAACTGGACGCCGCGATGACGCGGCACGTCGCGTCGTACTCCGACGAGTGGCGCGACGTGCTCGACGACCCCGACCGGCTGCGCCGGTTCACCTCGTTCGTCAATGCGCCCGACGTGCCCGACCCGTCGATCACCTTCGCCACCGAACGCGGCCAGCCGGTGCCGGTCGGCGGCCAGCCCCCTTCGGAGGGACGCCAACCGGTCACGCTCGGCCTGCCGGAGGTGCGGCGATGACCACCACGACGACGTTGCGCTGGACCACGATCTGCCCGCTGGACCGGCTGGATCCGGATCGGGGCGTCGCCGCCCTGGTCGACGGGGTGCAGGTGGCACTCTTCCGGACCGCGGACGGGTTGTACGCGATCGACAACCGCGACCCGGTCGCCGGGGCGTACGTGCTCTCCCGCGGCATCGTGGGCAGCCGGGGTGGTGTGCCAACGGTCGCTTCGCCGCTGCACAAGCAGGTCTACGACCTGCGCACGGGGGATTGTCTCGACCTGCCCGGGGTCGCGGTGGCCCGGCACGAGGTTCGTTGCCGGGACGGCATGGTCGAGGTGCGGTTGCGACAGGAGGGCTGATGCGCGAAGAACTGGCCGGCTTCACCATCGGGGTGACCGCCGACCGGCGGCGGGACGAACTCGCCGCGCTGCTCCAACGGCGCGGCGCCCGGGTGGTGCTCGCCCCCGCCCTGCGTATCGTGCCACTCGCGGACGACACCGAACTGCGCGAGGCCACCCGAGCGTGCCTGGAACGGCCGCCGGACATCCTGATGGCCAACACCGGCATCGGGATGCGCGGCTGGCTGGAGGCGGCCGAGGGATGGGGGCTGGCCGAGCCGTTGCGCGGGGTCCTCAGCGGCGCCTACGTGGTGGCCCGGGGTCCCAAGGCACGCGGGGCGATCCGCGCGGCCGGGCTGTACGACCAGTGGTCGCCCGCCTCGGAGAGCTGCGACGAGGTGGTCGACCACCTGCGCCGCCGAGGCGTGTCCGGCCAGATCATCGCCATGCAGTTGCACGGCGAGCGGCAGCCGGAGTGCACCCGCGCGCTGGAGGAGGCCGGGGCGACCGTGATCGAGATCCCGGTCTACCGCTGGGCCCCACCGACCGACCCGGCACCGCTGCACCGGCTGGTCGACCTGGTGGCCGGCCGGCTGGTGGACGCGGTCACCTTCACCTCGGCACCGGCGGCGGAGGCGCTGCTGCGGGCCGCCGGCGACCGCACCGAGGCGGTGCTGGACGCGCTGCGCGGTGACGTGCTGGCCAGCTGCGTCGGCCCGGTCACGGCGGAGCCGCTGGTCCGCCGCGGGGTGCCGGTGAGCGCGCCGAGCCGGGCCGGCTCGGCGCGCTGGTGCGCACGATCGTGGACGAGTTGCCCCGGCGAACGGTCACCATCAAGGTCGCCGGGCACCTGCTCACCCTGCGGGGCCATGCGGCGGTGGTGGACGGCGAACTGCGTCCGCTCGCCCCGGCGCCGATGGCGGTGCTGCGGGCCCTGGCCCAGACGCCGGGGCGGGTGCTGTCGCGTACCGCGCTGCTGCGGACGCTGCCGCGGGGCGCCGACGAGCACGCCGTGGAGATGGCGGTGGCCCGGCTGCGGGCCGGCCTGAAGGCCCCTCGTGTCGTGCAGACGGTGGTCAAGCGCGGCTACCGCCTCCGCGTCGACTGAGGCGGGTCTGTCCCGCCGGACCGGCCTGAGCCGGTCCGGCGGGACACCGTCCGAGACTCAGCCGACCGGGGTCGGGAAACCCCGGTCGTGCTCGGTCTGCAACCGCGTCATGGCATGCTCGACGACGGTCACCAGCACCCGCTTGACCGAGTCGCGATGCCGGGCGTCGGTCATCACCAGCGGCACGTCCGGCGAGATGGCCAGCGCCTCGCGCACCTCGTCCGGCTCGTACTGGGGCGCGCCGTCGAACCGGTTGAGCGCGACCACGTACGGCAGGTTGCGGTTCTCGAAGTAGTCCAGCGGGGCGAAGGCATCGGCGATCCGGCGGGTGTCCACCAGAACGGCGGCGCCCACCGCACCCCGGATGATCTCGTCCCACATGAACCAGAATCGGGTCTGCCCGGGTGTGCCGAACAGGTACAGGATCAGATCCTGCGCCATGGTGATCCGACCGAAGTCCATGGCGACCGTGGTGGTCTCCTTGCCCGGCACCTTCGACGGATCGTCGATGCCGACGCCCGCCGCGGTCATCACCGCCTCGGTGGTCAGCGGTGTGATCTCGGAGATCGCACCGACCAGCGTCGTCTTGCCCACCCCGAAGCCGCCCGCGACCACGATCTTCGCGGAGATGATTCCCCGGCTCTGGCGGGCCCCGGCGGGGTCATAGCTCGCGAAGTCCACTCAGCACCCTTCCCAGCATTTCCATCCGCTCCTCGTAACCTGTGGCGGGAGCGGCCGTCTGTAGCGTCAACAGGCCCTCGGCCACCATGTCGGCGACCAGCACCCGGGCGACACCCAGGGGTAACCGGGTGTACGCGGCGATCTCCGCCAGCGACTCGGGCCGGCCCTCGCAGACCATGGCGATGCGATGCTTGTCGTGCCCGGCGAAGCGCGACTCGGCGATCTGGGTGGGACTGACCACCAGCACCGCCTCCAGCGCGATGTCCTGCAGCGGCTCGGTCCGGCCCCGGGTGACCGCGTACGGTCGGACCAGCGCGCCGCGTGGGTCACGCCGCTGCTCCATCCACGATCACCTCCTCCGTCCGCCGGCAGCGCACCCGTTACGACCGCACCGCGTCCCGCGGCAGCGGCACCAGCGCCGCGCCGACCCGCTCCACCAGCAATGCCATCTCGTAGCCCACCTGGCCGACGTCGCAGCTGCGCGCCGCGAGCACCGCCATGGACGAGCCGTCGCTGATCGACATCAGGAACAGGTATCCGCTGTCCATCTCGATGACTGTCTGCAGCACTCCGCCGGCGCTGAACATCCGCGCGGCCCCCTCGGTCAGGCTGACCACGCCGGAGGTGATCGCGGCGAGCTGGTCCGCCCGATCCGTTGGCAGGTCGCGGGAGGAGGCGAGCAGCAGCCCGTCCGCGGACACCGCCACCACGTGGGCGATGCCCGCCACGCTGTCGGCGAAGTTGCTGAGCAGCCAACCCATGTCCTGCATGGCCGCTGGCCTGTTCATCGGCTCGTCTCCTTGGTCGAAGTGCTGTTCTGACTCGCTCCCGCCGTCCGGCCACGCTGGACGCCGCGGTGGTAGGCCGACAGCAGACCACGTACTTCATCCGGGGTCCGGCGGCTGTGCTCGCGCCCGCTGCGCGGCTCGATGCCGCCGGGCACGAGTTGCGCCTGGGGCACCCGCTTCGGCAGGCCGGACCGGGTGGTGCCGGCGGGGCGGGCTCGGCCGCCCGGCTGGCTCGCGACCACCCGTCGTCGGCCGCCGTCCGCCAGGCGTCGTCCTCCGCACTGCTGGACGGCGGTGGTGCGGAGGGCGGTGGCGACGCGGAGGGCGGCACCGGTGGCGCGTTGTGCAGCGCGCCGGTCGTCGCGCTGGACGACGAAGTGTACGACGCCGGCGGCGGCGCGGGTGTCCCGGCTGCCGCCGCGCCCGGCGTGCGGGTGGGTAGCGGGCTCCGCCCTCTCGTCGGCTCGACGGCGGGTGCCGGCGGGTCGGCGGCCGGCGGCGGCTCGTCGAACTGCGGCCGGCTGAAGATCGCGGTCGCGTCGTTGCCGTGCGACCGGAACCAGACCGCCTCCATCTCCCGGAAGATGGGCGCCTCGCCGGGCTGCTCGGGCGGGGCGGTGATCGGCCCGGTAGGGGTCGGTGCGCTGGCGGCCAGGCTGGCACCGAGCCCCTGGAAGCCGGAGTTGTAGAAACCTCCGCCGCCGGATTGCTGGCCGGCGCCGGGGGCGAACCCCGTCGGCGCGCCGGCGACCGGGCCGACCGGCAGCACGGGTTCGGCGCGCCCACCGGCGCCCCGGGTCGGGTCGAGGGTGGGCTGGGTCGCCGTCGGCGTACCGGCGTTGAACCCGCCGGCGAAGGCCGGTGGCGGCGTACGGGTCGGCAGTTGGTTGTCGGGCGCCGGTTCCGCCGTCGGCCAGGACGCCGAGGACGGCGTGTTGTTGCGCCACTGGTCGGTCAGGGTCGCGATGTTGCCGCGTCCCGCCCCGCCGAACTGGTCACTGTGACCGACCGGCGCCATCGGCGTCTGCTCGACCGCCAGCGGCTGCCGCGGCCGGATGATCGCCTGGTCGCGACCACGCAGGCTGGGCAGTACGACCGTGGCGGCGGGCAGGGTGACCTGTGCGACCGTGCCGCCCTCGACGTTGCGGCGCAGCTCGACGCGGACTCCGTAGCGGGCGGCGAGGCGGCTGACCACCGCGAGACCCATCAGGCGGAAGGCCGCGACGTCCACCGCGGATGGCGCCGTGAGCCGTCGGTTGAGAGAGTCGAGCTGCTCGTCGGTGAGGCCGAGACCCCGGTCCTCGATCTGGATGAGCACGTAGTCGCGGATCCGCCGGCCGTCGGCGACGACCGTGGTGTTCGGTGGCGAGAAGCGGGTGGCGTTGTCGAGCAGCTCGGCCACCAACCGCACCACGTCGTTGACCGCGTGGGCGGCCACGGACACGTCGGTGTCGACCGTGCCGAACTCGATCCGGTTGTAGAGTTCCACCTCCGACTGCGCGGCCCGCAGGACGTCCACCAGCAGCGCGTCGTCGCGGCGCGGCACGGCCGAGTCGGCACCGGCGAGGACGAGCAGGTTCTCGTCGTTGCGACGCATCCGGGTGGCCAGGTGGTCGAGTTCGAACAGCTGGGCGAGTCGCTTCGGGTCCTCCTCACCCCGCTCGATCGCGTCGAGTTCACCGATCATGCGATCGACCAGGTTCTGGCTGCGCCGGGCCAGGTTCAGGAACATCGCCGAGACGCTGGTCCGCAGGGCCGCCTGCTCGGCCGCGACGCGGACCGCCTCCCGGTGCACCACGTTGAACGCCGAGGCGACCTGCCCCACCTCGTCGCGGTTGTTGAGCTGGATCGGGTCGCGTACCTCGCGGACGATCTCGTCGACGCCGCCGTCGCTGACGTTGCCCATGCTCTGTAGCCGGCGCACCGCCTCGGGCAGATCGTGGTTGGCCACCGAGAGCGCACCCTCACGCAGCCGCCGTAGCGAGTGGTTCAGCGAGCGCGCCAGCACCACGGCCAGGGTCACCGCGATGATCAGGGTGAGCAGCACCAGCGTCGTCTCGACGACGGCCTGCTGGATGACGTCCGAGCGAGCCTGCTCGGCCTGATCGAGCAGGCGCCTCTGCAACTCGACCTCGGCCCATCGCATCAGCTCGTGCACGGCGCCGATGGCGGCCGTGGCCTCCTGGGCGGTGAACGGCGCGCGTTGGTTCACCGATCGGCTCAGGTCGGTGGCGACCCGGTCGGCGAGCACCACCGCATCGCCGGAGACGGTGCGCTCGACCAGTGCCCGCTGGATCGGGTCGGCGGCCAGCGAGAAGGCCACCAGTGCCTCCTGCTGCCCGGTGAGGGTGGCCACGAAGGCGGAGAACTGCTCGTTGTCGAGCCGGCCGGCGCTCAGCGCGGTGAAGGCCACCGCCTCCTCCTCGGCGACCGCCGCCTTGGCGCGGGCGAAGGCGGCGACCGCCCGGCGGCTGTCACCCAGTTGCTCGTCCCCGGGCAACTGGGCCAACCCGTCGCCGTAGCCGACCAGGTCGGTCAGCACCACGCCGTAGCGCAGCGCGGCCTCGGCGACCTCCATCTGCTGGCGGTCGAGCACCTCCTGTCGGGTGCCGTCGAGGGTGTCCAGGTGCGCGTCGATGGCGGCGAGCCGGTCACGGACCGCGGCGGGAGGCTCACCGACCCGGGCTCGCTCCGCCCGGTACTCGTCGATCCGCTGCTGGGTCTGCCGGACCCGCAGGTTGTACGCGTCGGCCTGTTGCTGCGGCGCGGCAAGGTAGGCCGCCGCCGCCATCCGCTCGGCGTGCAGGTCGTCCGCCAGCGCGGAGACATCGACCGAGAGCGCGGTGAGCGACCGGCTCTGGGTCGCGTCGTAGGCGCCCTCGCCGACGGAGATCAGGCGGACCGTCGCCAGCGCGATGACCGCGGCGACCGGGACAACCAGGATCAACGCCAACTTGGACCGGATCCGGGCGTCACGCAGCCGGGGCAGCCGGCCGGGCGCCTTCCGCGCGGCGTCACCAATGGCGGGCAGGGTCGTCGATCCGGTGCTCACGACATCGCCTCCGTCGTTTTCTCCACGCCTGACCCGTCGACCCGTGCATGGAGCGACGGCCAGCGCCACGCGCGGCACGGCCGCGATTTCATCAGACGAGATGGTATTTGGGAAGCCGCAGGGGGGCAGGAAACGGTCGGACGGCACGCATCTCGTGATCCGGTCAACTAATACCTACATTTCCACAGCGCCCTTGAACAGGGCATGTAACTCCAGAGTGGTCAAACGTGTCGCCACAGTGAGCATTTGAAAACATCTGGTTACACCAACATGTGGGATCAGTGTCCCGAAACGCCGCCGGTGACCCCGCTTGACCGCAGCGCCCGGCATTGGCAAGGTTTTGCAGGCTTCGCGCACACGGTACGGCAGAGCCATCTCATTATCCACAGAGGACGGTCGAGCCACCGGTGACCGGGTCCCACCCGCGCCACATCAGGAGGACACAGTTGACCCCCTTCCGCTCCGCGACCGCCACGGCGCTCGTGTCGACCCTGCTGGCCACCACACTGACCGGTTGCCAGTTCGGAGGGCAGGAGCAGGACACGAGCCCGATCGTGATCGCCGCAGACCTGGAACTCTCCGGCGCGGCGGCCGGAGTCGGCAAGGCGTACCGGCAGGCCCTGGAACTGAAGGTCGCGCAGTTGAACGCCTCGGGTGCCCTGAACGGACGGACGATCGAACTCCTGCTGAAGGACAACCGTTCCGACGCCAGTGAGTCACTGCGGAACATCGTCGACTTCAGCAACGATTCGCGAGTCACCGCCATCGTCATGGGCGGCTGCAACGAATGCGCGGTAGGCGCCGTGCGCACGGTCAACGAAGAGCAGATCCCCACCGTCGCGCTCGCCGCCGCCGGCGCCGTCGCGAACCCGGTGGCGGAACGCCGGTACATGTTCAAGCTGGCGCCGAACGCTGCCGACAGCGCCGCGGCGCTCACCGTCGAACTGCGTCGCCGCAACATCGACACGGTCGGCCTGCTGCGCAGTGAGGGCGCCTACGGCCAGGAGGGCGCCACCGCACTGCGTCGCGAGTTCGGCAAGGTCGGCATCCACGTGCTGACCGAGGCGTCCGTCCGGGGTACCGACACGGAGTTGGACGGGCAGGCCGAGACGCTGGTCGCCGCCGAGCCGGAGGCCCTGGTCATCTGGACCCCGCCGGAGCAGGCGATGCTCGCCGCGAGCGCGGTCAAGCAGATCGGCTTCACCGGCGCCCTGTTCCTCGACGCGTCGGCCGCGGGCGACCTCTTCCTCGGCTCGGCGGCGCGGGCGGTGGAGCGGGCCACCCTGGTCTTCACCCAGACGATGGTCATCGACGACGTGATCGCGACCACGCCCGCGAAGGCGGCGCGTCGCCAGTGGTTCCAGGAGTACACCGCCCGCTTCGGCGGCTACCACGGCTCGGCGTCCTTCGCCGCGGACGCGGTGCAGCTCCTCGCCGACGCCGAACTGCGGGCCGGCGGGCCGGCCGGCGAGGTCGACCGGGCCGGCCTGCGCGACGTGCTGGAGACGTCCCAGATGGACGGCCTGTCGGGGCCGATCCGGATGACGCCGGACAACCACTCCGGGCTGATGCCGCAGGCGTTGACGACCCTGGTCGCCCGCAACGGCCGGTGGCGGCTGCTGAGCTGATCGGTCAGCGGCTGGAGGTGGTCTCGCGCAGCCACGGCAGGCTGCGCCGCTCGACGAGCACCAGTGCGGCGTAGAGCATGATGCTGACGAGGGCGACCAGGATGATCGCCGCCCATGCGGTGGCGGTGTCGCCGATGCCGGCGTACTGCTGGATGACGTAGCCGAGACCACCTTCGCCGGCCTGGAACTCGCCGATCACGGCACCGATCGCGGCCAGCGGCATGGCCACCTTGAGACCCACGAAGATCTGCGGCAGGGCGGCCGGGAAGCGGACCTTGCGGAACGCCTGCCACCGGGAGGCGTTCCAGGACCGCACCAGCTCGGCCAGTTCGGCCGGCGTGGTGGTCAGGCCGGTCGCGGTCGACAGCACGATCGGAAAGAAGCAGAGCAGGAAGACCATGGTCAGGATGGGCTTCTGACCCCAGCCGAGAGCCACCACCAGCAGCGGACCGAGAGTGATCTTCGGCACCGCGTTGACGGCGACCAGCAGCGGGGTGAACATCCGCTCGACCGCCCGGGAGGCGGCCAGCGCCAGGCCGATCAGGACCCCGGCCGCGGCGGAGAGGGCGAAACCGAACAGGATCTCGCCGGTGGTGGCGGCGGTGTGTTCCAGCAGCCGCTCCGGCCGCTCGGAGAACGCGGCCAGCACGTCGCCGGGCGGCGGTAGGGCCGCCGGGTGGATCAGCTCCAACCGGGCCACCAGCCACCAGCCACCGAGCGCGATCAGGAGCCCGGCGGCCGGCAGCAGCGCCGCGACCGCACCGCCCCGCAGGGTCGCCGGCCGCCACCGGCGACCAGGCGGTGCGACCGGGGCGGCTCGGGCGCGAGCGTCGCCGCCAGCGGCCGTGGGCGGACGTCGGTCATCGGATCCTCCTGCGGTTCGGTGCCCTCGCGCGGGCGGGAAACGGGGGTACGCCGCACCGGTTGCCCGGTGCGGCGTACCCCGTGCGGGACTTGTCGACCTCAGGCCGTCGGCACGAGGCTGAAGTCGATGATCTGGTCGGGGGTGAGGTCCGACTTCAGCGCGCCGGCGCCACGCAGGATCGCGATGCTCTTGGCGACCCGGCCGCTGTCCAGCGTGCCCAGCGCGGTGCCGGAGTTGCTGGACCGGACGTACCCGGCCATCAGCTGCAACTCGGCGGCAGCCGCCTCCGGCACCACGGCGTCGACGTTCTTCGCCAGGATCTCGGCCGCCTCCTGCGGGTTGGTCAGCGCGTACTCCAGGCCCTTGAGCAGCGCCGCGGTGAACCGCTTGACCATCTCTGGCTTCTCGGTGGCGATCTGCTTGGAGGTGATCAGCACGTTGCCGTAGAGGTCCTGCATCACATTGCTGTAGGGCAGCAGGACGGCCTTCTTCTTGGTCACCGTCTCGATGGTCGGCTGGCCGACGACGAACTGGCCGATGCCGTCGACCGAGCCGGAGGCCAGGGTGCCCATCAGGGTCTGTGCCTCACCATTGACCCAGGTCACCTTGGTGTAGTCGACGCCGGCCAGCCGGGCGTACGTCGGGAAAAGGTTGCGGACCACCGAGCCGGGGGTGTCCGCGAGCTTCTTGCCCTCCAGGTCCTTCGGGGTGTTGATGCCGGTGCCCTCGACGGTGGCGATGGCCGCCATCGTGCGCTGCTGGATGGCGGCCACCGCGACGAAGTCCTTGGCGTCACCGTTGCCGAACTGGAGCAGCCCACCGGTCAGGTCGATCGGGCCGAAGTGCGCCTGACCACCGACGACCGTCTGGATGATCGAGCCGGTGCCCTGCCCGGGCTTGATCTCGACCTCGAAGCCGGCCTCCTTGAAGAAGCCCTTCTCCTTGGCCACCCAGGCGTAGGCGTCACGGCCGAAGTTGCCGAACGAGGTGAGGTATGTCACCTGCTCCAGTGACGAGCCCACGCCGCTGTTGTCGTCGGCGTCGTCCGAGCCGCTGCTGCATGCGGAAACCAGGGCGAGGGCGGAGGCCATCGTGGCCGCGGCGACCGTACGGGTCAGCCTTCTCATCAGTGCACCTTGTCCTTTCCAACCGGGGCGTCGGGCCACCGGAAGGGAGTTGTCGGGGCGGCACCGGCAGCCGGGACGGAAGCCGACACCGCGTACGAGGGGGACTCTTCGCGGGCACAGCGTACGAGAACCCCACCTTTGCGACGCCAGGCGTATCGGGTTGCGGAACGGATACAAAGTGATGTCCAACCCGGACGGTGCGATTCGGCACCGGTACCGATAGCCTTTGGCGGATTCCTGACCACCCACTCAGGGGAGGCCCGCCGGAGATGATCCGACTGTCCGAAGTGTCGCGGACCTTCGACGGCCGCGCCGGCCGGGTCGAGGCGTTGCGCGGCATCGACCTCGACGTCGCCGAGGGCGAGTTCGTCGCGGTGCTCGGCCGCTCCGGATGCGGCAAGTCCACCCTGCTTCGCCTGATCTCCGGCCTGATCCCGGTCACCTCGGGTGAGGTCACCGTCGCCGGCACGCCGGTCACCGGGCCACGGCGGGACATCGCCATGCTCTTCCAACGGCCGGCACTGCTGCCGTGGCGCACGGTCCTGGACAATGTGCTGCTCCCGGTCGAGATCTTCGGTTGGCGGCGCGCCAGGCACCGGGACCGGGCGCGGGACCTGCTCGACGTGGCCGGGCTGTCCGGCTTCGAGAAGCGGTTGCCGCACGAGCTGTCCGGCGGCATGCAGCAGCGGGTCTCCCTGTGCCGGTCGCTGATCGGCGACCCCCGGGTGATGCTGATGGACGAACCCTTCTCCGCGCTCGACGCGCTCACCCGCGAGGAGCTGGCCGGTGAGTTACAGCGAGTGCACATGCGCAACGGCGCCACCGTGGTCTTCGTCACCCACTCCATCGACGAGGCGGTGCTGCTCGCCGACCGGGTGGTCGTGCTCAGCCCGCGCCCCGGCCGGGTCCGGAAGGTCGTCGACGTGAACATTCCCCGGCCCCGCACCCTCGGCCGCAACGCCCACCTGGCGGACGTCGCCCGGGTCAGTGCCGACCTGCACGAACTGCTGATGGAACGCAACGAGCCGGCGAGCGCCGGCACGGAGGGACGATAGGCATGCGGGTGGCCGTCTTCACGGAGCCGCACCGGGGCGCCAGCTACGACGACCAGCTCCGGTTCGCCCGGCTGGCCGAGGAGGGCGGGTTCGAGGGCTTCTTCCGCGCCGACCACTACCAGGCCATGGGCGACGAACCGGCCCTGCCGGGCCCGACCGACGCCTGGCTGACGCTGGCGGCACTCGCCCGGGAGACCAGCCGGATCCGGCTGGGCACGCTGGTCACCTCGGCGACCTTCCGGCTGCCCGGCCCGCTGGCCGTGATGGTGGCCCAGGTCGACCAGATGAGTGGCGGCCGGATCGAGTTGGGCATCGGCGCCGGCTGGTACGCGCGTGAGCACGTCTCGTACGGCATTCCGTTTCCCGGCATCAACGAACGCTTCGACCTGCTCACCGAACAGCTCGAAGTGATCACGGGGCTGTGGGGCACCCCGTCGGGCGGGACGTTCAGCTACACCGGCGACCACTACCGGCTTACCGACTCCCCCGCCCTGCCGAAGCCCGTGCAGACCCCCGGGCCGCCGGTCATCGTCGGCGGACGCGGTCCCAAGCGGACACCGGAACTGGCGGCCCGGTACGCCGACGAGTTCAACGTGCCCTTCACCGGCGTGGACCAGACCACCGAGGCGTACGAGCGGGTACGCGAGGCGTGCCACCGGGTCGACCGCCACGGCTCGGGACGCCGGCCGCTGACGCTCTCCGCCGGCATCGTGGTGGCGATCGGCCGCAACGACGCCGAGGCCCGGCGGCGGGCGGCACCGCTGCACGCCAAGAGCGCCCTGCCACCCGAGGACCCGGTGGTCGGATCGCCGGAACAGTTGGTCGACCGGATCGGCGAATTCGCGGCGATCGGCGCGACCCGGGTGCACCTGCGCCTGATCGACCTCAGCGACCTGGACCATCTGGACCTCATCGCCGCCGAGGTGCTTCCCCGACTGGACGCGACCCGATGACCGGAGATGCGACCGGCCTCGATCCGAACGGCCTCGATCCGAACGGCCCGGAGCCCGCGCTCGGGCCGGTGGGGCAGGAGGTCGTCTTCGAGAACGACCGGGTCCGGGTCTGGCACATCCGGTTGGCGCCGGGTGAGCGGCAGCCGCTGCACCGGCACGACCATCCCTACCTGGTGGTCGCCGTGCAGGGCGCGAAGAACGTGGTGCAGACCGTCGACGGCACCAGGATCGATGCGGACGAGCCGACCGGTGGGGTGGTCTACCGCGATCCCGGGGCGGTGCACATGCTCACAAACGTCGGTGACACGACATACCTTGCCCGGCTGGTGGAGCTCAAGTAGACCCACCACCAGCAGGTACTCCGGCTCCGCACGGCGCGCCGGTGGCGATCGGTGGCGACGGACCGTAACGTTCCGGTCATGGCCCATCGGACCTTGAGCCGGCTACTGATCACGGCGTTCGGCGTCAGCCTGCTGGCCGGCGCCGGGCAGCTCGGCCTCGCCTTCGGCTTCGGCATCGTCCGGCTCACCGGCGTCTTCACCGGCGTCACCGTCAACCAGTGGCCGGCCCAGCTCGTCTGGGCCGGCTGGTTCGCGACCAACGCCGCCGTGATCGGTGCCGTGCTCACCGAGCGGCTGACCCGCCACGACGAGCAGCTCACCGGGACAGCCCGGCGGTTGGCGGTCGCGGGCAGCGCCGCCCTGGGCGCCACCGTCGTGGCTCCGTTGTGCATGCAGCCGGCCCGCGGTGCCGAGCTCATCTCGGTCGACCCGGTCTGGGCCGTGGCCATCTGCGCCGGCCTCGGTGCGGTGGTCGGCGCGGGCGCCGCGTTGGCCGTGCTGGTCCGGCCTCCGCTCGCCTGGAACATGGCCGCGGTCGCAGCGGTGGTGTGGCTGCTCGCGCTGCTGTCGGTCGTACCGTCGCTCGGAGCGAGCGGGCCGCTGTTCCCGGTACGCCTCGGCGTGCTGGAGCCGGCGTGGCTCTCCGCCGACGCGGCACAACGACTGGCGCTGCTGATCCTGCCGACGTCGACGCTGCTGGCCGGCGCGGCGACGGCCGCCCTGGCCCGGTGGCGCGGGCATCCGCCGCTGGTCAGCGCGCCGAGCGGCGTCGCCGGTCCGGTGCTGGTGGCGTTCGCCTACCTGGCCGCCGGGCCCGGCGACGCCGGCGACCGTTACCAACTCACGCCCTACTACGGCGCACTGATCGCCGTCGTCGTCGGCGCGCTCGGCTCGACCGCCGCCGCCCTGCTGCCCTGGACACCGGGTGGGCCACGCACCGCCGGCACGGCCATCGAGCCGACCGCCATCCTCCAGCCGCTGCCCGCGGCGCCCACTCTTCCGTCGTCGGCCGGCGGTCCGGCCGGCACGAGGCCCGCCGCGAGTTCGGCCATCGTCGTCGCCGCCCGGACCGGCACCGGTCCGGGCGGCGGTACGCGCACCGGCACGGGCCCGGACTCTGCCGGCGCTGACGGCTCCCCACCCCACTGGCACTGGCCGGACGGCCGAAGCGACGCACCGGCCGCCACGAGCGCACCGGGGGCAGCGGAGGCCACAAGCGCACCGGCAGCACCGAAAGCGCCGGCCGACGGCGATGTCACCCCCGCGAGCCGGCCGCCGGCGCCGGCCGGCGGCAGACGTACCGGCGGACGGCGAGCTGATCGACTCGGCCGAGCCACCGGCGACGGGCACCGACCCGGAGCGGCAGAGCGCCCGGCCGCCGGCCACCACGGACGGCGATCCCGAGCAGGCGCCGGACCCGGCGCCCGAGCAGGCGCCCGAGTCGGCACGGTTCGGCGACGGCAGCGACCTCTCGCCGCCGCGGGCCACACCACCGACACCCGTGCCCGCACCCGTGCCCGCACCCGCACCCGCACCCGCACCCGCACCCGCACCCGCACCCGCACCCGCACCCGCGGAGAATGCCACCGGCGGCGGGACTATCGAGGCGGTGCCCGGGGTGACGCCGCGACCCCGGCACCGGTTTCCGATGCCGGATCTGAACCGGTCGACGACCTGGAACGCGTTCGCCCCCGGCGGGCAGCGCGCTCCGCAGCCGGCCGGCGAGGCCGAAACCCCCACCAGCTCAGCCCGGACCGGCCCAACCGACTCCCGCCCAACCGACTCCCGCCCGGCCGACTCCGGCCCAACCGACTCCGGCCCGGCCGACTCCCGCCCGGCCGCCGAGCCTGACACCGAGCCAACCGGACCCACCGGCGCCGATCCGGCCGGTCAGCACGGCGCGGAGGCGGCACCGACGGCCCGGGAGGTGCCGGCGCCCCTCGCCGCCGCCCCGGATGTCTCCACCGACCCGACGGCCACCGCCCGGGATCTGTCGGCCGCCTTCACCAGGCCACCGGCAGCCCGCGCCGAGGACGTCCAGCCGGACAGCGGGCCCGGCCGGGGCCGCCGGGGACTGTTCCGCCGGGGTAGGCCGCGCTCCGGCGAGGCCGATGCCGTGGCCGAACGCGACGAGCCGCTGCCGGAACAGGACGAGGAGTACGTCGACTGGGTGGCCGGGCTCAGCCGGCCCCTGACCGACGACGAGACCGAAGCACCGAAGTCGTCCCGCCGCTCGTTGCGTTCGACCGGGCGGCACCACCGCTCCTGACGGTCCCCGACCGGCACCACGGCACGCGCGCGCCGGGCCCAGCCGACGACGGGCGGCGTCGGAGTCAGGTCAGCGGCAGGTAGACCCGGCCACCCCCGGCGACGAACTCGTCGGACTTGTCCTTCATGCCACGGGCGGCGTACTCCTTGAGATCCTGGGTGATCTTCATGGAGCAGAACTTCGGCCCGCACATCGAGCAGAAGTGCGCGGTCTTCGCCGGCTCGGCGGGCAGCGTCGCGTCGTGGTAGGACCGTGCGGTCTCCGGATCCAGCGAGAGGTTGAACTGGTCCTCCCAACGGAACTCGAAGCGCGCCGTGGAGAGCGCGTCGTCCCAGGCCTGCGCGCCCGGGTGCCCCTTGGCCAGGTCCGCCGCGTGCGCCGCGATCTTGTACGCGATCACGCCGGCCTTCACGTCGTCCCGGTCGGGCAGCCCCAGGTGTTCCTTCGGCGTGACGTAGCAGAGCATGGCGGTGCCGAACATGCCGATCATCGCCGCCCCGATGGCCGAGGTGATGTGGTCGTACGCGGGCGCGATGTCGGTGGTCAGCGGACCGAGCGTGTAGAACGGCGCCTCGTGGCACCACTCCTGCTGGAGGTCCACGTTTTCCTTGATCTTGTGCATCGGCACGTGCCCCGGACCCTCGATCATCACCTGGACGTCGTACTCCCACGCCACCCTGGTCAGCTCGCCCAGGGTGCGCAGCTCCGCGAACTGCGCCTCGTCGTTGGCATCCGCGATCGAGCCGGGCCGCAGGCCGTCACCGAGGGAGAACGTCACGTCGTAGCGCGCCAGGATCTCGCACAGCTCCCGGAAGTTGGTGTAGAGGAAGTTCTCCTCGTGGTGCGCCAGGCACCAGGCAGCCATGATCGAGCCGCCGCGCGACACGATCCCGGTGACCCGGTCGACCGCCAGCGGCACGTACGGCATCAGCACCCCGGCGTGCACCGTCATGTAGTCCACGCCCTGCTCGGCCTGCTCGACGACGGTGTCCCGGAACACCTCCCAGCTCAGCTGCACCGGATCGCCGCCGACCTTCTCCAGCGCCTGGTAGATCGGCACGGTGCCGATCGGCACCGGCGAGTTGCGCACGATCGCCTCGCGGGTCTGGTGGATCCGCTTGCCGGTGGACAGGTCCATCACCGTGTCCGCGCCCCACCGGGTGGCCCAGGTCAGCTTCTCCACCTCCTCGGCCACCGACGAGGTCACGGCCGAGGTGCCGATGTTGGCGTTGACCTTGACCAGGAACGCCTTGCCGATGATCGCCGGCTCGCACTCCGGGTGGTTGACGTTGAGCGGCAGCACCGCCCGCCCGGCACCGATCTCGTCCCGGACGAACTCCGGGGTCATGCCCTCCCGGATCGCCACGAACTCCATCTCCGGCGTGACGATCCCGGCCCGTGCGTAGGCGAGCTGCGTCGGCCGTCTGCCGTCCACCCCGGCCAGGGGGTGCCGGCGCCACGTGCCGGCGCCACGTCACCCCGCTCGGCGATCCACGGTCCGCGCAGTGGCGACAGCCCGACCTCCGGGTCCGAGCCCGGGCCGGAGGTGTCGTAGAGCCGCACCGGCGGGTTGTCCCCGGTCAGCTCCACCTCCGCGAACGGCACCCGGATGTCCGGCCGGGATCCCTCGACGTACACCTTGTGACGTGCCTGCATGACAGCCTCCCTGATCAGGCGGACCAGCCGAAGTGGTCCATCGGGCCGCGTCCCGCGCCCAACTCCCAGTCCCGCGCGCCGGTCAGCGCGCGGGTGACGTACTCCTTGGCGGTCGCGACCGCCGCCGGCACCGGATCACCCAGTGCCAGCCGCACCGCGATGGCCGCCGAGAACGAGCACCCGGTTCCGTGGGTGTGGCGGGTCGGCACCCGCGGGCCGCGGAGCACCCTCGTCCCGTCCGGGCCGTGCAGCACGTCCACCGCCTCCGCGCCGGCGTCCACGTCGCCGCCGGTCACGATCACCCACTCCGGTCCACCGGCCGCCAGGGCCCGCGCGGCCGCCGTCATCTCCGCCACGTCGGTCACCGCGGCCCCGGTGAGAGCCGCGGCCTCCGCGCTGTTCGGGGTCGCCACCCGGGCGTACGGCAGCAGCCGCTGCACCGCCTCCACCACGCCGAGCCGGTGCCCGCTGGTGGCCACCAGCACCGGATCCACGACCAGGTGCGGCAGCCGACCGGCCGCCGCCGCGTCGGCGATCGCGCCCGCCACGGCCGGGGTGCCGAGCATCCCGGTCTTGACCGCCCGCACCGTGAAGTCCGACAGCACGCTGTCGAGCTGGTCGGTCACCAGCTGCGGGGGCAGCGGCAGCACGGCGTCCACGCCCCGGGTGTTCTGCGCGGTGATCGCGGTGAGCACACTCGTGCCGTACGCGCCGAACGCGGCGAAGACCTTCAGGTCCGCCTGGATGCCGGCGCCGCCCCCGGAGTCGGAGCCGGCCACGGTGAGCACGGTGGTGGGGGTCACGTCTCTCCCTCGGGGTTCTCGGGGCTTGCTGTCGAGGTTTGCGGTTCGGTGGTCACTGTGGGGGCTGCGGCCGACCGTGCCCACTCCGGGCGGTCAGGCTTGATCCCTGCGTGGGCACGGTCGGCCGCAGCCCCGTCGTGGGGCGGGCCGTCCGGAGCTGTGCGGGTTCGCGCTTCGGGAGTGGGGGTGGATTGACTGGTGGGGGTGGGCTGGCTGGTGGGGGTGGGGTTCGGGGGTTGGAGGTGGCGGCCTGTCGGAAGGCTTCGACGAGGGTGCTGGCCGTCAGGTGGGGGTCGGTGGCGCGCATCATGGTGCCGAGGACGGCCACTCCGGTCGCGCCGGCCTGGATGCAGGCGCGCACCTGGGCCGGGGTCTCGATGCCGCCCAGGGCCAGCGCCGGCACCGGGCTGCGCCGGATCAACCCGGCCAGCCCCTCGGGCAGCAGCGGTGGGCCGTGGCCGGGCTTCGTCCTGGTGGGAAAGACCGGCGACAGGGTGACGTAGTCCTCGCTGCTGAGCCGGTGCAGCTCCGCCTCGTCGTGACAGGACCGACCGACCAGGTCGGCGGCCGGCGGCGGGTAGGGGCCGGCCGCCGACAGGTGGATCGCGATCGGCGTCCGGATCTCGGTGGCCGTTCCGGCCGCACCGAGGCGACCGGCGGCGTCGGCGCGGCAGATGCCGGTGCCCCTGTCGTCGGCGTGGCCGGCGCCGGCCGGGTCGCGGTCCTGGTCGGCGAGCAGCGGGTCGGGGCCGGCGACGACGAGGGTGCCGCCGGCCTCGACCAGGATCGGCCGCAGCTCGGCGGCGAGGGCGAGGCGTTCGGCGCGCGGCAGGTCCTTCTCGCGCAGCACCACCCATCGCACTCCCCCGGCGACGGCCGCCGCCACCACGTCCACCAGCGACCCCCGGGCCACCCGCCGATCCGTCAGCAGCACGACACCCGAGATCGAGTGAATCTTGGTCCCAGCCGGCCCCCGGTGGGGCGCTCTCGCACCAAGATCTTGAGTCCGCGCGGTCACAGGTCGGGGCGCCCCTCGTCCGGGGTGGACGCGAGGGCGTGGAAGCGGCGCGGGATGCGGCCGGCGCCGTGGGCGAGCCGACCGGCCTCGATCGCGTACCGCATCGCGGTGGCCATCGCCACCGGGTCGGCCGCCCGGGTCACCGCGCTGGCCAGCAGCACCGCGTCACAGCCCAGCTCCATGGCCAGCGCCGCGTCGGAGGCGGTGCCGATGCCCGCGTCCAGGATCACCGGCACGTCGACGTCCTGCCGGATGAGCCGGATGTGGTGCGGATTGTTGATCCCCAGTCCGGACCCGATCGGCGCGCCCGCCGGCATCACCGCGGCGCAGCCGACATCGGCCAGGCGCCGGGCCAGCACCGGATCGTCCGACGTGTACGGCAGCACGGTGAACCCGTCGTCGACCAGCTCCTCGGCGGCCCGCAGCAGCTCCACCCCGTCGGGCAGCAGCGTCCGCTCGTCGCCGATCACCTCCAGCTTGACCCAGTCCGTGTCGAACGCGTCCCGAGCCAGCCGGGCCACCTTCACCGCCTCGCCGGCCGTGTAGCAGCCGGCCGTGTTGGGCAGCAGTCGCACGCCGCACCGGTCGAGCAGGTCCAGCAGCCCACCCGAGCCGCCGGGCACGGTCTCCACCCGGCGCAGCGCCAGGGTGACCAGCTCCGTGCCGGATGCCCGGATCGCCTGCTCCAACACGTGCAGGTTGGCCGCCCCACCGGTGCCGAGGACCAGCCGGGAGCCGAACCGCACACCGCCCAGCTCGAAGCACGCCGGACCGCCGTCCATCCGGCTCACCCGCCCTGGGCGGCGCTGAGCACCTCGACCCGGTCGCCGCCGCGCAGCACGGTCGCCGGCCAGCCGGTACGCGGCACCACCTCGCCGTTCACGGCCACCGCCAGGCCCCGCTGCTGACCGGTCACGTCCCGGACCAGTTCGGCGACCGTGGCGCCGTCCGGCAGGCTGCGGTCGACACCGTTCACCGTCAGTTCCACGAGTCATCCTCCGTCGGCTGCTCGGACGTGGTGGGGGTGCCGGCCCCGGCCGGCGCGGCGCCCGCCCCGGTGCTGAACCGATCGGCCCGGAAGGGGGCGAGCAGCGGATCAGGGCCGCCGCCGGAGACCAGATCGGTGATCAGGTCCGCGGTGACCGGGGTGAGCACGATCCCGTGGCGGTGGTGGCCGGTGGCCACCAGCACGTCCGGGCGGCCCGGCAACGGCCCCAGGATCGGGGCGTTGTCCGGCGTGCCCGGACGCAGCCCGGCCAACGTCTCCACCAGGTCGTACTCGGCGAGTTCGGGCAGCAGGTCGACGGCCGCGCGCAGCAGCCGCAGCACCGCCCCGGCGCAGATCCTGAGGTCGGAGCGCTCCTCGACGGTCGCACCGACGACGACCTCGCCGTCGTCCCGTGGGACCAGATAGACGTGCTCGCCCTCGGCGTACCCGCGGATGACGTGCCGGAAGCCGGGCGGGCCCCCGTCGGGGGCGCGTAGCCGCAGCACCTGGCCCTTCACCGGGCGGACCGGCAGCCCGGTGAGGGCGGCGGCGCCGCAGCCGGCGGCGACCACGGTCACGCCGGCCGTCACGTCGGCCAGCCGGCGGACCGGCTCGGTGACCAGGGCGGCCCCGGCCCGCTCGGCCGCCAGCCGCAGGGCCGGCACCAGCCGGCGCGGGTCGACCTGGTGATCGGTTGCGGCGAACGCGCCGCCGCGTACCCGGGGTGCCAGCGCCGGCTCGCGCTCGCGCAGCTGCGAGGGCGCAGCTGCGTGACCGGCAGCCCCAGCCCCCGCTGGTACGCCCACAGCCGGCCCGCCTCGGCCAGGTCGTCCGCGGTCAGCCCGACCATCAACGTGCCGTCGGTCCGGTAGCCGACGTCGGCGCCGGTCGCGTCGGCCAGGTCGGCCGCGAACCCGGGCCAGCGGCGCGCGGATTCGGTGAGCAGCCCGGTCAGTTCCCGCTCACCGAAGTACGCCTCGGCCACCGGAGCCAGCATCCCGGCGGCCACGTGCGAGGCACCCGACCCGGGAGCCGGGTCGTGCACGACGACCCGCAGTCCGCGCTCGGCACAGCGCCAGGCGATCGCCAGCCCCACCGGCCCGGCCCCCACCACCGCGACGTCGGCTGCGGGGCCAGGTCTGCGCGCCATGTCTGCGGTGGTGGACGGGCTCAGCACGACAGTCCCCGGAGCAGGTCGGCGGCGGCGCGGGCCGGGTCGGCTGCGCCGGAGAGGGCGCCGACGACCGCCACCCTGTACGCCCCTACGGCCCGCAGTGCGGGCACGTCCCGCGCCGTCACCCCACCGATGGCGATCACCGGCACGTCGACCGCCTCGGCCACCGCCCGCACGCCGGCCGGGCCGATCGGTGGCGGCAGCCCGTCCTTCGTCGTGGTGGTGTGGCAGGGGCCCACCCCAGGTAGCTCGCGCCGGCGGTGACGGCCGCGCGGGCCGTGGCCGGCTCTCGCGCGGTGGCGCCCAGCACCGCGGTCGCGCCGAGCACCTCCCGGGCGGCCGACACCGGCAGGTCCTCCACACCGACGTGGCCACCCGCCGCGCCGGTCGCCAGCGCGACGTGCAGCCGGTCGTTGACCAGGCAGTTGACGCCGTACGGTGCACACAGCGCGAGCACCCGCCGGGTGAGGTCGTACGTCTGGCGGTCGGTCGCGGTGTCCTCGACCCGAACCTGCACCACCAACTCGGCGCGGGCCACCGGCAGCACGGCGCGCAGCACGGCGAGCGGATCCCGCCCGGGCCGGGTGTCGGTGATCAGATGCAGTCGTCCCAGAGACGGCACGGCAATGCTCCTCCCTGCGCCGGCATTACCCGGATCAGGTTCGACGGTCGGGGGCTCACAGCCCCCCTCTCAGCCCGGTCGACCGGGCTCCCGTGGGTCACTTCGGTGTCACCGTACGGCAGATCCGCCGGGCTGCCAAGGCGCCCTCCCTGCGGCGGGCGGGGCCCCGGTCGGTGGTCGCCCCGGCGCCGTGGCCGGGTGCGAGCCGGGTGCTTTGCGAAGTCCTGACAGGAATGTCACCCACCGTTGCAGAAACGTGACCTATCGAGACCTTGTCATGAACCGATTCAGCGGAATTAATTTGTTCAGCGACTCGACATAATGCCGAAACGGATGGCCTTGGCAAGGTGATCCGGCTCGGCTCCATCCGGGACGGTCCTTCGGCGAGCCGACCCCCGCGACCCACGTCCAGCAAGGACAAAGGAGACCGGAGTGTCCCCACCCCGTCGTGCCCGCATGTCCCTGACCGCCACCTTCCTCTCCCTCGGCCTCGCCGCGACCACCCTCTTCGGAGCCCCCGCCGCGCAGGCCACCACCACCCGGACCGCCCCGGTCGCGCAGGCGGCCCCGGAGGCCGCGGCCGAGCCGTTCTCGGTCCTGGTCTTCTCCAAGACCGCCGGCTTCCGGCACGGTTCGATCCCCACCGGTATCGCCGCCATCCAACAGCTCGGCGTGGAGCAGGGCTTCACCGTCGACGCCACCGAGGACAGCGCTGACTTCACCGACGCCAACCTCGCCAACTACCAGGCGGTCATCTGGCTCTCCACCACCGGTGACGTGCTCAACAACGAGCAGCAGGCGGCGTTCGAGCGCTACATCCAGGCCGGCGGCGGTTACGCCGGCATCCACGCCGCCTCCGACACCGAGTACGACTGGCCCTGGTACGGCGAACTGGTGGGCGCGTACTTCAACAACCACCCCGCCAACCAGCAGGCCACGGTCAAGGTGGAGGATCCTGCCCACCCGTCCACCGCGGAGCTGCCGGAACGCTGGTCCCGGTTCGACGAGTGGTACAACTTCCGGGCCAACCCGCGCGGCGACGTGCACGTGCTGGCCACCCTCGACGAGACCAGCTACTCCCCCGGGTCCGGCGCCATGGGTCACGACCACCCGATTGCCTGGTGCCAGGACCACGACGGCGGCCGGGCCTGGTACACGGGCGGCGGCCACACCAACGAGTCGTTCGCCGAGCCCGAGTTCCTCGCCCACCTGCTCGGCGGCATCCAGACCGCGGCCGGTGTCGTGGGCGCCGACTGCGGCGCCTCGTTGACCGAGAGCTTCGAGAAGGTGACGCTGGACAGCAACACCAGCAACCCGATGGAGCTGGACATCGCCCCCGACGGGCGGGTCTTCTACATCGAGCGCGACGGCCGGGTGCAGATCGTCAAGCCCGACACCGACAGCACGATCACCGCCATCGACCTCGACGTCTTCACCGGCAACGAGGACGGCCTGATCGGCATCCGCCTCGACCCGGACTTCGCCACCAACAACTGGGTGTACCTCTACTACGCACCGAACGACGGGGTGGCGCGCAACGTGCTGTCCCGGTTCACGGTGAGCGGCGACTCGATCGACGCGGCCACCGAGCAGGTCGTGCTCCAGGTCGACACCCAGCGCAACACCTGCTGCCACGCCGGCGGCACGATGACCTTCGACTCGGCCGGCAACCTCTACCTGGCCACCGGCGACAACACCAACCCGTTCTCGTCGGACGCCTACACCCCGATCGACGAGCGTCCCGGCCGCGCCGACTACGACGCGCAGCGCACCTCGGGCAACACCAACGACCTGCGCGGCAAGGTGATCCGGATCCACCCGGAGGACGACGGGACGTACACCATCCCGGAGGGCAACCTGTTCCCGCCGGGGACGGCGCAGACCCGTCCGGAGATCTTCGCGATGGGCTTCCGGAACCCGTTCCGGATCGGCATCGACCCGGGCAGCGACACCCTCTACGTCGCCGACTACGGGCCGGACGCCTCCTCGGACAACCCGAACCGGGGCCCCGAGGGTCTGGTGGAGTGGAACATCGTCGCCGAGCCCGGCAACTACGGCTGGCCGTACTGCACCGGGACGAACGAGGCGTACAACGACTACCAGTTCCCCTCCGGCCCGAGCGGAGCGAAGTTCGACTGCGCCGCCGTGGTGAACGACTCACCCAACAACACCGGCCTGACCAACCTCCCGCCGGCCATCCCGGCGACCGTCGACTACGGCTACGGCGGTGACCCGCGGTACCCGGAGATCGGTGGTGGCGGCGCACCGATGGGCGGCCCGGTCTACCGCTACGACGCCGACCTCGACTCGGACCGCAAGTGGCCGGCGTACTACGACGGCAAGGCGCTCCTCGGTGAGTGGAACCAGTCGAAGATGTACGCGATGCAGGTCACCGCGGACGGCCAGGAACTGGTCGACATCAACCAGTTGCTCACCGGGATGACCTTCATCCGCCCGATGGACTTCGAGTTCGGTCCCGACGGCGCGATGTACCTGATCGAGTGGGGCAGCGGCTTCGGCGGCAACAACGACAACTCCGGCGTCTACCGGATCGACTACACCGCCGGTGACCGGGCGCCGATCGCCGTGGCCAGCGCGGAGCCGACCTCCGGGGCGGCCCCGCTGACCGTGGCCTTCTCCAGCGCCGGATCCCGCGACCCGGACGGCGGCGCGTTGACCTTCGCCTGGGCGTTCGGCGACGGTGAGACGTCCACCGAGGCGAACCCCAGCCACACGTACACCTCGGCGGGCAACTACACCGCCCAGCTCACCGTCACCAACCCGAAGGGTCGTACGGCGGTGGCGAACGTCCCGGTCACGGTGGGCAACACCGCCCCGACCGTGACCATCGAGTTCCCGCCGGACGGCGGCTTCTTCGACTGGGGCGACCAAGTCCGGTACACCATCGCGGTGACCGACCCGGAGGACGGGGAGATCGACTGCGACGACGTCCAGCTCCAGGTCCTCCTCGGGCACGACGAGCACGCCCACCCGCTGGAGCAGCACACCGGCTGCACCGGCACGGTGCAGACCCAGCTCGCCGCCGGGCACGGCGCCGAGGCGGACGTGTTCACCGTCTTCGAGGCCACCTACACCGACCAGGGTGGGGCCGGCGGGGCCAACCCGCTGACCGGCCGGGTCATCGAGATCCTTCAGCCCAAGCGCAAGCAGGCCGAGTACTTCAGCGAGACCGGTCGGGCGCCGGGCAGCACCGGCGGCGGCGACGCCGGGGTGCAGACGGAGACCACAAGTGACACCGCCGGTGGTGGCCAGAACATCGGCTTCATCGAGGACGGCGACTGGTGGTCGGTCGACCCGGCCGACCTGACCGAGATCGACGAGATCCGGATCCGGGCCGCCTCGGCGGTCGAGGGCGGCGTGATCGAGGTCCGCGCCGGCGCGGTCGACGGTCCGGTGGTCGCCTCGGCGACCGTGCCGGGCACCGGCGACTGGCAGACGTACACCGACGTCACCGCACCGGTGACCGGCGCCGCGAGCGGCTCGCTCTACTTCGTGGCGCAGGACCCGACCGGCGGCGCGGGATCGCTGTTCAACGTCAACTGGGCGGACTTCATCGGCAAGGGCGTCACCGACAACGCACCGCCGGTGGTCACCGCCACCGCCACGCCGGTCACCGGTATCGCGCCGGTCACCGTCGCGTTCGCCGGCACGGCCACCGACCCCGAGGGCGACACCCCGCTGACGTACGGGTGGGACTTCGGTGACGGTGCCACGGCGGACACGCTGTTGGCCGAACACACCTACACCACGCCCGGCAACTTCACCGCCACCCTGACGGTGACCGACAGCCGGGGCGCGAGTTCGTACGCCGCCGTGCCGGTGCGCGTCGACGCGCCGAACACGTCCTGCTTCGGGACGCGGTCGGACGACTTCGGCGGCGACACCCTCGACCGGGAACGGTGGAGCGTGGTGCGGGAGGACCAGCTCCTGTCGGTCTCCGACGGGGCGCTGCGCCTGCCCACCGGGGTCGGTGACCTGTACGGCACCCGCAACGACGCCACGAACCTGGTGCTCCAGCCGGCGCCGTCGGGAGCCTGGCAGGCGACCACCAAGGTCACGCTCCCGGTGACGGCCAACTACCAGCAGGCTGGCCTGCTGGTCTACGGCGACGACGAGAACTACGCCAAGCTGGACCTGCTGTACAACGGCAGCCGGCGGGTGGAGTTCATCCGGGAGACCGCCGGTACGCCTCGCAACGAGGGTACCGACAGCGCCGACGCACCAGTGGGTGACACCATCTACCTGCGGGTGATCAGTGACGGGACGAACCTGACCGCCGCGATGTCGGGCGACGGCCAGACCTTCACCCCGGTCGGCCGGTCGGCCGCACTGGACGGCATCGAGAACCCGCAAATCGGCGTGTTCGCCCTCAACGGCGGCACCGAGGCGCCGGTGGTCGAGGCGGCGTTCGACTGGTTCCAGGTGGCGCCGGACGCGCCGTCCGGGCCGGTGGAGCCGTCGGACGAGTTCACCGGTGACGCGCTGGACAAGTGCCGGTGGGACGCGATCCTCCGCGAGGACCCCAACGGCTACCGGGTCAGCGACGGGTCGCTGCAGATCGACGTGCCGAACGGCGACATCTACGGCGCCGACAACTCCGACCCGACGAACTTCATCCTCCAGACCGCGCCGAGCGGCGACTGGACCCTGGAGACGAAGGTCGACGGCAGCCTGCTGGACGAGCAGTACCAGCAGGCCGGCCTGATCGTGCACGGCGACGACGACAACTACCTGAAGTTCGACTTCATCGTGGACAACCAGGCCGGCGAGGCGGTGTCGCGGCGGATCGAGTTCCGCAGCGAGATCGGCGGGGCGGTGCAGGACCCGCAGCCCGGTGCGGAGAGCCTGACCGAATCGGTGTGGCACCTGCGGCTGGCCCGCAGCGGCGACACCTTCACCGCGTCGTACTCGGCGGACGGGACGACCTGGACGGCGCTGACCGAGCTGACCAACACGGCGGTCGGTGCGACGCCGAAGGTGGGCCTGTTCACCCTCGGTGCCAACCAGACCGCCTCGAAGTCGGTGTCGTTCGACTACTTCCGGCTCGACACCGGAACGGTCGACGACACCGCGCCGGTCACCGCCGCCGAGGTCTCCGGCACGCCGGTCGAGGGCTGGCTGACCGGGCCGGCGACGGTCACGCTGACCGCCGACGACGACGGCAGCGGGGTGGCCCGCACCGAGTACCAGCTCGACGACGCCACCGACTGGACCGCCTACACCGAACCGGTGGCGGTGGCCGGAGACGGCGATCACGAGCTGCGGTTCCGTTCCGTCGACGAGGCCGGCAACGTGGAGGAGACGAAGACGGTCGCCGTCAAGATCGACGCCACCGGCCCGGTCAGCACCGCGTCGTTCGCACCCGCGAACGACGAGGGGTGGCACGACGGCACCATTCCGGTGGTGCTCACCTCGACCGACGACGGTTCCGGGGTGAAGCTGCTGGAGTGGTCGCTCGACGGCGGCGACTGGACGCCGTACACCGAGCCGGTCGAGATCAGCGGTGACGGGGACCACGAGCTGCTCTACCGGGCCACCGACACCGCGAGCAACGCCGAGACGCTGAAGTCGGCGGTGGTGCGCATCGACGGCACCAAGCCGACCCTGCTGGTCTCCGGCCTCGCCGACGGTCAGCTCTACGGTGACAGCCAGGACGTCCGGGTGTCCTGGCAGGCGGTCGACCCGACCTCCGGCATCGCGAGCGTGGTCGGTCAGCTCAACGACCGGCCGTACGCCAGCGGGACCCTCCAGGCGATGTACGAGCTGCCGCTGGGCCTGCACGAACTGACCGTCACCGCGACCGACAAGGCGGGCAACGACACCTCCACGACGGTCCGGTTCTTCGTCACCACCTCGTTCCGGGACATGCAGAACCTGCTGGACCGGTTCAAGGCGACGGGGCGGCTCACGAACAAGGCGTACAACAAGTTGTCCAAGCGGCTCGACAAGGCCCGTACGGCGGAGGCGGCCGGTAAGGACAAGCGGGCGATCAACCAGCTCACCGCGTTCCGCACCCTGGCCGGCGACGCGTCGCTGATCGGTGAGGCGGAGATCCGGGACGTGCTGATCCGCGACGCCGACTCGATGATCGTCCGGCTCGGTGGCGCGGCCACCAAGGCGGGCGTGCGGGCCAACGACGGCGAATCGGTCGCCGGCGCCGGCCGGCTCGGTGGCGATCCAACCCGGCTCGCCCCGGGTCGTCGCCTCTGAGCGACCGTCACGGGTGAACACTCGGGCCCCGTCCGGCAGCAGCCGGGCGGGGCCCCTGTTCGTCGACGGCTACCGTTCGAGCACCACGCGCAGGGCCCTGAGGTCCTCGTCGGTGGGCTGCCAGGCGCCGGCCTCGGCGTTGGCGCGCACCTGCTCGGGCGTGGTGGCTCCGGCGATGACCGAGGTGACCGCCGGCTGGGCGGCCAACCCGCCGATGGCCACGTGCAGCATCGACACGCCCCGCTCGGCGGCGTACGCCCCGATGCCCTCGATGGTGTCCCAGTCGGCGGCGGCCAGGCGTTGGGCGTACCGGCCGCCACCGGCGAGTCGGCTGCCCGCGGGCGGGGCCTCGCCGCGCCGGTACTTGCCGGTGAGCAGCCCGTTGGCCAGCGGGAAGAACGGCAGCATGCCGAGACCGAACCGCTCGCAGGCGGGCAGCACCTCGATCTCGGCGTCCCGGTTGAGCAGGCTGTAGTGGTTCTGCGCGCTGACGAACCGGGTCAGCCCCCGGGTCCTGGCCGTCCAGTCGGCGTCGGCGACCTGCCAGCCGGCGAAGTTGGAGTTGCCCAGGTAGCGCACCTTGCCGGCACGGACCAGGTCGTCCAGCGCGGACAGCGTCTCGTCGATCGGGGTGCCCGGGTCGGGCTCGTGGAACTGGTACAGGTCGATGTAGTCGGTGTCCAGCCGACGCAGTGACGCCTCGACCGCCCGGATCACGTACCGTCGCGAGCCGCGCACCCCGAAGTCCGGTCCGTTGCCACCGCTCATCGACATGCCGAACTTGGTCGCCACCACCACGTCGTCCCGGCGTCCCTTGAGGGCCGCGCCGAGCTGCGCCTCCGACGCACCGTGGGGCTCGCCGTAGATGTCGGCGGTGTCGAAGAAGTTGATCCCGACGTCGAGGGACGCGTCGACCACCGCGCGGGTGCCGTCCGGGTCGAGCTTGCGGCCGAAGTTGTTGCAGCCGATCCCGACGACGGACACCACGAGCCCGGAGTCGCCCAGCCGGCGATAGGTCATCTCAGTCACGAGATCACCATATGTCGCCCCGACCGTGGTCCGCCCACTCGCCGTCGATCAGGCGACGTCCCACACCGGCTCGGGTGTCTCCACCACCTCGCCGTCGCCGCGGAACAGCAGGAACCGGTCGAAGGTGCGGGTGAACCAGCGGTCGTGGGTCACCGCCACCACCGTCCCGGAGAACGCCGAGAGCCCGGCCTCCAGTGCCTCGGCCGAGGCCAGGTCGAGGTTGTCGGTCGGCTCGTCGAGCAACAGCATGGTCGCCCCGGACAGTTCCAGCAACAGCACCAGGAAGCGGGCCTGCTGCCCGCCGGATAGGGTGCCGAACCGCTGGTCGCCCTGCCCGGCCAGCTCGTAGCGGCTCAGCGCGGCCATCGCGGCGTGCCGGTCCATCCCGGCCCGGTGTTCGTCACCCCGCCAGAGGATCTCGACAAGTGTCTTCGCCATCAGCTCCGGCCGGTCGTGGGTCTGGGAGAAGTGGCCGGGCCGCACCCGCGCTCCGAGCCGCGCCACCCCGTCGTGCACCACCGGGGCGAGCGCCGCCGCCGAGTCGACCGGCCCGCTCGCCGGGTCCGGATCCGTCCCGCCCCGGGCCAGCAGGCGCAGGAAGTGGGACTTGCCGGTGCCGTTGGCGCCGAGCACGGCCACCCGGTCGCCGAACCACACCTCCAGGTCGAACGGGTAGGTCAGGCCGTCGAGCGCCACCTGCTCGCAGACCAGGGCACGCTTGCCGGTCCGCCCGCCGGCCAGCCGCATCCGGATGTCCTGATCCTTCGGCGGTACGGGCGGCGGCCCGGCCTCCTCGAACTTGCGCAGCCGGGTCTGCGCCGCCTGGTAACGCGACGCCATCCCGGAGTTGTACGCCGCCTTCTGCTTGTACATCAGCATCAGCTCACGCAGCTTCTGATGTTCCTCGTCCCACCGCTTGCGCTGCTCGTCGAGGCGGTCGTGCCGGGACACCCGCGCCTCGTGCCAGCTGTCGAAGCCGCCCGGATGCACCCACGCGCTGCCACCTTCCACCGCGACGACCCGGTCGGCCGTGTGTGCCAGCAACTCCCGGTCGTGCGACACGTAGAGCACCGATTTGATCGATTCCCGCAGCCGCGCCTCCAGCCAGCGCTTGCCGGGCACGTCGAGGAAGTTGTCCGGCTCGTCGAGCAGCAGCACCTCGTCGGGACCGCGCAGCAGCAGTTCGAGCGCGAAGCGTTTCTGCTGTCCACCGGAGAGGGTGCGGACCGGGCGGTGCCGGGCGGTGTCCCAGGGCAGGTCGAGGACGATGGTGGCGACGGTGTCGAAGAGCACCTCGGCGTCGTACCCGCCGGTCTCGCCCCAGGCGGCCAGCGCGTCCGCGTACGCCAGCTGTGCCTTGCCGGCCGCGGTGCTGTACTTGCCGCGCAGCTCCGCCGCCCGCATGGCCGCCTCGGTGTCGGCCAACCGGCGACCGGCGTCGCGCAGCGCCGGCGGGCCGAGCGACAGGGCCAGGTCGGCCAGCGTCGACTCGTCACCGATCATGCCGATGAACTGGCGCATCACGCCCAACCCACCGGTACGCGCGATCGCGCCGGTGCGCACCGGCAGGTCCCCCGCGACCATCCGCAGCAGTGTCGTCTTGCCGGCGCCGTTCGGTCCGACCAGCGCGACCTTGGCGCCCTCGCCGACCCGGAACGACACCTCGGCGAAGAGTTGCCGCCCGTCCGGCAGGGTATGTCCCACGGCCGCCACGTCCACGTATCCCACGCCGGCATCCTGCCCGAGCCGGGCCGGCCAGCCAACCGATTACCGCCTCAGCGGGTGATCCGGAGCACCCGGAAGCCCTTCTGGCTGGCGTGCCGCCCGACCTGCCAGCCCTGTTCGACCAGCCAGCGCTGCAACGAGTCGCCACCGAGGTGACGGCCCACCACCAGCCAGGCCACCCCCCCGGCGGCCAGTCGGGGCAGCCAGCGCAGCAGCATCCGGTGCAGTTCGTCCTTGCCGACGCGGATCGGCGGGTTGGACCAGATCTGGGCGAACCCGAGGTCGGCGGGCACCTCCTCGGGGGTCGCCACGTGCACCCGGCCGCTGACGCCGAGCCGGGCCGCGTTCGCGGCGGCCAGTCCCCGGGCTCGCTCGTTGACGTCCACCGCCCAGACCGGGGCCGCGGGCGCGACGGTGGCGAGGACGCAGGCGATCGGGCCGAAGCCGCAACCGAGGTCGAGCAGGGGGCCGGTGGTGGCGCGGTCGGGCAGGTCGGCCTTGCGCAGCAGCACGGCGGTGCCCGGGTCGAGGCGGGTGGCCGAGAAGACCCCGGCGGCGGAGGCCAGCGTGTAGTCACGGCCGGCGACGCTGAACTGCACCTCGCGCGCCTGGGCGGCAGCGTTCGGCTCGGCGGTGAAGTAGTGGTCCCCGGTCACGCCGGCCATTCTCGCATCGGGCCGGAGCAGGGCGGAGGCACGGGCTTCCCGCTGGTCCGACACATCCCGCACGGCCTTTCTTCGAAATTACCTACTAAAGGTGATAAGTACCCCTACTCTGGACAACATGGTGTATCGGTACGACTCCGATGAGGACGCATACATCCAGGACCGGGAGGACGAGCCGGCGGGCGAGTTGCCCCGTCCCGGCCCACCGCCCCCGCCGGGCCGTCCCCGTCGCGCTTCCCCGCCCCCTCGCTGGCCCGTCCGAACCAGATCGTGCTGGGCTCGTCGGCACCACCGGCCGATGCCGTCCCCGCGCCGCCGCAGGAACCACCACGCTACGTCGCGGCACCGACCGCACCGGACGACCCGGCCGGCGAGGCGGCGACCGCACCGGATCCGGTCACCGTGGCCACCGCACCGCCACCGCGTCGCGGTGGCCGGGCCTGGCAGGTGCTGATCGGCAGCGCCGCCGTGCTGGTGCTGCTCGCCCTCTGCGGCCTCACCGCCGCCGCCCTGCTCGACGGCCGGCAACTGATCGGGCAGCGGGCCGCCCCCAGCGCCGCACCGGAAACCACCCGGGACGCCGCCGCCGAGGCGAGCGATCTGGACTCCCGGGACACCGACCAGGCGCCGCTGACCGCACGTGAGCTCTTTCCCGACACCACCCTCGTGGTCGGCGACGGCCAGACCGGATACGAGGTGCTGCGCACCCACTCCAGTGCAAGTTGCGCGGTGGCCGCGACCGGAGAGGTGGCGGACCTGCTCGTACGGCTGGGCTGTAACCAGGTGGTCCGGGCCACCCTCCGCACACCGGACGGCGACCACCTGGTCACCACGGGTCTGTTCAACCTGACCGACCGGTCCAGCGCCGAGCGGGCCCGCGACCGGATCCGCCAGTTGCTCGACGAGCGGCAGGGCCGCTTCCGGGGCATGTCGGCGGGTGACGGTAGCGAGGTCGTCGCCACCGCACCCGCCCGGGTCGGCTGGCAGGTACGCGGCCACTACGTCGCCTACGCGGTGGTCGCCCGCGCCGACGGCGCGACGATCCGTTCCGGCGACACCGGCGTCCGCGAGATCCTCTTCGACATGCTGGAGCTACACCTCAACCAGGGCGTGTTGCAGCGGCGGGCGGACGGCGGCACGACCAACCAGCCGACCGAGACGCCCACCGAGGGCACCGGCGATCAGGGCGAGTCCACCGAGGACTGATCCCAGCGGCAGGTCCCGCGCTCAGCTCTCGGCCGGCACCCGCAGCCGTCGGGTCGTCTCGGCCCGGCGGGCGTACTCGGCCGGGTCGTCCGGATAGCCGACCGCCACCAGGGTCAGCCCGTGCGCCGGCGCCACGGTCACCTCGCTGGACCGCTCGCGTCGGGTGAGCAGGCCGGCCGGCCACTGGACCGGCCGCCGACCGTCCCCCGCGACGAGCATGGCGCCGACCAGGCTGCGCACCATCGCCTGGCAGAATGCGTCGGCCTGCACGGTGGCGACCAGGATGCCGTCGGTGTCCCGATGCCAGTCCAGCCGGGTCACCTCCCGCAAGGTGGTCGCGTTCTCCTTGCGCCGGCAGTACGCGGCGAAGTCGTGCTCCCCCACCAGACCGGCCGCCGCGGCGGCGAGCCGGCCGAGTTCGAGGGCGCGGGGCCAGGCAAGGATCTCGTGCCGGCGCAGCGGGTCGGCGCCCCACGCGGCATCGGTCACCCGGTATTCGTAGCGGCGGAAGGTGGCCGAGAACCGGGCGTCGAAGGTGGCCGGCACCGCGCGCATCGCCCGGATCCGCACGTCCGCCGGGAGCAGCCGGGCCAGCCGGCGCAGCAGCCGGCCCTCGTGCGCCCGCCAGACCTCGGCGGGCAGGTCGAGGTGGCAGACCTGCCCGGTGGCGTGCACCCCCGCGTCGGTGCGCCCGGCGACGGTCAACCCGCTCGCGGTGCCGGCACCGAGCACCAGATCCACCGTCTCGACGAGCACCCCGGCGACCGTCCGGCGGTCCGGCTGGGCGGCCCAGCCGGAGAAGCCGGTGCCGTCGTACGCGACGTCCAGCCGCACCCGGGTCCACTCGTCCACGTCCCGCCTCCTCGTGACGAGTCGGGCCCGGCACCCCAGGGGATGCCGGGCCCGACGACGGCCTGGGTCAGGCCTTGCCTTCCTCGGTGGCCAGGTCGCTGTCCTCGCGGGCAGCGGCGGTGTCACCGGATGCCGACTGGGGCGCCTCGGCGTCCTGGTCGGCCGGCCGCGACGCGGGGGCCTCGGTCGGGGCCAGCGCCTCGACCTTGTCCTGCTGGGCGGACTTGCGGGCGGCGGTCTTCTTGTTCGCCTTGGGCTCGGCGACCTGCAGTTCCTCGACCAGCTCGATGATCGCCATCGGTGCGGCGTCACCCTTGCGCGGACCGGTCTTCACGATCCGGGTGTAGCCGCCGTTGCGGTTGGCGTACCGCGGCGCGATCTGGTCGAACAGGCTGTAGACCACGTCCTTGTCCTTGACGACACCCGCCACCCGCCGACGCGAGGCGAGGTCGCCGCGCTTGGCCTTGGTGATGAGCTGCTCGGCGAGCGGACGCAGCCGCCGAGCCTTGGTCTCGGTGGTCTGGATCTTGCCGTGCTGGAACAGCGCAGTGGCCAGGTTGGCCAGCATCAGCCGCTCGTGCGCGGGGCTGCCGCCGAGGCGGGGGCCCTTGGTGGGCGTGGGCATGCTTGGTGCTCCTCAGGTGTGGCGGCAGCGCGGACTAGAGCTGCTCGGTCTCGCGGTAGTCGTCGGTGTCGTATTCGGCCTCACCGAAGGCGTCCACGACATTCGCCGGGTCGAAGTTGGGAGCCGAGTCCTTCAGTCCCAGACCCATCCCGGCGAGCTTCATCTTGACCTCGTCGATCGACTTCTGGCCGAAGTTGCGGATGTCGAGGAGGTCGGCCTCGGTACGCCCGATGAGCTCACCAACGGCGTTGATGCCCTCGCGCTTGAGGCAGTTGTACGAGCGGACGGTGAGGTCCAGCTCCTCGATGGGCAGGGCGAGGTCCGCCGCCAGCTGCGCGTCCTGCGGGGACGGGCCGATGTCGATGCCCTCCGCGGTCTCGTCCAGCTCCCGGGCCAGCCCGAACAGCTCCACCAGCGTCGAGCCGGCCGACGCCAACGCGGTACGCGGGCCCATCGACGGCTTGGTCTCGACGTCGATGATCAGCCGGTCGAAGTCGGTCCGCTGCTCGACCCGGGTCGCCTCGACGCGGTAGGTCACCTTCAGCACCGGCGAGTAGATCGAGTCGACCGGGATCCGCCCGATCTCGGCACCGGCCTGCTTGTTCTGCGCCGCCGTGACGTATCCGCGACCCCGCTCGACGGTCAGCTCCATGTCGAGCCGGCCCTTGCCGTTGAGGGTGGCGAGCTTCAGGTCCGGGTTGTGCACCGAGACACCGGCCGGGGGCTGGATGTCGCCGGCGGTCACGTCGCCCGGGCCCTGCTTGCGCAGGTACATGCTGACCGGCTCGTCGTGCTCGGAGCTGACGCACAGCTCCTTGATGTTCATGACGAGCTCGACCACGTCCTCCTTGACGCCGGGGATCGTGGTGAACTCGTGCAACACACCGTCGATCTTGATCGAGGTGACCGCCGCACCCGGGATGGACGACAGCAGCGTACGCCGCAGCGAGTTGCCCAGGGTGTAACCGAAACCCGGCTCCAGCGGCTCGATGGTGAACCGGGAACGGGTCTCGTTGATCGACTCTTCGGAAAGAGACGGTCGCTGGCTGATGAGCATGTCTTCTCTTCTCTTCCGGGGCGCCCGCTATATGACGCCCACGACACAACCTGTTCCGGTGGCCCACCCCTCGCCAGGGCGGGCCACCGCAACGAGCCCCTACTTGGAGTAGAGCTCGACGATCAGCTGCTCCTGGACCTGGGTGTCGATCACCTGGCGGGCCGGGAGCGAGTGCACGAGGATCTTCATCTGGCTGGGGATGGCCTCGAGCCACGCCGGCACCGCCCGCGAGCCCGCCTGGGCCTGCGCGACGATGAACGGGGTCAGCTCCTTGCTCTTGCCCCGAACCTCGATGATGTCGTGCTCCTTGACGCGGTACGACGGGATGTCGACCTTCTTGCCGTTCACCGTGAAGTGACCGTGCTTGACCAGCTGGCGGGCCATGTCACGCGAGTGCGCGTAGCCGGCCCGGTAGACGACGTTGTCCAGCCGCGACTCGAGGATCTGGAGCAGAACCTCACCGGTCTTGGCCTTCTTGCCTACGGCCTCTTCGTAGTAACCGCGGAACTGCTTCTCCAGCACGCCGTAGACGCGGCGGGCCTTCTGCTTCTCACGGAGCTGGAGCAGGTACTCCGTCTCCTTGGTCCGGCCGCGACCGTGCTGCCCGGGCGGGAACGGCCGGGACTCGAACGGACACTTCGGGCCATCGCACTTGCTGCCCTTGAGGAACAGCTTCATCTTCTCCCGCCGGCAACGGCGGCAGTCTGCACCGGTGTAACGAGCCATCTCTCTCTACCTCTCAGACCCGACGACGCTTGGGCGGACGGCATCCGTTGTGCGGTTGCGGGGTGACGTCGGCGATCTGGCCGACTTCCAGCCCGACTGCCTGCAGCGAACGGATGGCGGTCTCCCGGCCGGAGCCGGGGCCCTTGACGAACACGTCGACCTTGCGCATGCCGTGCTCCATCGCCCGACGCGCGGCGGCCTCGGCGGCCAGCTGCGCGGCGAACGGGGTCGACTTGCGGGAGCCCTTGAAGCCCACCTGGCCCGCGGAGGCCCAGGAGATGACGGCACCGGTCGGGTCCGTGATGGACACGATGGTGTTGTTGAAGGTGCTCTTGATATGCGCCTGCCCGTGGGCGACGTTCTTGCGTTCCTTGCGCCGGACCTTCTTTACGGCGGCTCCGGCACGAGCCTTCGGTGGCATAAGTCTGTGCGCTCCTGAATTTGGTTCTCGATCGGTTCTGGCTCTTCGCCCCGTTGATGCGGTGAACACCGGTTCCGGTTGGAGCCCGGCCTACCTCGGCGGAGAACGACCAGAATTCCGGTTTAAGAACTACTTCTTGCCGGGCTTCTTCTTGCCGGCGACCGTCCGCTTCGGGCCCTTCCGGGTCCGCGCATTGGTCTTGGTCCGCTGGCCACGCACGGGAAGACCCCGGCGGTGCCGGATGCCCGCGTAGCAGCCGATCTCGACCTTGCGGCGGATGTCAGCGGCGACCTCGCGGCGCAGGTCGCCTTCAACCTTGTAGTTGCCCTCGATGTGGTTACGGAGCTGGACCAGCTCCTCGTCCGTGAGGTCCCGGACCCGCTTGTCCGCCGAGATGCCGGTGGCAGCGAGCGTCTCCAGGGCGCGGGTGCGACCCACGCCGAAGATGTAGGTGAGCGCGATCTCCAACCGCTTCTCGCGGGGGAGATCGACGCCGGCTAGACGTGCCATGTGCGGGCGTACTCCTTGTGGTGTCCTGACGGAGGTCTGGACCCGTCCCACCCCGCTACCGGCTTCTCCCGTCACTTCCGGCGCGACTACGCGCCGACGACCGGGATCGGCCGCTGCCCGAGCGGGCCCCGGCCTCCGACCGGGGGTCAACCACGAGAAGGTACGCGCTGCGCACCGCCCGCGGCTGGGACGAGCATGTGTGATGTGTTGTCTGGATCTGCGGGACCGGATCACCTCGACCGACCGTGGCTTGCCCGGTCGACCGGAGTGACTCAGCCCTGGCGCTGCTTGTGGCGCGGGTCGGTGCAGATGACCATGACCCGGCCGTGCCGGCGGATCACCCGGCACTTGTTGCAGATCCTCTTGACGCTCGGCTTGACCTTCACGGTTGCCTTACTTCCCATCTGGCCCGGCGCCACGAGGCGCGACACCGGACGTCGAAGACGGACACAGGACGTTTCCCGGCCGCCGTCAGGCTTACTTGTAGCGGTAGACGATGCGCCCGCGGGTCAGGTCGTACGGCGAGAGCTCGACGACGACCCGATCCTCCGGCAGGATGCGGATGTAGTGCTGCCGCATCTTGCCACTGATGTGAGCCAGCACCTTGTGGCCGTTGGCGAGCTCCACCCGGAACATGGCGTTCGGCAGGGGCTCGATGACCCGACCTTCGATCTCGATGGCTCCGTCTTTTTTCGGCATGTCCTCCGCTGTCCTGACGTCGGTTACTCCGGACGGCTCACAACGCCTTACACGGGCGGGTTGATCAAGATCAGCCGCCCGCGCCAGCCGCGGCTCCGCGACCCACCGAAGCGCTGGTGGGCATGGCAGAGTGGACGCTGTGCGCCGATCAGAAAGTCTACGCCGGTAGGCAGGCCGTCGCCAAACCGACCGGCGATCGGGCGGCGCCGAGTCGGACAAACGTGATGTTCAGCCGGTACCGCCCTGCTCCGAACGCCGTTCCGGCCCGGCGGGGCCGTGTTCGGCGGCCGGTTCGCCCGCCGGGCCGGTCACGCCACCGGCCGCCTCGATCTCGCCGGGTTGCTGCCCGGCGACCGCCTTGCGTTCCCGCTTGAGCGCCCGCTTCGCCGCCCGCTGCCGCCGGCGGCGCTCCCGGTCGGTCGCCCACCGTCGAGGCTCTCCGGTGGCCAGGCCGGTGACGGTACGCACCACCACCACCGCACCCCATGGGCCGGCCACCCAGCCCGGCCAGAAGTACAGCACGTCACCGGCGGCCAACGAGGTGAACGCCCAGATCGCCACGACGATCCCGACGACCTTGAGCCACGGCTCCCAGACCTCGGCCAGCCAGCGCGCGGTCACCCCCGCCCGTCGTCGCCGGGCACCGGCGGCACCGCACCGGCCGCCCTGGGCGCCGGCACCGCACCGGCCGGCGCAGGCAGGTCACCCACCAGGGCATCCAACTCGGCGTACGTGCGGGCGGCGTAGGCTCGCTGCAACCGCTCGTCGTACTCGTGCAGGTCCAGCCTGCCCTCGTCGAGGGCGACCCGGAGCCGTTCGGCCACGGCCTGTCGGTCGGAGTCCGCCGCCCGCATCCCGTCCTGCCCGTCCATGCCGGCAAGCATGCCACCGTGCCGCCAGCCGGGGGTAGCCGGTTCCCGGGTCGCCACGATCGCGGTGCCGATGGCCCGATCCGGTCCGGGCGGCCCGGCCCGCGGGTCAGGATGCGGGTGAGATGCTCGGCTGGCGCGCGGTGACCAGGTCACCCAGGCGGGCCCGCCCGCCGTCGGGGGCGGTCAACACCCACACGCCGTCCGGCAGCAGGGCCATCGTGTGCTCGACGTGCACGGCCCGCGACCCGTCCCGGGTGACGACGGTCCAGCCGTCGGCGAGTTCCACGGTGCGCGGCGAGCCAATGGTGATCATCGGCTCGATGGCCAGCGCCATCCCCGGAACCAGTCGAGGCCCCTTGCCCGGCCGCCCGTGGTTGAGCACATGCGGGTCCTGGTGCATCTCGGTACCGATGCCGTGGCCCCCGTAGCCGTCGACGATGCCGTAGCGCCCGGCCTTGCGTACCGCGGTCTCCACGGCGTGGGAGATGTCGGTCAGCCGGCCCTTGCCGCTCGCCGCACCGCGCGCGGCCGCGGCGATGCCCGCCCACATGGCGTTCTCGGCGACCTCGGCCATCCGCAGCAGCGCCGGATCGACCACACCCACCCCGACGGTGATCGCCGCGTCGCCGTGCCAACCATCGAGCACCGCGCCGCAGTCGACCGAGATGAGATCGCCCTCGGCGAGGACCTGCTCCGGCGCCGGGATGGCGTGCACGACCTGCTCGTTGACCGAGGAGCAGATCGACGCCGGGAAGCCGTGGTAGCCCTTGAACGACGGCACCCCGCCCGCCTCGCGGATGGTCGCCTCGGCGATCCCGTCCAGGTCGGCGGTGCTCACCCCCGGCGCCACCGCCTCCCGCATCCGGCGCAGCGCCTCCGCGACCACCAGGCCCGCAGCACGCATCTTCTCGATCTGCTCGGGGGTCTTCAGCTGGATGTCCAGCTGGGGACGACGCATGGCGGCGCTACCTTTCGTTGCCGAAACAACGGGATACGCCGGGCGTACCCCGCTGTTCGCACTCTATCCGGCTGGTGGCCGGCCCGATTCAGCCCCCGTAGGACCGGAGGGCGTCGATCGCGCGGACCGTCACGTCCTCGACCGGGCCGGTGGCGTCGATGCCGACCAGCTTGCCCTGAGCGCCGTAGTAGTCCACCAGCGGCGCGGTCTTCTCCGCGTACTCGCGCAGGCGGGCGGCGATGGTCTCCGGCTTGTCGTCGTCACGCTGGAACAACTCGGCACCACAGCGGTCGCAGATGCCCTCCCGGTTGGTCGCGTCGAACTCGACGTGCCAGATCTTGCCGCAGCCCCGACAGGTCCGCCGGCCGGAGAGCCGGCGGATCACCTCGTCGTCGTCGACCACCAACTCCAGCACGATGTCCAGCGCCGTCCCCAGGTCCGCGAGGAGCTTGTCCAGTGCGGCGGCCTGCGGGGTGGTACGGGGAAAGCCGTCGAGCAGGAAGCCCTCGGCGGCGTCCGGCTCGGCGAGCCGGTCCCGCACCATGTTGATGGTGACCTCGTCCGGCACGAGCTTCCCGGCATCCATGTAGCGCTTGGCCTCGACACCGAGCGGCGTGCCCTGCGACACGTTGGCCCGGAAGATGTCGCCGGTCGAGATCTTCGGCACGGAGAGGTGCGCGGCGATGAACTCCGCCTGTGTGCCCTTGCCCGCCCCCGGCGGGCCAACCAGAACCAGTCTCATCTACCGCAGGAACCCTTCGTAGTTCCGCTGCATCAGTTGGCTCTCGATCTGCTTGCTGGTTTCGAGAGCCACACCGACCATGATCAGAACAGCGGTGCCGCCGAACGGGAAGTTGAGGTACTGCTGCCGGTCCAGCCAGATGAAGAAGAAGTTCGGCAGGATCGAGATGGTCGCGAGGTACAGCGCGCCCGGCAGCGTGATGCGGCTGAGGATGAAGTCCAGGTAGTCGGCCGTCGGCTTGCCGGGGCGGATGCCCGGCACGAAGCCGCCGTACTTCTTCATGTTGTCCGCGACCTCGGTCGGGTTGAACGTGATCGAGACGTAGAAGTACGTGAAGAAGATGATCAGCAGGAAGTAGACCACGATGTAGATCGGGCTGGTCGGGTCGACCAGGTTGTTCTGGATCCACGCCTGGGTCTTGCCCGGGTCGTTCTGGTCGAAGAACTGCAACGCCAGCTGCGGCAGGTACAGCAGCGACGAGCCGAAGATGACCGGGATCACACCCGCCTGGTTCACCTTGAGCGGGATGTAGGTCGAGGTACCGCCGTACATCCGCCGGCCGATCATCCGCTTGGCGTACTGCACCGGGATCCGGCGCTGCGCCTGCTCGATGAAGGTGACCGCGGTGATGACCACCAGCACCAGGGCGATGACGAGGAAGAACTTCCACCAGCCCTGGCTCTCCTTGATCCGCCAGCCCTCGCTGGGCAGCCGGGCGGCGATCGAGGTGAAGATCAGGACGGACATGCCGTTGCCGACACCGCGATCGGTGATCAGCTCGCCGAGCCACATGACCATGCCGGTGCCGGCGGTCATCGTCATCACCAGGATCGACAGGGTCAGCCAGTCCGGCACACCGGTGCCGGTCGGGATGATCTCCTCGTTGCACTGGTTGTTGAACAGCTGCCCGGAGCGGGCCAGCGCCACGAACGCCGAGGCCTGCAGCACACCCAGGCCCAGGGTCAGATAGCGGGTGTACTGGGTGATCTTCGCCTGGCCGGCCTGGCCCTCCTTGCGGAGCTGCTCCAGCCGGGGGATGACCACCGTCAGCAGCTGCAGGATGATCGACGCGGTGATGTAGGGCATGATGCCCAGCGCGAAGATCGACAGTTGCAGCAGCGCGCCACCGGAGAAGAGGTCGAGGAGGTTCAACACCCCGGTCGAGCCCTCGATGGTTTCCAGACACTTCTGCACGTTGCCGTACGAGACGCCTGGGCTGGGCACTGTGGCGCCGAGCCGGTAGATCGCGACGATGCCTACTGTGAACAGCAGCTTCTTGCGCAGGTCAGGCGTACGGAACGCACTGAGAAAGGCGGACAGCAACTTCTTCCTCCTGCGCGAGGCGGGCCGCCGGTCATCCCTGGCGGATCGGGGTGGGTGCCGGGCAGGTGCCCGATATCCATGGCTGGGAAGGGACTCTAACAGCCCGATCCCGGTCCGGGCAGATGTGCCCGGCTACATAAACCGAATCCGATGTTACCGGGCGCACTCGCCCGGCGTAGACCGTGGCGCCCGCCAGCTGGGATCAACTGGCGGGCACCACGGGTCGCACAGCCCTACAGCTCGGTGACCGAGCCGCCGGCGGCCGAGATCTTCTCCTTGGCCGACGCGCTGAACGCGTGCGCCGACACCTGGAGCGTCACACCGCCGAGGTCCCCGGTGCCGAGAACCTTCACCGGCTGACCCTTGCGGACCGCGCCGGCCTCGACCATCTCGGCCGGGCCGATCTGGCCGCCCTCGGGGAACAGCTCGGCCAGGCGGTCCAGGTTGACAACCTGGAAGACCACCTTGAACTTGTTCTTGAAGCCCTTCAGCTTCGGCAGGCGCATGTGGATGGGCATCTGCCCACCCTCGAACGCCGCCGAGATGTTCTTCCGGGCCTTGGAGCCCTTGGTACCGCGGCCGGCGGTCTTGCCCTTGGAGCCCTCACCGCGACCCACGCGGGTCTTCGCGGTCTTGGCCCCCGGCGCCGGGCGCAGGTGGTGGACCTTGATCGTCATTACTCGACCTCCTCGACCTTCACGAGGTGGCTCACCTTGAAGATCATGCCGCGAATCTCGGGCCGGTCCTCCTTGACCACCACGTCGTTGATCCGCTTGAGACCGAGCGAACGCAGCGACTCACGCTGGTTGTGCTTGGTCCCGATCTCGGAACGCATCTGGGTGACCTTGAGACGTGCCATCAGGACGCCACCCCCGCCCGCGACGCCAGCATCGCGGCCGGCGCCACGTCCTCCACCGGCAGGCCTCGCCGGGCGGCAACGGCCTCCGGGGACTCGAGCCCCTTCAGCGCAGCCACGGTGGCGTGCACGATGTTGATCGGGTTCGACGAGCCGAGACTCTTGGAGAGCACGTCGTGGATGCCCGCGCACTCCAGCACGGCACGGACCGGGCCACCGGCGATGACACCCGTACCGGCGGAGGCCGGCTTGAGCAGCACCACCCCGGCGGCGTCCTCGCCCTGCACCGGGTGCGGGATCGACTGACCGATCCGCGGCACCTTGAAGAAGTGCTTCTTGGCCTCCTCGACACCCTTGGCGATCGCCGCGGGCACCTCCTTGGCCTTTCCGTAGCCCACACCCACGGTGCCGTCGCCGTCGCCCACGATCACCAGGGCGGTGAAGCTGAAGCGACGACCACCCTTCACGACCTTGGCGACGCGGTTGATCGCGACGACCCGCTCGAGGTGCGGCGTCTTCTCGGCGGGCGCGTTTCCGCGACCGCCCTCACGGCGGTTGTCGCGGCGACCACCTTCGTTGCCACCGGACCCGCCGCCACGGCGCTGTTGACCTGGCATCAGCAGCCTTCCTTCTCTCTCGTGACGGGGATTGTCAGAACTCGAGCCCGGCTTCGCGGGCGGCGTCCGCAAGCGAGGCGACCCGCCCCGCGTACCGGTTGCCACCTCGGTCGAAGACGACCTTGGAGATGCCGGCGGCCTTGGCGCGCTCGGCGAGCAGCGCACCGACCTTGCCGGCCAGGGCGCTCTTGTCGCCCTCCGTACCGCGCAGCGAGGCATCCAGGGTCGAGGCCGACGCCAGGGTGTGCCCCTTGGTGTCGTCCACGATCTGGGCGACGATGTGCCGCAGCGAACGGGTGACCACCAGGCGGGGACGCTCGGCGGTGCCGCTGACGTTCTTGCGGACCCGGAAGTGCCGACGCGCACGCCCGACGGCACGCTTGGCGGCGACGCCGCGGCGGCGCTTGAGCAGCGTGGCGCTCACTTCTTACCTGCCTTTCCAGCCTTGCGTCGGATGATTTCGCCCTGGTATTTCACGCCCTTGCCCTTGTAGGGCTCCGGCGGGCGAATCTTCCGGATGTTGGCGGCGATCTCACCGACGAGTTGCTTGTCGATGCCGGCCACGTGGAACAGCGTGGGCCGCTCCACCGTGAAGGTGATGCCGTCCGGGGCCTGCACCAGCACCGGGTGCGAGAACCCGAGCGCGAACTCGAGATCCTTGCCCTTGGCGGTGACCCGGTAACCCGTGCCGGCGATCTCCAGGCTCTTGCGGTAGCCCTCGGTGACCCCGACGATCATGTTGGCGACCAGGGTACGGCTCAGGCCGTGCAGTTCCTTGGCCTTGCGCTCGTCGTTCGGGCGGTTGACGTTCAACTGCCCGTCCTCGGCCCGCTCGATGGTGATCGGCTCGGCCAGGGTGTGCGACAACTCGCCCTTGGGGCCCTTGACCTTGACGGTCTGGCCGTCGATCATCACGTCGACGCCGGATGGCACCGGGATCGACTTACGTCCAATACGCGACATTTCTACCTGTCTCCCGTTACCAGACGAAGGCGAGGACTTCCCCGCCAACGCTCCGCTTGCGGGCCTGCCGGTCGGTGAGCAGCCCCTGGGACGTCGAAATGATCGCCACGCCCAGCCCGCCGAGCACCCGGGGGAGCCCGTCCGACTTGGCGTACACCCGCAGACCGGGCTTGGAGACGCGCTTGATGCCGGCCAGGCTCCGCTCCCGGTTCTGGCCGTACTTCAGCTCGACGACCAGTCGCTTGCCGACGGCACCCTCCTCGGGCTCCTCGACTGACCAGGTGGCGATGTAGCCCTCGGACTTGAGGACCTCGGCGATGTTCGCCTTGATCTTCGAGTAGGGCATCGTCACCTGGTCGTGGTACGCCTGGTTGGCGTTACGCAGACGCGTGAGCATGTCTGCGATCGGGTCGGTCATCGTCATGAAACTCGTCAACCTTTCTCGCCGGGGTTCCCGCGGCTTGCGCCCACAGGCCTACGGCGAAGAGACAGTCCAGCTAACGCGCGGAGCGCGCCGGGCTATTACCAGGAAGCCTTGGACACGCCGGGCAGCTCACCGCGGTGGGCCATCTCCCGGATACACACCCGGCAGAGCCCGAACTTGCGGTAGACCGCCTTGGGACGCCCGCACCGCTGGCAGCGGGTGTACGCGCGAACCGAGAACTTCGGCTTCGCGGCCGCCTTGAGGATCAGCGCCTTCTTGGCCATCTCAGTTCTCCTTGAACGGGAAGCCCAGGAGCTTCAGCAGCGCCCGGCCCTCGTCGTCGGTCGTGGCGGTCGTGACCACCGTGATGTCCATGCCCCGCTGGCGATCGATCTTGTCCTGATCGATCTCGTGGAACACCGACTGCTCGGTCAGACCGAACGTGTAGTTGCCGTGCCCGTCGAGCTTGCGCCCGTCGAGGCCGCGGAAGTCACGGATACGCGGCAGCGCGATCGACAGCAGCCGGTCCAGGAACTCCCACATCCGGTCGCCGCGCAGGGTCACCTTCGCGCCGATCGGCATGCCCTCGCGGAGCTTGAACTGCGCGATGGACTTCTTCGCCCGCCGGACCTGTGGCTTCTGGCCGGTGATGGTGGCCAGGTCACGGACCGCCCCGTCGATGAGCTTGGCGTCGCGAGCGGCCTCGCCGACACCCATGTTCACCACGATCTTGACCAGGCGCGGCACCTGCATCGCGTTGCCGTAGTCGTGCTGCTCGCGCAGCTTGGCCGCGATCTCGTCGCGGTACCGCTCCTTGAGGCGCGGCATGGTCTTGGTTTCGGTAGCCGTGGTCATCACAGGTCCTTACCGGTGCTACGCGCGATGCGAACCTTCTGGCCGTTCTCGTCGACCCGGTAGCCGACGCGGGTCGGCTTGCCGTCGGAGTCCACGACCATCACGTTCGAGACGTGGATCGGGGCTTCCTGGGTGACGATGCCACCGGTCTTGGCGCCACGCTGAGTGGTACTGATGCGGGTGTGCTTCTTGACCCGGTTCACGCCCTCGACCAGGACCTTGTCCTGCCGCGGGTAGGCCGCGATGACCTTACCCTTGGCACCCTTGTCCTTGCCGGCGATGACGACGACCGTGTCGCCCTTCTTGACCTTCATGCCCGCACCTCCCTCCGGTCGGCGCGCGCCTGAAGCTTGCACCTACTGAGCCTGCTGGTTCGCTCGCTCCGCTCGCTCACGGTCACAACACCTCCGGCGCGAGAGAGATGATCTTCATGAACCGCTTGTCCCGCAGCTCCCGCCCGACCGGGCCGAAGATGCGGGTACCGCGCGGGTCCCCACCGTCCTTGATGATGACGGCGGCGTTCTCGTCGAAGCGGATGTACGAACCGTCCGGCCGCCGCTTCTCCTTGGCGGTACGGACGATGACGGCCTTGACGACGTCGCCCTTCTTGACACCGGCACCCGGGATCGCGTCCTTGACGGTCGCGACGATGACGTCGCCGATGCTCGCGTAGCGCCGACCGGAGCCACCGAGAACCCGGATGCACAGGATCTCCCGGGCACCCGTGTTGTCGGCGACACGCAGTCGCGACTCCTGCTGAATCACGTCTATCTCCTATGTCTGCCGGTTCTCCGGCCGCCTGGGCGGCCGGAGCCTGGCGGAACCTGCGCCCGACCGATCTCGGCCGAGCTCGAGCCTTCGCTACTTGGCCTTCTCGAGGATCTCCACGAGCCGCCACCGCTTGGTGGCGGACAGCGGCCGGGTCTCCATGATCAGGACCCGGTCGCCGATGCCGGCGGAGTTCTGCTCGTCGTGGACCTTGAGCTTGCTGGTCCGGCGCATGATCTTGCCGTACAGCGCGTGCTTGACCCGGTCCTCGACCTCGACCACGACGGTCTTTTCCATCTTGTCGCTGACCACGAGGCCCTCACGCACCTTGCGGCGGCCCCGCGCGCGCTGAACGCTCGCGGTGGTGTTCTCGCTCATGCTCGAGCTCCCTTACGCTTGCTTCGCTCGCTCACGAAGTCACCTCAGTCGGCGCGGCCGAGAGCCCCAGCTCACGCTCACGCATGATCGTGTAGATCCGGGCGATCTCCCGACGGATGACCTGCAGCCGCCGGTTGTTGTCCAGCTGCCCGGTTGCGGCCTGCACGCGGAGGTTGAACAGCTCCGCCTTGGCCTCACGCAGCTTCGTGACCAGCTCCTCCTCGGAGAGCTCACGCAGCTCGGAAGGCTTGACGCCCGCTGCCATCAGGATTCACCCACTTCGCGCGTAACAATCCGGCACTTCATCGGGAGCTTGTGGATCGCGCGACGCATCGCCTCTCGCGCGATCTGCTCGTTCGGGAAGGACATCTCGAAGAGGACCCGCCCGGGCTTGACGTTGGCGACCCACCACTCGGGCGAACCCTTACCCGAACCCATCCGGGTTTCCGCCGGCTTCTTGGTGAGGGCCTGGTCCGGGAAGACGGTGATCCAGACCTTGCCGCCACGCTTGATGTGGCGGGTCATCGCGATACGCGCCGACTCGATCTGCCGGTTCGTCACGTACGCCGACTCGAGAGCCTGGATCCCGAACTCGCCGAACACCACCCGGTTACCACCCTTGGACGCGCCGCTGCGGTCCGGGTGGTGCGGCTTGCGGAAGCCCTTCGGGGGCTTGCGCGGCATCAGCATCTGTCAGCCCTCCTGCTGCGTTTCTGCCGGAGCCGTAGCGGCGGAAGCAACAGCAGCGCTGTCGACTGGCTCGCCACTCGGCGTCTCGGCCTGCTGTGCGACGGTCGTCGCGGCAGCCCGGCCGGCCTCGGTGCCACCGGAGGTCGTACCGGACGAACCGGAGCGACCACGGCGGGGCCGCTCGGGGCGGTCGCCACGCTCCCGGCGCGGACGCGACGGCGCCTCGGCCGGAGTCTCCCGACCCGGCACCGCGTCGCCCTTGTAGATCCAGACCTTCACGCCGATGCGGCCGAAGGTGGTGCGGGCCTCGAAGAAGCCGTACTCGATGTTGGCCCGCAGCGTGTGCAGCGGGACCCGACCCTCGCGGTAGAACTCCGTGCGGCTCATCTCGGCGCCACCGAGGCGGCCCGAAACCTGCACTCGGATGCCCTTGCACATCGGGTTCTTCATCGCCGACTGCATCGCCTTGCGCATCGCCCGACGGAAGCTGACCCGGCTGGAGAGCTGCTCGGCCACACCCTGTGCGACCAGCTGCGCGTCCGACTCGGGGTTCTTCACCTCGATGATGTTCAGCTGAACCTGCTTGCCGGTGAGCTTCTCCAACTCGCCGCGGATCCGGTCGGCCTCCGCGCCCTTACGGCCGATGACGATGCCCGGCCGGGCGGTGTGGATGTCGACGCGGACCCGGTCGCGGGTGCGCTCGATGTCGACCTTCGAGATGCCGGCGCGCTCCAGGCCCTTGGACATCATCCGGCGGATCTTCACATCCTCGCCGATGTAGTCCTTGTAGAGCTTGTCCGCGAACCAGCGGGACTTCCAGTCGGTCGAGATGCCGAGCCGGAACCCGTGCGGGTGAACCTTCTGACCCATTACTCGGCGCCCTCCGTGTTGCTCTGCGTCTCGGCCGGCGCGGTCTGCTCCGCCGGGGCCGACTTCTTCGCCGACTTCTTCGGCGCGGCCGGCGCGACCGCCTCGACCACCACGGTGATGTGGCAGGTGCGCTTACGGATCCGGTACGCCCGGCCCTGCGCCCGTGGCTGGAACCGCTTCATGGTCGGGCCCTCGTCCACGAACGCCTCGCTGACGAGCAGCGCGTCGGGGTCCAGCCGCTCGTTGTTCTCCGCGTTGGCGATCGCGCTCGCGAGCACCTTGTACACCTGCTCGCTCGCAGCCTGCGGCGCGAACTGCAGCACCGTGAGAGCCTCCTTCGCGGGCAGGCCGCGGACGAGGTTGACCACCCGGCGCGCCTTCATCGGCGAGATGCGCACATACCGCGCAACCGCCCGCGCGCCCGGAAGCACCGGAGCGTCGCCCTTTCCTGGCATCGCTGTAACCCCTTGATCCTCTATCCGTATGCCCGCGGCGTCAGCGCCGGCGGCTCTTCCGGTCGTCCTTCTCGTGACCCTTGAACGTGCGGGTCAGCGCGAACTCGCCGAGCTTGTGCCCGACCATGGCCTCGGTCACGAACACCGGGACGTGCTTGCGTCCGTCGTGTACGGCGATCGTGTGCCCGAGCATGTCCGGGATGATCGTCGAGCGCCGAGACCAGGTCTTGATGACGTTCTTGGAGCCCTTCTCGTTCTGCGTCTCCACCTTCTTGAGCAGGTGGTCGTCGATGAACGGGCCCTTCTTCAGGCTGCGAGGCATGTCTTATCTCCCTCAGCCGCGCTTACGCGTGGCGTAGCGGCGGCGGACGATCAGCCGGTCACTCGGCTGGCCCTTACGACGGGTGCGGCCCTCGGGCTTACCCTGCGGGTTGACCGGGTGGCGACCACCGGAGGTCTTGCCCTCACCACCACCGTGCGGGTGGTCGACCGGGTTCATCGCGACACCACGCACGGTCGGGCGCTTGCCCTTCCAGCGCATCCGGCCGGCCTTGCCCCAGTTGATGTTTGACTGGTCGGCGTTGCCGATCTCGCCGATGCTCGCGCGGCAACGCACGTCCACCCGCCGGATCTCGCCCGACGGCATGCGCAGGGTCGCGTACGCGCCCTCCCGGCCGAGCAGCTGGATGCCGACGCCGGCCGAGCGAGCCAGCTTGGCCCCGCCGCCCGGACGCAACTCCACGTTGTGGATCGTGGTGCCGACCGGGATGTTGCGCAGCGGCAGGTTGTTACCCGGCTTGATGTCTGCGGCCGGACCCGACTCGACGGCGTCGCCCTGCTTCAGGTCCTTCGGCGCGATGATGTAACGCTTCTCGCCGTCGGCGTAGTGCAGCAGCGCGATCCGCGCGGTGCGGTTCGGGTCGTACTCGATGTGCGCGACCTTGGCCGGCACGCCGTCCTTGTCGACCCGCTTGAAGTCGATCAACCGGTACTGGCGCTTGTGGCCGCCGCCCTGGTGCCGGGCGGTGATCCGGCCGTGCACGTTCCGGCCGCCCTTCTTGGGCAGCGGGACCAGCAGCGACTTCTCGGGCGTCGACCGGGTGATCTCGGCGAAGTCGGCGACGCTCGAGCCACGCCGGCCCGGCGTCGTCGGCTTGTACTTACGGATAGCCATTGTCTACACCCCTCAGCTGACCGGGCCGCCGAAGGCCTCGATGCGGTCGCCTTCAGCCAGCTTCACCATCGCCCGCTTGGTGTCCTTGCGCTTACCGAACCCGGTACGGGTCCGCTTGCGCTTGCCCTCACGGTTGAGCGTGTTGACCGTCAGGACACGAACGTTGAAGATCTGCTCGATGGCGATCTTGATCGCGGTCTTGTTCGCGTCCGGGTGCACCAGGAAGGTGTACCAGTTGCGGTTCAGCTCGCTGTAGCTCTTCTCCGAGACGACCGGCGCCACGATGATGTCGCGCGGGTCGGCGATCGTGCTCACTTGCCACCCTCCTCGGTGGTCTCGGTGGACCCGGCCGCCTGGCCGACTGCCGCCGGCAGCCCCAGGAACTCGTCCAGGGCCTCCTTGGTGAAGACCACGTCGTCGGCCACCAGCACGTCGTACGTGTTCAGCTGGCCGGCTTCGATCAGGTGCACCCGCGGCTCGTTACGCAGCGACACCCAGTTCAGCTCGTCGGTGCTGCTCAACACGACCAGCACCCGTCGGGCCTCGGACAGCTTGGCCAGCGTGGCCAGGGCGGCCTTGGTCGACGGCTTCTCGCCGGAGACGAACGCCTCGACGACGTGCACCTGCCCGGCGCGGGCCCGGTCCGAGAGGGCGCCACGCAGCGCGGCGGCCTTCATCTTCTTGGGCGTGCGCTGGCTGTAGTCGCGCGGCATCGGACCGTGCACCACGCCGCCGCCGGCGAACTGCGGCGCGCGGATCGAGCCCTGCCGGGCACGACCGGTGCCCTTCTGCTTGTACGGCTTCTTGCCGCCGCCGGCGACCTCGCCCCGGGTCTTGGTCTTGTGGGTGCCCTGCCGGGCAGCCGCGAGCTGCGCCACGACGACCTGGTGCATCAGCGCGATGTTCGCCTGCGCGTCGAAGATGTCGGCGGGCAGCTCGACCGAGCCGGTCTTGGTGCCTTCGGAGTTGAGGACGTCAACGGTGGTCACTTGACCGCACCGCCCTTCTTCGCCTTGGCCGCGGTGCGGACCAGCACCAGCGCGCCCTTGGGGCCGGGGATGGCGCCGCGGACGAGCAGGAGGTTGTTCTCGGTGTCGACCGCCTGGACGGTCAGGTTCTGCACGGTGTAGCGCACGCCGCCCATCCGGCCGGCCATCCGGGTGCCCTTGAAGACGCGGCCCGGGGTGGCGCAGGCACCGATGGAGCCCGGCGAACGGTGCTTGCGCTCGACACCGTGGCTGGCGCGCAGACCGTGGAAGCCGTGCCGCTTCATCGGGCCGGCGTAGCCCTTGCCCTTGGTCTTGCCGGTGACGTCGATCGAGACGCCGACCGGGAACTCCTCGACCGTGACCTCCTGGCCGAGCGAGTAGTCCGCGGCGTCGGTGGTGCGCAGCTCGACGATGTGCCGGCGCGGCGCCACGTCGGCCTTGGCATAATGCCCGCGCAGCGGCTTCTTGGCCTTACGCGGGTCGATCGTCCCGTACGCCAGCTGGACCGCGGAGTAACCGTCCTTGCCGGCGTCACGAACCTGGCTGATGACGCACGGGCCGGCCTGAACCACGGTCACCGGAACAACGCGGTTGTTGTCCCAGACCTGGGTCATGCCGAGCTTTGCGCCCAGGATCCCCTTAACTTGCCTGTCCATGTGTCCGGTCCCTACAGCTTGATCTCGATGTCGACGCCAGCCGGCAGGTCGAGGCGCATGAGCGAGTCGACCGTCTTCGGGGTCGGGTCGATGATGTCGATCAGCCGCTTGTGCGTACGCATCTCGAAGTGCTCGCGCGAGTCCTTGTACTTGTGCGGCGAGCGGATGACGCAGAAACGGTTGATCTCCGTGGGCAGCGGCACCGGGCCCGCGACCTGCGCCCCGGTACGCGTCACCGTCTCGACGATCTTCCGAGCCGAGGAGTCGACGACCTCGTGGTCATAGGCCTTGAGCCGGATGCGGATCTTCTGTCCCGCCATGGTGGCTTCTGTTCCTTCTCTCGATGCCGCTGTGTTGCGGGTGCCTGTACCGGCTGGTACAGACCCTCTTCGCCCACCCCCGCGGTCGGGCGTGTCGCGCCCTGGGGCCAGGCTCCGCCCCGGGTGCCCGGAGCGATCCTGACCGCGGTGGCTCCAGGCGCCGATCGCGCTGAGGCGACCTGAACGCCGCGCGAGGGTGACTGGCGGACGGGCCACCAGCCACCCCACGCCCGACTGTTCTGCCTACCCGGCGGTTCGGCCGGAGCCGAACACGGGCAGCGAACCGTCGTTACGCAACCTGACTAGTATGCCGCACGACCGGCGGCGGGTCTAATCGGGGTTACCCAGCTCACTTGACGATCTTGGTGACGCGACCCGCGCCGACCGTACGGCCACCCTCCCGGATCGCGAACTTGAGGTTTTCCTCCATCGCGATGGGCTGGATCAGCTTCACGGTCATCGTGGTGTTGTCGCCCGGCATGACCATCTCGGTACCCTCGGGAAGGGTCACGACACCGGTGACGTCCGTGGTCCGGAAGTAGAACTGCGGACGGTAGTTCTGGAAGAACGGCGTGTGCCGGCCACCCTCCTCCTTGGAGAGGATGTAGACCGTCGCCTCGAACTCGGTGTGCGGGGTCGTGGTGCCCGGCTTGACGACGACCATGCCACGCTCGACGTCCTCGCGCTTGATGCCACGCAGCAGGAGACCGACGTTCTCGCCCGCACGGGCCTCGTCGAGCAGCTTGCGGAACATCTCGATGCCGGTGCAGACCGTCTTCTGCGACTTCTCGCGGATACCGACGATCTCCACCTCCTCGTTCGGCTTGAGGATGCCGCGCTCGGCGCGACCGGTCACGACGGTGCCGCGACCGGTGATCGTGAAGACGTCCTCGATCGGCATCAGGAACGGCTTCTCGGTCTCGCGCTCCGGCTGCGGGATCGCGGTGTCGACGGCGTTCATCAGCTCCATCAGGCGGCCGGTCCACTCCGGGTCGCCCTCAAGGGCCCGTAGCGCCGAGACCCGCACGACCGGCAGGTCGTCGCCCGGGTACTCCTGCGACGAGAGCAGCTCGCGAACCTCGAGCTCGACGAGCTCGAGCAGCTCCTCGTCGTCGACCATGTCGCTCTTGTTCAGCGCCACGACGATGTACGGCACGCCGACCTGGCGGGCCAGCAGCACGTGCTCGCGGGTCTGCGGCATCGGGCCGTCGGTCGCCGCGACCACCAGGATCGCGCCGTCCATCTGGGCGGCACCGGTGATCATGTTCTTGATGTAGTCGGCGTGACCGGGGCAGTCGACGTGCGCGTAGTGCCGCGCCTCGGTCTGGTACTCGACGTGTGCGATCGAGATCGTGATGCCGCGCGCCTTCTCCTCCGGCGCCTTGTCGATCTCGTCGAACGGCGTGTACGGGTTCAGGTCCGGGAACTGGTCGTGCAGGACCTTGGTGATGGCCGCCGTCAGCGTCGTCTTACCGTGGTCGATGTGACCAATGGTGCCGATGTTGACGTGCGGCTTAGTCCGCTCGAACTTCGCCTTCGCCACTGGTGTCCTCCTGTGGACTTCTTGGTTCGTTCGCCCCGGCGCGCCAGGTCGGCGCTTAGGACTCTGTCGACAGCCTTTCCGGCCTGGCGGCCGGAGAGCTTTTGTGGGTTCTGCGGCGATGAAGCCTACAGGCCCGGAATTCACACAATCCGACCGAGGTGGTCGCGGTCGGGGAATCCTCCCGCGACCACCGCCGGATCAACTCAGGCGAGCGTCACTCACCCGTCGCCTTGGCGATGATCTCCTTCGCCACGCTCTGCGGAACCTCGGCGTAGGAGTCGAACTGCATGCTGTAGCTAGCCCGGCCCTGGGTCTTCGACCGCAGGTCGCCGACGTAGCCGAACATCTCCGACAGCGGCACCAGGGCCCGGACGACGCGAGCGCCGCTGCGCTCCTCCATCGCCTGGATGATGCCCCGCCGGGAGTTGAGGTCGCCGATGACGTCACCCATGTTCTCCTCTGGAGTGGTGACCTCAACAGCCATCATCGGCTCGAGCAGTGCGGGGTCGGCCCTGCGGGCCGCCTCCTTCATCACCATCGAGCCGGCGATCTTGAATGCCATCTCGGACGAGTCGACCTCGTGGTACTGGCCGTCCAGCAGGGTCAGCTTGACACCCACCAGCGGGAAGCCGGCGAGAATGCCGTACTGCATCGCGTCCTGCGCGCCCGCGTCCACCGATGGGATGAACTCCCGGGGGATCCGGCCACCGCTGACGGCGTTGGCGAACTCGTAGGTCGGCGAGTCGTTGCCCAGCGGCAGCGGCTCGACGCTCACGATCACGCGAGCGTACTGGCCGGAACCACCGGTCTGCTTCTTGTGGGTGTACTCGATCTTGTCCACCTTGCGGCGAACCGTCTCGCGGTACGCCACCTGCGGCTTACCGATGTTCGCCTCGACGTTGAACTCGCGGCGCATCCGGTCGACCAGGATGTCCAGGTGCAGCTCGCCCATGCCGGAGATGACCGTCTGGCCGGTCTGGTCGTCCAGCTTGACGCGGAAGGTCGGATCCTCCTCGGCCAGCCGCTGGATAGCGGTGCTGAGCTTCTCCTGGTCGGCCTTGGTCTTCGGCTCGATGGCCACCTCGATGACCGGCTCGGGGAAGGTCATCGACTCCAGGATGACCGGGTTCGCCGGGTCGCACAGCGTGTCACCGGTGGTGGTCTGCTTGAGACCCTGCACGGCGATGATGTCGCCAGCCTGGGCCGAGCCGCGCTCTTCCCGCTTGTTGGCGTGCATCTGGTAGATCTTGCCGACCCGCTCCTTGCGGTCCTTGGTGGAGTTGACCACCTGGGTGCCGGTCTCGACCACGCCGGAGTAGACCCGGACGTAGGTGAGCTTGCCGAGGTGCTTGTCGGTCTGGATCTTGAACGCCAGGCCGGAGAACGGCTCCTTCTTCGACGGCTGCCGCTGCATCGGGGTCTCGCCGTCGGTGGCCGTGCCCTCGATGGCCGGCACGTCGAGCGGCGACGGCAGGAAGTCGATGACCGCGTCGAGCATCGGCTGGACGCCCTTGTTCTTGAACGCCGAACCGCAGAGCACCGGGTTGGCCTTGCTGGCGATGGTGGCCCGACGGATGGCGGCCTTGATCTCCTCGGCGGAGATCTCCTCGCCCTCCAGGTACTTCTCCATCACCGTGTCGTCGACGTCGGCCAGAGTCTCCATCAGCTTCTCGCGCCACTCCGCCGCGGAGTCGGCCAGCTCGGCCGGGATCTCCTCGATGGCGTAGTCGTCGCCCTTCTGGGTCTCCCCACGCCAGGTGAGCGCGCGCATGCCGATCAGGTCGACGACACCGATGTGGTCGCCCTCGAGCCCGATCGGGATCTGCAGCACCAGCGGGGTGGCGTTGAGCCGGTCGATCATCATCTGCACGCAGCGGAAGAAGTCGGCACCGGTCCGGTCGAGCTTGTTGACGAAGCACATCCGGGGGACGTGGTACTTGTCGGCCTGACGCCAGACGTTCTCCGTCTGCGGCTCCACGCCGGCCACGCCGTCGTAGACCGCGACCGCACCGTCCAGCACCCGCAGCGACCGCTCGACCTCGACCGTGAAGTCGACGTGACCGGGCGTGTCGATGATCTGGATCGTGTGGCCCTTCCACTCACACTTGGTGGCAGCGGAGGTGATGGTGATGCCACGCTCCTGCTCCTGCTCCATCCAGTCCATGACGGCAGCGCCCTCGTGGACCTCACCGATCTTGTACGTGATGCCGGTGTAGAACAGGATCCGCTCGGTGGTCGTGGTCTTACCGGCATCGATGTGCGCCATGATGCCGATGTTGCGTACGTTGGCGAGCGCGTCTGCGGCGGCCACTTCAATCCCTACTTATCGTCGTCTCGACACAACTGGTGGCGTTCCGGCGCCGGTCCGGCGCCGGAACCAGGGTGTTACCAGCGGTAGTGCGCGAAGGCCTTGTTCGACTCGGCCATCTTGTGCGTGTCCTCGCGCCGCTTGACGGCGGCACCGAGGCCGTTGCTCGCGTCCAGCAGCTCGTTCATCAGCCGCTCGATCATGGTCTTCTCACGCCGTGCGCGGGCGTAGGTCACCAACCAGCGCAGGCCCAACGTGGTCGCCCGGGCCGGCCGGACCTCGACCGGAACCTGGTAGGTCGCGCCACCGACACGGCGGCTGCGTACCTCAAGGGTCGGCTTGACGTTGTCCATCGCGCGCTTGAGGGTGACGACCGGATCGGTCCCGGACTTCTCCCGGCAGCCCTCCAGGGCGGCGTAGACGACGCGCTCGGCGAGCTGACGCTTGCCGCGCAGCAGGATCTTGTTCACCAGCTGGGTGACCAGCGGCGAGTTGTACACCGGGTCAGCGACCAGCGGCTTCCGCGGTGCGGGTCCCTTGCGCGGCATGTCAGCTCTTCTCCTTCTTCGCGCCGTACCGGCTGCGCGCCTGCTTGCGGTTGCGGACGCCCTGGGTGTCCAGCGAACCGCGAACGATCTTGTAACGCACGCCGGGGAGGTCCTTCACCCGGCCACCACGCACGAGCACGATCGAGTGCTCCTGCAGGTTGTGCCCGACACCCGGGATGTAGGCGGTCACCTCGATCTGGCTGCTGAGCTTGACCCGGGCGACCTTGCGCAGCGCCGAGTTCGGCTTCTTCGGGGTGGTGGTGTAGACGCGGGTGCACACGCCGCGCCGCTGCGGGGATCCCTTGAGCGCCGGGGTCTTGGTCTTGGTCGTCTTCGCCTGGCGGCCCTTTCGGACCAACTGCTGAATGGTGGGCACCGGGTTTCTCCGCTCCCTTCGGCCGCTCGTCGCAGCCGCGCCGTCCGTCGTAGCCGATCTCGTGACCGGCTCTCCTACATTCCGACCAGGGCCGCCTCACGGAGGTCCCGGCACCCGCGGTCGGGCGTGTCGCCCAACTCACGGTCCCGGTTCCGACGCTTGCGCGCAGTCCCCGGGGTTTGTGTCGCCGGCACACGGATCGCCGCGGGCCGGGTCTTCTGGCTCAGTCGTGGCGCCATCCGGACATCGGATCGCCGCATCCAGCGCACGCACGAGTTGCCCGGGCAGGCCCGGGCACAAGGGGAAAGACTACCTACCACAGCCGTGCAGGTCAAAACGGGAAACCCGCCGGACTTCGCACCGCGTCACCTCGCACCGCGTCCGGCCGGATCCGTCGACCGCCCACCTGTCATGGGCACCTACGGATACGAGTGTACCGGCTCCTGCGGAACCTGGCCCGACAGCCCCCGAGCGGGAGGGTCGGGCAGGGCAGCTCGACCTCAGCGCAATGCCAGTAGCAGCGCCAGCCCCACACCCAGCAGGCAGAGCAGCAGGCCGGCACCACCACAGCTGACTCCGGCAATGGCCAGACCGCGGCCGGTGAACCGGACCGACGGCGGGGGCGCCGGCCGCCGGATCTGCCGCAGACCGAGCAGACCGGCCACGACGGCACCCGCCCCGGTCAGGCTGCCCAGTGCGGCGAAGGCGCCGGCGGCCCAGGCGCCGTTCGCCCCTCCCCCGACGGCCCCGAAGCAGATCACCAGGATCGACACCAGGATCGAGGTGATCCCGGCCACCAGCGAGCCGACCGCCAGGCCCGAGGTGACCGGGGGCACGTCGAGATGTACCACCCCGAACGGGGTACCGGGCACCTGCTCGACCCGCTTCGGTGGTCGGGGTCGCTCCTGCGGCGGTGCGGGCGGAGCCCAGCCCGGACCGGCCGGCGGCCAGCCAGGACCGGCCGGAGGCCAACCCGGCGCCGGCGGCGCGCCGAACGCTGGCGAGCCGAACGCTGGCGGGCCGGGGACCGGAGGGCGGTCCGGCGAGCCGGGCGGTGGGCCCCAGGGCGACGAGCCGGGCAGACCGACCGAGGTGCCCAGGGGCGGCGGACCGGGCGGACGGGAGGCCGGCGGAGCTAGGCCGGATGGCGATGGCTGCCCGGTCGAGGAGGACACCGGGACGGTCTCCGGTCCGGATCCGGCCTCGGCCTGCCCGCCGGGCCCCGCCACCTCGGCCTCCGGGCGCCCGGCGATCGGCTGGGCGGACTCGCCGCCCTCGGGGCGCACCGGTTCCGTCACGGGATCCTCCTCATCGGCAGCGTCCACCGCCGTGCGACAGACAACGGTCAGGCTACCGCCGCGGGTCCGCCCCGCCGCGCCCGGCGCGGGATCGAGCCGCCCGCACCGACGTTGCGGTCACCGGGCCACAGAGGGAGGTCCGGAGGGTCGCGGTCAGTCGATCTCGGGCCCGAAGTCCTGCCCGTACGGCGCCTCGGCGAGCCGGACCACGCCGATCACCAGCGCCGCCACCAGGCTGACCGCGACCAGCATCAGGCCCGTCCAGGCCAGGCGCTCGCCGCGACGCAGCCAGGCCTCGCCGGTCAGGAACCCACCCGAGGCGTACGCCTCCCGGCGCGCCTGCCGGGCGAGGTGCAGTGCGACGGTGGCCGGCACCACGCCGCCGACCAGCAGCCCCGTCAACGCGGCCATCAGACCCAGGGCAAAGACCGCCCGGGCCTTGGTCGCCCGGACCGGGTCCGGGTCGAGCGGGTGACGCGGCGCCGGCGCGGCGGGCGCCGATCCGGGTGCGATCGTCATGACCACATGATGCCCCCACCCGGCGATCCGCGCGGTAGCTCCGTCCGAGCTTGCTGGACGGTCCACCCGCCGCCTGGCCGCTCCTGGATACGAGAAGGCCCCCGGCAAGCCGGGGGCCTTCCCATGTCACCGCGCGGTCTAGCGGTACGACCCGAAGTCGAAGTCGTCCAGCGGGACCGCCTGGCCGCTGGCCGGCCCGAAACCGTAGTCGGTCTCCGGGTAGCCGGTCATCGAGTAGACCTTGGCCTTCGCCTCCTCGGTCGGCTCGACCCGGACGTTGCGGTACTTGCTGATGCCGGTACCGGCCGGGATGAGCTTACCGATGATCACGTTCTCCTTGAGACCGATCAGCGAGTCACTGCGGGCGTGAATCGCCGCGTCGGTCAGCACCCGGGTGGTCTCCTGGAAGGAGGCCGCCGAGAGCCAGGAGTCGGTGGCCAGTGAGGCCTTGGTGATGCCCATCAGCACCGGACGACCCGCGGCGGGTTCGCCGCCCTCGGAGACGAGCCGGCGGTTCTCCGACTCGAAGAGCGCCCGGTCGACCAGCACGCCCGGCAGGAACTCGGTCGAGCCGGAGTCGATGACCGTCACCCGCTTGAGCATCTGGCGAATGATGATCTCGATGTGCTTGTCGTGGATGAGCACGCCCTGGGAACGGTAGACCTCCTGAACCTCCTGGGTCAGGTGGACCTGGACCGCCCGGGGGCCGAGGATGCGGAGCAACTCGTGCGGGTCGATGGTGCCCTCGGTGAGCTTCTCGCCGACCTCGACGTGGTCGCCGTCGTGCGCCCGCAGCCGGACCCGCTTCGAGATCTTGTCGTAGACGATCTCGTCGCTGCCGTCGTCCGGGATCACCACGATCTTGCGCGACCGCTCGCCGTCCTCGATCCGGATCCGGCCGGGGGTGTCGGCGATCGGCGCCTTACCCTTCGGGATCCGGGCCTCGAAGATCTCCTGGACACGCGGCAGACCCTGGGTGATGTCCTCACCCGCGACGCCACCCGTGTGGAAGGTACGCATCGTCAACTGCGTACCCGGCTCACCGATCGACTGGGCCGCGATGATGCCGACCGCCTCGCCGATGTCCACGGTCTTGCCGGTCGGCAGCGACCGGCCGTAGCAGGCCGCGCAGACGCCCAGCTTCGACTCGCAGGTCAGCACGCTACGGACCCGGACCGTCTCGACGCCGGCCGCCACGATCCGGTCGACCAGAATCGAGTTGAGGTCCTGGCCCCGCTCGGCCACCACGGTGCCGTCCGGTGCCTTGATGTCGTCGGCCAGCGTGCGGGCGTGCGCGCCGGTCTCGGCGTGCTCGTGCACGACAAGCTTGCCGTCGAGCTGCTCGCCGACCTGCATCGGGATGGCCCGATCGGTGCCGCAGTCCTCCTCGCGGATGATCACGTCCTGCGAGACGTCCACCAGACGACGGGTCAGGTAACCCGAGTCGGCGGTACGCAGAGCCGTGTCCGCGAGGCCCTTACGGGCACCGTGCGTGGAGATGAAGTACTCCAGCACGGACAGACCCTCGCGGTAGCTCGACTTGATCGGCCGCGGGATGATCTCGCCCTTCGGGTTGGCCACCAGGCCACGGATTGCCGCGATCTGGCGCAGCTGGAGCAGGTTACCGCGGGCACCCGAGTGGATCATCTTCCACAGCGGGTTCTCCTGCGGCAGCGAGTTCTCCAGGTCCTTGGCGACCTCGTTGGTCGCCTTCGTCCAGATCTCGATCAGCTCGCCGCGGCGCTCCTCGCCGGTCATCAGACCACGCTGGTACTGCTTGTCGATCCGGTCGGCTTCCTTCTCGTAGCGTTGCAGGATCTCCTGCTTGTGCGGAGGCGTGACCACGTCCTCCATGCCGATCGTGACGCCGGACCAGGTGGCCCAGTGGAAACCGGCCTCCTTGAGACCGTCGAGGGTGGCGGCCAGCTCCACCTTGGGGTAGCGCTCGGCGAGGTCGTTGACGATCTGCGAGAGCTGGCCCTTACGGACCTCGTAGTTCACGAAGCGGTAGCCCCGCGGCATCGTCTCGTTGAACAGCACCCGGCCGAGGGTGGTGTCCACGGTGAGCGGGTCGCCCGTGGTCCAGCCCTCAGGTGCGGTCCAGGCCTCGCCGCCCGCGCCGTTGTCGACCTCGACGACGCCGCGCAGCCGGATCTTGATCAGAGACTGCAGGTCCAGCTCACCGTTGTCGTACGCCATCCGCGCCTCGGCGTCCGAGCTGAACGCGCGTCCCTCCCCACGCTCACCGGAGGTGAGGTGGGTGAGGTGGTACAGCCCGATGATCATGTCCTGGGTGGGCATCGTCACGGGCTTGCCGTCGGCCGGCTTGAGGATGTTGTTCGACGACAGCATCAGGATCCGCGCCTCGGCCTGGGCCTCGGCGGACAACGGCACGTGCACCGCCATCTGGTCACCGTCGAAGTCCGCGTTGAACGCGGTGCAGACCAGCGGGTGGATCTGGATCGCCTTGCCCTCGACCAGCTGCGGCTCGAAGGCCTGGATGCCCAGTCGGTGCAGGGTGGGCGCCCGGTTGAGCAGCACCGGGTGCTCGCCGATGACCTCTTCCAGCACATCCCACACGACCGGCCGCTGCCGCTCCACCATCCGCTTCGCGGACTTGATGTTCTGCGCGTGGTTGAGATCGACCAGCCGCTTCATCACGAACGGCTTGAACAGCTCCAGCGCCATCTGCTTGGGCAGGCCACACTGGTGCAGCTTGAGCTTCGGGCCGACCACGATGACCGAACGGCCGGAGTAGTCGACGCGCTTGCCGAGCAGGTTCTGGCGGAACCGGCCCTGCTTGCCCTTGAGCATGTCGGACAGCGACTTCAGCGGACGGTTACCCGGCCCGGTGACCGGCCGGCCACGACGGCCGTTGTCGAACAACGCGTCGACGGCCTCCTGGAGCATCCGCTTCTCGTTGTTGACGATGATCTCGGGAGCACCGAGATCGATCAGCCGCTTGAGCCGGTTGTTCCGGTTGATCACCCGGCGGTACAGGTCGTTCAGGTCGCTGGTCGCGAAGCGGCCACCGTCGAGCTGCACCATCGGGCGCAGGTCCGGCGGGATGACCGGCACGCAGTCCAGCACCATACCGAGCGGCGAGTTGCGGGTGTTCTGGAACGCCGCGACGACCTTCAGCCGCTTGAGCGCCCGGATCTTCCGCTGACCCTTGCCGCTACGGATGGTCTCGCGCAGGCTCTCGGCCTCGGCTTCGAGGTCCATGTTCTGCACCAGGGCCTTGATCGCCTCGGCGCCCATGCCACCGGTGAAGTACTCACCGAACCGGTCCCGCAACTCCCGGTAGAGCAGCTCGTCGGTGACCAGCTGCTTCGGGTCCAACTTGCGGAAGGTGTCCAGCACCTCGTCCAGGCGGTCGATCTCGCGCTGGGCCCGGTCGCGGATCTGGCGCATCTCGCGCTCTCCGCCCTCCTTGACCTTGCGCCGGACGTCCGCCTTCGCGCCCTCGGCCTCCAGCTCGGCCAGGTCGGCCTCAAGCTTGGCGGCCCGCTTCTCGATCTCCGAGTCGCGGCTGTTCTCCGACTGGCGCTTCTCGGCCAGAATCTCGTTCTCGATCGTCGAGAGGTCACGGTGACGCGCCTCGGCGTCCACGCTCGTCACGACGTACGAGGCAAAGTAGATGATCTTCTCGAGGTCCTTCGGGGCGAGGTCCAGCAGGTAGCCCAGCCGGCTCGGCACGCCCTTGAAGTACCAGATGTGGGTTACCGGGGCGGCAAGCTCGATGTGGCCCATCCGCTCACGGCGGACCTTCGAGCGGGTCACCTCGACGCCGCAGCGCTCGCAGATGATGCCCTTGAACCGAACCCGCTTGTACTTACCGCAGTAGCACTCCCAGTCCCGCTGCGGACCGAAGATCTTCTCGCAGAAGAGTCCGTCCTTTTCCGGTTTGAGGGTGCGGTAGTTGATCGTCTCGGGCTTCTTGACCTCGCCGTGCGACCACTGACGAATGTCGTCGGCGGTCGCCAGCCCAATTCGCAACTCGTCGAAAAAGTTGACGTCGAGCACGTTCAATTCCCTCACACGTCGCTTGTTGCGCTAGCAGCTGACCGGGCCTGGTCCGGTGACGGGGTGACCCACCAGGGAGTCATCCCGCCACCGGACCCCAACGTCACACTTCCTCGACCGAGCTCGGCTCGCGCCGGGACAGGTCGATACCCAGTTCCTCCGCGGCCCGGAACACCTCGTCGTCGGTCTCGCGCATCTCCAGGGCCACGCCGTCGCTGGAGAGCACCTCTACGTTGAGGCACAGCGACTGCAACTCCTTGAGCAGCACCTTGAACGACTCCGGGATGCCCGGCTCGGGGATGTTCTCGCCCTTGACGATGGCCTCGTAGACCTTCACCCGGCCGAGAACGTCGTCGGACTTGATCGTCAGCAGCTCCTGCAGGGCATACGCGGCACCGTATGCCTGCATCGCCCAGCACTCCATCTCGCCGAAGCGCTGACCACCGAACTGCGCCTTACCACCCAGCGGCTGCTGCGTGATCATCGAGTACGGGCCGGTCGACCGAGCGTGGATCTTGTCGTCGACCAGGTGGTTGAGCTTCAGGATGTAGATGTAGCCGACCGCGATCGGGTCGGGCAGCGGCTCGCCGGAGCGACCATCGAACAACTGCGCCTTACCGGAGGAGCCGATCAGCTGCTTGCCGTCCCGGTTGGGCAGGGTCGACGCGAGCAGGCCGGAGATCTCCTCCTCCCGGGCACCGTCGAAGACCGGGGTGGCCACGTTGGTGTCGGGCTCGGCCTCGTCGGCACCGATGCTCCGGAGCTGACGCTGCCAGTCCGCGTCGTCGCCGTCGACCTTCCAGCCGGTCTTCGCCACCCACCCCAGGTGGGTTTCCAGCACCTGGCCGATGTTCATCCGGCCCGGCACGCCGAGCGGGTTGAGCACGATGTCGACCGGGGTGCCGTCCTGCAGGAACGGCATGTCCTCGACCGGCAGGATCTTGGAGATGACGCCCTTGTTGCCGTGGCGTCCGGCGAGCTTGTCACCGTCCTGGATCTTCCGCTTCTGGGCGACGTAGACCCGGACCAACTCGTTGACGCCCGGCGGCAACTCGTCGCCGTCCTCCCGGGAGAAGGTCCGCACACCGATGACCGTGCCGGTCTCGCCGTGCGGCACCTTCAGGGAGGTGTCCCGGACCTCACGCGCCTTCTCACCGAAGATCGCGCGGAGCAGTCGCTCCTCCGGGGTCAGCTCGGTCTCGCCCTTGGGCGTGACCTTGCCGACCAGGATGTCGCCGGGAACGACCTCGGCGCCGATCCGGATGATGCCGCGCTCGTCGAGGTCGGCGAGCATCTCCTCGCTGACGTTCGGGATGTCGCGGGTGATCTCCTCCGGGCCGAGCTTGGTGTCCCGCGCGTCGACCTCGTGCTCCTCGATGTGGATCGAGGTGAGCACATCCTGCTGGACGAGGCGCTGCGACAGGATGATCGCGTCCTCGTAGTTGTGCCCCTCCCAGGTCATGAACGCCACGAGCAGGTTTCGCCCGAGCGCCATCTCGCCCTCGTCGGTGCACGGACCGTCGGCGATGACCTGGCCGGCCTCGACGCGGTCGCCCTCGAAGACGACCGGCTTCTGGTTGACGCAGGAGCCGGCGTTGGAGCGGCGGAACTTGTGCAGCAGGTACGTCCGGCGGTGGCCGTCGTCCTGGTGGACGGTGATGTAGTCCGCGCAGAGGTCCTCGACAACGCCACCGACCTCGGCCACGACCACGTCACCGGCGTCGACGGCGGCTCGGTACTCCATGCCGGTGCCGACGAGCGGGGACTCGGCCTTGACCAGCGGCACCGCCTGGCGCTGCATGTTCGCGCCCATCAGTGCCCGGTTCGCGTCGTCGTGCTCAAGGAACGGGATCATCGCGGTCGCGACCGAGGTCATCTGCCGCGGCGACACGTCCATGTAGTCCACGGCGCCCGGCGCGACGTCCTCGGTCTCGCCGCCCTTACGACGGACCAGGACGCGATCCTCGACGAACGTGCCGTCGGCCTTCAGCGGCGCGTTGGCCTGCGCCTTGACGAACCGGTCCTCCTCGTCCGCGGTCAGGTAGTCGATCTGGTCGGTGACCCGACCTTCGATGACCTTCCGGTACGGCGTCTCGATGAAGCCGAACGGATTGACCCGGGCGAAGGTGGACAGCGCGCCGATCAGACCGATGTTCGGGCCTTCGGGCGTCTCGATCGGGCACATCCGGCCGTAGTGGGACGGGTGCACGTCGCGGACCTCGAAGCCGGCCCGCTCCCGGGACAGACCACCCGGGCCGAGCGCGCTCAGCCGGCGCCGGTGGGTCAGGCCCGCCAGCGGGTTGGTCTGGTCCATGAACTGGGACAGCTGCGAGGTGCCGAAGAACTCCCGGATCGCGGCCACGACCGGACGGATGTTGATCAGGGTCTGCGGCGTGATCGCCTCGACGTCCTGCGTGGTCATCCGCTCGCGGACGACCCGCTCCATCCGGGACAGGCCGACCCGAACCTGGTTCTGGATCAGCTCGCCGACGGTACGCAGCCGCCGGTTGCCGAAGTGGTCGATGTCGTCGGCCTCGTAGCCCTCCTCACCGGCGTGCAGCCGGCAGAGGTACTCCACGGTGGCGACGATGTCGTCCTCGGTCAGCGTGCCGGTGGTGATCGGCACACCCACTTCGAGCTTCTTGTTGAACTTGTACCGACCGACCTTGGCGACGTCGTACCGCTTCGGGTTGAAGAAGAGGTTGTCGAGCAGGGTCTGGGCGTTCTCGCGGGTCGGCGGCTCGCCAGGGCGGAGCTTGCGGTAGATGTCCAGCAGCGCCTCGTCCTGGCCGGCGATGTGATCCTTCTCGAGCGTGGTCATCATCAGCTCGGACCAGCCGAACTTCTCACGGATCTGCTCGGCCGACCATCCGACGGCCTTGAGCAGCACCGTGACGGCCTGCCGGCGCTTGCGATCGATGCGGACGCCGACCGTGTCGCGCTTGTCGATGTCGAACTCCAACCAGGCACCCCGGCTCGGGATGACCTTGACGCTGGAGAGGTCGCGGTCGGAGGTCTTGTCCGGCTGCTTGTCGAAGTAGACGCCCGGCGATCGGACGAGCTGGCTGACCACCACACGCTCGGTGCCGTTGATGATGAAGGTGCCCTTCGGCGTCATCATCGGGAAGTCACCCATGAACACCGTCTGGCTCTTGATCTCGCCGGTGGTGTTGTTGGTGAACTCCGCGGTCACGAACAGCGGCGCGCAGTAGGTGAGGTCCTTCTCCTTGCACTCCTCGATCGAGGCCTTGACCTCGTCGAAGCGTGGCGCCGAGAAGGAAAGCGACATAGTGCCCGAGAAGTCCTCAATGGGACTGATCTCGTCGAGAATTTCCGCGAGACCCGAGCGTGCGTGCGGGTCGTCCGCCGACCGGCCCTGCCAACCCTCATTGCCGACGAGCCAGTCGAACGACTCGTTCTGGATGGCGAGGAGGTTGGGGACCTCGAGGTGTTCGGTGATCCGACCGAAAGAAACTCGGCGGGGAGCGAATGCGCTCGACGTACGACTGGTCTTCGCAGGGCGGGAAGCTGCCAAGATGCGTCCTTCCGAGGACCGGTGCTGCAGAACGGCTGGTACGCGTGCACTCCAATGACCCCACCAGAAAATATCCATAAACGGACATTTCCGAGCAGGGGTCAAGTCGGAAGGCAGCGCAAACTAGCAGTGTAGCCGAGAGGCTAACCGCTGTCCAGCCCAACCCGCAGGTCGTTGCGGAACGCGCCTCGGGACCCCTCGAACGGGTCGTACCGGGCCGCTCGGAACGCAACGTTCCTGCCGGGCCGCTCGGGTCTCAGCGGCGAATGGTGCTGCCGCTGCACTACCCGCGCGATGGCCGTCGCAAGCGCGGAAGGTCTTGCTGATGTCAGCGTGCCTGGCGGTCCAGTGCCGCGTCAAGAGCCGTCGTCGCCATCGGACGCTGTTTCCCACCGACGGGCGAGGCCGACGGCCCCCGGCGGCGGCCTCGGGGTCCGTTCGACGCCCTGCTCATGCCCGTTCGACGCCCTGCTCATGCCGGCTCCCGGCGGGAGGCCACCAACACGGCGGGCGGCGATCCGGTCTCGGATCGCCGCCCGCCGCGACGTGGTGTGCCCTGGCTCAGGCGAGCCGGGCGGCCAGGTGGGACTCAGGTCACTTGAGGGTGACCTTGGCGCCCTCGCCCTCCAGCTTGGCCTTGGCCTTCTCGGCGGTCTCCTTGTTGACCTTCTCCAGGATGGCCTTCGGCGCGGACTCGACCGCGTCCTTGGCCTCCTTGAGGCCCAGGCCGGTCAGCTCGCGGACGACCTTGATGACCTGGATCTTCTTGCCACCGTCGGCGTCGAGGATGACGTCGAACTCGTCCTTCTCCGGCTCGGCCTCGGCGGCCGGGCCAGCCGGGCCGGCGGGGCCGGCAACGGCGACCGGCGCGGCGGCGGTGACCTCGAAGGTCTCCTCGAACTGCTTCACGAACTCGGAGAGCTCGATCAGCGTCATCTCCTTGAACGCGTCGAGCAGCTCGTCGGTGCTGAGCTTCGCCATGGCTGGCGTCCTTTCCTGAATGATTTACCTAAGAACGTGGTTGCGCCGCGGGGCCTCAGGCCGCCTCGGCGCCCTCCTTCTCGCGCTTGTCCTGCAGGGCGGCCGCCAGGCGGGCGGTCTTCGACAGCGGGGCCTGGAACAGGGCCGCGGCCTTGCTCAGGTTGCCCTTCATCGCGCCGGCCAGCTTGGCCAGCAGCACCTCACGGGACTCAAGGTCGGCGAGCTTCGTGACCTCGGCCGCGGAAATGGCCTTGCCCTCGAAGACGCCGCCCTTGATGACGAGCTTCGGGTTGGACTTCGCGAAGTCGCGAAGACCCTTCGCCGCCTCTACGACGTCGCCCGAAACGAAAGTCAGCGCGGTAGGACCGGTGAACAGCTCGTCGATGCCGGAGATGCCCGCGTCCGCCGCTGCACGCTTGGCCAGCGTGTTCTTGGCGACCGTGTAGGTCGACTCCCTGCCGAGCGAGCGCCGCAGCTGGGTGAGCTGGGAAACCGTCAGACCGCGGTACTCGGTCAGCACGGTGGCACCCGCGCTACGGAAACTCTCCGTCAGCTCAGCAACGGCCGTGGCCTTGTCGGCCCGGATCGGCTTGTCCGCCATGTCCCTCCTCTCTCGTTGCTCGAGGCTGGTCACCGTCGCAGGCGAGCGCCCGTGACGGTGGCGGAGGCATCGCGGCAACAGAAAAGCCCCGGCGCAGGGCGCACGGGGCGAGGCCGGCGGAGATCATTGCGGTCGACGGACCGCAGGATGCTGCCGATGTTCGCTTGCCGCCCTGCGCGGGTCGCCCGTCTTCGCGGGACCTTCGACCGTGCCGAGGCACGGTGACCAGCGGTCTCTGGGTGGAACTTCATGCACAACAACATGCACGACGTCATGAGCGTACGCGACGCCGCTCAGCCCGCCAAACTGCCCCAGTGTGCCCCCGCTCACCCCTGCCGTGACAGGCCGCCGGCCTCAGGCCCGCCGGCCGCGGGCCCGGGCGTACCCGGCCAGCGGCACCGTCGCCCCGGCCACCGCCCACCCCGTCGACGACAGGGCGGTCAGGCCCGAGAACGCTCCGGTCAACGCCCGGGCCGTGGGGATCAACGGCGGCGCCAGCCAAGGCACCACCGAGCCGATGCTGCCGAGCACCAGAGGCCGAGCCGGTCGACCCACCGGCGTACGGCCCGATCGGCCTCGGCTCGGGACAGGCCGGCCATCCGGGCGGCCGCCGCAAGGTATCCACCGACGGTGAACGGCTGGTCGGCGGGGAATCGCTCGGGCACCCAGCCCACGGCGGCCGGTCGATCGGCCACCCGGCCCCGGGTCGGGCGCAGCACACCCGCGGCAAGCTGGAGCAGCGACGACTTGCCGGCGCCGTTACGACCGGGCACGACCACCGCCTCGCCGGAGGCGACGTGAAGTGTCGCCTCCCGCAGCACCCACGGACCGCGCCGGTGGTATCTCAGCCACACGTCCTCCAGCCACATGCTGTGAGCGTGCCACAACGCGACAGCGACCGGGGTCCCTGCCACCTCGTGGCGGGGACCCCGGTCGGCGCGGTCGAGCTCAGCTGTCGGCCGAGCCCTCCCGCAGGTTCTTCACCACGTTCGGGTCGATCGGGACGCCCGGGCCCATGGTGGTGGTGAGGGTGACCTTCTTGAGGTACTTGCCCTTGGCGGCGGACGGCTTGGCCCGCAGCACCTCGTCGAGGACGGCCGCGTAGTTGTCGACCAGCTGGACCTCCGAGAACGAGGCCTTGCCGATGATCAGGTGCAGGTTGGAGTGCTTGTCCACCCGGAAGGTGATCTTCCCGCCCTTGATGTCGGACACCGCCTTGGTGACGTCCATGGTCACCGTGCCCGTCTTCGGGTTCGGCATGAGACCGCGCGGGCCCAGGATCCGCGCGATCCGGCCGATCTTGGCCATCTGGTCCGGCGTGGCGATCGCCGCGTCGAAGTCCAGCCAACCGCCCTGGATCCGGGCGACCAACTCGTCGGTACCCACCTCGTCGGCACCGGCGGCGGCAGCCTCGTCGGCCTTCGCGCCGGCGGCGAAGACGATCACGCGGGCGGTCTTGCCGGTGCCGTGCGGCAGGTTGACCGTGCCGCGGACCATCTGGTCCGCCTTGCGGGGGTCGACGCCGAGGCGCATCGCGACCTCGACCGTGGCGTCGAACTTGGCGGTGGTGCTCCCCTTGGCCAACTTGACGGCCTCGGAGGGGGTGTAGAGCTTGGACCGGTCGATGGCCTCGGCGGCCTTGCGGTAGCTCTTGCTGCGCTGCATCTTCTGTTTACTCCTGTGGTCTCTGGCGGGCCGCGGTGTTCGCGCGCCCTCCCACGATCCGTACGGGTCGGCTGCGGTCGACGTCAGTCGGCGACGTTCAGGCCCATCGACCGGGCGGTGCCGGCGATGATCTTCTCAGCCTGGTCGAGGTCGTTGGCGTTGAGGTCGGCCATCTTCTTCTCGGCGATCTCGCGCAGCTGTGCGCGGGTCACCGAGCCGACCTTCTGCGTGTGCGGGACGCCCGAGCCCTTCTGCACGCCGGCCGCCTTGATCAGCAGCCGGGCGGCGGGCGGGGTCTTCAGCACGAAGGTGAAGGAACGGTCCTCGTACACGCTGATCTCGGCGGGGACGATGTCGCCCCGCTGCGACTCGGTCTGCGCGTTGTACGACTTGCAGAACTCCATGATGTTCACGCCGTGCTGACCGAGCGCGGGGCCGACCGGCGGTGCCGGAGTGGCCTGGCCCGCCGGCAGCTGAAGCGTGAACGTCTTGACGAGCTTCTTCTTCGGAGGCATGTCTCTTCCTGGGGCTTGGAGCTGGGAAATGTTCACACGACGTCGCCGTCGGGGGCGCGCACGGCCAGCGCGGGTGCGACGGCAGCGACGTTCTAGGGTAGCGCAGGCTGGGATCCGTCCGCCCACGGAGGTTGGCCTGTCGGTCGGACCGCCCGGAAGAAGGCGACCGCCGGCGACGGGATCAGTCCCACCGCCGGCGGTCGGCAGCTCAGATCTTCGCGACCTGGTTGAAGTTCAGCTCCACCGGCGTCTCCCGACCGAAGATCGACACCAGCACCTTGAGCTTCTGCTGGTCGGCGTTGATCTCACTGATCGTGGCCGGCAGCGAGGCGAAGGCGCCATCGGTGACCGTCACCGAGTCGCCGACCTCGAAGTCGAGGACCTTGATCTCCGGCTTGGCCCTCTTCTGCTCGGTCTCGACGGTCGGCGCCAACCACTTGAGCACCTCGTCGAGGCTCAACGGCGCGGGCCGGTCAGCCCGGTCGGTCGCACCGACGAAGCCGGTGACCCCCGGCGTGTTGCGCACGCAGGAGTAGGACTCGGCGGTCAGTTCCATCCGGACCAGGATGTAGCCGGGAAAGACCTTGGCCTGGACCTGGGCACGTTTGCCGTTCTTGACCTCGACCTCCTCCCGGGTCGGCACCTCGACCTGGTAGATGTAGTCCTCCATGTCGAGGGAGGTGATCCGGGTCTCGAGGTTGGTCTTGACCTTGTTCTCGTAGCCGGCGTACGAATGCACCACGTACCAGTCGCCCGGTGCGTAACGCAGCTTCTGCCGCAACTCCGCGACCGGGTCGAAGTCCTCGTCGGGCGCGGGCTCGGTCATGTCGAACTCCGGCTCGCTGGCGGCCTCGACCGACTCGTCACCAGCCGCCGTCGCCACCGCGGACTGCTCGTCCGGGGTCTCGGCGGTCTCGTCGTACTCAGGCACGCTTGCTCACTTCCGTCACTATCGGCACGTGTCAGCCGGTCAGCTGGGGTTGCCGAAGACCCACAACACGCCCTTGGCAAAGCCGTAGTCGAGGACGGCCACGATCGTCAGCATCACCGTGACGAACGCGATCACGACAGCCGTGTAGGTCAGCAGCTCCTTGCGGGTCGGCCAGATGACCTTACGCAGTTCGGCCACCACCTCGCGGACGAAACGCGCGAGGCGGCCGAAGAGACCCACCTTGTCGCCGTCGGTACGCGTCTTACGACTGTCCGCGGAATCCGCCCTGGCCCGCGAACGGGTGGCGGTGCCGCCCCGGGAAACCGGCTCGTCCGCGTCGGTGGCATCGTCCTCGGCACCGTCGTCGACGACGGCGTCGTCGTTCAGGCGGTCGTCGTCGGCGTCCTCGCCGCGCCGCTTGTTGTCGGCCACTTCGCCCTCCGTCGCGGGATGTCGGTGTCGCACGCGGTGCACGTGCGCGGCGCTTGGTCACGCCAGCCGGACCCAACCGTCCCGGGACGGGCCGCGGCCGGCGGATCGACCGGAAGGGCCCGATGCCTCGGAACCTCCCCGCCGATGCCACCACCACGGGCCGGGCGCCACCAGAAGGTGGCGCGACCCACGGAACGGTCAGGCCTGAGGCGCAGGGGTGACAGGACTTGAACCTGCAGCCTGCGGTTTTGGAGACCGCTGCTCTGCCAATTGAGCTACACCCCTGTGCGGCAACCCTCGCCCCACCAGGTCACACGACCAGGCAGGGGTCACTTGCCCCACGGCGGACCAGTGTACGGGTACCCACCCGACTTTCCCAACCGGCACACCCCGGTCGCGCCACCCGGCACCGCTCAGCCGATCGTCCGCACGGTCGCTCGCGCCTGCGACAACACCTTCTCGTCGAGGCAGGTGGCGGTCACGTCGAGCTTGGTCAGACCGTCGTCGGTCACCTCGCGTACCACGGCGGTCACCACGATCTCGGTGCCGGCGTCGTCGTCGGGAACCACCACCGGGCGGGTGAACCGCACGCCGTACTCGACCACCGCGTCGGGCGAGCCGGCCCAGGCGGTCACCGCCCGGCCCACGAGCGCCATGGTGAACATGCCATGGGCGATCACCCCGGGCAGGCCGACCTTGGTGGCGAACCGGTCACTCCAGTGGATCGGGTTGAAGTCGCCCGAGGCACCGGCGTAGCGGACCAGGTCCGCCCGGGTCACCCGGAACGTCTGGGTGGGCAGTTCCACGTCAGGCCTCCCCGCGTACGACGAGTTTGGACCAGACGGCGACCACCGGCTCGCCGGCGGTCGTGCTGACGTCGGTCCGGGTGGTCAGGAACTCGTGGCCGCCGCGGCTGGTGATGTCCTCGACGGTGTTGACGCAGACCAACTCGTCGCCGGCCACCACCGGCCGCGTGTACGCGAACCGCTGGTCACCGTGGACGACCCGGCTGTAGTCGACGCCGAGGGCCGGATCCTCGATCAGTTGCCGGCTGGCGGCCATGGTGAGCACCACCGGGAAGGTCGGCGGCGCGACCACGTCCGGGTGACCCAGCGCGCGGGCGGCCTCCGGGTCGTGGTGGGCGGGATCGGAAGCGCCGATCGCCGTCGCGAACTCACGGATCTTCTCGCGGCCCACCTGGTAGGGGGCAGTCGGCGGGTAGGTCCGGCCGACGAAGGAGTGGTCCAGGGACATGCGGCGAACCTACACGCAAAGCGCGATCGCCGACCCGGACGGCCAGCGGCGGCCCAGGGCCGCGCCACTCGTCCGGATCGGCGATCGCGACACGGGTGGATCCGGACCGAATCGGCCCGGCCAGATTCAGCGCGTCTCGCGGTGAACGGTGTGCCGACCGTCCCGGGGGCAGAACTTCTTCAGCTCGATGCGGTCCGGGTCGTTACGGCGGTTCTTGCGCGTGATGTAGTTGCGCTCCTTGCACTCCACACACGCCAAAGTGATCTTCGGCCGGACATCGGTCGCCTTCGCCACGGCGGAGTGCCTTCCTCGCTAACGGATACAACTACAGCGCAACAGCCTACGCGCCGCCTGGTCAGACATGCAAAGCGGGCGCCTGCGGCGCCCGTCCCCACCGACCACCGGAGATCCTCCGGGGCGGACGAGAGTAGCGGTGGCCGGACTTGAACCGGCGACACAGCGATTATGAGCCGCTTGCTCTGCCATCTGAGCTACACCGCCGCGGTGGGCCCAGCCGGACCCTCTGAGCCCCCTTACGGAATCGAACCGTAGACCTTCTCCTTACCATGGAGACGCTCTGCCGACTGAGCTAAGGGGGCCTGCACGATCACTCGGTGGCCGCGCAGAGGTAAGAGTACACGGCACCGTCGTGCTGGTGAAATCGGATCCCCGGTGCTGACGTACGCGCTGTTCAAGGCACCGCACGTAGGCGCGGAAGCTCGCTGTTGGAGATCGACTCCGGGTCGATCTGGGCCCCGAACCACGCCTCCAGCCGCTCGTACGGCAGCGGCCGGCTGAACAGGAACCCCTGACCGATCTCGCAGCCGATGTCCTGGAGCAGTTCCAGGGTCAACTCGCTCTCCACTCCTTCGGCCACCACGGTGAGGCCGAACTGCTGAGAGAGGGTGACCACGGCATTGACGATCGCCAGATCCCCCGGGTCGGTCGCCATGCCCTGCACGAAGGAGTGGTCGACCTTCACCTCGTGCACCGGCAGCCGGCGCAGGTGGGCCAGCGACGAGTTCCCGGTGCCGAAGTCGTCCACCGACAACCGTACGCCCAGGTCGCGCAGCCGTCGCAGGGTCGGGATCGGACGCTCGGTGCCGTCGAGCACGCCGGCCTCCGGCACCTCCAGGGTCAGCAACTGCGCCGGTACGTCGTACTCGCCCAACAGCTCACCCACCCGCTCCGGGAAGTGCTGGTCGGTGAGCGTACGCGCGGAGAGGTTGACGGCGACGGCGAGTGACTGGCCGCCGTGCGCCCAGTCACGGCTGCGCCGCAGCCCTTCCCGGAGCACGAACTCGGTGAGCCGGCCGAGCTGCCCGGTGTGCTCGGCCACCGCGACGAAATCCTCCGGAGCGACCGCGCCGTGCGTCGGGTGCTCCCAGCGGGCCAGGCACTCGACCCCGACGAGCCGGCGGTCCCGCAGCGTCACCTTCGGCTGGTAGTAGACCTCCAGCTCATCGTTGTCGAGGGCACTGCGCAGGTCACCGGCGAGCCCGAGCCGGTGCAGCGCCCGCGACTCCAGGACCGGCGTGTACAACTGCACACTCCCCGGGACCGCCTTGGCCGCGGTCGCGGCCACGTCCACCCGTTGCAACAGGGTGGCCGGGTCGCTGCCGTGATCCGGGTGTACGACCACCCCGACCGCGGTGTCCACGTCCAGCGTGAGGGCGTCGAAGACCATCTCGTCGCGGATCTGTTCCCGTAACTGGCCGGCAAGCTCGACGGCCGCCTCGGCGCTCTCCAGACGCAGGGTCACCAGGAACTCGTCGCCACCGGCCCGCCCGACCAGCGCGGCCGAGGGAACGCAGCCGAGCAGCCGGTCGGCGACCTCGACCAGGACCTTGTCCCCGGCGGCGTGGCCGAGGGCCTCGTTCACCTGGCGCAGCCGGTCGACGTCGAAGAGCAGCAGCGCGACCACCTCACCGGGAGCCCGGATCCGGACCGCCTCGGCCAGCGCGCCGAGGATCCGGCGCCGGTTGGGCAGCTTCGTGAGACCGTCGTGGTAGGCGTCGTGCCGCAGCCGGTCCACCAGCCGGGAGTTCTCCAGCGCGACGGCGGCGTGCGCGGCGACGGTCTCGAGGATCGGCACGTCGGCCGGCGCGAAGTGCCCCACGTCGCTGAGCCGGTTCACCACCTCGACCGTCCCGATGACCACCTGGCCGGAGCGCAACGGAATGGCGATGACGTCCTTGACCTGCCGCCGGGTCAGCTCACGGCGCAGTTCCGGGTCACCGCCGAGCAGGCGCCCGGCGGCCAGCGTCTGGCCGGTTTCCAGCGTGCGCTGACGGACCACCACGGGCGTCTGCGCCACGTCGAGCAGGCCGCGATCGTCCAGCCGGGCAGTGAGCAGCACCTCTGGATGGCGGCCCTGGGCCGGCAGCCACAGGGTGGCATACTCGGCCTGCATCAGGGCGCGGATCCGGCCCAGCAGGGCGTCCGCGAGGTTCCCCTCCGCGCCGGCACTGGCCATCGCACGGGTCAGCTCGTACATGTCGCCGAGGGTGCGGTGCTGCCGGAGGAAACGCGAGTAGGACCGGTAGAGCAGTGCGCCCGCGATGGTGATCGCGCCCAGCAACAGGATCGACCACAGGGTGCTGGCCAGGGTGATCAGGATGAGCAGGCCGACCACGACGTTCAGCGCAAGGGTCAGGAAGACCTGGGCGGCCGTACCCGCCGTCTCCCGGGAACCCTGCCAGCCCTGCAACAGCGTGATCACGCCAACCACCGCGGCCAGGCTGATCAGGCTGTTCGCCGTGATCGCGGCAAACAGGACTGCCCAGGTGCCGAGGCCGACCCCGTCGAACGGCAGGGCCACGGCAACGACAAGCCCGGCGACCGAGACGCCGGCGGCGTCCCTCGCCACGTTGAACCACAGCTTCGGCGGCGGATAGCGGCGGTACGTCTGCGTGATGATCGCCGCCAAGGTGACGATCACCACGACCAGCAGCGGGCTGAGGCTGTAGAACGCGAGGACCAGCGGTATCTCGGTGAGGGTAATGACGACGGCCTGCCGCCGGACGACCAAGCTCAGGGTGGGGATGCCCGCCACGACCATCACGACCAGCAGAAGCGCGGCCAGGAACAGATCCCGCTCGCCGAATTCCGCGGTGAAGGCCAGGATGGCGGTACTGGCCACGGCCAGTACCGCGAGGGGTGTGGTGATCAGCCAGGCGGTTGCGATTGGACGACGTGGTGCCTCTCTAGCCGGCACGCGAAGATCCCCTCACCGGTTCCCCGAGTGCCCCCTGGTCAGCGGGCGTCTGACGCGACCACACCGTTCGGCGCGGGAGCGCCCCACTCGACGCCGTTGGCGGTCAGGGGGGCGGTGTCCGAACCGATACCGACGAGTTGCACCTCGCCGAGACTGACCACGGCAGCACCCACCGCAGCGAGCATGGCGGTCGCCGCGATTGCGGCAAACACACGACCACTCATTCGACGAGACATCGGGAGCACTCCTGCCTTCGGGGGTGTAGCGACGGGTACGCCCGATCGTGCCACAGCCCGAGCAGCCGGAAAAGCGGGTGAACGGGCAACCCCGGTCCCCGTACGTGCGACCCGCCCTCGTCGGCCGATCGTCAGGGCCAGTCACATCCCCGCCGAGCATCTGAGGGATGCCCAAAACGACAAGGCATGCGATTTGCCAGCATTGAGCCAGAAGCCCGCGAACCCGGCAGGCCATCCACACGCCGCTCTACCACTCTTGCCGCTTCACGCCGGTGGGTCAACGGTCAAACACCCACGAGAGTGGCGGACACACGACAGGGAGGGCGACAGAGAAGATCTCGGACTACCCGGCGCCAGGCCGACCCGCTCGATCAGCAGGGCAGCGCAAGGAGCAGAACAAGGCCCGTCAAGCACTGACGGCGATGTCCGCAACCGGGCCGATCGACACCAGTCCATAGATGACCGACCACGGTGGCCGCCGGCCTGTCGCCCACCATCTACACTGCCGCGCCCGCTGATGCTCACGCCCCGGGCAGGACCAGACCGTCCGGAGCCCGCCCAGCCGGCCATACGTCGAACGTGGGCGGTACTTCAAATGTTGCGCGCTCGAAGGACACCGTCCCGCCTCTGAACGCCGCCTTGTTGAACGACACCGTCCCGCCACCGAACGTCGCCTCGTAGAACGACACCGCTCCGCCGCTGAACGTCGACCAAGGGAACAGCACCTCCCCGTCGCTGAACGTCACCCCATAGAACGACACCTTCCCGCCGCTGAAGGTCGCCTCGACGAACGACATCATCCCGCCACTGAATGTGGCCTCGTTGAAGGACAGCCGCCCACCGGTGAACTTCGCCCCAGCGAAGGCCACAGTCCCGCCACTGAACGTCGCCTCGGCGAAGGTCACCATCCCGCCACCGAATGTCGATTGCATGAAGGACACCCGCCCACCGCTGAACGTCGCTCTGCCGAAGGCCATCAGGCCGCTGCTGAAAGTCGCCCCGTGGAAGGAAACCAGACCACCGCTGAAAGTTGCGCCTGAGAAGTCGCCACCGTCGAAGACCGCGCCGGTGAAGTCGAAGTCGTAGCCGCACCATGAGGTCGCGCCGTCTTCGGTAGGACGTAGGTGCATGCCGATGAGGCGTACAACGGTATGGCGCACCTCCCGCTCCTCGCGAGCTGCCCAGACCGTCTTCGCGTCCACGATCAACGCCTGGTCGTCGGCCGGCGCCGGCGCTTCGTTCGAAGCATCCGGGGGCGGTGCATAGGGCATGCGGAGGTAGGCACAAAGGACGTCTATGCAGGTCTGCCGCCCTTCCAGCCAGTCATCAGCAAGACCGGCCATGGCGTAGGCACCCGCTAGGCGTACGGCAGCCTTCTCCGACCCCATCTGCTCGGATGCCTTGGCGAAGCGTTCGTTGAACAGCCGAACACCGTTTCGATCAGCCTCGATCTTGGCCCGCTCGTCGGCCGCCTCGGCGAGAGCCTTGGAGACTTCGGCACGCAGATCAGCAGCATGCGCCAGCTGATGGGCGAATTCCGCAAGCCTGTTTGTGTGCTCCGCTACCCGCTGCCGCCGGTAGGCGACCACCAGCGCTGCGACACCGCCGATTCCCGCCACAACAGCGAAGACAAGCTTCAAGAGGTCGAACAGCGCCGCTGCCGTGACCGTTCCATCCCGCTGAAGGCTAGGCCAACCGGCGTACCAGAGTGCCGCAGCGATCAGGCCTCCGACCAGTAACAGCCCTGCCGCAACAGCCAGTGCGATTGACCGGCGGATGCCCCAGAGCCGCAACTCTGGCACCCGGCTATCAGCGGCTGAAATGGGACCAACCGCGACGTGGACCTCGGGCCGGGTCGAGTCCTGCGACGCTGGCAACTCCACTCCCTCCTTCTAGCGCATCTCGTCCACATCCACACAGCAGGCGCCGGCGAAGATCGCCGTGTCGGTTGCAACGTCATCCGAGGGCGTCGCCGATCTTGTCGTTCATGGTGTCGTCGCCGCCGTCGACACAGTTGGCGCAGACGCGGAGCAGGACGGCTACACCGTGGCCCAGGAGGCGGGCTACCTCGGTGGGCGGGACGCCGTCAGCCAGAGCGAGGCTGCCCTGTGGTGGAGGTCGTGCGGTCGGCGGGCCAGCGGCGAAGCGACCATCCGGAGCAACCACGTTGTCGTCGACGTGTACGCAGAGCAGCTCGACGAGGCGGGATCGGGGCCGTGCGGGTCGCGGCCCCCCTCCGGTGTTTCAGGCCGCGCCGCTCGTGGGAGCCGCCGTCGTCGGTCCAGCGCGAGCCGGCCCGCGGCGATGTGCCCGCGGGGACCACATCGGTGCCACCGTCGGTACACCGGCCGGCCAGGGCGCCGTCCTCGCGACGGAGGTCGGCGGCCCCGGCGGGGACGCATTCCCGCGTAGTAGCGGCAGCCGAGGAAGGCGGTGCCCTTGTCGGCGCGTTCACCGAGAGATCTCACCGCCTCCAGCAGCGCGGCGAGTCGCAACGAGCTGAACTCGCCCCGGACCGGGCTAGCCCAACGAGAACGGCCCCCGATCAGCATCTCTGCTGGTCAGGGGCCGTGTCTGCACCTGGTGGCGGGTAGAGGATTCGAACCTCTGTAGCTTTCGCGACGGATTTACAGTCCGCTCCCATTGGCCGCTCGGGCAACCCGCCAGGGCATACCACCGCACCGTGGCGCGGCGGCGGAAGCAAGGATAGCGGCTCGACCCGCCGGGTCCGCAAGCGGGTACCGTCAGGGGGTCACACCCCTGGGCAACAGGGGCCAAAAGATCCCAGACCGGCCGGACAGCAGGAGTATGAGTATGGCAGCGAACCCGTCGTTCGACATCGTGAGCAAGGTCGATCGCCAGGAGGTCGACAACGCCGTCCGTCAGGCGGTGAAGGAGCTCGGGACGCGGTTCGACTTCCGGGGCACCGGCGCGGAGATCTCCTGGTCGGGCGAGGAGGCGATCAGCCTCCAGGCAGAGACCGAGGAGCGCGTACGCGCCGCGTTGGACGTCTTCAAGGAGAAGCTGATCAAGCGCAACATCTCGCTCAAGTCGCTGGACGCGGGCGATCCGCGTTCCTCGGGCAAGGTTTTCAAGATCGACGCCAAGGTGATCCAGGGGATCGACCAGGACAAGGCCAAGGCAATCAGCAAGAAGATCCGGGACGAGGGCCCCAAGGGGGTCCAGGCCCAGATCCAGGGTGACCAACTGCGCGTCACCGGCAAGAAGAAGGACGACCTGCAGGCCGTCATCACCCTGCTGAAGGGCGAGGACTTCGGCGTCGCCCTCCAGTTCGACAACTACCGCTGAGGCGTCCCGGAACCGGCCCGCGCCGCCAGCACGTCCGGCATCTCCGGCGGCGGCTGGCGGCGGGCCGGGCGGGCGGCAGGCGCCTGGCCGGCGAGGGCGCTCAGCCGGGTGCCTGACGGCTCAACTGCTCCCAGGAGCGGTACTCCGCAACCCTGGCCTGTTCCATCTGCTGCACGAGGTCGTACGAGCGGCTGCCGACGATCAGGCGCAGCGGCGGATCCGGCAGGCCCACCAGCGCCATGATGACGGGCGCGGCGGTCCCGGGGGCGGGGCCGGCGTCGTCGCCCCAGAGTTCGGCCAGCTTCTGCCGTAGTGGTTCGTACGCCGGGTCGGGCGTCGTCGCCGTCGTTCCCACCGTGTAGAGGCCGGTGTCGTAGCCGCCCGGTTGCACGATGGTCACCCTGATGCCGAAGGGTTCGAGTTCCATCGCGACGGATTGGCTGAGCGCGTCGAGCGCCGCCTTGCCGGCCGCGTACGGACCGACCGAGGCCACCCCGCCACCGCTGCCCATCGAGGTGACCTGAAGCAGACGGCCGGAGCCCTGGGCGCGCAGGTGCGGGATGACCGCCTGGGTGACCCAGACGGCGCCGAAGAAGTTGACGTCGAAGTGCCGCCGGATCTGCTCCTCGGTTGTCTCCTCCAGCATGCCGAGCAGCAGGCCGCCGGCGTTGTTGACCACCACGTCGAGCCGGCCGAAGGTGGCCGCCGCCCGGTCGACCGCCTGACCGACCGCGGGCCGGTCGGCCACGTCGAGCGGCAGGCTGACCAGGTTGTCCGGGTAGCGCCCGGCCAGTTCCGCCAGCGGGCCGATGTCGCGCGCCGCACCGATGACCCGATCGCCCGTGGCCAGCGCCGCCTCGGCGACCGCCCGGCCCAGGCCGCGCGTCGCGCCGGTGATGAACCACACCCGAGGTTCTGTCATCGTCCCCACCACCTTCGCTTACGAGACGAGACGGACCGTCTCGCATTGTCCAGTCTGCGCCATCCCTGGTAGATCGTCAAGACGGACCGTCTCGTCTCGATTCGGATAGGCTCTGCGCATGCCCTCCACCCCGAAGCGACCCGGCGAGGCAGGCCGGCCCGGCGAGGCGGCGCGGCCCGAGCGCGACGCGCCACCGGGCCGGCGACCCGATCCGGCGCGGCGTAGCGAGCGGAGCCGAGCGGCCGTCCTGCGGGCCACCCGCGAACTGGTCTCCGAGGTCGGCTACCCCAAGCTGACCATCGAGGCGATCGCGGCGCGGGCCGGGGTGGGCAAGCAGACGATCTACCGATGGTGGCGGTCCAAGGGTGCCGTGGTCTTCGACGCGTTCCTGGCGTTGAGCGAGGGAACCGGCGGCGTGACGCTGCCCGACACGGGCGACATCGAGGCCGACCTGAGGAGTGTGCTGCGGGCCACCGTCGCGGAGTTCGCCGATCCTGCCTTCGAGGCGCCGATCCGGGCACTCAACCTGGAGATCGTGGCCGATCCCGGGTTGGCGGCGCAGTACCGGGAGCGGCTGGCGGCCCCGGTGGACGAAGCCAAGAAGGAGCGGCTGCGCAGCGCGCAGCGGGCCGGGCAGATCCGCGGTGACGCCGACCTGGACCTGGCCCTCGAACTCCTCTACGCGCCGCTGTACCAGCGCTGGCTGCTGCGCTCCGCGCCACTCACCCCCGCGTACGCCGACGCGCTCGTCGACCACGTGCTCCGCGCGCTGCGGCCCTGACCGGGAAGGTCAGCGACCGAGCCAGGGTCAGCGGCCGAAGACCAGCAGCAGCACCACGGTCAGGATCGCGCTGACCAGGATCGAGCCCAGACAGCCCAGCCGGTTCGAGAAGTAGGCGAACACGCCGACGGCATACCCACCGGTGGCCCGGTCAGACGGTGGCCGGGGCGTCCAGGCGTACCGTGGCGGCTTCCGCTCGGGCGATGGGGCCGGCGGGCAGGGCGGCGACCCCGGCACCGGCGGCCACCGCCGCCCCGGCGAACAGGAAGGCCCAACCGACGCCGCCGGCGTGGTCGACGATCAGTCCGGACACGGCGCCGCCCAGCGCGCTCGCCCCGACCGACATGGTCACCACCCAGGTGTACGCCTCGTTCAGCATCCCGTTCGGCGAGATCCGCCCGACCAGCGTGTTCTCCAGGGTCAGGGCCGGCGCGATGGTGGCCCCGCCGATCAGCAGGGCGAGGCCCAGCGCACCCGGCGTGGGCATCACGGCGAAGACGGCGAAGCTGCCGGCGACCCCGGCGAGCAGCCAGGCGAACAGGCGGGTCATGTTGCGCGCGGGCCGGCGGACGCCGAACCAGAGTCCACCGATCGCGCTGCCGATCCCCCAGACGGCCAGCAGCACGCCGGCGAGACTGTCCGGGTCGTCCGGCGTGTACCGGGTGGCGAAGGCCGGGACGGTCACGCCCGCCGCCCCGAAGGCGATGCCGAGGCTGGCCACGCAGAGCAGCAGCGCCGGAAAGCCGGCCACCCGCAGCGGGCCGAGCCCTCGGGCGTGGTGCTCCCGGGCATGCGGTCGCCAGCCGCGCATCGTCTGGCCGAGCGCCACCGCCACGGTGCCGCCCAGGGTCACCACCGCCGCGCCGACGAGCGCCGCCCCGCGTCGGCGGCCAGCACGAACCCGGCCACCAGCAGGGGACCGAGCACGAAGACGACCTCGAACAGGGTGGTCTCCGCGGCGAGCGCCGTGTTGCGCAGGTGGTACCGGCCGGTGTCGACACTGGTCAGGTCGTTCCAGGCGCCGCGGATCGCGGCGGTCATCGGTGGGTATGTCGCGCCGGCCAGCGCGGCGGCGAGCAGGACCAGCGTGAAGGGCACGGCGTCGGAGCGGGCCGACCAGAGCAGCCCGATCAGGGCCAACGGGTGGGCGACCCCGGTGCCGAGCAGCACCGGGGTCGGGCCGATCCGGTCGGCGATCCGCCCCGCCACCGGGCTCAGCGCGGCACCGGAGAGGGCATAGCAGCCGCCGGCCAGGGCGGCCAGCGAGTACCGGCCGGTGACCTCTTCCACGACGAGCAGCAGCGCCAGCGGAGTCATGCCGATCCCGAGCCGGCCGATGATGCCGGTGATCAGCAGCGTAGGTGCGCCCGGGACCTGCCAGACATCCAGGTATCGGCGCAGCCCGAGCACGGGAGACCTCCAGGAGATGTAATGAGCGAGAGTCGTTTAGACCCTAACGCCCGGGACCCGGCCGGCAGTACGGTTAGCGCGCTCACACCTGGCTGGACGAGCACCGCCCGCGCCGGGCGGACCGGGCGCGGGCGGCGCAGGGGTTGGTCGGGTCAGCGCTGGTGCCGGACCGGGCCCAGCTGGCTGGCCATCCGCTCCAGCCGGGCGACGCGCTCCTCCATCTTCGGGTGGGTGGCGAAGAGCGCGGCCACCCCGCCCCCCTTGAAGGGGTTGGCGATCATCAGGTGTGCCGTGCTGGTGAGCTGGCCCTCGGCCGGCAACGGCCGGCGCTGGGCACCCATGTGGATCTTCCGCAGGGCGCTGGCCAGTGCGAGCGGGTCCCGGGTGAGTTCGGCGCCGGAGGCGTCCGCCTGGAACTCCCGGCTCCGGCTGATCGCCAACTGGATGACGGTCGCGGCGATCGGTCCCAGGATGATGGTGAGCAGCAGTACGAGCGGGTTCGGCCCGTCCTCGTCACTGTTGCCGCCCAGCGGGATGAACAGGGCGAGGTTCGCCAGCAGGGTGATGATGCCGGCCAGACCGGCCGCCACGCTGGAAATGAGGATGTCCCGGTTGTAGACGTGCGACAGCTCGTGCCCGATGACGCCCCGCAGCTCGCGGTAGTCGAGGATCTCGACGATTCCCTGGGTGACGCAGACCGCCGCGTGCTGCGGGTTGCGCCCCGTGGCGAACGCGTTGGGCTGGGCGGTCGGACTCACGTACAGCCGAGGCATCGGCTGCCGGGCCTCGGTGGCCAACTCCCGCACCATGCGGTACAGCTCCGGGAACTGCGCCTCGGTGACCGGTTGCGCCCGCATCGAGCGCAGTGCCAACTTGTCCGAGTAGAAGTAGGTGACGCCGTTCATCACCAGCGACACGGCAACTGCGACGACCAGGCCGCCACTGCCGCCGAACCAGTAGCCCACCGCCAGGATCAGTGAGGTGAGCAGGCCGAGCAGCGCGGCGGTCTTCAGACGGTTGTGGTGCACGATCACTCCTTCGGTGCACGGATGCGTGGATCCGCTGACCGGTACAACAAGCTGGTACCCGTCAACCATCCGTCTCATGACTGAGAGTTACCTGAATGACGGTCACGAGCGGGAATGGCCCCCGGACCGGCGGGGTTCCGCCGCCGGCGAGTGCGCGGTTCAGCTCCCGGCGAGGTCCAGCACGGCCTGCGGCGCGAACCCGACGATCAGGGCGACCACGGTCACCACGGCCAGCGCGGCGGCCACCGCGCGGGCCGGCCGGACCGCGGGCGTCACGGCGTTCCCGGCCGGGGCGTAGAGCAGCGCGGCGACCCGCAGGTAGTAGGCCAGGCCGATGACCGCGTTCAGCGCGACCACCAGGGCGAGCCAGGTCGCGTCGCTGCCGAGCAGCGACCGGACCACCGTCACCTTGGCGAACAGCCCGGCCAGGCCCGGCGGCAGGCCGGCCAACCCGACCAGCGCGAACGCGAGACCGGCACCGAGCCACGGGTGCCGGTGGGCGGCACCCCGCAGGTCGTCCAGGCTGCCGCCGTCCGCTCCCGCCGGACGCAGGGCCACCACGCCGGCGAAGGCCGCCAACTCCAGCAGCACGAAGAAGACGGCGTACGCGAGGGCTGCCGCGTACGCGGCGTTGCGGGCAGCGGCGTCGGCGGCCAGGGCCAGCGCGCCGAGCGGGGCGAGGATGTAGCCGGCCTGCGCCACCGAGGACCAGGCGAGCAGCCGCACGGTCCGCCGTTGGCGCAGCGCCACCAGGTTACCCACGGTCATGGTCAGCGCCGCGACCACGGCCAGCACCGGACCGATCACCTGGTGCGGCAGCGCGTGCTGCCCGACGGCCAGCAGGGCGACCACCCCGCCGAGCTTCGACGCCGTCGACAGGTACGCGGCCACCGGGAGCGGCGCCCCGTCGTACGTGGCCGGAGCCCAGGCGTGGAACGGCACCGCCGCCACCTTGAACGCCAGCCCCGCCACCACCAGCGCCACCGCCACCGTGGTCAGCGGCAGGTCGAGCAGGTCCGGCCGGCCGGCGAGCAGGGTGCCCAGCCGCTCCAGGTGCAGCCCGCCGGTGACCGCGTAGAGCAGCGCCGCACCGAGCAGGGTCAGCGTGGTGGCCACCACGCTGACCACGAAGAACGTCACCGCCGCCTCGGCGCTGGCCAGGCTGCCCCGGCGCAGCCCGACCAGGACGTACAGCGGCAGGGTGAGCACCTCCACCGCCACGATCAGCGTGATCAGGTCGCCGGCCGCGCCGAGCACCACGCCACCGGTCATCGAGCAGGCGAGCAGGAAGCAGAACTCCCCCACCGGGGTCCGCCCGGCCCGCAGCAGCGGCCCGGACAACGCCAGCACCCCGAGGACGAGCAGCGCCACCAGGGCGGCGACCAGGGCCGCCCGGCCGCCGAAGACGTACGAGCAGTCGGTGCCGACGCAGAACGTACGCCGCTCGGGACCGGCACCGACCGCCGCCGCACCGACCGCGGTGGCGACCGCCCCGACGGCCGCCGTGGTCACGGTGGCCACCGGACGGACCACCAGCAGGTCCACCAGGAGCACCAGCACCGCCGTCCCGGCGGCCAGGTACGCCGGCAGCAGCGCCACGTTGTCGACACTCTGCACCATGCTCACGCCTGCCTCCGGTCGGCGCCGCGCGGCGCGGTCGGCCTCGTCATCGCAACACCCCGACCAGGGCCTCGACCGGAGCTTCGGCGACGCCCAGCACCAGCGTCGGAGCCAGCCCGACGGCCAGCGTGAGCAGCACCAGTGGAATCCAGGCGGCCAGCTCGGCACCGGCCAGCCGGGGCTTGAGCACGGCGACGGCGGGACTGGGCCGGCCATGGGTCACCTGCCGCAGCAACCGGAGCAGGTACGCCGCCGTCAACGCCCCACCGGCCGCGGCCAACACCGCCAGCGTGATCCACAGCCCACCGCCCACCTCGATCGCCGCGACGACGGCGAAAGCCTCACCCCAGAAGCCGGCCAGGCCCGGCAGCCCCAGCGAGGCGACCGCTGCGAACGCGAGCATTCCGGACAGGCGTGGTGCGGTCTCCCGCAGCCCGGACAGCTCGCGGAGGGCACCGGTGCGGGTGCGGTCCTTGATCGCCCCGGCCAGGAAGAACAGCAGGCCGGTGATGATGCCGTGCGCGACGTTGCCGATCAGCGCCGCCTGGATGCCGGTGGCGGTCAGCGTGGCGACCCCGAGCAGCACGAAGCCCATGTGCCCCACACTGGAGTACGCGATCAGCCGCTTCAGCTCGGTCTGCGCCAGGCAGACCAGCGAGCCGACCAGGATCGCCGCGACGGCCAGCACGCCGAGCACCGGTGCCGCCCAGCGGGCACCCTCCGGGGTCACCCCGACGGCGACCCGGATCAGGCCGTACGTGCCCATCTTGAGCAGCACCCCGGCGAGCAGCACGCTGCCGACCGTCGGGGCCTGGGTGTGCGCGTCGGGCAGCCAGGAGTGCAGCGGCCACAGCGGGCTCTTCACCGCGAAGGCCGTCGCCAGCAGGGTGAAGGCGGCCAGTTGGGTGCCCCGGGTCAGCTCGGCGCCGCCGGTGAGCGCGACGATGTCGGCGGTGCCCGCGCCGGCGACCACGACGTACACGCCGACCAGCAGCAGCACCGAGCCGAACAGGGTGTACAGGGCGAACTTCCGCGCCGCCCGCTGCCGCGCCCCGACCGCCGCCAGGTCTGCGCCGTCACCGCCCCAGCCGACGATGATCGCGTACATCGGCAGCAGGACGACCTCGAAGAAGAGGAAGAACAGCACGAGGTCGAGGGCGAGGAAGGTGCCGAGGATGCCGACCTCGACCACCAGCAGCAGCGCCACCAGGGACCGGCCGCGGCCGCCGCCCGGCACCCGCCAGAGACTGTAACCGCAGCAGAGCAGCGTGAGCAGGGCGGTCAGCACCACCAGCGGCCAGGAGATGCCGTCCACGCCGAGGTGGAAGCGCAGGTCCAGACCCGGCACCCAGGGCAGGTCGACCGAGTGCCAGGGACGCAGCGGCCCGGCGGTCTCCTCCGGCGGGTACGCCGACCAGCCGGCCTTCCGGCCGGCGACCAGCGACACCGCCGCGATCAGGGTCAGCGCGGCGGCCCCGGTGCCCACCATCCGGGCCGCCCGGTCCCGGGGGTGGCCGCCACCGCGAGGGCACCGAGCGCCGGCACCGCGAGCACCGCCACCAGCAGGAAATCCCCGAATCTCATGCCGTCACTCCGCTGCGCTCGCTCATGCCGCCACTCCGATCAGGGCGGCGGCCAGGCCGATCAGCAGCGCGCCGGCGAGCACCGCGGCGGCGGCCCGGGGCAGCGCCGCCCGGTGCAGGAGGCCCAGCCCGCCGCCGAGGGCACGGGCGGCGCGTCCGGTGCCGGTGACCGCCCCGTCAACCACCCGCTCGTCGACGGCCCGGGCCACCCGGCCCAGCGCGGTCGTCGGGCGTACGACCAGGGTGTGCTGGACGTCGTCGAGCCGGAACGCGCGGGCGAGGACCGGCCGCAGCGGGCCCAGCGCCGCCGCCGGGTCGGCGGTGTCGTCCCGCCGCCAGCCCGCCCAGGCCAGCCCCGCTCCGATGACCAGCAGCGCCAGCGGCAGCAGCACGGTCGGCGCAAGGTGGATCAGTCCGTCCGGCGGCATCAGGTCCGACACGGCGTCGGGGTCGGCCGGCAGCGAGCGTTGCAACTGGGTGGAGAACCAGCCCGGGAAACCGGCGAGGCCGAGCAGGGCCGCCGGGACGGCCAGCGCCAGCACCGGCCAGCGGAGCACCGCGGGCGGGTCGTGCGGGCGGGCCAGCGGATTCCGGGTCGTGCCGAAGAAGGTGCGCAGCAGCAGCCGGGTGGCGTACCACGCGGTGAGGGCCACGCCGACCAGCCCGGCGAGCCAGACCAGCCAGCCCACCCAGGCCGGTGCCGGCCCGCCGCCGTGCCGGCCGGCGCTCTCGGCGGCGGCGAGCACGCCCTCCTTGCTCCAGAAGCCGGCCAGCGGCGGTACGCCGGCCAGCGCGCCGAGGCCGATCAGCGTGCACCAGAAGGTCACCGGCATGGCCCGCCGCAGCCCACCCATCCGGGACATCAGCGTGGTGCCCACCGTGTGGATCACCGCACCGGCGGCGAGGAACAGCAGCGCCTTGAACGCGGCGTGGGTGAGCAGGTGGAACAGCGCGGCCGGCGGCGATCCGACCGCCAGCGCGCCGGTCATGTAGCCGATCTGGGAGACGGTCGACCAGGCGAGCACCCGCTTGATGTCGTCCTGCGCGGTGGCGGCCAGCGCGCCGAGCAGCAGGGTGATCGAGGCCATCACCCCGAGCACGGCCAGCGCGACGGGGGTGGCCTCGAACAGCGGCCACAGCCGGGTGACCGCGTACACGCCGGCGGCGACCATGGTCGCGGCGTGGATCAGCGCGGAGATCGGGGTGGGACCGGCCATCGCGTCGGGCAGCCAGGTGTGCAGCGGAAACTGGGCGCTCTTGCCGGCCACCCCGGCGAGCAGCAGCAGGCAGGCGGCGGTGAGCGTGCCGGTGCCGTGGTCGTGGGCGAGTACGTCGGCGATCCGGAAGCTGCCCGCCGAGACGCCGAGCAGCGCGATGCCGAGCAGGAAGCCGACGTCGCCGACCCGGGTCACCAGGAACGCCTTCATCGCGGCGGCCGGCGCCGCCGGCAGTCGCCGGTCGTGCGCGATGAGCAGGTACGAGCAGAGCCCCATCACCTCCCAGCCGACCAGCAGCAGGATCAGGTCCCCGGAGACCACCACCAGCAGCATGGCGGCGGTGAAGAGACTCACCTGAGCGGCGTACGGCGGGTAGCGGTGGTCGACGTCGACGTCGTCGTGCGGCCCCCGCTTGAGGTATCCGGTGGAGTAGACCTGCACGGCCAGGGCGACCGCGGTGACCGCGACGGCGACCAGGGCGGCGGCCCCGTCGAGTCGTACCCCGAGGCTCACGGTGAACCCGCCCAGGTCGATCCAGGTGGTCGAGGACTCGATCGGGGCGTCCAGGCTGACCAGCAGGGCCACCGCCAGGGCGAGGGAGCCGGCCGCGCCGGCCACCCCGAGCACGACGGCCACCCGGCGGGCGGTGTCCTGGTCGGTGGTCGCGCCGCGGGGCGACGGCGGCAGCAGCAGGCCGGTCAGGCCGGCGGCCAGCGGTACGACCGGCAGCAACGCGCCGAGCAGCGTCCCGGTGCTCACCGTCGACCCTCCGGCTCGGCACCGGCGGGGCGGCAGTGGCCGGCCCGGCGGCGACCGGCACGGGCTCGCCGGTGGTGCGCTCGGCGAGCGGAATCTCGTCGACGGCGACGCTGGCCCGCATCCGGTAGAGCTGAAGCACGATCGCCAGCCCCACGCCGATCTCGGCGGCGGCCAGCACGATCACGAAGAGCGCGAAGACCTGCCCGCCGTGCGGCAGCACCGCCTTCGCCGTGGTGTCGGCGGTGACCAGGATCAGGTTCACGGCGTTGAGCATCAACTCGACGGCCATCAGCACCAGCACCGCGTTGCGCCGCCGCAACACGCCGTACACGCCGAGGCCGAAGAGCAGCGCGGCGGTGACGTACGGGATGACGGGTCTCACCGCGAGCGCCCCCGTTCGCCGGCCGGCCGGTCGGCGGCGGCGCTCCGGTCGGCGGCGGATCCGATGTCGGGCCGGGACAGCACGATGGCGCCGACCAACGCCGCGAGCAGCAGCACCGAGAGCAGCTCGAAGGGCAGCACCCAGCTGCTGAAGAGCTGCTCGCCGAGGCGCTCGGCGCTGCCCGCCTCGGGCAGTTCCACCCTCGTCCAGTGGTACGCGTCGACCAGCAGCGCCGCCAGCCCGAGCCCCACCCCGCCGCCGATCAGCGCGGCCGGCCATCCGGGACGGTCCAGATCGTCCGATGCGCCGATCGGCGCCCGGGTCAGCATCACGGCGAACAGCAGCAGCACCACCACCGCGCCGACGTAGATCAGCACCTGCACCCAGGCGACCAGCTCGGCGGCGAGGACGAGGTACATGCCGGCCAGTGCGCCGAGGCAGACCACCAGGTAGAGCCCGGCGCGGACCAGGTGCCTGGTCGCCACCACCAGCACCGCCGAACCGACCGCCACCGCACCGAGGCCGAGCAGCAGCGCGTCCACCCCGGTCACGCGGGCGTACCTTCGCCGTCGCCGGCGGCCGGGCGGTCGGCGGCCGGGCGGTCGGCGGGCGCGGCGGGGACCGCGGCCTTGCGCGCGGCGGCGGTCTCCTCCTTGGCCGGCTCGCCGTTCGGGTCGTGCGCGGGCGGCGGCGGCACGGTCGCCATCCACTCGCCCAGGTGATCCTTGTCGTGCAGCAGGTCCTTGATGTCGTACTCGGCGTACTCGAACTCGGGCGACCAGTGGAGCGCGTCGAAGGGGCAGACCTCGATGCAGATGCCGCAGTACATGCAGAGCGAGAAGTCGATGTCGAACCGGTCGAGCACGTTGCGCTGGCGAGGACGGGCGGCACCGGGCACCGCCACCTCCTCCTTGTGCGAGTCGATGTAGATGCACCAGTCCGGACACTCGCGGGCACAGAGCATGCAGACCGTGCAGTTCTCCTCCAGCAGCGCGATCACCCCGCGCGAGCGGGGCGGCAGCTCGGGGGCGACGTCCGGGTACTGCGCCGTGGAGGCACGCTTCGTCATCGTCTTCAACGTGACGGCGAGTCCCTTCACCAGGCCGCTGCCGGGCAACCCGGTCGCCTCGCCTCGCTCCCGCTCACTCATGACGACCATCCTGCCCTGTGCCCACGTCGCGCGCGACCACCACCCGGGGGTAGGTGGTAGTACGGTGGCCACAGGGGAGAACGGCGCATCGGAAAGGACCCGTCAATGACCGCCGCGCTGCCCGACGACGATCCGCCGTCGCGAACTCCTGGACGGAAACCTGATCGTGTCGCCCTCCCCCACGCGACTCCACCAATCCATCGCCGGCCGCCTCATGGCCGCTCTGGAAGAGACCTGCCCCACCGATCTCGACGTCACCCACGGCGTGGAGGTGCGGCTGTCCCGCAATCGAGCCTTCACTCCCGACGTGCTGGTCACCGAGCTGGACGCCGCGTCCCGCAACCCCTCGTACTACCGCCCGAACGAGGTCATGCTGGTGGTCGAGATCGTCTCGGAGGGCTCGCGCAGCATCGACCGGGTGCTCAAGCCGGCGCTCTACGCCGAGGCGGACATCCCGCTCGACCGGGTCGCCCCCCGCTCCCGCTGAGGCCTATGCGGTTTCGCCGGCCCACCGGGCCGACCGGATGAAGATCCGCCATGATGGGACCGAGGACGACTCGGCACATCTGGGGGCGACATGGGCGAGGGCGACAAGAGCACCGGCGGCAAGTACGTCGAGCCGGCCGGCGATTTCAACCGGGACCAGAACTACATCACCACCAGGATCACCGTCGACGGGCGCGACGGCTACCCGGTCGAACCCGGCCGGTACCGGTTGGCGGTCAGCCGGGCCTGCCCCTGGGCCAACCGCCTGATCATCGTGCGTCGGCTGCTCGGCCTGGAGGACGCGATCTCGATGGCCGTCGCCGGGCCGACGCACGACGCGCGGAGCTGGACCTTCGACCTCGACCCCGACGGGCGGGACCCGGTGCTCGGCATCGAGCGCCTCCAGCAGGCCTACTTCGCCCGATTCCCGGACTATCCGCGCGGCATCACCGTGCCCGCCATCGTCGACGTGCCGACCGGCCAGGTGGTGACGAACGACTACGCCCAGATGAGCCTGGACCTGTCCACCGAGTGGGCCGCGGACCACCGCACCGGTGCTCCACAGCTGTACCCGGAGCACCTGCGCGCCGAGATCGACGAGGTCAACGCGGTGGTCTTCGCCGACGTGAACAACGGCGTCTACCGGTGCGGCTTCGCCGGGAGCCAGCGGGCGTACGAGAGGGCGTACCACCGGCTGTTCGACCGGCTCGACTGGCTCGGCGAGCGGCTGGCCGGGCAGCGCTACCTGGTCGGCGACACCATCACCGAGGCCGATGTGCGGCTGTTCACCACGCTGGTCCGCTTCGATCCGGTCTACCACGGCCACTTCAAGTGCAACCGGCAGAAGCTGAGCGAGATGCCGGTGCTGTGGGCGTACGCCCGGGACCTGTTCCAGACTCCCGGTTTCGGTGACACGGTCGACTTCGACCACATCAAGCGGCACTACTACGAGGTGCATCGGGACATCAACCCGACCGGCATCGTGCCGCTCGGCCCCGACCTGTCGGACTGGCTCACCCCGCACGACCGTGCGGCCCTCGGTGGCCGCCCGTTCGGCGACGGCACCCCACCTCCACCGCCCCCGGCGGCCGAACGGGTCGACCCCACCCACACCCCGCTGCCCTGACAGCCAACCCACCCGCCGGGCTGATCGAAGACGGTCCTCGCCCGGCCGGCTCGGTGGGGATCAGAGCGCCAGGCGGACGGCGGCGGTGAGGACGAGCTGGGCGAGGGCGGCCGGGACGAGGACCAGCCAGCAGAGGCGTTGCAGCTGGTCCTCGCGCAGGCGTGGGTAGGACACCCGCAGCCAGATGATCACGAAGCTGACGGCGGCGACCTTGAGCAGGGTCCAGAGCCAGCCGAGCTGCGCGTCGGCGAACGGGCCCTGCCAGCCACCGAGAAAGAGCACGGTGGTGAGCGCGGCGATCACCACGATGCCGACGTACTCGGCCAGCAGCAGGAACGCGAAGCGCAGGCCCGTGTACTCGGTCAGGTAGCCGAAGACCAGCTCGGAGTCGGCCACCGGCATGTCGAACGGCGGCCGGCGGATCTCGGCCAGGCCGGCCAGGAAGAAGACCACCATCGCCGGTGCCTGCCAGATCAGCCACCAGGGCTGCCACGCCTCGACGATGCCGGACAGGCTCAACGTGCCGGCGGCCATCGCCACCGACGCGGCGGCCAGCACCAGCGGCAACTCGTAGCCGAGCAGCTGCGCCGCACCGCGCAACCCGCCGAGCAGGCTGTACTTGCTGGCCGAGGCCCAGGCCGACATGAGCACGGCCAGCACGCCCACGCCGACCACCGCCAGCACGAAGAACAAGCCGATGTCCAGCGGCTGCCCGACCAGGTCGTTCGGGCCGAGCGGAATCACCAGCAGGGCCAGCAGGTACGGCACCAGCGCCACCGCCGGTGCCAGCCGGAACACCGGCCGGTCCGCCGCCCGGGGGGTGACGTCCTCCTTCTGCACGAACTTCACCCCGTCGGCGATCAGCTGCGCCCAGCCGTGGAACCCGCCGGCGTACATCGGCCCGAGCCGGCCCTGCATGTGCGCCATCACCTTGTGCTCCGCCTGGCCGACCAGCAGCGGCAGGAGGAGGAAGGCCGCCAGCACCCCGCCGATCCGGATCACCAGTTCCAGCCAGAGTGGCATCAGGCCGTACCCCCCTCGTCGGGCTCCACGCGCCGGGCCCGCGCTCCCGGTGCCGGGCGGGCGGGTCGCTCGCGGCCCGGGCGGGCCGGGGTGCCACCGCGCGGCCCCTCCTCGACGCCGCCGGCTCCGGCCGGCGTCGGGATCGTCCCCACTCCCCGGCGCGGGTACGCCGGGAGGCCGGATCGGCCGTCGGCCCCCGCCCGCCTCCGACTCGCCCGGCTCCTTCGCCCCCGGCCAGGGCTTGGCCACCCGCGAGGCGAGCACGAACTCCTTGCGCAGCGGGTGCCCCTCGAACTCCGGCGGGAGCAGCAGTGGCCGCAGGTCGGCGTGCCCGGCGAACTCGATGCCGAACATCTCGTGGGTCTCCCGCTCGTGCCAGGCGGCACCCGGGTAGACCGCCACCACGGAATCGACCGTCGGTGTGTCACGGGGGATCCGGGCGCGCAGCAGCACGCCGTGCCGCAGCGTGGTGGACCACAGGTGGGTCACCACGTCGAAGCCGTCGGACAGCTCGTCGACGGCGGAGAGCCAGTCGAAGTAGTCGCAGCTCAGCGCGGCGTCGTCCCGAGCGGCCAGCAGTGCCGCCCGCCAGGCGTGCGCGGGTACGTCGACGGTGGCCCGGGAGTGAACCTGACCGCCGGAGACCGTGGCGGTGGCCTCGACGGGCGCGAGCAGCGCGACGAGCCGCCGGCCGACCTCTTCCGGTGTCATGACGCTGATCCTATGGGCGCCGGCCGCGGCGCGCGTCGGCCCGCCCGTCTCCTCGTGCGTCGGGCCCGCTGATCCGCCCACCGGATGGGTGTACGCGGCAGGGTGACGATCCGCGCTTTGCCGGCGGCGGCTCGCCGGTCGCCGCCACGATGGGCTGGTGCGCGCTGTGACCGTCATTCCCGGAGTGCCCGGATCGCTGCGGATGCTCGACGACTATCCGGAGCCGGCCAACGAGGAGGGCCCGATCCTGGTCGAGGCGCTCTCGGTGGGCGTCTGTGGGACCGACATCGAGATCATCGAAGGGCAGTACGGCGAGGCTCCGCCCGGCAGCGACCATCTGGTGCTCGGACACGAGTCGCTGGGCCGGGTGCTGGAGGACCCGACCGGCACGCTGCAACCCGGTGACCTGGTGGCCGGGATCGTCCGCCATCCGGATCCGCTGCCCTGCCCGAACTGCGCCGTCGGCGAGTGGGACATGTGCCGCAACGGCATGTTCACCGAGCACGGCATCAAGGGCCTGCCGGGCTTCGCCCGCCAGCGATGGCGGCTACAGCCCCCGTTCGCCGTGGGACTGGATCCGGCTCTGGCCGAGGTCGGCATGCTGCTCGAACCGACAAGCGTGATGATCAAGGCGTGGGACCACATCGACCGGATCGGCCGCCGGGCGGAGTGGCAGCCGCGCACGGCGTTGATCACCGGTGCCGGACCGATCGGCCTGCTGGCCGCGTTGCTGGCCAGCCAGCGTGGGCTCTCCGTGCACGTGCTCGACCTGGCAACCGAGGGCCCGAAGCCCGCGCTGGCCGGCGCGCTCGGCGCGACCTACCACTCCGGGCCGCTCGACCAGCTCGACCTCGAACCGGACGTCATCGTCGAGTGCACCGGCGCGCCGGTGGTCGTCCTGGAGGCCATGTGCAAGGTCGGCCCCAACGGGATCGTCTGCCTGGCCGGGGTCTCCAGCGGCGGCCGGAGGATCGACTTCGACGCCGGAGCACTCAACCGGACGCTGGTCCTGGAGAACAACGTGGTCTTCGGCTCGGTGAACGCCAACCGGCGGCACTGGGACGGCGCCGCCGAGGCGCTGTCCAAGGCGGATCACGCCTGGCTCGGTTCGCTGATCACCCGCCGGGTACCGCTGCCGGAATACACCGCCGCGTACTCCCCCGGCCCGCAGGACATCAAGGTGGTGCTCGACTTCACCACATGACTCCGCCGGCGGAGCGGGCTGGGCCGGGCCGAACTCGACCGGCCACCGGAGCCGGGGCTCAGATCCCGGGCAGCCGGCCGTTGCGGAACAGGTCGACGAAGAGCTGGTGGTCCCGCCGGGCACGTACGCCGTACGCGTGGGCGAAGTCGACCAGGTGCGCGACGAAGCCGGCGGGATCCGCGTCGACGGTGGCGACGATCGCCTCCTCGGTGGAGTAGTCGACCAGGTCGTGGCTGGATTCGTCGTCGGCCACCGAGTGCATGCGGGCCACCGCGTGGCCCAGGTCGGCCAGCACCCCGGCCAGTTCCTCGGGCTCGTTGACGTCCGCCCAGTCCAGGTCGGCCGCGTACGGTGAGACCTCGGCGACGAGCTGGCCGACCCCGTCCAGCTCGGTGAAGCCCACCCACGGGTCGGCGTGCGCCTGGAGGGCCCGCTGCGACTCGGCGGTGCGGTGTCCCTGGTGCCGGAAGTAGCCGCGGACCCGCTCGTCGTCGACGTAGCGGGCCACCGCCGGCACCTGCGCCTGCTTCATGTAGATCACGACATCGTTCTCCAGCGCCTGGGTGTGCCCCTCCAGGAGGAGGTTGTACGACGGCAGCCCGGCCGAGCCGATGCCGACGCCCTTGCGCTGCACCACGTCCTTGATGTGCGACGACACCGGACGGGCCTGGGCGGTGGCGGCCGGCAACGTGCCGAGGTAGTCCTCGAAGGCGGCGCAGACCCGCGCCCGGGTGTCGCCGTCGATCTCGTACACCCCGTCACCGACGGAGAAGCGCCGCTCGTAGTTGTCGATGGTGGTCTGGGTGTGCAGCAGGTCGACCCGGGTGTTGAGCCGCGCCTGGTGGAGCACCCGGCGCAGCACACCGTCGGCGTTGTCCAGCGTGATCGAACCGATCGCGTCGTCCCCGCCGTCGGCGATGGCCCGCAACTCGGTCAGGTAGCTCTCGGCGAAGCCGGTCACCAGATCGCTGATCACCCGGTCGGAGAGCGCCTTGGTGTAGCCGATCAGCGCCACGCTGGCGACGAACCGCCGCAGGTCCCAGGTGAACGGGCCGACGTACGCCTCGTCGAAGTCGTTGACGTTGAAGACGAGCTGGCCGGAGCCGTTCATGTAGGTGCCGAAGTTCTCCGCGTGCAGGTCGCCGTGGATCCACACCCGGCTGGTCTGCCCGTCGAGGAAACGGTCGTCGACGAAGTCGCCGCGCTGGTCGGCGTAGAAGAGGCTGGCGCTGCCCCGGTAGAAGGCGAACGGTGAGGCGGCCATCTTGCGGAACTTGCGCCGGAAGGCGCCCGGGTCGAGCGCCATCAGGGTGCCGAACTCCTCGGTCAGGACCCGGATGATGAAGGCGGAACGCTGCTCAACGTCGGTCATGGACCGTACGCTAGCGAAGCCTCACCAGCCCGCCGCCCAGCCGAGTGACCCGTCCCGACCGGCCGTACGGACCGCCGGGAACCGGCCCGGACGGGTGATCTCAGGGGGTTGGCGGGCGGACCGACGGTGCGGTGAGGGACGCCGCGGAACGTGGCGGTGCGCCGTCGCTGGGCGGTGCGTCGACCGGCGGGGCGAGCGGGTCGGGGCGGGGCACCCCGCCGATGCCGGACTGCTCGGCGGCGATCTTCTCCTGGAGGCGGAGGATGCCGTGCAACAGCGCCTCCGGTCGGGGCGGGCAGCCCGGCACGTAGACGTCGACCGGGATGAGCTGGTCGACACCCTTGGTCACCGAGTACGAGTCCCAGTACGGGCCGCCGCAGTTGGAGCAGGCGCCGAACGAGATGACGTACTTCGGCTCGGGCATCTGGTCGTACAGCCGCTTGATCGCCGGGGCCATCTTGTCGGTGACCGTGCCGGAGACCACCATCAGGTCGGCCTGCCGGGGGCCATGCGCGAACGGGATCACGCCGAGCCGGATGAAGTCGTGCCGGGACATGCTGGTCGCGATGAACTCGATGGCACAGCAGGCCAGGCCGAAGTTGAAGACCCAGAGCGAGTAACGCCGGCCCCAGTTGAGCACGAACCGGATCGGCTCGCCGAGCACCGCCGGCAGTTGCACGACCGCCCCCTTCCCGTCCCCCGGACAGTCAACCACAGGCCCCGCCGGCCGATCGGAGGGTGTTCGCGGCCCGACCGGCCCGGTGCAGGCGGTCGACTCAGTAGGCCGGGCGTTGCAGCAGGCTGACGAACTCCACCAGCAGCCGTTCCCGCAGCGCGGGCGGAGCCGCGTCCAGCAGCGTGTTCACCGGCGCCATCCGGTCCGGCAGCGCGGCACCGCCGCCGCCGAGGCCCAGCCCGGCGGCCAGCCCGGCGACCAGGTCTCCGGTGAGGGCCTCCGGGGCCAGGGAGCCGGCCAGGGCGAGCAGTTCGGGCGGCAGCACGACCGGGCCGGCCACCCGGGCGGCGGTGACCGCCTCGGCCAGGTCGGTGCCGAACTCGGCCGCCCGGGGCGCCACCGCGGCGGTCACCGTCAGGTGCACGCTGCGCGGCAGGCCGGCGTACGTCAGCTGGGGCTGGGTGTGCCAGCCAGCCGCGGCCAGCTCGTCGACCAGCACGAACAGGTCGAGCCCGGGGTCGGTTGCGGTGAAGCAGACCACTGTCGACTCCGGCTCGGCGACCAGTCGCAGCCCGTCGACGCCGCGTACCGCCCCGGCCAGTTCCCGCACCGCCTCGCTGGTCCGGCGAGCCAGTTCGAGGTAGCCGTCGTCGCCGAGGTACCGCAGGGTCGCGTACGCGGCGGCGATCGGCCCGCCGGAGCGGGTGGACGAGATCACCGGGTTGATCATCGTGTACCCGGGCCAGTCGGCGTACCCGAAGTACTGCGGGGCGCGCAGCTCCGGATCCCGGTGCAGCAGCACCGAGACGCCCTTCGGCGCGTACGCGTACTTGTGCAGGTCGACGGAGATCGAGGTGACCCCGGGCACGGCGAGGTCGAACGCGGGCACCGGCGCGCCGAGGCGGCGCAGGTAGGGCAGGGTCCAGCCACCGAAGCAGGCGTCCACGTGGCAGCGCACCCCGGCGGCGGCGGCCACCTCGGCGATCTGCTCGACCGGGTCGACGACGCCGTGCGCGTACGCGGGGGCGGAGCAGGCCACCAGCACCGTCTCGGGTCGGATGGCGGCGGCCACCTCGGTGACCGCCGGCCGCAGGGTCACCGGGTCGAGGGGCACCGTGTCGAGTTCCACCCGCAGGTAGTGGGCCGCCTTGGCGAACGCGGCGTGGGCGCTGGCGGGCACCACGAGCCGGGGCGCCGCCACGTCCGGCCGGGCGTCCCGGGCGGCCTTCACGGCCAGGATGAGCGACTCGGTGCCGCCGCTGGTGACGCTGCCGACCGCGTCCGGCGCGCTCGTGCCGGGCCCGCCGCCGAGCAGCCGCGCGGCGGCGCCCACCAGCGCGTTCTCCATGGCGAGCAGGGACGGGAAGGCGGTCGGGTCGAGCCCGTTGACGTGGGCGCTGAGCGCGTACGCGGCGGTGGCGAGTTCGTCCAGCCCCGGCACGGCGGGGTCGTAGACGTAGGCGAACAGCCGCCCACCATGCGTCGGCCGGTCCATCGCCCGCAGCTGCCGGATCTCCGCCAGCACCTGCTCGGCCGGTACCCCGTGCTCGGGCAGCGCCGAACCACTTTCGTCGATCATGGAGTTATGGTGCCCTTTCCGTGCTGCTCGGCGGCTTTTGTCCCTGCCACAACTCCATGATCGGCGAGGGGTGGGGGTGGAGGAGGAGGGTGGGTAGGGCGATCAGGAGGGCGGGGAGCAGGGTGAAGCCGAGCAGGATGCCGAGGCGGGCGCTGTCCGACTGGGGCGCGGCCGTTCCGGTGGAGGAGGAGACGTAGCCGGAGACGGCGAGCACCAGGCCGTAGATGCCGGGGCCCAGGGCCAGGCCGAAGGTCTCGCCGGCGGTCCACAGGCCGGTGAAGACGCCGGCCTGCCGGCGGCCGGTCCGCGCGGTGTCGTAGGCGATGCAGTCCGGGAGCATGGCCAGGGCGAACACCTGCTGCCCGGCGTACCCCACGCCGATCAACGCGACCAGCAGGTAGATCACGGCGGCCGGCAGCACCGGCGCGGCGACCAGCGCCAACCCGCCGAACGACAGGATCAGCGACGCGGCCACCAGGGCGGCGAGCTTGCCCACCCGCGCACCCACCCGCGACCAGAGCGGCATCACCACCAGCGCCGGCCCGACGAAGCAGACGAACAGGACGGTCGGGCCGGTCGCCGGGTCGCGCAGGATCTGGTCGGCGAAGTACTGGACACCCGCGAGGATCGTCGCCACCCCGGCGGACTGCACCACGAAGCAGAGCAGCAGCGCCCGGAAGGGCCGGTTGCGGCCGGCGACGCCGAGCTGGGCGCGCAGGGTCGGTTCACTCTCCGCGACCGCACCCAGCGGGGCGGACCGGGTGCCCAGGAAGGCGCCGACCGCACCCAGCGCGATCAGCACCGCCACGAAGACACCCATCCAGCGGTGCCCCGGCACACCTCCGCCGGCCGCGTCGCGCACCAGCGGGGCCACCGCACCGGCCACCAGGATGGCCAGCGCCAGCACCGCGATCCGCCAGGTCATCATCCGGGTACGTTCGGCGTAGTCGCTGGTCAACTCGGCCGGCATCGCCACGTACGGCACCTGGAAGAAGGCGAACGCGGTCGCGGTGGCCAGGAAGGCGACGGCGACGTACGCCCCGGCCGCGGGACCGGCGCCGAACGGCGCGGCGAAGATGGCACCGAAGAGCGCGGCCAGTGCCAGCCCGCCGAACAGCAGGTACGGCCGGCGGGCACCCCAGCGGGACCGGGTGCGGTCGGAGATCCGCCCGGCCACCGGGTTGATCAGCACGTCCCACGCCTTCGGTAGCAGCACCAGCAGGGCCGCCACCCCGGCGGTCACGCCGAGCGTGTCGGTGAGGTACGGCAGCAGCAACAGGCCGGGCACCGTGCCGAACGCCCCGGTGGCCAGCGAGCCGAGCGCGTAGCCGGCGTGCACCCCGCGCGGCAGACCGGGCGGGCCCCGGCTGGTCCGGCGAGGGCCGGGACGGCGGCGGGTGGTGGGCCGGATCCACCCGGCGGCGCGTTCATGGCGCCGAATATTACTCACGTTATCCGGCCGATCACATCCCCTCACCGGGCCGCCAGCTGGCCGCCCGCATGTCCACCCGGTCCTGGCGCAGCGGCGTACCCTCGGCCAGCCACCGAACCCGGGCCTCGGCCGCGAGCCGGGGCGGCAGGCCACCGGAGGCGTTGACCACCCGGTGCCAGGCAGTGCCACCGCCGTGCCGCGCCATGATCGCCCCGACCAGCCGGGCCGATGCCCGCCCGGAGCGCTCGGCCAGCGCGTCGGCCAGCGCTCCGTACGACATCACCCGGCCGGGTGGGATCAGGTCGACGACCTCCAGCACCGCCTCGACATACTCGTCAGGTGTCACAAGCGGCCAGACTATGGGAACGGCGACTGGCCCCGCGGCGGCGACGGCGCAGAATGGGCGGGTGCGCGACGCAGTCACGGCGGCCCGGCGGATCGTCGTCAAGATCGGATCCTCCTCGTTGACCACCGCGACCGGCGGGCTGGACGACGGGCGGGTCGACGCGCTGGTCGACGCCCTCGGCACGCGGACGGCCGACGGACGCGAGGTGGTGCTGGTCTCCTCCGGCGCGATCGCCGCCGGCCTCGCCCCGCTCGGCCTGCCCCGCCGGCCGCGCGACCTGGCCACCCAGCAGGCCGCCGCCAGTGTCGGCCAGGGCCTGCTGATCGGGCGGTACGCCGCAGCCTTCGCCCGGCACGGCCGCACCGTCGGGCAGGTGCTGCTCACCGTCGACGACGTGACCCGGCGGGCGCACTACCGCAACGCGTACCGCACCCTGCGCAAGCTGCTCGACCTGCGGGCGGTGCCGATCGTCAACGAGAACGACACGGTCGCCACCGAGGAGATCCGGTTCGGCGACAACGACCGGCTGGCCGCGCTGGTGGCCGCGCTGGTCGACGCCGACCTGCTGGTGCTCCTCTCCGATGTCGACGCGCTCTGGACCGGCCATCCGTCGCGCCCCGGCTCCCGCCGCATCGCCGAGGTGCACGACGAGGCGGGCCTCACCGGCGTCGACATCGGCGGCACCGGCCGCGCGGGGGTCGGCACCGGCGGCATGGTCACCAAGGTCGAGGCGGCACGGATCGCCACCGGATTCGGCATCCCGGTGGTCCTCACCTCCGCCGACCAGGCCGTCGCGGCGCTGGCCGGAGAGTCGGTCGGCACCTTCTTCCATCCCAGCCCGAGGCGCCCCGCCGCCCGGCTGTTCTGGCTCGCCCACGCCACCGCGCCCGGGGCCGGCTGCACCTCGACCCCGGCGCGGTCGCCGCGGTGGTCGGCCGGCGCAAGTCGCTGCTGCCGGCGGGGATCACCGCGGTGGACGGGATGTTCACCGCCGGCGACCCGGTCGACCTGGTCGACACCTCCGGCGCACCGGTCGCCCGCGGGCTGGTCAACTACGACGCGATCGAACTTCCCGGCCTGCTGGGGCGCTCCACCGCCGACCTCGCCGCAGCGCTCGGCCCGGCCTACGAACGTGAGGTCGTCCACCGCGACGACCTGGTACTGCTGTGAGCAACGGGCTCCGTGCCGACGCCTGCGGCGGCAGGGGCCACGGACACCTGAGGAGTGTGGAATGAGCGTGAGCGAGCAGGCCCACCGGGCACGCACGGCGGCGGAGACGCTGGCCGTGACGACGCGTACCGCCAAGGACACCGCGCTGCACACGATGGCCGACGCGCTGGTGGCGCGTACCCCCGAGATCCTCAGCGCGAACGAGGCGGACCTGGCGGCCGGGCGGGAGGCCGGGCTGAGCGCGGCCGTGCTGGACCGGCTCGCCCTCGACGCCGGCCGGGTGGCCGGGATCGCCGACGCGCTGCGCCAGATGGCCGCGCTGCCCGACCCGGTGGGCGAGGTGGTCCGCGGCTCGACCCTGCCCAACGGGCTGGAGCTGCGGCAGATCCGGGTGCCGTTCGGGGTGGTCGGCATCGTCTACGAGGGCCGGCCGAACGTCACCGTGGACGCCGCCGGCATCTGCCTCAAGGCCGGCAACGCGGCGCTGCTGCGCGGCTCCTCGTCGGCCGCGCACTCCAACGCGGCGCTGGTGGCGGTGCTGCGCGACGCGGTCGACGCCGCCGGCCTGCCGGCCGACTCGGTGCAGTTGCTGGACGCCAGCTCGCGCGACTCGGTCAAGGAGCTGATGCGGGCCCGGGGCCTGGTCGACGTGCTGATCCCGCGGGGCGGCGCGTCGCTGATCCGGACGGTGGTCGAGGAGTCGACCGTGCCGGTGATCGAGACCGGCGTGGGCAACTGCCACGTCTACGTGGACGCGGCGGCCGACGTCGCCAGGGCCGTCGCGATCACCCTGAACGCGAAGACCCAGCGGCTGTCCACCTGCAACACCGCCGAGTCGCTGCTGGTGCACGCCGACGTCGCCGACGCCTTCCTGCCACCGGCGCTGGCCGCACTCGCCGAGGCCGGGGTGACCGTGCACGGCGACCCGCGGGTGGCCCGGTACTCCGACGCGGTGGTCGCCGCCACCGACGAGGACTTCGCCACCGAATACCTGTCCGCGGACATCTCCGCCGCCGTCGTCGACTCGCTCGACGCGGCGGTCGCGCACATCCGGCGGTACGGCAGCGGCCACACCGAGGCGATCGTCACCGACTCGCAGCCGGCCGCCCGGGAGTTCGTGGCCCGGGTCGACGCGGCGGCCGTCATGGTCAACGCCTCGACCCGGTTCACCGACGGCGGTGAGTTCGGCTTCGGCGCCGAGATCGGCATCTCCACCCAGAAGCTGCACGCCCGCGGCCCGATGGGACTACCCGAGCTGACCAGCACCAAGTACGTGGTCACCGGCACCGGCCACCTCCGCTGACCCGGACGGGACCCGTCAGCGGAAGGCGCGGATCACGGCCAGGGTGGCGTGCACGTCGAACTGGTGGCCGTCGTCGCTGCTCCAGCCGCCGTCACTGCGCTGCGTCTCGGTGAGCCGGCGGCGGGCCGCCACCAGGGTCCACTCCTGCTCGTCGACGCCGACGCGACGCAGCGTCGAGGCGAGCCAGGCGGCGTCGGCCGGTGACGCCTGCGGGATCCGCTCGGCGAGCACGGCCTTGATCTGCGCCGATTCGTAGAACATCTGCTGCCGGTGCAGGACCGCCGCGCTCAGCCAGCCGGCGGCCAGGAAGGACGGCCAACTGCCGTCGGGGCGCAACCGGGCGGCGAGCGCCTGGCCGGCGGCCTGCACCACGCCCGCGTACGCCCCGCCGACCCGGTGGTCGAGCGGCCCGGCCGCCCGGGCGTCCAGGCCGGCCACGGTGAGCCAGAAGGCGGCGTTGGCGGTCAGGAAGAGCCGTGCCTCCGGGTCGCCCGGCCTGGCCCACTCGGGGGCGCTGTCGGCCAGCGCCTGGTCCTCCTCCCAGCAACCGTCGCGCTGCTGGGAGGTGGCGAGCCAGTCCAGCGCGCGGCGGGCGGAGGGTCGGCCCAGCGCGCCCAGGTCATCCAGTTCGGCGAGACGGAAACAGGTCGCGTCGACCGAGGCGACCTCGTCGCCCCAGGACGCCGGCCAGCCGCCGCCAAGTGTCTGGCCGACCTCGGCGCTGTCCACCACCTCCGGCGGAGGCGGCGTACCCGTGCGCAACCAGGAAAGACGGGCACGCTCGACCGCGTCCCCGTGCGCCACCACGAACCCGATCGCGGCATCGATGTCGACCACGGCGCCACGCTACCGGCGGAAACGCGATCCCGCCTCGGTAGGACGGGCAGGTGGGACCGGCCGACGGCCGGGTGTTTGCGGGCCCCCTCCGCCACCGGAGGCACCGGAAGGGGCCCCGCCGCACATCTCAGTACGCGGGCAGCGACGGATCGATCTGCTTGATCCAGGAGAGCACGCCGCCCTGCACGTGCACGGCGTCCCGGAACCCGGCCGCCTTCAGCGCGGCCAGCGCCTCGGCGGAGCGGACGCCGGACTTGCAGTGCAGCACGACCTGCCGGTCCTGCGGGAACTTGGCCAGCGCATCGCCGGAGAGGATCTCGCCCTTGGGGATCAGGGTCGCGCCGGGGATGCGGACGATCTCGTACTCGGCCGGCTCCCGCACGTCGACGAGGAAGATGTCCTTGCCGGCGTCCTGCCACTCCTTCAGCTCGGCCGCGGTGATGGTCGCGTCGACCACCGCCTCCTGGGCCTCCACCGACACCGCGCCGCAGAAGTCCTCGTAGTCCTCCAGCAGGTCGGTGAGGGTCGGGTTCTCGCCACAGAGCACGCAGTTCGGGTCCTTGCGCACCTTGATCTTGCGGTAGCTCATCTCCAGGGCGTCGTAGACCATCAACCGACCGACCAACGGATCACCGATCCCGGCGAGCAGCTTGATCGCCTCGTTGACCTGGATCGAGCCGATCGACGCGCAGAGCACGCCGAGGACGCCGCCCTCCGCGCAGGAGGGAACCATGCCGGGCGGCGGCGGCTCCGGGTAGAGGCAGCGGTAGCAGGGACCGTGCTCGGCCCAGAACACCGAGGCCTGGCCGTCGAACCGGTAGATCGACCCCCAGACGTACGGCTTGCCGAGCAGCACCGCCGCGTCGTTGACCATGTAGCGGGTGGCGAAATTGTCCGTGCCGTCGACGATCAGGTCGTACCGGGCGAAGATGTCGCGGACGTTGTCCCGATCCAGCGCGGTGTTGTGGATCTCGACGTTGACCAGCGGGTTGATCTCGCGGATGCTCGCCGCGGCGGATTCGGCCTTGGACCGGCCGACGTCGGAGACGCCGTGAATGATCTGGCGCTGGAGGTTTGACTCGTCGACGGTGTCGAAGTCGATGATGCCGAGAGTGCCTACCCCGGCGGCGGCCAGGTACATCAGCGCGGGGGAACCGAGGCCACCGGCGCCGACACAGAGCACCCGGGCGTTCTTCAGCCGCTTCTGCCCGGTGACCCCGACATCGGGGATGATCAGGTGGCGCGAGTAACGGCGGATCTCGTCAACGGTGAGCTCGGCGGCGGGTTCGACGAGCGGGGGCAGCGACACGGTGGACTCCCCGGGATCGATGTGGCGGACGACCGAGCCATTGTCGCTCGCCGAGGCACCCGCCGACCATGAGCAGGGACACGTCGCCCGCCATGCGGGAGCGGGAATAGCCGGCCGGGTGGGCTGGCCCGGCGTCAGCCGATGAGGTCGCCGGCGTAGCGGTGGCCGTCGAGGATCGGCCAGGCGTTCGCCACACAGCCCTCCAGCCCGTACGTCTGCTGCTGCATGACCGGCGCCGGACGCCCGGGTGCCGGGCACGCCTCGTGCCCCTCCCCGAACTCGTGCCCGACCTCATGGTTGATCACATACGCCCGGTAGACCTCCAGCGACGCCCCGTAGTCCGGCACCGCCTCCAGCCAGCGGGCCAGATTTATGATCACCTTTCCGGGTAGCCGGCACGACGTGTAGCCCTCCGTACTCAGCCCACCCTCGGCGCACATCGCCTCGGAAGTGAGCGGGGTGGCCAGGTAGACGGTGAAGTCGGCGGTCACCGCGTCGACCCGCTGCACGCGCAGTTCGCCGGAGCCGATCCAGCTGCGCGGGTCCGCCAGCACGGCGTCGACGTCGGCGGCGAAGGCGGCCGGATCCTGGCCGGTGTCCTGCTCGACGGCCACCCGGTAGCGGGCTACCGGCCCGTCCTCGCCCCGCACGGGAGAGCCCGCACCGGCCACCGCGAAGCTGCCGGCACCCGCCCTCGGGTACCCGCCGGGCCGGGCCTGCTCGTCGGCCCCCGCCCCGTACGCGATGCGGCTGCGAGCGCCCGGCTCCGGCCCGGCCGCCCGGTCGCCGGCCCGGGCCAGCAGCACCGAGGCGGTGGCCGCGAGCGCCAGCACCATGCCGAGGGTCACGGCGAGCCGGCACCGCCGGCTGGCCGTGGGCCGGGGCCCCAGTGGTAGGTCCGGCTCCGCAGGGCCGCAACAAAGGGGTGAAGACGGCATGAAAACATCGTCGCACCCATTGCAGGCATATCAGCGCAATCCTGCGCGATGAAGGCGCTCCGCCCCGGCGCTCCGGCCGCTCAGAGCGGCGGACCGGCGTGACGCCGGCCGTCCAGGTACGGCCAGGGATTCGCGACGCACCCCTTCAGGAACAGCGTCTGCTGCATCATCACCGGAGCCGGCTCGCCACGCCCCGGACAGCGCTCGTGCCGGTTGCCCAACTGATGCCCGACCTCGTGGTTGATCACATACGTCCGGTACACCGAGAGCGGCACCCCGGCCGTCACGAAATGCGGCACCGACAGCCGCCAGCGGTCCAGGTTGACGATCACCTTGCCCGACGCCCGGCAGGAGGTGTACGGCCGCCCACCGACGCGGATATCGACGCCTCCGGCGGCACACATCCGGCCCGCCGTCCCGGCCGTGGCCAGGTAGACGGTGAAGTCGTACCGCGAGGCCACGTCCACCTGCCGCAACCGGAGCCGCCCGCTGTCGACCCAACTCCCCGGACCGGTCAACGCGGCCCGCACCGCCAAGGCGAACTCGCCCGCATCCGCGCCGGATCCGGACTCCACCGCGACCCGGTAACGCTGGATGCCACCGGCCGTACCCAGCACCGGCCCGGCCCGGTCGTCGTAGTCGAAGCGGCCCGGCCCGATCGACGGCACCCGCCCCGGCTCCTGCAGAACCGGCGGCTCGGGCGACGGAGGCAGCCGGCTCGGCGACGGCGACGGGGTCCGCAGGATCGGCGGCGTCACCACCAGCGGGGACGCCGCCGGCGCCAGCTCGCCGGCAGTGCCCGACGGAGCGCCGGTGCCCCCGGCGACCACCGCGACGGCGGCACCGACCGCCGCCACCAGCACGGCAACCCGGACGACCGATCCCGGCCGGCGCGGCCACGGCCGCTTCCGAACCTCGGCGGTCGCCGCCGAATCCACGGACGGGGCGTCGCGTTCCGGCCTCCGCCCGGCGGCATGCCGCCCTAGGGAACGAGCCGGCCAAGAACGGCTACCAGGGCTGCGCACGCCGGTCATCCTGCCAGGTCAGCCCGGCGAGCGGGCTCCCCCGTCTCGGTGAGCAGCCCCACCACGGCCCGGGCGACCAGGCGGGGTACCTCCAGCTGCGCCACGTGACCGACGCCGTCGATCATCAGCAGCCGGCTGTCCGGAATCACCCGGGCGGTCTGCGGCGCCACGCGCACGTCGACGAGCCGGTCCTGCCGGCCCCCGATGACCAGCGTCGGCGCGCTCACCGTACGAGCCAACCGCCACAACGACTCCGAACCCGGCAGGTACGACCGCACGAAGCTGGAGACCAGCCCACGGAACGTCCGGACGTAGGCCGCCGCGTAGTGCTCCGCCTCGTACCGGATCCGGATCTCCTCCAGTGCCTCCCGCCGGCGCTGGTCGCAGATCCGGCTGAGGTCAGCCACGCACGCCTCCATCACCTGCTGGGCCATCACCTCCGGCGCCACCTGGGCCAGCCGCCAGGCGGCCAGCCGCTCGCCCCGGGGATCGCCAGCAGCGGCAGCATCCGGCCCTGCAACGACCGGCGGAAGTCAAGGAACGGCAGGGCCGGCGACACCAGGGTCAGCGTCCGGACCAGGTCCGGCCGGACGGCGGCCACCCGCACCGAGATCGCCCCGCCCAGCGAGTTGCCGAACAGGTGCACCGGCCCCCGAGCCGAGTGTTCGATCCAGCGGATCACCCGCTCGGCGAAGACCGGAACGGTGTACCGCCGACCCGGCTCGCTGCGGCCGAAGCCCGGCAGGTCGATCGCCTGGCCGTCCAGCCGGTCGGCGAGCAGACCGGCCAGGTCGGTCCAGTTCTGCGACGAGCCGCCCAGTCCGTGCACGTAGAGCGCCGGCTCGGCGGCCGGGCCGGTGGCCGGCGTTTCCCGGACGTAGGTGACCGCCCCGTCGAGGCGGACCTCGCGGCCCGGCCAGGGCGGCGGGACCGAGTGGGCGGGCAGCAGGCGATCTGGCCAGAGGGTCGCAGGCTTCACCGTTCCAGTCTGCCCCGACCCGCTCAGGCCAGCAGCGCCTCCAGCCGACGATTGACCGCGGCGAGGGTGGCCCGCACCACCGCCTGCCGGGGGTCGCCGGCCACCAACGCGGAACCGGCCAACTGCTCGACCCACCCGTCGCAGACCAGCAGCACGACGACGGTGGCCACCTCACAGTTCCCGAAGGGCACCACAGCGGCATGCTCCACGAAGCAGCGTCCGCGCTCCGCCGTGGTGTTGGCGGCGCGCAACAGTTCGTCGATCGCCGCCGCGGCCGCCACCGCGCAGAGCCGCAGCACGTAGCCGTCGACGGCGGGCCCGGTGGCGTACCCGGCGGCGCTCTGCGCGCCGGCGAGCAGCCGAACCTCGACGGTGGCATCGAGCCCGAACGTGCTCACCTGGACGTGGTCGAGCACCACCCGGGGGCCCGGCACTCCGCCCGTGTCCAGCGGCCGGGACGGTGCCGACTCGGTCGTGGTGAGCTGCCCGCCGGAGTAGGAGGCGCCGAGCGTCGCCGGACTGCCCGGTGCACCCGCGTCCTCCACGATGGCCCGGCCCCGGTGCGGGACGGGCGCCTGCCGTCGCCGTCGCGAGGTCTCCGGTGCACCCTCCGTCCGGCTCGGCTGGGCCTCCGTCCGGGCGCCGGCGGGTCGGGCCGATGGACGTCTGGGCTCCGCGGACGGGCGGGCCTCACCGCCCTCGCCGCGCCGGGACTCGGTGGACCGGCGCCGCATGGGTACGGCAGGGACTCCGGTCATGCCGCTCGGCGCGGCGGCCAGCCCCATCCGCTCCTGCAGCAGGCGGGCGACCTGCCGGCTCACCTCCGCCGGGTCGGCACCGTCGGCGAGGTCGAGGCGCAGGCTGTGTGCGCCGGCAGGGGTACGGCGCAGGGCGGCGTCGCGCACGCCGGCGACCCCCCGCACGGCGGCAAGGATCGCGTTGACGTCGAACCCCTCGGGCCGTTCACGCAACGGCGCCGGCTCGTCGTCGCGACGGAGATGGGTGGCGATCCGGGCGAGTTCCGGGGTTTCGGCGGGTGGCTCCACGGCTGGCGGCTCCGGCACGACGGGCACGTCCGGTTCGGCGGGGACGCGCTGCGGCAACACCGCCGGGGTGCTGTCCGGCGACCACTCGCCGGCCGGCTCCGTCGGCGGGACCGGATCGGGCGCGGATCGGCGTGCCGCGTAGGGGGCCGCGCTCACCGGGACGGGCGCAGAGGGAATGCGTTCACGGCGGCCGGGCCCACCGGAGATCCCACCGGCCGCCAGGTCACTGGCCGGTGGGGTCGAGGTCGAACCGGATGTGGCGGAAGCCGGCGCAGGCATTGCGGACGACGGCTCAGCGGCGACCGGCCGGAGCCGGAACGGTCGATAGCCGGGCACCTCGGTGGCCGCTCCGGCAGCGCCCGGGGTGGCGAACCGGCTTCGGGAGGCGTCTCACGCGGGGCCGGCGGGGCGCTCGTCGGTGCGGCGCCGCCCGGCGGGACGCTCGGCGCCGCGCTGACCGGTAGGTCGCTCGTCGGCGGGGCGCCGGCCGGTGGACCGCTGGCGGGCCGACCGCCGACCGGCGGGGCGCTGACCGGCGGGGCACTGGCCGGCGGGCTGCTGGCGGGGCGGAGAGCCCACGGCAGGCGCTCCTCGGCCGGCCGGGCGCCGGTCCGCGCATCCCAGGGCAGGCCCTCTTCGGCCCGGGCACCCCAGGGCGGGGCCTCGCCGGCGGGGGCGCCACTTACCGGGGGTGGCCCACGACGGGCGCTCCTCAGCCGGCTGCCCGCTGCCACGTGCCCAGGAGGGACGTTCCTCGCCGGGCGGCCCGCTGGCCGCGGCACGCAACCAGGAGGGACGTTCGTCGGCCGGTGGGGCGCTGGCCGGAGCCGCCGCCCAGGCCGGCTGGTCCACGGGGTCGGGCTCGACCGGCCGCTGCTCCGCGGCTGGATCGGTCTGCGGCTCCGCGGCTGGATCGGTCTTCGGCCGGGGCGGCTCGTACGGGCGGCTCGGCTCGCTGGCCCAGTTCGGGGCCGGCGGCTCCGGCGACCCACGGCCGGCGGGCTCGCCCTCTTCGCGGGCCCACGACGGGGCCCAGTCAGTGGCCGGGCCGGGCCGGGCCCAGCTCGGGCGGCCCGGATCGGCCGCCGGGCGCTCGGCGGGTGGCCAACCTCCGGACTGGTCGGCAGCTGACCCCACCGGCCAACCTCCGGACTCGTCGTCACCCGACCCGCCCGGCCAACTTGAGAACTGGCCGCCACCCGATCCCGCCGGCCAACCGGTGGACTGGTCAGCGCCGGGCGCCGGTGGCCGGTCCGCCTGCCCGGCAGCCTGGTCCGTCGCGGGGGGTGCCGGGCGGATCTCGGTATTCGGCGCCGGGGGAAAATGTCCGTCCCATCCGTGCGGCCGGCCGCTCGCCGGTGGATCGTCCGCGGCCCGCTCGGCGGTGGGTGCGTGCACGCCGGGCGGCATCTCAAAGCCGGAGGCGGCGGTGCCGACGGGCGGCACCTGCATCGCCGGGGGCACGGAGGTCGGCAGACCGACCATGGGAGCGACCGGCTGCTCGCCGGACGGCACGGGGCGGGGAGCCGGCACGACGAGGCGGTCACCACCCGGAGCCTGGCCCGGCCCTCGTACGCCGGGTGGGGCGCTCACCGGGGCGTGCCGGCCGGCCGGCGGCTCCTCGCCGGTGGGCGTCCCGTTGACGTGGTTGCCGTTCACGTGGTTGCCGTTGACCCGGGTGGGCAACTCGGGCTCCGGCTGCGCGCCGGGCGGGGCGGGCAGATCGCCGTGGCGGGACGAAGCGGTGGACCAGGCTGCGGGTGACTCGGACCGGGACCAGGGGGCGCCGGAGCCCCGAGAAGCATCCGCATCCCAGGACCAGTCGGCCGCCCGCGGAGCCCACCCGTTGCCGGAACGGGCCAGGTCATCGTGCTGACCCGTCCCGTCACCGTGCTCTCCCGGGGTGGCGGCACCGGGTTGACCTGTTTCACTCACCGCGCGCTCCTTGGTCGCCCACGCTGAGGCTACCGTGTGGCGACAGTGGCGATAAGTTACAGCGGCGGGCCAATTCCGCGAGGGGCCGAGGGGCCCCGACCGGTTCGCGTGGAATGCCGGCCCGTACGACAACCTCGGAGGTTCCCATGACCGCTGTGGGGAACGGCGCCCAAACCGCCGGTCGACCCACGCGCCTGCCCCGTTCGGCGCGCCGCAAGCAGCTGCTCGCCGCTGCTCAGGAGGTGTTCGTGGCGCAGGGTTACCACGCTGCGGCCATGGACGACATCGCCGAGCGGGCCGGCGTTTCCAAGCCCGTGCTGTACCAGCACTTCCCCGGGAAGATGGAGCTCTATCTCGCCCTGCTCGACACGCACTGTGACGCGATCGTCGCCAAGGTCCACGATGCGATGGCGAGCACCAACGACAACAAGGAACGGGTCAGCGCGTCGGTGCGGGCCTACTTCGACTTCGTCGACCACGAGAGCGAAGCCTTCCGCCTGGTCTTCGAGTCGGACCTGCGCAACGAGCCGGCCGTACGGCAGCGCGTCGAGCGGGTCGCGCAGGGCTGCATCGCGGCGATCACCGACACGATCATCTCCGACACCGGGATCAGCCGGGCGCACGCCGAGTTGCTCGCCTCGGGCCTGGTGGGCGCGGCCGAGACCGCCGCGCAGTTCTGGCTGGCCGGCGGTCGCCAGGTGCCCAAGGCCGAGGCGGAGGCGCTGGTGGCCGCGCTGTCCTGGCGGGGTATCGCCAGCTTTCCGCTGCAAGGTGAGTCAGCCTGAACTTCGACCTTGTGATCGGATAGCCTTCGCACGGCGGCTATCTCGCCCGACGGAGGAGGCACAGTGGAGGTCAAGATCGGCGTGCAGTACGCCCCGCGCGAGCTGGTCCTGGAGAGCGCGCAGTCGCCGGCCGAGATCGAGCGGATCGTGACCGACGCCGTCGCCAGGGGCGAGGGCACGCTTTCGCTTACCGACGAGAAGGGTCGGCGGATCATCGTCCCGGTCGACAAGGTCGCCTACGTCGAGATCGCCGAGGCGTCACCCCGGTCGGTCGGTTTCACCGTCCGCTGACGGTCGGTTGTTGAGTCCGGCGGCGGCCATCCGCGCGGTGCGCGGCGGTCAGCCGCCGGAACAATCCCCCCACGTCCGGCTGTCCCCCTGAGCGATCAGAGCGGTGCGGCGTCCCGGGGCCGGCGACCCGCCCCGCTCGAGCCAGGGCCGCGCCGATCAGCCGCCGCACCCACGTCGACAGCCAACCGGCCAACCTGGGCATGCCTGCAACGGTCCAACATGCCGGACAGGCGTGATACGAGTCACATTAAAACCCTCCCGGTCGCGCTTGCCCACTCGGAATCGGGACGACGTCCGGCCGGTTCAGGTAGCATGGACGAGTTGCCGTAGGGGCCGATCCCGGCCGGAGTCACCTCCGATCCGGTCGAACTCCGACCCGCGGCGCGCGTGCGGCCCGGTCCGCTCGGCTTTCTGCCGCCGACCGTGTGGCCCGCGCCAAACCGAACGCGCCCTGAGGACATGGCGGGGCGCACCCACGAGAGGGCACCCCCAAATCCATATGAGTGAGCCGATTCAAGACCTCACAGACGGCCAGGAACTGGCCCCGACCGCCCCGGTCCGGCCGGAGGCACCGACCTTCGCCGAGCTCGGCGCACGCGCCGAGACCGTTGACGCACTGGCCGCCTCCGGCATCCTCCGCGCCTTCGCCATCCAGGAGTACGCGCTGCCGATCGCGTTGCGCGGCGCCGACCTGATCGGTCAGGCCCCGACCGGCACCGGCAAGACCCTCGGCTTCGGCGTACCGCTGCTGGAACGGGTCTTCGCCCCCGACGAGGGCGGCGACGGGCTGCCGCAGGCCCTGGTCGTCGTGCCAACCCGCGAGCTGGGCATCCAGGTCGCCAAGGACATCGCCGCCGCCGGCCGCACCCGTGGTGTGCGCGTCCTGCCGATCTACGGCGGCATCGCGTACGAGCCGCAGATCGAGGCGCTGCGCAAGGGCGTGGAGATCCTCGTCGGCACGCCGGGCCGCCTGCTGGACCTCGCCAAGCAGAAGCACCTGCGCCTGCACGGGGTGCGCGCACTGGTGCTGGACGAGGCCGACCGCATGCTCGACCTGGGTTTCCTCGACGATGTCGAGCGGATCCTGGCGATGCTGCCGGAGGACCGGCAGACCATGTTGTTCTCCGCGACCATGCCGGACCCGATCGTGACGCTGTCCCGGCGGTTCCTGCGCCACCCGATCACGATCCACGCCGGGCACACCGCCGAGACCGGCCCCTCTCCGCAGACGGAGCAGCTGGTCTACCGCACCCACTCGATGAACAAGATCGAGATCGTCGCCCGGATCCTCCAGGCCGAGAGCCGCGGCCTGACCATGATCTTCACCCGCACCAAGCGCGCCGCGGACCGGGTCGCCGAGGACCTCGACTTCCGTGGCTTCGCGGTCGCAGCGGTGCACGGTGACCTCGGCCAGGGGGCCCGCGAGCGGGCCCTGCGGGCGTTCCGGGCCGGGAAGATCGACACCCTGGTCGCCACCGACGTGGCCGCCCGCGGTATCGACGTCAGCGGCGTCACCCACGTGATCAACTATGACTGCCCGGAAGACCAGGACACCTACACCCACCGGATCGGTCGCACCGGCCGGGCCGGCGCGACCGGCGTCGCGGTGACCTTCGTCGACTGGGACGACATGCCCCGCTGGCGGATCATCGACAAGACGCTCGGGCTCGACATGCCCGAGCCGCCGGAGACCTACCACACCTCCCCGCACCTCTACACCGACCTGCACATCTCCACGGAGATGACCGGCACCCTGCCGACCGCCGAGCGCACCCGCGCCGGACTGTCCGCGGAGGTCGAGGAGGACCTGGGCGGCGGCCGGCCCCGCCGGGGCGAGCCGCGCGGCACCCGTCGCCGCGGTCGGAGCGACGGCGGTCGGAGCGACGGCGGTCGGAGCGACGGCGGTCGGAGCGACGGCGGTCGGAGCGACGGCGGTCGGAGCGACGGCGGTCGGAGCGACGGCGGTCGGAGCGACGGCGGTCGGGGCGACGGCGGTCGGGGCGACGGCGGTCGGGGCCGTGGCGGTACCGGTCGCGGGCAGCGCGGCGAGGTCGTGGCGGAAGGCACCGATTCTGCCGCCGACGATGCGGCACGTACCGCCCGTCGCCGTCGGCGACGCCGGGCCGGCGAGGTCGTGGCGGGCGAGGTCGTGGCGGGCGAGGTTGCCGGCGAGGCCGGAGCGGGCGCTGGCACCGCCGGCGGCTCCGCCGAGGCGACCGCAGCCGGCGGGGACAACACCACGGGTGAGGCCGGGCCGCGTCCTCGCCGCCGCCGACGTCGTCGCGGTACCGGCTCCGCCAGCGGTACGCCCGCCGAAGCCTCCACCGACTGACCACCGCCCGCCCGGCGGCGGGTGGGCGGGCGGCCCTTCCGGGTTGACCCGCGCCGCCCGGGTTGACCCGCGCCGCCCCGGGCGGCGACCCCTTGTTCGGCTCCTTTGCTCTGCTTCAATCCACGCAATGCTTTCCGGCCGGAACCGTTGCGTCCGTTGAAGCAGAGCAAAGGAGTCGCAGAGCAGGAACCCGCCGACGCCGGCCGCACCGCCCACCGCCGCACCGGTCGGTGTCGGTCGCGCCCGCGTCACGGTTCACCACCGCTGTCCGATGCCGGGCGAACCAGTCCGGCCGTCCCTGGAAGATTGAACGATGCCCGAACCGTTGGACGCTGCCCTGGCCGAGGTCCGCTCGCTGCTGCTCGGTCCGGCGTTGAGCCGGGCCGTGGCGGCTGGACGGCAGCGCGGTCGGCGCCCTCAGTGGTCCGGGCCGAGCTGCGGCCCGTCGCTCTCAAGACCGGCCAGCGGCTGCAGATCTCCACCTCCGACGGCGCCCGGCCCTACACCCGCAACGTGGCGCCGGGGCCGGAGGCGGACGCGGCGGTGGCGGCGCTGCTGGCCGAGCCGTTCGGCAACTGGCATGTGGAGACCGCCGACACCATCCTGCAACTGCGGGTCACCAAGTCGGGTGAGGCGCAGGTGCATCGCAGCGCGGGAACCCGGCCCGCCGTCGCGGCACCCGGCCACGACCGGGCCAAGGAGTATCTGCTCGACCCCGGCGACCCGATCTTCGCCGAGATCGGGGGCTCGGCGGCCAAGCGGCGGCAGGTGGACGCGTTCCTGCGGGCGCTTGCCGCCACGCTGCCCGGTGGGCTGGCCGAGGAGCTGAACGGCCCGCTGCGCGTGGTCGACCTGGGCTGCGGCAACGCCTATCTGACCTTCGCCGCCTACCGCTACCTGTCCCGGCTCGGCCTCGACGTCGAGTTGGTCGGCGTGGACGTGCGGGACGACCAGCGCCGCCGCAACACCGAACTGGCCGAACGGCTCGGCTGGGCCGACCGGGTCCGCTTCGTCGCCGGCACCATCGCCGACGCCGTCGTCGAACCGACTCCCGACCTGGTGCTCGCCCTGCACGCCTGCGACACCGCCACCGACGAGGCGCTGGCCCGAGCGGTACGTTGGGAGGCCCGCTGGGTGCTCGCCGCGCCCTGCTGCCATCACGACGTGGCGGCACAGCTGCGTCACCGGCCGGCTCCGGCACCGTACGAGTTGCTGACCCGGCAGGGCATCCTGCGGGAACGATTCGCCGACGTCCTCACCGACGCGCTGCGGGCCGGGCTGCTCCGGCTGCACGGCTACCGGACCGAGGTGGTCGAATTCGTCGACTCGGCGCACACCCCGCGCAACCTGCTCATCCGGGCCCGGCGCACGGATGCCGGCCCGAGCGCCGCACAGCGTACGGAGTATCGGGAGTTGGTGGCGCAGTGGCGGATCACACCCCGGCTGGAAACCCTGCTCGCACCCACACCACCAGCCGGGTAGCCGGACACGGGCGCCGCCACCGGCATCGTCTGGTCGATCAGTCAATTGTTTGCCGCCCTTCCCGTACTACTCTCGAAGAACGCACCGTCGGGTGCCGGTCGGGAGGGAAGACCCACCGGATGGGTTCGGCAGAGGTTTCGCCGCAGATGGCCTTCGCGCGCTTCGTGCGCCGGGCCATCGACGATGCCCGGGAGGAGCGCGGGTGGACGGTCACCGACCTGGCCGCACACACCGGCGTCGGTCGCTCGACCGTCTTCCGCTGGCTCGCCGGCGACTGGCAGGACTACCCCGAGCTGGCCAAGGTGCGCGGCTTCTGCGCCGCGCTGGATCTGCCGGTGGCGGCGGCCTTCCGCGCACTCGGTCTGCCCGACGCCGGCCCCGGACCATGGCGACGCGGGGACGACGGCCCCGTCGAGGCCGACGTACGGGTGATCCTGCAACGGCTGGCGGATCCGGCCGTGCCGGCCGAGGAGAAGCATCACATCCGGGACCTGCTGCGCTACCTCGCCCGCCGGCCGATCCGCCGACCGGCCGACCCCGGGTCCGCGCAGATCCGCCGGACGGGCTGACCCGCCCGGCAGTGCCGTGGGTGCCCTAGGACACGGACACCGTGAACTCGGCCGTGCGTACCTCGCCGCCGGTGGCGAAGTCGAGATAGAGGCGGTACCGCCCGGGCCCGGGAGTGGTCAGCCAGAACTGCACCGCGCCGTCGACCAGCTCGGCCTCCGGATGCACGTGCAGGTAGCCGAGGTCGCCCTCGCGCAGCGCGACGAGGTGGCCGTACGCGCCGAGGTAGCGCTCCAGCACCGGGCGGGCGCCGTCCGGGCCGGTGATCCGAAAGCTCAGCGGCACGGTCAGGGTGGGCTGCGGGTCGCCCTGGTAGCCGACGGTGAACCCGTCGACCGTGGTCGTGGTCGCCGGGGCGGGCAGGGCACGGGGCCGGTAGTCGCCGGGGGCGACCAGGTCCACGCCGAGCGTCGTCGCCGTCTGCCGGCCATCGTCGGCGAGGGCCGTGAAGTCGGCGTACGCCCGCCAGACACCGGGCCGGGGCAGTGTCAGCGGCACCGACCAGGTGCCGTCGGTCGCCATGGTCGGATGCAGATGCTGGTAGCCGCTCAGGTCCCGGCGTACCACGATCAGGTGCAACGGCTTGTCGTGCACGATCGCGAACCGGGTGATCGTCGCGCCCTGCCCGTCGCGGATCCGGAACCGCAGCTCACCGGAGTGCCCGGCGGTGAACTCCGCGGACAGCGGGACCAGGGTGTAGCCGTCGCGGCTGACCGCGAGGCCGCCGGCCTCGGCCGCGGCGGCCTGGTCGGTGCCGTGCGAGTGCACGCCGACGCCGGGGGCATGGGGTGGTCGGCCAGCGCGCTGTCCGACCCGCCCGTCGCCGTCGCGGTGCCGGCGTCGCCGATCCGGCCGAGGCCGAACCCGAGCAGCACGGCCAGCACGAGCCCACCGACCACCAGGGCCAACCGCAGCGTGGCCCGGTCCGGCGCCGCCGAGACCAGGCCGGGGCCCGCACCGGTCCCCGCCGACGGCCGCTCGGCGACCCGCACCGACCCGAGCGCAGGCGCATCGGGTTCCTGGTCAGCCATGCGCCCACCGTACCGCCGGCCTGATCGGTCGCCCGGCGGGTCTGCCCGGCCGTGGCTCGGGTCGCATCCGCGGCCGGCCCGGGAACCGCGCCGCGCCGGCTCAGCCGGCGACGGCGAGGGCCAGGGAAGGACGCCGGGGGCGCCGGCCCGGCGGAGTTCGCGGGCGGCCAACGTCATGGTCCAGCCCGAGTCGACCAGGTCGTCGACCAGCAGCACCGGGCCGGTCAAATCGGCGAGGGCACCGGCCAGCTCCGCCGGCACGGTCAGGGCGCCGTGCAGGGCGCGGACCCGCTGGGCGCTGTTGCCGCGCGGACCGTCGGCAGCCGCCGACCCGGCCGAGGCCACCCGGCCCAGCAGCGGCAGCCGACCGACACTGGCGATCCGCTCGGCCAGCGAGCCGACCAGCACCGGGTGGGTACGGGAGTCGACCGCGACCACGCCGACCGGGCGGCTCGGCCACTGGTCGGCACCGTGCGCCCACGCCTTGAGTACCTCGATGACGGCGGCGGCCACGTCCTCGGGAACCTCGCCGTCCGGTGTGCCGGGCCCGACCAGACCGCGCAGCCGGCCGCCCCAACCGAGATCCGACAGCCGGCCGACGGCCCGGCCCGGCAGTGCCTGCTCCCCCGCTGCGATGCGTCCCTTGAGGGGTACGCCGACCGACTCCAGCCCGGTCGGCCAGAGCTTCTTCGTTGCGACCTGGATGCCGGGGCGGCCGAGGAAGGTCTGCGCGGCGGTCAGCGCGGCCGGCGTCACCTGCGGTGTGAACAGCGCCTCGGCGCAACGGTCACACCGGCCGCAGTCGACGGCTTCCGCGTCGTCCAGGCATTCGCGCAGGTAGCGCATCCGGCAGCCGGTCGTCGCCGCGTACTCGATCATGGCTTGCTGCTCGGCGGCGCGGGCGGCGGCGACGCGGCGCAACCGGGCCTCGTCATATTCCCAGCGCTCGCCGGTGGCGAGCCAGCCGCCCCGCACCCGACGCACCGCACCGTCGACGTCGAGCACCTTGAGCATCAGCTCCAGTCGGGCCCGGCGCAGGTCGACCAGGGGCTCCAGGGCCTGGGTCGACAGCGGCCGGTCGGTGTGCAGGGCGGCGAGCACCGCACGGACCTGCGCCTCGGGCGGGAAGGCCAGTGAGGCGAAGTACCGCCAGATGGCCGCGTCCTCGGCGCCCGGCAGCAGCAACACCTCGGCATGCTCCACCGCGCGCCCGGCCCGGCCGACCTGCTGGTAGTACGCGATCGGCGACGGCGGTGCACCGAGGTGCACCACGAAACCGAGATCCGGCTTGTCGAAGCCCATCCCGAGCGCGCTGGTGGCCACCAGCGCCTTGATCTTGTTGTCGAGCAGGTCCTGCTCGGCCGCGCGGCGGTCGGCGTCCTCGGCCTGCCCGGTGTACGCGGCCACGGACCAGCCGCGGGAACGGAGGAACTCGGCGGTCTCGGTCGCCGAGGCCACGGTCAGCGTGTAGATGATGCCCGAACCGGGGAGCCGGTCCAGGTGGTCGGCGAGCCAGCCGAGCCGGTGCGCCGGACTCGGCAGGTCGAGGACCCCCAGCCGCAGCGACTCCCGGTCGAGGCTGCCGCGCAGCACCAGCACGTCCGGTCGCTGCGCGGACGCGGCGGCCAACTCGGTGCCCAACTGCTCGGCCACGTCCCGGGTCACCCGGGCGTTGGCGGTGGCGGTCGTGGCGAGCACCGGCGTGCGCTCGGGCAGCTTGCCGAGGAAGGTGCGCAGCCGGCGGTAGTCCGGCCGGAAGTCGTGCCCCCAGTCGGAGACGCAGTGTGCCTCGTCGACCACCAGCAGGCCGGTGGTGGCGGCCAGCTTCGGCAGCACGCCGTCGCGGAAATCCGGGTTGTTCAGCCGTTCCGGGCTGATCAGCAGCACGTCGACCGTGCCGGCGTGGATCTCGGCGGTGATCTCGTCCCACTCGTCGAGGTTGGCCGAGTTGATGGTGCGGGCCCGGATCCCGGCCCGTGCCGCCGAGTCGACCTGGTTGCGCATCAACGCCAGCAGGGGCGAGACGATAACCGTCGGGCCGGCCGGGCCGCCGCCGCCCGCGACCGGCGGGCCGGGCTCGGGGCGTTCGCGCAGCAACGCGGTGGCCACGAAGTAGACCGCCGACTTGCCCCACCCGGTGCGCTGCACACAGAGCACCCGCCGTCGGTCGACCACCAGCGCCTCGATCGCGCGCCACTGGTCGACACGGAGGCTGGCGTCCGCGCCGGCCAGCCGCCGCAGCACCGCCTCGGCCCGCTCCCGTACCGCCGTCCGTTCCTGGCTCATCGGGTCTTTCTACCAGCGCCCGCCGTGCTGCCAGCGCCCGGCGGTCCGGGCCGGCACCCGACCGGCAGCCGGCGGCCCGGCCGCAGCCGAGCCGTACCGCGGCGGCAGCCACTCTGGCATACGATTCCGTTCGATCCGCGAGAGAGAGACGAGATGACTCAGCGAACCGGCACCACCGCCACGACCCGGCGTATCGCGGCCACGGCCGTCGCCCTGCTGGCCGCGACCCTGGTGGCCGGCTGTGACGACAAGGCCACTCCCGAGGCGGCGCCACCGCCCGACCCGAAGCAGGAACTGCTGGCGGCCGTGCCGGACGAGCAGGACCCGGCCTTCCGGTTCACCACCAGCGACGCCGCGGGGGACGTCTCCGGCGTGGTCGACCCGGCGAACCAGGGCATGGACATCGACACCGTCACCAAGGACAAGGACTTCACCCTGGAGATGTCCTTCCGGATGGTCGAGACGCGCACCTGGATGAGGGTGAACTTCAAGGGCGCCAAGGACATCCAGAAGCTGATGAAGCTGCCCACCAAGTGGATGGAACTGGATCCGACGAAGGTCGAGGGGCCGGACTCGTTGCCCGCCTACGAGGGCACCGACCCGGGCAACGCCGAAGCGATCATCCAGGCTGCCACGGAGGTCCAGACCGGCGAGCCCGGGACGTACGCCGGTGCGGTCGATCTCTCCGCCGTGCCGGAGCTGGCCGACATCCTGGAGGGCCTGGCCGCCCTCGACGACGCCGCCGGGCAGCTCCCGCTCACCGCCGTCGTCGGCGCGGACGGCAACCTCACCTCGCTGACGCTGGAGATCCCGGCGGCCGGCAAGCAGAAGGCATCCGAGTACGTCGTCGAGTACTTCGACTTCGGCAGCGCACCCGAGGTCGTCGCGTTCACCGGCGACACGGCACAGCAGGCCCCCGCCGCGGCCTACGACCTGCTCAACGGCTGACCGCCACACCCCCACCCCCGTTGATCAAGAAGGGTGGGGGTGGCCACTTCCCGGTCAGCGTTCTCGCCGGGTGCCCGGGCGCACCGAGTTGCGGAGCAGAGCGAGGCGGGGGGCGAGGCTGGCCAGGCCGCCGGGGAAGAAGTAGACGGCCAGGATGAAGACGGTGCCGAGGACGAACAGCGGCTGGGACAGCGGCCGGCTCAGGAACGCCGGCAGCGCGTCCACCGCGTCGGAGCTGCCGAAGGAGACCAGGCGGTGGTCCAGGTACATGTAGAGGATGCCGCCGAGCACCGGGCCCCAGCGCGTGCCGGGCCCGCCGAGCACCACCATCACCAGCAGCGACAGGGTCAGCTCACTGCTGGTGATGTGCGGCGAGGCACCGCCGACGATCAGGCAGTAGACCGCTCCGCCGGCCGCCGCCAGGCCGCCGGCCAGGGTGAAGGCGACCAGCTTGAAGCGGTACGGATCCAGCCCGAGCACGCCGATGCGCCGCTCGTCGTCGCGCAGCCCGGCCAGGACCCGCCCGGTCGGCGAGCCGCTGACCCGGTGCACCACGAAGACCACCACGACCAGGTACGCCAGCGCCAGCCAGTACAGGTTGACCGTGTTGGTGACCCCGACCAGCGCGTCCGGCAGCCCGGCGACGTCCAGCGGCAGTCCCTCCTCACCGCCGGTGAGCCCACCGAAGTCACGTGCCACCAGGATCGCTCCGACCTGGGCGAAGGCCAACGTCACCATGGCGAAGGCGATGCCGACCGTACGCAGCGCCACCGCGCCGAGCAGACCGGCGAGGATCGCCCCGCCGACGATGGCCAGCGGCGCGGCCTGCCACAGTGGCAACCCGGCCCGGGTGATCAGGATGTCGGTGCCGTAGACACCGGCGGCGAAGTAGAGGGCATGCCCGAAGGAGAGCATCCCGGTCCGCCCGAACAGCAGGTCGTACCCGGCCGCCAGGCCGCCGAAGACCAGGCAGACGGCGAGCAGTTGCAGGGTGCCGGGCGAGTTCAGCGCCCCTTCGAAGATGCCCGGCAGGTGCAGCGTCGAGTACGGCAGGATCAGCGCCACCGCCAGCACGGCCAGCGGCAGGAACGGGCGCACCCGGGACCACCGGTTCGGCTCGGGTGTCAGTTCCGACGGCACCGCCGCGGACGGCGCCGGAACCTCGGGGGACTTGACCTCGGTCATGCCGTAGCCACCTTTCCGGCGATGCCCTGCGGGCGCAGCAGCAGCACCACGGCCAGCAGCGCCACCACGCAGATGTCGCCCAGCCCGGAGGTGCCGTAGTAGTTCACGAACTGTTGCAGCAGCCCGACCGCGACCGCCGCGTACGCGGACCCGACGACCGAACCCATGCCGCCGATGACCACCACGATGAACGCGAAGATCAGCAGCGAGCCGCCCTGCTGGGGAGAGACGGTGCCGAAGTAGACGCTGCCCAGCGCGCCGGCCAACGCCGCCGCGGCACCGCCGATGGCGAAGACCAGGGTGAACGCCTTGCGTACGTCGATGCCGAGCGCGGTGACCATCTCCCGGTTCTCCACCCCGGCCCGGATGATCAGGCCGTAACGGGTCCAGCGCAGGAAGGCGAGGATCGCGCCGAGCACCAGCGTCGCGGCGACGATGAGCAGGAGCCCCCCGTTGGGCACCTGCGCACCGAGGATCGACGTCACCTGACGGGTCCACTCCGGGCGCGGGAAGGGTCGGGCGTCCGCACCCCAGGTGGCCTGCAACAGAGCCACCCCGGCCAGCGAGAGGCCGACGGTGACCAGCACCTGCTCGATGGTGCGGGAGTAGAGCGGGCGGATCAGCACCAGCTCGACCAGCACCGCCACCAGGGTGCCGGCGGCCACCCCGAAGGCGACCGCGACCACGAACCCGAAGCCGTCCGCTCCGGCGCCGGGCAGGTTCCCCGCCGCCCACCAGGTGGCGTACGCCCCGACGCCGAGGAAGAGGCCGTGCGCGAAGTTGAGCACGTCGGCCAGGCCGAAGACCAGCGACAGGCCGGAGGCGACCAGGAAGTAGAGCGCCGCCAGACCGAGCCCGGTCAACGTCAACAGGATGACCGCGTCCATCACCGGCCACCCTTCCCGGCCACGCCCGGCGCGGCCGGCCGTGCCGCGGGTGGTGCCCGTCCGCGGAGCCGACGCCCAGCAACGACTTGGTCAGCGCGGTCTCCAGCAGCAACTCCCTGGCGTCACCGGTCCAGGCGACCTTGCCGGCGGCCAGCACCACCGCGTCGCGGGCCAGCCGCCGCACCACGGCCAGGTTCTGCTCCACCAGCAGCACCGGTACGGATTCCGCCACCCGCTCCAGCACCTCGGCCACCTCGGTCACCACCTTCGGCGCCAACCCCTTGGTCGGCTCGTCGACCAGCAGCAGCCGGTTGTCGTTGAGCAGCACCCGCCCGATGGCGAGCATCTGCTGCTGCCCGCCGGACAGTGACCCGGCCCGTTGCCGGGAGCGCCGATCCAGCTCCGGGAAGAGCGCGAACACCCGGTCGTACGCCGGGGTGGTGCCGCGCCGCTCGGCGAGCCGCAGGTTCTCCGCGACGGTGAGCCCGGCGAAGACGCACCGGTCCTCCGGCACGTAGCCGAGCCCGCCGCGGACCAGCCGGTGGGTCTGCTGGGACAGCAGGGTCTGTGCCCCCATCCGGACGGTGCCGCGCGCCTCGCCGTTGCGGGGCGTCAGCCCGACGACGGCGCGCAGCGTGGTGGTCTTGCCGACGCCGTTGCGGCCGAGCAGCACGGTGACGCCGGTCGGGGCCACCGTGAACGACACTCCTTGGAGGATGTGCAGCCCGGCGATCCGGACCGACAGATCCTCCACACTCAAGATCGGCTCCATCAGAGCGACTCCCCGAGGTATGCCTCTTGCACGGTCGGGTTGGCCATCACCGTCTCCGGGGTGTCACAGGCCAGCAGCGCGCCGTGGTGCATCACGGCGATCCGGTCGGCCAGTTCCAGGATCACGTCCATGTGGTGCTCCACCATCAGCACGGCCCGGCCGCTGTCACCGGTCAGCGACCGGATGACCTGAACCAGCTCCGGCACGTCCTCGGCGCTGACCCCGGCCATCGGCTCGTCGAGCAGCATCACCCGCGGCTCGCCGGCGAGCAGCAGGGCGATCTCCAGCTTGCGTTTCTCGCCGTGGGCGAGGGTGCCGGCCAGCGCGTCGCCCCGGTGCGCCAGGCCCACCCGGTCCAGCGCCGCGTCGGCGGCGGCGGCGACCTCCCGGTCGGCCGCCGCCCGCCGCCACAGCTTCATCGAGCCCCCGCGGTGCGCCTGCACGGCGAGCCGGACGTTCTCCCGCACGGTGAGCGAGCCGAAGACCGAGGACGCCTGGAAGGTGCGGCCCAGCCCGAGGCGGGCCCGCTGGTACGGCGGCAGGGTGGAGATGTCCTGCCCGTCCAGCGTGACCCGGCCCTCGGTGGGCCGGCGCAGACCGGTGATCAGGTTGAACAGTGAGGTCTTGCCGGCGCCGTTGGGCCCGATGACGCCGAGGAACTCTCCCGGCGCCAGGTCGAGGTAGACGGAGTCGACGATGGCGACCTCACCGATCCGCCAGGTCAGACCGCGGGTGGCGAGCATCGTGGGTCAGCCCTTCATCGCCTGGACCGGCGGGGCGGTCTCGTCACCGGTGAGCGCCTTCTGGGCGGTCGCGGTGAAGGTGTCGCCGCTGCCGGTCAGGTTCGCCTGATACATCGGCTGGAGCAGGGCGTGGTCCTCGGCGCGGATGGTCATGGTGCCCTTCACACCCTCGAAGCTCCAGCCCTCCAGCGCGGTGATCATCTTCTCGACGTCGTCGCCGCCCTCCTGCACGGCGCGGACCACCATCTGCGCGGCGGCGAAGCCGTCCGGGTGGAACAGGTCGAGCATGCCACCGGGGATCTTCGCCTTCGCGGCCTTGGCCGCCTCGGTGTCGCTGGCCCCGTCGAAGTAGTGCGATAGGAAGGAGATCTTGCTGCCGGCCGCGCCGAAGGTGGGCCAGGAGGCGCGGATGTCGAGGCCGGTGACGACCGTGGTGGAGGTGAGCACGCCCTGCTGGTCCAGGGTCTGCCACATGGCCGGGGCGGTGGTGCCGGCCCAGGCCACGAAGAGCAGGTCCGGCTTGGCGGACTTGATCTGGCTGGCGAACGGGGTGAACTCGGTCGCGCTGGCCGGCGCCCGGACGGCGCTGACGCTCGCTCCGGCCCCGCCGATGACGGCCTTGACGGCCGCCTCGTTGGCGTCGCCGAAGGCGCCGTCCTGCGCGAAGACCACGACCTTCTTGCCGGCCGGGTCGCCGATGAACGACTTCGCGGTCACCACGTCCTGGTACGACTGTCGACCAGAGCGGAACGTGTACTTGTTCGCGCCGGTCACCGCGTCCGTGGCGGCCGGCCCGGAGATGAACAGGACCTTGTTCTGGGCGGCGATCGGGGCTACCTGAAGCGCCACGCCCGACGCCGTCGAGCCAGCGATGATCTTGTTGCCCTTGCCGATCAGGTCCTTGGCCGCCGAGACCGCCTTCGCCGGGTCACCGGCGTCGTCGACCTCGGTGACCTCGATCGCCCGGTCGCCCACCTTGTTGGTGCCGCCGGTGGCGAAGTCCAGGCCGGCCCTGAACCCTTCGATGTACTGCTTTCCATAGCTGGCCAGCGCTCCCGACTGGGAGTAGACCAGACCAACCTTCACCGGCGCGGCGCTGTCGCCGCCGCCGCTGGCGGTGTCCTGGGGGCTGCCACAGGCCGTGGCGGCGATCGCCGCGGCCATCATCGTGGCGGCGGAGAGGAACACCCGCCGCGTCGTCCGGACCGTCATTGCGACTCCACGTGAGGACTCAGAGGGAGGAAACCTTATGTGTCGGCTCACGCTAGAAGTGACGTCACCCACGGGCTATGTGGCGGAAACACACAAGTAACCGGGGTGGGATGGCCCTCGGTTACAACATCGATAACCACGCAGTGACGGCCCGGCGCGGCGATGGGCACCGCTGCCACGATGCCAGGCCACCATGTGTCGCTCCCCGCCACGGGCCGGCCCGCTGCGGCGGGTCAGGCGGGGCCGGGTTGCGGCATGTCGGGCCGTCGGCAACTTCCCGGATATTGCTGGGTCGACCGGTAGCGGAGGCAGCAACATCCCCCGAAGTTGCGGGGGCAGGGCAGAGCGGTAACGGGGTGGGGGGCCCGCCGACCGGGGTGGGCGGCGGGCCGATCAGTGCAGGTAATGGCGGTGGGTCAGCGGCGGGGCAGGGCGGCGCGGGCGGCGACGGCGGTGTCCGGGTGGTCGGTGAAGACGCCGTCGAGGCCGAGGCGGTAGAACAGCTCGTACTCGGACTGGATGTCGCCGCGGGCGTTCGGGTCGGTGCCGATGCGGAAGTCGACCGGGAGGAACTGGTTCTCGGCCCGGAAGGTCCAGGCGTGCACGACCAGCTTCTCCCGGTGCGCGTCCCTGACCAGGGTGGTCGGGGCGAGCAGGCCACCGGCGGAGTTCCGGGGCACGATCAGGTCCTTGTGCACCCCGATGCCGTCGGCATAGCGGGAAATCCATCGCAGGCCGGCGGGGGTGGCCAGGTCGCGGTAGGTGCGGGTGTCACCCGCCACGGTGAAGTCGTACGGACGGCCGGCGGCGTTGAGCAGTTGCGCCAGCCGTACGTCGACCATCCGGTCCAGCCGCCGCAGATTGGCCGTCTCGAAGGACTGGATGATCACCGGAGCGTTCCGCCTGGTCATCTTGTTGCGGCGCAGCACCTCGACCAGCGGCTCCTCCAGCGGCAGGCCGATCGAGGCGAAGTAGGTCGGGTGCTTGGTCTCCGGGTAGACACCGATCACCCGGCCGCGCGCCTTCCCCTCGACCCGGGCCAGGTCGATCACCTCCTGGAAGGTGGGCACCTGGAACTGTCCGTCGAAGGCGGTGTTGGTCACGCGTACCTGCGGCAGCCGCTCCTTGGCCCGCAGCGTCCGCAGCTCGGCGAGGGTGAAATCCTCGGTGAACCAGCCGGTCACCGACCCGCCGTCGATGGTCTTCGTCGCCCGCCGGCCGGCGAACTCGGGCCGGGCCGCCACGTCGGTCGTACCGCTGATCTCGTTCTCGTGCCGGGCGACCAGCACGCCGTCGGCGGTGGCGACCAGGTCCGGTTCGATATAGTCGGCGCCCATCCGGATCGCCAGCCGGTACGCCTCCAGGGTGTGCTCCGGCCGGTAGCCGCTGGCGCCCCGGTGGCCGATCACGATGGGCTGGTCGCCCACCCGGGCCGGGTCCGCGTCGCCCGCGGGCTTCGCCGCGGCGACCATGGGCGTGACCACGGCGGCGGTGGCGAGCAGGGCCACCGACACACCGAGGGCGGAAAGGGTACGTCGCAACGGGGTCTCCTTCGGGTGGTGGGGTCGAACCAGCAGACCCCGCCGCCCTGACCGCCAGTTGGTCCACATCTGACCACCCGGTGAATCCTCGGGATTCCAATTCCACACCCCACGAATCGGGTGAAACCGGAAGATTGGCTGGTGCGTCGGTTCCTTCGTCACCCGGTGCGGCTGGTGCCGCTGATCTTCCTGGTGACTATTCTGCTCAGCACCGGCCTGCTGATGCTGCGCCCGATGACCGTCGACTACCAGCACACCCCGTTCCTGACGGCGTTGTTCACCGCGACCTCGGCGGTCTCGGTCACCGGCCTGACCGTCACCGACACACCCAACTACTGGTCCGGCTCCGGCCTGACGCTGATCACCGTCCTCACCCAGCTCGGCGGGCTCGGCATCCTGACCGGTGCCGCGCTGGTGATCCTGACCGTGTCCCGGCGGCTCGGCCTGCACAACCGGCTGCTGGTGCAGGCGGAGACCGCGGAGTACGGGCTCGGCGACGTACGCCGCCTGCTGCTGCACATCGCCGCGACGGTGTTCGCCTGCGAGGCGGCGATGACCGCCGTGCTGACCGGCCGGCTCTGGCTGGCCTACGACTACCCGTTCTGGCAGGCGCTGTGGGCGGCGGCGTTCCACTCCGTGCAGGCGTTCAACAACTCCGGCTTCTCGCTCTACTCCGACGGGCTGCTGGCCTTCGCCCGTGACCCGTGGGTCAGCCTGCCGCTGGGTCTCGGTGCGATCGTCGGCGGTCTGGGCTTCCCGGCCCTGTTCGAGGCGGCCCGGGAGTGGCGGCGGCCGGCCCGGTGGACGGTCGCCACCAAGTTGACCATCTGGGGCAGCCTCGCCCTGGTCGGCGTCGGAACCGTCGTGTTCCTGGGCACCGAGTGGGCCAACCCGTGGACCGTCGGCCAGTACGACGCGCCGGGCAAGGTGGTCGCCTCGTTCACCCAGATCGCGCTGGCCCGCACGGGCGGCTTCGAGGTGGTGCCCACCGATGCGCTCCGCGAGGAGAGCTATCCGCTGCTGATCGGGTTGATGTTCATCGGCGGTGGCAGCGCGAGCACGGCCGGCGGCATCAAGGTCTCCACCTTCTTCCTGCTCGCCTTCGTCATCTGGGCGGAGATCCGCGGCGAGCCGGACGTCACCGTCGGGCGACGCCGGGTCGCCACGTCCAGCCAGCGGCAGGCACTCACCGTGGCGCTGCTCAGCGTCGCCATCGTGGCCGGGGGCACCACCGCACTGATCGCGATGACCAAGGACCTCCCGTTCGACCGGGCACTCTTCGAGGTCACCTCGGCGTTCAGCACCACCGGGCTCTCGGTCGGCGTCGTCTCGTCGCTGTCCGACGGGGGCCAGGTCCTGCTGACGGTCCTGATGTACATCGGCCGGGTCGGGCCGCTCACCTTCGGCTCGGCGATCGCCCTGAACACCCGGCGCCGGCTCTACCGCTATCCAGAGGAGCAACCCATTGTCGGATAGAAATCCGGACGGCGGCGGCATCGCCGTGATCGGTCTCGGCCGGTTCGGCTGCCACCTGGCCGGCTCGCTCGCCGCGCTCGGCCGCGAGGTGCTGGCCGTCGACCACAACGCGCAGCAGGTGCAGCGGTGGTCGGCCACGCTCGACCAGGTGGCGCAGGCCGACTCCACCGACCAGGAGGCCCTGCGCCAGCTCGGCCTGGCCGACCTGCGGCGAGTGGTGGTGGCCATCGGCGCCTCGGTGGAGGCCAGCGTGCTGACCGTGCTCGCGCTGGCGGAACTCGGCGTGCCGCAGATCTGGGCACGGGCCACGTCGGCGCAGCACGCGAAGATCCTGTCCTCGGTCGGCGCCCACCGGGTGATCTTCCCCGAGGCGGAGACCGGCGAGCGGCTGGCGCACCTGATCGTCAGCCGGATGCTCGACTTCGCGGAGTTCGGCGACGCCTTCGCCGTGGCGAAGATCCGGGTGCCCGAGGCGCTGGTCGACCACGCCACCAGCGAGGTGGAACTGCTGGACCGCTACGGCGTCCGGGTGATCGGGATCAGGCCACCCGGCGAGAAGCAGTTCCGCTATGTCTCCGACGCCCTGGAACTCGCCCGGGACGGCACGCTCATCGTCGAGGGGACCATCGAGCAGGTCCAGCGCTTCTCCGCGCTGTCCTGAGCCGGCCGGACAGCCGAGGCCGCGTGGCCGGCGCGGTGGCCGGCTACTTCCCGCCCCGGCCCTTGCCGGGCTTCGCCGGCTTGGGCTGGCCCTTGTCCGGCTTGCCCTTGTCCGCCTCGGCCTTCGTCGCCGCCGGCTTCTTCTTGTCACCGCCCGGCTTCGGTCTGGCCCCGCCGGAGCCGGCCTTCCCGGCCGCCGCCTTCACCGTCTTGGTGGGCGCCGGCTTGGTGGTCGGCGCGGTGCCGGCCACGCCCGAGACCTGCACCCCGCACAGTGCACCACCCACCCGGAACTCCACCGGCAGCGGGTTCGTCCCGGTGTAGCGCCCGGTCAGGCTCAGTTTCTCGGTGGCACCCGATGCGAGGGCGGGCCGCTCGGGGGCCGCCTGTACGGCCACCGCCCGGCCCTGCTGGCGTACCGCCGCCGGTGTCGCGCCGGTCACCTCCTGCTGCCCGGGGAACGCGAAGCTCATCGTCCAGTCGCGCAGTTCCCGGTCGTCGGTGTTGGTCAGGCTCAGCTCGGCCGTGAAGTCCTTGCCGGAGTCCTTCCGCAAGGCGTACGTGACCTGGCAGGGAATCCGCCGCTCGGCGCCGATCCGGGCCTCGGCCGGCTGGTCGATTCCGCCGCTGGCCGGGGTGTGCGAGGTGACGCCCCACACCACCGCCGTGACGGCCATCAACACGCCCGCGGCCGCCACCGCCTCGACCCGGCGTCGCCGAGCCAACGCGCGACGGGTTCGCAGGCCGACCAGCGGCAGCGCGCCGGTCGCCGCGGACCAGGGCAGGATCGTGGTGTCGGCGCCGGCCAGGGCCATCGGCTCGGCGACGGCGGCAGCGGAGGGCACCGGCACCTTTCCGGCCGCCACGGCGAGGGTCCGGGCCAGCTCGGCGGTGGCCGGTCGGTCCGTCGGCCGCTTCGCCAGACAGCGGCGGACCAGCTCGACGACGCCGGTCGGCAGCCCGGGCACCGGCGGCATCGGCTCCGGTTCGCGGTACATGTGCGCCCGCAGCATCTGCGTGGTGGTGTCGGCCTGCCAGGGCAGCCGCCCGGTGAGCATCCGGTACAGCAGCAGCCCGACCGCGTAGACGTCGGTGGCCGGGCTGACCTGCCCGTTGTCGAGCCGCTCGGGGGCGAGGTAGGCGGGAGTGCCGAGCAGGGCGCCGTCCAGGCCCTTCTCGCTCTCCCCGACCAGCGCCGAGATGCCGAAGTCGACCATCTTCACCCCGGTCGGGGTCAACATCACGTTGCCGGGTGTGACATCGCGGTGCACCACCCCCCGGGCGTGCGCGGTGGCCAACGCGGAGGCGACCTCGGCGGCCACCGTCACCGCCTCCCGCCAGGGCAGGTGCCCGTCGCGGGCCAGTCGCGCGGTCAGCGGGCCGCCGTCGATCAGCTCCATCACCACGTACGGCACGGTCAGCCCGACCGGTTCGGACTCGCCGTAGTCGTACACGTTCGTGATGTTGGGGTGGCAGAGCCGGGCGGCGGCCTGGGCCTCGATCCGGATCCGGTGCCGGAACGCCCGGTCGCTGGCCAGCCGGGCGGCGAGAACCTTCACCGCGACCTGCCGGCCGAGCACCTCGTCGTAGCCGCGCCAGACCACCGACATGCCGCCCGCACCGACCTGCTCGATGAGCCGGTACCGCTCACCGAGCAGTTGCGCACCCCTGCGTACCCCACCACTCATGGTCGGCGTTGTTGCCCGACGCGGGGCCGCCTACACCTTTCTGGTCGGATTCGGTCAGCGGGTCACCCGATCAGGCGGTGGCGAGTAGTTGGTCCACCGGGGCGTAGTCGTCGGTCAGCACCAGCGCCTCGCCGACGAAGTCCGCCAGGTCACCGCCGCTGAGCAGGCTGGCCGGCTCGTTGCCCGCGTCCAGCCGGGCCCGCACGGCAGCCAGCGGCAGCGGCGCGTCGGAGGCCACGATGAGGAAGTTGGCGCCGCGCTCGCCCGCCAGCGCCTCCGGCGGGGCGATCAACGCGACGTGCCCGAACTCGGCGGCGACGGTGGCCACCTCGCTGCGGACGAACCGCAGCGGCGGGTAGTCGATGACGTTCTGCACGTACACCCCGCCCGGCCGGGTGACCCGCCGGATCTCGGCGGCCATCTCCCGGGTGGCCAGGTGCCAGGGCACCACCAGGTGTCCGAAGGCGTCACCCACCACGTAGTCCCGACTGTCCGTCGGCTCCGCGGCCACCAGCAGGCGGGCGTCACCCACCACCGCCCGCAGGTCCGGCCCCTGGCGGACGCCGAGCCGCTGCTCCCCCAGCTCGACCAGCCCACCGTCGATCTCGAAGACCAGGTTGTCGGTGCCGGGCCGGGTGGCGGTCAGGTACCGCGGCACGGTGAACCCGCCGCCGCCCAGGTGCAGCGCGTCGAGCCGCTGGCCGGGTGGGGCGACCACGTCGGCCACCGCGCCGATCCACCGGGTGTAGGCGTACTCCAGGTGGGTCGGGTCGGCCAGGTCGACGTACGAGTGCTGGGCCGAGTTGAGCAGCAGCGTCCGCCCACTCGTCCGGCCGGGATCAGCCTCGACCCGGGCGCAGTGGTACGCCGTCTCGACGTCACAGGGATTCGGGGCGACCATGGTCAACCCGGCGCCGGCGAGGCCGAGCACCGCCAGAGCGGCCTTGAGCCGCCCCGGGCCGGGCAACGCGGCCCGGTCCTGCCGGTGCAGGTACACCCCAAGGGCGATGCCGACGATGCCGAGCGAGGCGGCGAGCCCGAACAGGATGACCGTGCTGGGCAGGGCGGCGACCAGCACGAACCCGGTGACCAGGGTGGCCGTGACGGCGCCCAGCGTGCCGATGCCGGAGAGCCGGCCGACCACCTGGCCGGTGCGGCGCAGGTCGGCGAGTTGGAGCTTGACCACCAGCGGGGTGACCGCGGAGAGCAGCATCGCGGGTGCGAACACGGCGACCGCGACCAGCAGCAGGATGGCACTTGTCGCACCGCCCCGCAGCACCTCACCGGCGTACCGCACCGCCGGCAAGGTGATCGCGGTGGCGATGCCGGACAGCACCAGCGCGGGCGCCAGCATGGTGCGCGGGTTGCGTCGGTCGGCCAGCCAGCCGCCCGCCCACGCCCCGTACGCGATGGCCGCCAGCGCGATGCCGATGACGGAGCTGGTCACCTGGAGGGTGACCCCCACGTACGGCCCGACGAGGCGTAGCGCGGCGGTCTCCAGGACCAGCACCGCACCGCTGGAGTAGAAGACCAGGAACGCGGCGAGCCCGTTGGGCAGGGCCCGGGCCGTCGCCAGTTGGGGCGGCGCGGGTGGGACGGCCACCTCAGGCGATGGAGAGTTCATCGTGGCGATGGTACGCAGCCGTCCCGGGACGGCGGGTCAGTACATCGAGAGATGAACATGGTTCGTGTGGTCGGCGGCCGGGCTGCCGCTTCCGCCGTACGCCCGCCAGCCGGTGCCCGGATGCCAGATCTGCCGGAACCAGATCACGTAGAGCACACCGAGCCGATCGGCGTTGCGGACGTGCCAGGCGGCCAGACTGTCACCGTACGACTTGTCACCGCCGGTCGCCGTGCGGTCCTCGAACCCGTTCGTCGCGGCGGCGAAGTCGCAGGCCCGGCCCTTGGGGTGCTCACCCGAGCCACCACTGCGGTAACAGGAGACGTGGCGCTTGTACCCCGCGGCCTGGGTCTGCTTCAACGCGTGCAGGGTGCGCGGCGTGATGCAGCCCGACGTGGTCGGGTCGTTCACCGAGCAGGACTCGCCCGGCCAGGAGCCGTCGGAGTTGCGCGGCGCCGGCTTCGCCGAGGCGGAACTGCCGCCGCTGAAGCCGCCACTGCTGCCCGAGCTGACCGCCGCCAGGGCCGCCTCGGCCTCCTTCTTCTTCTTCGCCATCACGGCGAGCTGCTTGGTCTGCTCGCGCACCTCGGCGTTGATCGCCAACTTGGCCTGCCGGGCCTGCTCGTGCGCCTCGCTCAGCTCCCGCACCCGCCGCCCGTCGCGCTGGGCCATCATGTCGAGGTTGGCGGCCCGCTGCACGAACGCCTCCGGGGTGGTGCTGTCCAGCAGCACGGCCGCCGGGCTCAGCCGGCCGACCCGGTACGACTGCGCGGCCACCTCGCCGACCATGGCGGTCAGCTCGACCAGCCGATCCTCCAGCCCGGCCAGCTCGGCGGCCATCTGCTTCTGCCGCTTCTTGGAACCGTCGAGCTTGCGCTTGGCTTCGATGTGCGATTTGGCGGTCGCCTCCAGGGCATCGCGCAGCTTCTTGCTGCCGCCCTCGTCGGGTTCGGCGTACGCCGGCACCGCACCGCCGCCGAGCAACAACGCCACGGCGGCGAGCAGGGCGATCAGCGGCCGGTGAACCCGCCGCCGGATGGGCATGGACCTGCGCACGAAAGCATCCTTTCGTCGGCCGCCGGCCCCGGTGATGCGCTGCGCGGCGGCGGCCCCGCCGGCGCCGGTCGGCGGCCTGCTGGCGGAAGGCCGCCGGTCAGAATACCGGAACCACCCCCGACCACCAGTCCCCCGACCCCCACCGGCCATCGACCATCACCCCACCGCAACCCCGCACTCACCCTCCGCACCCAACACGAGGTTGATCATGAGATTGGCGGCGACTTCGATCTCCGGCTCCGCCGCCGACCTCACGATCGACAGGGTGCGGGGTGGAGTTGGTCAGGCGGGGAGGAGGGCCTGGTGGACCTCGGTCCAGACCTCGTCGTTGACGGCGACCAGCAGGCCGTGCTCCGTGTCGGCGGGGTGGTAGTCCTTGCCGTCGAGTCGGCGGGCCACCCCGCCGGCGGCCTGCACCAGCAGCGTGCCCGGGCCGTGATCCCACGGCAGGGTGCGCCAGAAGAGCACGAACTGCTGCTGGCCGGTGAGCACGTCGAGATATTCCCGGCCGGCACAGTGCAGGCCCGGCAGCAGCTCACCGATCCGCGCGCCGCCCGCCTCGACCGTGCGCCGCGAGCGTCCCGGCAGGAACCTGGTCATCGCGGCACCCCGCAGCTCACCCACCGGCGGCCCCGCGACCGGCAGGCGCAGCGGATGCCCGTCCAGGTACGCACCCTCGCCACTGCGGGCGCTGGCCAACGCGTCGGCCAGCGGGTCGAACACCCAGCCGGCCGCCGGTTCACCGTCGGTGAGCAGGGAGACCATCAGCGCGAACGGGCGTCGCCCCGCCGCGAAGTTGGCGGTGCCGTCGACCGGATCGACCAGCCACACGTCACCGGCGGAACGCAGGTGACGCAGCAGCGCCGGGTCGTCCGCCACCGCCTCCTCACCGACGACCACCGAACCCGGTCGCAACCGGAGCAACCCGGCCGTGATCGCTTCCTCCGCCCGGCGGTCGGCCACGGTGACCAGCTCACCGGGGGCCTTCTCGGACACGTCGGCGTCACCGAGGTGGCGGAACAACGGCAGCACGACTCGGTCGGCGGTCTCCCGCAACAGCCCGGCGACATCGTCGAGCAGGGTGTCAACCACGCGGCGGCAGCTTCACCACGCTGACGAAGAACTCGTCGATCTGCCGGACCACCGAGATGAACTGCTCGAAGTCCACCGGCTTGGCCACGTACGCGTTGGCGTGCAGCTGGTAGCTGCGCAGGATGTCCTCGTCGGCCTGGGAGGTGGTCAGCACCACCACCGGAATCCGGCGGAGCGCCTCGTCCCGCTTGATCTCCTCCAGCACCTCCCGGCCGTCCCGGCGGGGCAGGTTCAGGTCGAGCAGGATCAGGTCCGGCAGCACGGCGTCCGCGTACCGCCCCTCGCGGCGCAGGTAGGCCAGCGCCTCGGCACCGTCGGACACCACGTTCAGCCGGTTGCGCAGCTTGTGTTCCTCGAACGCCTCCTGAGTCATCAGCACGTCACCCGGGTCGTCCTCGACCAACAGCACCTCTATCGGGCTGTTGCCGTCCTCAGGCGCGGTCATCCCACCGCCTCCTTCATGCCATCTCGTCCAGTGCCGCCCGGCGAAAGGCCAGCGCCCGCCGCGGGACGCTCCGCCGATCCGCCGTCGGCCTCCGCGCCGACCGTACCGTCACCGGCCGGGGCCGCGTCACCGACCTGACCAGCCGCCGCGTCGACGCCCGTTCCCGCCACGTCGGCGGCCGGCCCGTCCGTCCCGGTGGCGGTCGTGGAGGCCTCGATGTCGGCCGGCAACGCGGGCAGCGTGAACCGGATCGCCGTACCCTCGGGCACGTCGGTGTCCACCCAGACCCGGCCACCGTGGTATTCCACGATCTTCTTCACGATCGCCAACCCGATCCCGGTTCCCGGGTACGCGTCCTTGGCGTGCAGCCGCTGGAAGATCACGAAGATCTTGTCGGCGAACTCCGGCTCGATCCCGATGCCGTTGTCCTGGCAGGTGACCTCCCAGTCCTCGCCGACCAGCCGGGCCGAGACGTGCACCTTCGGCGGCACGTCGGGCCGGCGGAACTTCACCGAGTTGCTGACCAGATTGACCAGCAGATTGGTCAACAACGGCTCCTCGCCGCGGATCACGGGCAGCTCACCCCAGGTCAGCTCGGCGTCGGCGTACTGGCGGGCCGGCTCGGTCTGCGCCGCGACCTCCGCCATCAGGTCGTTCAGGTCGACGTCGGCGAAGCCGGCGGTGAGCCGGCCGATCCGGGAGAACGCCAGCAGGTCGTTGATCAGCCGCTGCATCCGCTGCGCACCGTCCACCGCGAACGCGATGTACTGGTCGGCCCGCTCGTCGAGCCGGCCGGCGTAGCGCCGCTGGAGCAACTGGCAGAAGCTGGCCACCTTACGCAGCGGCTCCTGTAGGTCGTGCGACGCGACGTAGGCGAACTGCTCCAGGTCGCGGTTGGAGCGGGTCAGCTCCTCGGCCTGCCGCTGCAACTGGGTGTTGACCCACTCGATCCGCTCACGCGCCGCGCGTACCTCGGCCAGCTCCGCCGCGATCTTCTGGCGCATGACGTCCACGTCCTCGCCGAGGCGCCGGAACTCCGGCGGCCCGGTGCCGGCGATGTCGTGGCCGTAGTCGCCGGTCGCGACGTCCCGGACCTGCCCGGCCAGGTTGGTCAGCGGGCGGATCACCATCCGCTCCAGCGAGGTGAGCAGCAGCACCCCGGCGACCAGCACCACGAGCGCCGCCATGATCAGCAGTAACACCAGCAGGTTACTGGTCTCGCGTACGTCGGCGGCAGCCTCGTCGCGCAGTTCGAGGATGCCGTTCTGCAGCGCGTCGACGGCGACCCGGATCTCGTCGAACCGCTGCCGTGACTCGTCGGTGAACAGCTCACGACCGGCGCTGGCGCCGCCGACCTCGATGGCCTGGATAACCGGTAGGGCGACCGTCTGCCGCCATTCCTCGGCTCGCAGCTGCACCAGCTCGAACTCGTCGTGCAGCCCTGGATAGTTCACCAGCAGTTGATCCGTCGAGGCCGCCAGCTCCTGCTCCCGCTGCCGGCCGGCGTCGAACGGGCCGAGGCTCTCCCGGTCACCGGTCAGCGCGTATCCCCGGATCGCGGTCTCCTGGTCGACCAGCACCGCGAGCAACTCCTGGGAGTTGACGCGCAGCGGGCCGGTCTTGTTGAGCACCGCGTCGATCTGGGCCCGATTGCGGGTGGCGACCACCGCCTCGGCGACCGCCACCCCGATCAGCAGCAGCCCGACCACCGCGATCAGCACCGCCAGCCGGCCCCGCAGGCTCCACCCGGCACCCACGGGCGTCACCGGCCACCACCGCGACTGACCAGCAACATCGCCACGTCGTCGGCGAACGGGCCGTCGTTGAGCTGCTCGGCCCGGCCGACCAGCCACGCAGGCAGGTCGGGCAGCGGCACCGTCCGGCCGGCGGGCTCGTTGAGCAGGCCGGTCAGGCCGGGCACGTCGAGGCGTTCGTCGCCCTCGCCCACCCGGCCCTCGATCAAGCCGTCGGTGTACATCAACAGGGACCAGTCATCGGTGTCGAACTCCAGGTCGAAGGCGATGGGCCGGCGGGGGCGTACGCCGAGCAGCAGGCCACCTCGGGCCGGCACCGGTGTCACCCGCCCCGCGGCGAGCAGCACCGGTGGCGGGTGACCCGCCAGCCGCACGGTCGCCCGGTTGGCACCGAGGTCCAGCCGGACGGTCGCGACGGTCGCGAAGATCTCCTGGAGCCGGCGCTCGCTCATCAGCACCTGCTCCAGCGCGGGCAGCACCTCGTCGTCCGGCACTCCGGCGAGGATCAGTGCCCGCCAGGCCACCCGCAACTCGACGCCGAGCGCCGCCTCGTCCACGCCGTGGCCGCACACGTCGCCGACGATCAGGTCGACCCGGTCGGGATGGGTCTGCACGACGTCGTAGAAGTCCCCGCCGATCAGCGCGGCGTGCCGACCGGGCCGGTAGAAGGTGTGCACCGCGATCTGGTCGGTCGACATCAGCGGCTGGGGCAGCAGCCCGCGCTCCAACCGGGCCGACTCGGCCTGCCGCAGCTCCACCTCGCGCAGCCGTCGGGCGTTCTCGTCGGCCCGCTTGCGCTCCACCGCGTAACGCAGCGCCCGGGTCAGCAGCACCCCGTCAACCTGGCCCTTGACCAGGTAGTCCTGCGCTCCCTCGGCGACCGCGACGATGCCCAGGTGTTCGTCGGAGCGGCCGGTCAGCACGCAGACCGCCGCGCTGCCGGACATCTCCAGCACCTGCCGCAGCCCGTCCAGCCCCTGAGCATCGGGCAGGCCCAGGTCGAGCAGCACGCAGTCGACCCCGGCGATCCGCTGGCGGGCCTCGCTCAGGCTGGTCGCCACCAGCAGATCGATCCCCGAGTTCGTCTCGGTCAGCAACTCGCCGACGAGGAACGCGTCACCCTCGTCGTCCTCCACCAGCAGCACCCGCAGCCGCTCGCCGGGCGGCAGATTGGGGTTGCTGCCCAGGCCCCCCTGCGGATAGGGCCAGGACGCCACGGAGGGACCGGCCATACCGGTCCCCCGGTGCGGCCGGGTCACCGCCGCGACAGGCGGGAGATCGCTGGTGATGTCGGGCTCCTTCCGAGTGCCCTGCTGATCCTGTATTAGACAACGTTCGCACACAACATGACGGGGCCGTCTCGGGTGACATGGAGGATGATGTGCACCCCAGTCCCACCCCCCGAGGAGCCACCCGTGGGCGCACCCCCAAGCCCCGCCGCCGAACGAGCCCTCACCCGGCCGCGTCGGCGGCCCTCGCCGCGCTGGCGGCACTCGTCGCGCTGGTCGCCGTCGGCGCCACCGCGCTGCTCGACCTGCGTCCGCCGGCACCCCGCCCGAGCGACGCACCCGCGGCGGAGTTCAGCGCCGGCCGGGCGTACACCCACGTGCCGTTCGTCGCCGGGCGGACGCACGTCGCGGGCAGCCCGGCCAACGACGCGGTCCGCGCCCACCTGGAGGTCTTCCTACGGGGCCTCGGCCTTCAGACCCAGGTGCAGGACACCGTCGCGGAGGAGGCCGGCCAGCTCAGCGGCGCGGCGGGCGGGGCCACCCTGGCCCGGGTCCGCAACGTGGTGGCCCGGCTGCCCGGCACCGACCCCAGCGGCACGGTGTTCCTGGTCGCCCACTACGACGCCGTGCAGACCGGACCCGGCGGCAACGACGACGCCGCGGGCGTCTCGGCCATCCTGGAGACGGCCCGCGCGTTGACCACCGGCCCCCGGCCCCGCAACGACATCGTGTTCGTCCTCACCGACGCCGAGGAGGCGTGCCTGTGCGGGGCGTCGGCGTTCGCCTCCGAGCACCCACTGGCCGCCGGCAAGGGAGTGGTGCTCAACCTGGAGGCGCGGGGCCGGACCGGGCCGGTGATCATGTTCGAGACGTCGCCGCAGAACGCCGCGCTGGTCGAGGTCTTCGGTCGTGCCGCGCCGCACCCGGTGGGCACCTCGTTCGCCGTGGAGGTGTACCGCGCCCTGCCCAACGACACCGACTTCACCGCCTTCCTCGACGAGGAGTTCGTCGGGCTAAACTCGGCGTACCTCGACGGTGGGGCGATCTACCACACCCCGTTGGACACCCCGGCCTCGATGGACCGGGCCAGCCTCCAGCACCACGGGGACAACACCCTGGGCCTCGCCCGCGAGTTCGGGCGGCTCGACCTCGGCGACCTGGGCGCCGGCCAGGACGCCACCTACTTCCCCGTCCCCGGTGGTCTGGCCCGCTACCCGGGCGTTCTGGTGCTGCCGCTGGCCCTGCTGGCGCTGGCCGGCGTGGTCGCGCTCGGCTGGCTGGCCCGTCGCCGGGGCCGCGTCACCGGTGGCCGGCTGGCCGCCGCGTTCGGGCTGGCCCTGGCGCCGATCGTGATCGCACCGGTGGGCGCCCAACTCCTCTGGGCGGCGGTGGTGGCCATCCGGCCGGGCAACGCCGAACTGCTCGACCCCTACCGGCCGACCTGGTACCGGCTGGCCGTACTGGCCCTCGCCGCCACCGTTGTCCTCGCCTGGTACGCGTTGACCCGCCGGCGGATCGGCCCGGCCGCGCTGGCCATCGGTGGGCTGGGTTGGCTGGCACTGCTCGGCGTGCTGCTCGCGGTCCTGGTGCCCGGCGGGGCGTACCTGGCGACCCTGCCGGCTCTGGCCGGCGCGCTCGCCGGGCTGGTGGCGCTGGCCACCCGACCCGACGGCCCGGTACCGGTGATCGCGGTGACCGTCGCCGCCGCGGTGGCGGTGGTCGTGCTGCTGCCGACCGTGGTGCTGCTCTTTCCGGCGCTGGGCATGGGCATGGGCGGCGTCGCGGCGCTCTTCGCGGTGCTGCTCGGCCTGGCCGCGTTGCCGGTGGTCGACCTGCTGCATCCGGAGGCCGGCGGCCAGCGGGGCATGGTGGCCCTGCGGGCCCGGCGGCTCGGCGTCCTGCCCGCCGGGGCCGCGGCGCTGGCGGCGACGGTCTTCGCCACGACCGGCACCGCCGTCGACCGCTTCGACGCCGCGCATCCCGTCCCCACCCACCTGATGTACGCGCTGGACGCCGGGACCGGCCAGGCCCGCTGGCTCAGCCACGAAGCCGACCCGCAGCCCTGGACCGACGAATACGTGGACGGGCCGGTCCAGGTCGCCGACGAGTTCCCCGGCATCGGCGCCGACGACCTGCTCGGCGGCCCGGCGGAGGCGGCCGGGCTGCCCGCCCCCGGCTGGACGTGCTGGCCGACACCACCACCGCCGGCCAGCGCACCCTGCGGCTGCGGCTCACCCCGCAACGCCAGGTACGCCTGGTCACCCTGCACGTCGACACGTCCACCGCGACGGTGCGCGGCGCCCAGGTGGCGGGTCGACCGGTGCCGGTGGAGCAACGCGACGGCCGGTGGGGATTCGGGGTGGTCTTCCACGCCCCACCGGCCGACGGAGTCGAGGTCACGCTGACCGTCGAGCCCCGGGCCGACCGGGTCGAGCTGCGCGCGATGGACGCCAGTGACGGTCTCGAAACCCTGCCCGGCTTCCGCCCCCGCCCGCCGGACGTCGGCGTCGCCGGCTCGCACAGCTCGGAGATGCTCGCCGTGGCCCGCACCTACCCGCTGTGAGGCGGCTACTTCCAGCGGAAGTGGACGAAGAGGCGGCCGAAGTTCTTGGAGTCCTTCTCGACCCGGTGGTAGAGCTGCTTGACGTCCTTCTGGTCGAGGAAGCGCAGCACCCGCTTCTTGAGCTGGCCGGAGCCCTTGCCCGGGATGATCTCGACGAGGGTGGCCTTCTTGGCCACCGCCTCGTCCATGATCCCGCGCAGTGCCCGGTCGATGTCCTGGCCCCTGTTGAAGACGTCGTGCAGGTCCAGCTTCAGCTTCATACCGCGTCCACCGTCCGGTCGGCTGCCATGCGGCCATCGTAGGCACGGCGACCGCCGGGCCCGCGGACGTCGAGGGGGCAGCCGGCTGGGCTGCCCCTCGACCCGTGCCCGGTCTCAGCGGCCGCCGCCGACCCGGGTCTCGACCCGGCGCACGGCGGTCGTGTAGTCGTCGTTCGAGGAGTGCATGGCCGCCGCGATGCGCAGGTGGCGCAGCGCGTCGGTGTGCCGGTTCAGCCGCTCCAGCGTCCGGCCCAGCACGTGGTGGGCGTAGTGGTCGCTGGGATTGCGGTCGACCAGTTCCCGCAGGTGCTCCTCGGCGCGGCCGAGCTGCGCCGACTGGAAGTAGGCCCGGGCCAGCAACTGCCGTACCGCGGCGTTGTCGGGCTCGGCCTCGACGATCGGTTCGAGCAGTCGGGCCGCGCCACTCGGGTCGCCCGCCTCGAAGAACAGGGTCGCCCGCCGGTACTCGGCCAACAGATCCATGCCGCCCACCCCTCCGTGTCGCACCGCTGTCCCGACGCTGGCACAACATCCGCCGTACCGCGACTGTTCCCGGGCCCTTTCCTGCTCTACACCGCGGCGAGGTCCCAGGCCCGGACGCCGCCGACGATGCCCGCGCTGTTGGGGACGACCACCACGTCGTCACCCATCCGGGCGAGTTGCTCGGGTCGGATCAGCCGGGAGTTGCCCCCACCCAGGTAGAGCCGGTCCCAGCGGAACACCGGACGCAGCCCCTCCACCACCTGCCGGATCCGCCGGGACCAGAACGCGTCGCCGAGCCGGCGACGCTCCGGCTCACCGACGTACGTGTCATAGGTGGTGCCCCAGCGAACCGGCGCATGGGACAGCTCCAGGTGCGGAGCGAGCACCCCACCGTCGAAGAGTGCGCTGCCCAGCCCGGTGCCCAGGGTCAGCACCAGTTCGCAGCCGGTGCCGGCGACCACCCCGGCGCCGTGCACCTCGGCGTCGTTGAGCACCAACGCCGGCCGGCCGAACGCGGCGGAGAGGGCACTGCGGGCGTCGTACCCGGACCACTGGGCGAGCAGCGCCGGATCGACTCGGCTGCGCGGGCCGGAACGGGTCACGTAGTGCGGGGTGCTCACCACCACGCCGTGCCGGATCATGCCCGGCATCCCCACCGTCACCCGGTCCGCCGCCGGCAGCCGGCCGCCCAGATCCAGCAGGGTCCGGACGAACAGGTCCGGCGGCAGGGGGTACGGCGTGGGCACCCGCATCGGCCGGGTCCGCATCGTGCCCGCGCCGTCGAGTACCGACGCCTTGATTCCGCCGCCCCCGCAGTCGATCGCCAGAGTGGTCAGCACGTCCGTGAGTCTGCCTCGTCGTGAGGTCCGGCCGCGTGCCGACGGGTAGGCTCGACTCCTTGTGAGCGCCACGTTGATCGTCAAGGGCCTCGCCGCCGGTCACGGTGAGCGGACTCTGTTCACCGGGCTGGACCTCGTGGTGGCGCCCGGCGATGTGGTCGGCCTGGTCGGGGCGAACGGGGCCGGCAAGTCGACGCTGCTGCGTACCCTCGCCGGTCTGCTCCCGGTCGAGGCCGGCGGTGTCACGGTGAGCCCGCCCGGCGCGAGCGTCGGACACCTGCCGCAGGAGCCGGACCGGCGTCCCGGGGAGACGATCCGGGCCTTCCTGGCCCGCCGCACCGGGGTGACCGACGCCCAGGCCGCCCTCGACGCGGCGACCACGGCGCTGACCGTCGGCGCGGCGGGTGCGGAGGACGCCTATGCCACCGCCCTGGAGAGCTGGCTGGGGCTGGGCGGGGCCGACCTGGACGAGCGGGCCGACGAGGTGGCCGCCGAGCTGGGTCTGGCCGTCGACCTCCGCCAGGAGATGACCAGCCTGTCCGGAGGCCAGGCGGCCCGCGCCGGACTGGCGTCGCTGCTGCTCAGCCGGTACGACATCTTCCTGCTCGACGAGCCCACCAACGACCTGGACCTGGCCGGCCTGGACCGGCTGGAACGATTCGTCACCGGGTTGCGCGCCGGCACGGTGCTGGTCAGCCATGACCGGGAGTTCCTGGCCCGCACGGTGACCTCGGTGCTGGAGTTGGACCTGCACCAGCAGCAGGTCAACCACTTCGGCGGTGGCTACGGGGCGTACCTGGAGGAGCGGGAGGTGGCCCGCCGCCAGGCGCGTGCCGAATTCGAGGAGTACGCCGACACGAGGACCGCGCTCCAGGCACGGGCCCGGACGCAGCGGGCCTGGATGGAGAAGGGTGTCCGCAACGCGCGGCGCAAGGCCACCGACAACGACAAGATCGCCCGTAAGTTCCGATCCGAGGCGACCGAGAAGCAGGCGGCGAAGGCGCGGCAGACCGAACGCCTGATCGAGCGACTGGACGTGGTCGAGGAGCCGCGCAAGGAGTGGGAGCTGCGGATGGAGATCGGTGCCGCACCCCGGTCCGGCGCCGTCGTGGCCACCCTCCGCGATGCCGTGGTGCGTCGCGGCGACTTCACCCTCGGTCCGGTGAACCTCCAGATCGCGTTCGCCGACCGGGTGGCGGTGACCGGTGCGAACGGGTCCGGCAAGTCGACGTTGCTGGCCGCCCTGCTCGGCCGGCTGCCGCTGGACGCCGGCCACGCCACGCTCGGCCCGGGGTGGTGGTCGGCGAGGTGGACCAGGCGCGTCGGCTCTTCCTCGACGACGTGCCGCTGCTCGACGCCTTCCGGGCGGCCGTGCCGGACCTGGCACCGGCGGACGCGCGTACGCTGCTGGCCAAGTTCGGCCTGCGGGCGCAGCACGTGCTGCGGCCGGCCGCGACGCTGTCCCCGGGTGAGCGGACCCGCACCGCGCTGGCGCTGTTGCAGGGGCGCGGGGTCAACCTGCTGGTGCTGGACGAGCCGACCAACCATCTCGACCTGCCCGCCATCGAGCAGTTGGAGTCCGCGCTGGCGAGCTATCCGGGGACGCTGTTGCTGGTGACCCACGACCGGCGGATGCTGGACGCGGTGCGCGTCGACCGGCGGTTGCGGGTGGACGGCGGGCGGATCGCCGAGTCCTGATGCCGGCGGAATCCGGCCGGCGGGGCGAGAATGACGGGCCCATCCCGCGCCGACTCGGACGCCCGCAGCGGGATTGACGGACAAGCAGCGCATACCGGGCACGGATCCGGGTAACGGGCCGGCCGGAGGTGACCGGCATGGTCGCGTTGACACACACTCCGCCCTCCGCCGAGCGGCTGCGGGCGGTAGACGGCTTCCTCGCCGAGGCGTGGGCTGATCAGGTCCGCCACGACGAGCGACTGCGCCCGCTGGGGATCGAGGTCCGCTTCGACCGGGGCGTCGCCCACCTGACCGGCGAGGTCGACGAGCCGGCGCAACTGCGGCTGGTACGCGAGCGCGTCGGCCGACTGGCCGGCGTCTTCGGCGTCTGGTGCCGGGTCCGGGTGGACGGACGGAACCCGGTGGTGGTGGACCTCGGCTGCGGTGCCACCAAGCAGTGGCCGGGCAACCTCGGGCTGGACATCTTCCCCGCGCCGGGCGTGGACGCCGTCGCCGACCTCTCCGGCTCGCTGCCGCTGGCCGACGACTCGGTGGACGTTCTGTTCGCGGTGCACATCCTGGAACACCTGATCGACTTCCTGCCGCTGCTCGACGAGTGCCACCGGGTGCTCCGTCCCGGCGGTGTGCTGCACGTGATGAGCCCCTGGTGGGGGCACGTGAACGCGGTGGCCGACCCGACCCACGTCCGGCTGCTCGACGTGCAGACCATCAAGGGTGTCTGCGTGATGCGTCCACCGGGCACACCGCGCTGGTACCCGCTGCACGCCGGCACCGACGGCGCGTCGGTCTTCGCCGACCTCACCCCCTTGGGGCCGGACGACGACGGCATCACCGCCGCCCACCTGGCCCGCTTCTTCGACTGACCCGACAGGTCGGAGCCGCCACCGCGGTCGACACCGCCGGGCCCCAGCGCGGGCGAATGCCCTGGACACCCTTGTTGTCCAGGGCATTCGTCTGTTTCGGCACAGGTCACCAATATTTCTCACGGGGTACGCCCACCGGCCGAGACATCGATCGAGACTGATCAGACCCCGGTGACGCACCGGTAACCATCCCGCCGCCCACCCCCGCGGAGGTACCACCGTGCCCAGACGTCTCGCAACCATCCTCACCTCGGGCGTACTCGCGCTGCTCACCGCCCTCGCCGTGGCCTCCCCCGCCACGGCGGCCGTCACCCCCGCCCAGAAGGCGTCCGTGCTGTCCAGCTGGACCCAGACCAGCGCCAGCAGCTACAACGCCTGGTACTCGGCTCGGCAGAACCGCGCCCCATGGGCCGAGTACAACTTCGACTGGTCCACCGACTACTGCTCGTCCAGCCCGGACAACCCGCTCGGGTTCAGCTTCTCCCTCTCCTGTGCCCGGCACGACTTCGGCTACCGCAACTACAAGGCGGCCGGCCGGTTCAGCGCCAACAAGTCCCGCCTGGACAGCGCCTTCTACGCCGACCTGAAGCGGGTCTGCGCCACCTACAGCTCCATCGTCCGACCGGCCTGCCTCAGTCTGGCCTGGACCTACTACCAGGCGGTCTCGATCTTCGGATCGGTCGCCGCCGTGCAGCAGTCCGACATCGACCGGGCCGCCCGGATGAAGGCCGACGCCGAACGCCACGCCCGGGTCTGACCACCGCACCCACCGGACGTCCGGCCGACACCCGGCCGGACGTCCGGCTCGTCAGGCGTGTTCGGTGTGCCGGTCGACGGTGCTGGCGCGGCGCGGCGCGGACCGGCCCGTCCGGGCCGCGAACCGCGCCGAATCGGCGGCCAGGTCCGGATGCTCGACGCCGAGCGCCAGTGCGACAGCCTCGTCCAGGCCCAGTTCGGCACCCTCCCCGTAGGCCTCGTCGAAGGTGGCGTCACCCAGCACCAGCCGCAGCGCCGCCTGTCGCTCGGTCCAGTAGGCGTCGTAGATGCCGGGGGTCGATCGCAGCCCCGCCCGGGTCGCCTGCGCCGCACCGAAGAGCCGGGCGGCGGTCAGCGACTCGTCACCGGCGGCACACCGCGCCGCGATCGCGTTCAGCGTGTCGCAGGCCCGCCCGTGGAAGCCGTGGTTCATCCGCGACCGCAACGCCACCAGCAGGTGCTCGTGCGCGGCAACCAGGTCGCCCCGGGCCAACGCGACCATGCCGAGCAGCATGTCGACCGACCGCCGCCCGCGATCGGCCGGGCGGGACGCCTCCACCGGCCGGGCCGCGCCGAGCAGTTCCGCCGCCTCGTCCAGCGCGCCCCGCCGCCACCGCAACTCGGCCAGGCGGAACACGGCGAACAGCGCCTCCGAGTCGACTCCCTGATCGTGTGCCCAGTCGATGACCTCCCGGCAGACCCGTTCCGCCTCGGCGAACTGCCCCATGTCGACCAGGGGGGCGGCGCGGCCGGCGAGCACCCGGGCCAGCAGGCCGGCATCACCGGCCTGCCGGGCCGCCGCCTCGGCCCGCTGCGAGTAGCGCAGCTCCTCGGCGAACTCGCCGTCGCCCCCGGCGTGCAGCGAGTGCATGTGGTACGCCGCCGCCAGCTCGCCCTCCGGGATCGACTCACCGGTCTCGGCGAGCCGGCCGTACAACCGGAAGAGCCAGAGCCGCCCCTCCCGGGCCAGCCCGCGCTCCCGCCACCACTGGTCCAGCCCGGCGGCCAGCCGCAGGCCGGCACGGGCGCTGCCACCCGTGGCGCACCAGCGCAGGGCCGCGCGCAACTCGCCGGCGAGCGGATCCAGCGCGTACAGCGACAGGGTCATCGGCTGCCCGTCCGGGCCGAGGTGTGCCCGCTGGAGGGCATGCGCCGACCAGGCCACGTGCCGGTTGCGGGCAGCCTGCTCCTCGCCGGCCTCGGCGAGCCGGCGGGCGGCGTACGCCCGGATCGGGTCGAGCATGCGGTACGTGCTGCCCGCGGCGTGCGGTTCCGCCAGCACCATGGACTTGTCCACCAGCACCGAGAGCGGGTCGAGCGGATCGTCGCCGAGCAGCCACTCCAGCGTCGCCAGGTCCACCGGGCCGGCGAAGACCGCCAGCCAGCGCAGCAACCGCGTGGCGCGCGGCCCGAGCGTCCGGTACGACCAGGTCACCGTGGCCTGCATGGTCAGGTGCCGCTCGATCGCCGAGCGCACCACCGCCCGCGTCGCCGGGGTCGGTGGGCTGGCGCCGGTCGCCGCCGCGACCAGGTCGACGGTGTCCTGCTGGTTGCCGGCGTGGCCCCGGTCGGCCGGCGGCAGCTCCGGCTCCTCACGGCCCGCGTCGAGGGTGCCGAGCACGTCGTCGAGCCGCTCGGCGAGTTGCCCGACCGAGAGCACCCGCAGCCGGGCCGCGGCCAGCTCGATGGCGAGCGGCAGGCCGTCCAGCCGCCGGACCACCCGCCGCAGGTCGGCCGACTCGGCCGGGTCCGGCTGCCGGCCGCCCCGGGCCGCTGCCGTGCGGTCCATCAGCAGGGCGACCGCGTCACTCTCGGTGCCGTCGGGTGGCGGGTCGACCGACAGCGGCGGGATCCGCCACACCACCTCGCCGGGCAGCGCCAGCGGTTCCCGGGTGGTGGCCAGCACGCGCAGGCCGACGCCGCCGGCGAGCAGCCGGGAGACCGCCTCGGCACAGGCCGCCGGCTGGGCGTCGCAGGTGTCGAGCACGATCAGCATCCGGCGGGCGGCGGCGTACTCGACCAGGGTGTCGACCATCGGGCGGCCCGGCTCCGGGCGCAGTCCGAGCACCGCGGCGATCGCGAAGGCGACCAGCCCCGGATCGGTGACCGCGGCGATGTCGACGAACCAGACCCCGTCCGGATATTCCTCGACCAGGTCGGTGGCGAGTTCCACGGCCAGCCGGGTCTTGCCGCCCCCACCCGCGCCGAGCACCGTGACCAGCCGGTGCCGGGCCACGAGCTGTCGTAGCTCGGCGCGCTCGGTCTGTCGGCCGACGAACGAGGTGACCTGGATCGGCAGGTTGTGCGTCACCGCGTCGGCGGTACGCGGCCGCGGGAACTGCCGCTCCAGCCCAGGGGCGACGAGTTGGAAGAGCCGCTCCCGGTCGTCGAAGCCCCGCAACCGGTGCAGCCCGAGGTCGAGCAGGGACGCGCCGGCCGGCAGTGGATCGGCGTACCGCGCGGTGACGGCGGAACAGAGCACCTGCCCGCCGTGCGCGGCGGCGGCCACCCGGGCCGCCCGGTGCACCTCAGGGCTGGCGTACTCGCCGTCGCGCGGCTCTGCCCAGCCGGTGTGCAGGCCCATCCGCACCCGGGGTGCCGCTTCCGGGGCGGGCCAGTCGTGTTCGCCGAGTGCGCGCTGGGCGGTCAGGCAGGCGGTCAGCGCTGCGCTGGCGTTGCCGAAGGCCAGGAAGAACGAGTCACCTTCGGTCAGCAGTTCCGCTCCCTCGGTCGCCGCGATCGTCCGGCGCAGCAGCCGCCGGTGCTCCGCCAGCACCGGCCGGTAACCCGGCCCGAGCAGCTGCGCCAACCTGGTGGAGCCCTCGATATCGGTGAAGACGAACGTCACCCAGCCGCTCGGGAGGTGGATCCGTGGCGACATGCGTGGAACCTCCCCCCTGGTCTCGGCTCCATACTTCCCGACACCAGATCATCACGCATCGTGAGAACGGCCGGTCGAGGCTCCGACCCAAGGTGCCATCGGACCCTGCGTCCGGACAAGACAGGCATCACCCGGATCACCAACCGCGCTCGGCCGGGGCCGGCCTCAACAGCCGCAGCCACCACCGCAGCAGCCGCCGCCGGCGGCGGCGGGTGGAGGTGGTGGCGTGCCACCCGGCGCGCCACCACCCCGGCCGGTGACCGCGACCGTGGAGAGCAGCTTCACCGTGTCGGAGTGCCCCTGCGGGCAGGCGGCTGGCTCGCCGGCGCGGGCCATCGGGCGATTGACCTCGAAAGTGTCGCCGCAGGCGCGGCATCGGAACTCGTACCGGGGCATTGCCTCAGCCTACGACCGGACCTGACGTCCGCGCGGACATGGGTGATACTCGACTTGTGGCAGACGGCGAAGAGCGCACGACCCTTCGGCCCCTCCGACCGGCCACGCCGCGCGCCGGTTACGGCGCCGACCCGGACGGACCGGCCACCAGGCTGCCCCGGCCCCGACGGCCCGCACCGGAATCCGGCGGGCCGCCGGATTCCGGGCCCGACGGGTCCACACCGGACGCCGGCTCGCCGACCGCCCGGCGCCGCCGGCTCCCCTTCGCGCCCGCCGTACGCCTGCCGGGGCCACGCGCCACGGTCCGGGCGGCTCGCGACTGGTCGCGGCGGCCCAGCGGGCGGCTGACCCTGCCCGGCGTGTTCCTGCTCGCCCTGGTGGCGGCGACCGCCACCGCCGGTGCGCTGCTGGTGCCGGCAACTCTCGGCGCACCCAGGCCGGTTGCGGCGGACGCCGACGGGGTGTGTCCGCCGGGCCCGGCGACCTCGCGCCGTCCGACGGGACACCGCCGCCCGGCGACCTGCCGCCGCTCGGTGACCTCCCGCCGCCCACCGCGACGCTGCCCCGGGCGCGACGCCGCCGGCCGCGCCGGGTGAAGCTCCACCGACCGGCGGGCGCCCGTCCGACGCCCTCGCCGGCTGGGCCCGCGAGGTCGGCGCCAAGGTCGGCATCGACCCGATCGCCATGCAGGCGTACGGCTACACCGAGTTGGTCCTCGCCGAGACCAACCGCAGCTGCGGCCTGAGCTGGACCACCCTGGCCGCGGTCGGCATGGTCGAGTCCCAACACGGGCAGGCCAACAACGCCCGGCTCGGCACGGACGGCCGGGCCATTCCGGAGATCATCGGTCTGCCGCTCGACGGCCAGGGCGGCCGGATGCGGATCACCGACACCGACCGCGGCGAGTTGGACGGCGACACCACCTACGACCGGGCGATCGGGCCGATGCAGTTCATCCCGACCACCTGGCAGGAGATCGGCGCCGACGCGGACAACGACGGCCGCGAGGACCCGCACAACATCCACGATGCCGCGCTGGCCGCCGGCATGTACCTGTGCAAGGGAGGCCGGAACCTCACCATCCCGGGTGACTGGTGGAACGCGATCCTGTCGTACAACGACGTCCGCAGGTATGCCCAGGCGGTGTTCGACGCGGCCAACCGGTACGGACAGGCCAGCCGCACGTGAGGTGATCGTCCGCGTACATTGGAGAACTGGACACTTCCCCCGAGCTGCGGTTAACGGCAAGCTAGACGGGTGATGGTGCGCGAGTGGGACCCCAGGACCGCGTCGTCCGCCGAGATCGCGTCGCTGCTGGACACGCTCAACGCGGTCCTGGCGGCCGATCTTCCGCAGGACCCGCCGTGGCGGGTGAGTTCCCTGCGGGAATACCTCGCCGAGGTGATGCCGGGCGAGCGGCGGATCTCCTGGGTGGCCCAGGACGAGCCGGCCGCCGACGGCACCCCCGGTGCCATTCTCGGCCAGGTGCACGTGCTGTTGCTCGGCAACATCGGCGTGCTGGAGGTGCTGGTCCACCCGTCCGTCCGGCGCGGCGGTCTCGGCCGTGATCTGGTGCTGCGCGCCGCCCGCCGCGTCTACCAGGAGGGCTTCGAGTCGATCGGGGTGGAGGTGGTGGGCGACACTCCCGCCGTCGCCTTCTACGAGTCGCTCCGCTTCAGCCGGGAGTACGTCGAGACCCGGAGCGTGCTCGACCTCTCCGGCGTCGACTGGGGCGAGTTGGCCGGAATGTCCACCGGGCTCGGCACGGGCTACCGCGTGGACTTCCATCCCGGCGGCCCGCCGGACGAGCTGATGGAGACGTACGCGCGGGCCAAGGCCGAGATCCGGGACGTCGAGGACGGCGAGCTGCGACCCAGCTCGTACGATCCGCAGCGGCTGCGGGACAGCCTCGACTGCCTGCACCGGCGGGGGATGAAACCGTACATCGTGCTTGCCCTGCACGAGCAGACCGGTGAGGTGGCCGGCCTGACCGAGGTGGTGGTGCCGGCGCAGCACCCGACCCGCGCCGACCAGTACGACACCATCGTGGTGCAGGATCACCGGGGCTACGGGATCGACCGCGCGATCAAGGCGCGGATGCTGCTGGAGCTGCGCTCGGCCGAGCCGCAGCTGACCGAGGTGCAGACCTGGAACGCCCAGGCCAACGAGGCCATGCTCAAGGTCAACGCCGAGCTGGGCTACCGCACCGACCGGGACTGGTGCGAGTACAGCGTCGACGTCGCCGACCTGGTCCACCGGCTCGACGCGACACGCTGAACCGTCGGCTCCGGCCCTCAGTCCCAGGTCCGGGGATCCGGAGGCGGCGGGACATTGCGGTACTTGGCCACCCGCACCTCCCACTGGCTACGGCGTCGCCGGGCCTCCCGATCCATCGGGCAGCGATGGTACGTCTCAGGCGGGCGGGCCAGGCCGTAGATGTCCGCCCACCACTCGCCGGCCTCCGGATCCAGGATGGTGTCCAGGTGTGCCGGGTAGCGACGGCCCGCACCATCCAGGGTGTCGTCCCAGACCTCCATCGGCAGTACGACACGCCCGTCCTGGTCGACGGCCACGAGATAGAGGCCGGCCGCGCCGAGCAGGCGCTCCAGCACCGCCAGGCTCGGCGTCAGTGTGCCCGCCTCGACCCGCGCGACCGTCGACGGCGCGACCTTGGCGAACCGGCCCATCCGTTGCTGGCTGAGCCCCACGATCCGCCGCGCCCGCCGCACCAGACCGGCGATGGGAAACGGCCCGACCGTCGGGCCGAGATCCGGGGGTTCGCAAACGGAAGCCATCCACCGACCCTGCCGCCCGGGACACCAGTCCGGCAATCCCTGTGGACAAGCCTGTGGATATCCCGCCCACCTGACCGGCATCCTGCTGCGTGCGCCACTCTGCGTAACAATCACTCTGTGTGACGGCGACGTTGCTCTCTCACGCCGCTGCCGGGTCACACCTCCCGCCCTTTGCTCTGCTTCAACCCACGCAATCGGGGCTGACCAGCACTGGAGCGACGGCGAAGTTCGGTTGCCATGTGGCCGGTCGTAACAAGCCGTGACTGTTGCGTGGGTTGAAGCAGAGCAAAGGGCGCGCGGAGGGTAGAGGTGGGGGCGGGGAATCTATACTCAGAGTGGTGGCCGTGGTGGCCGGCGGTGCGCCGGCCGGGCTCGGCGGGCAGGGGTCAGTAGCGCTCGTGGAACAGTTGGGCCGCCTCGACGGCCCAGTAGGTGAGGATGATCTGGGCGCCGGCCCGGCGGATCGAGGTGAGCGTCTCCAGCATCACCCGCTCCCGGTCGATCCAGCCGTTCGCGGCAGCCGCCTCGACCATCGCGTACTCGCCGGAGACCTGGTAGGCGGCGACCGGGACGTCCACCGCGGCACGGACCGCGGCGACCACGTCGAGGTACGGCAGCGCCGGCTTGACCATCACGATGTCGGCGCCCTCGGCGACGTCCAACGCGACCTCGCGCAGCGACTCGCGCAGGTTCGCCGGGTCCTGCTGGTAGGTGCGCCGGTCCCCCTCCAGCGCCGACTCCATCGCGTCCCGGAAGGGGCCGTAGAACGCCGAGGCGTACTTCACGGCGTACGCCAGCACGGCCACGTCGGTGTGACCGGCCGCGTCCAGTGCCCGGCGTACCACCCCGACCTGGCCGTCCATCATCCCGGACGGGCCGACCATGGTGACCCCGGCGGTGGCCTGGGCGACCGCCATCTCGGCGTACGCGGCGAGGGTGGCGTCGTTGTCGACCTCGCCGGTCGGGGTGAGCAGCCCGCAGTGGCCGTGCGAGGTGAACTCGTCCAGGCAGAGATCGCTCATCACCACGGTGGCATCGCCGACCTCGGAGACCACGTCCCGGATCGCGACGTTGAGGATGCCGTCCGGATCGGTGCCGCCGGAGCCACACTCGTCGCGCGACGCCGGCACCCCGAACAGCATGATCCCGCCGACGCCGGCCTGCACCGCCTCCACCGCCGCCTTGCGCAGCGAATCGCGCGAGTGCTGGAGCACCCCGGGCATCGAGGCTACGGGCCGTGGCTCGCTCAGCCCCTCCTTGACGAACATCGGCACGACCAGTTCGGCCGGGTCGACGCGGGTCTCGGAGACCAGCCGCCGCACCGCAGCGGTGCGCCGCAGCCGGCGGGGCCGCATCTCGGGGTACGGCATCTGGCCCTCCCTGACGACTACTACCGGAACAACCTCAGCGACTACCGGAACCTCAGCGCGGTCGGCCCCTGCACCTTCGAACCGCGACGTTGCTTCGCCGGCATCGCGGCGAGCTTCTCCCGCAGCTCGACGGCGTAGCCGGCGAGCGCCTCCACCAGATCGGGCACCGACGCGTGCGGGGGCTGGACGTCGACCCGCAGGCCGAACTCCGTCGCGGTCTCCGCCGTCTTGGGCCCGATGACAGCGACAACGGTACGCGCATGTGGCTTGCCGGCGATGCCGACCAGGTTCCGGACCGTGGACGACGAGGTGAAGAGCACCGCGTCGAACCCGCCCGACTTGATCGCGTCCCGGATCTCGGCGGGCGGCGGAGCGGCCCGGACCGTGCGGTACGCGGTCACGTCGTCGACCTCCCAACCGCGCTCGGTGAGCCCGGCGGCGAGCGTCTCGGTGGCGATGTCGGCGCGCGGCAGCAGCACCCGGCCGACCGGATCGAGCACCTCGTCGTGCGGGGAGAACTCGGCCAACAGCCCTTCGGACGACTGCTCACCGGCGGGGAGCAGTTCCGGCTGGATGCCGAACGCGCGGACCGCGTCGGCGGTGACATCGCCGATACAAGCGATCTTGACGCCGCCGAAGTGCCGGGCGTCCAGACCGTGCTCGGCGAACTTCTCCCAGACCGCCCGCACCGCGTTGACCGAGGTGAAGATCACCCAGGCGTACCTGCCGTCGACCAGACCCTTGACCGCCCGCTCCATCTGTGCCGGGGTACGCGGCGGTTCCACCGCGATCGTCGGCACCTCGCACGGGATCGCTCCGTACGCGCGCAGCCGGGCACTCATCGCGCCGGCCTGCTCCTTGGTCCGGGGTACGAGCACCTTCCAGCCGTACAGCGGGCGGTTCTCCCACCAGCTGAGCCTGTCCCGCTGACCCACGCCGTCGCCGACGGTCAGCACGACCCGGCCGGTGAAGCCGAGTGCCGCCGCGACGAAGGAGTCCACGCTCGACGTGGTCGTGTACTGCGTCTCCCCGGTGCCGTCCCCGGTCACCCCGACGTCGGTCGTCCCGTCCACCCCGGCGGCGAGCAGCCCGTCGCGGATCGCGGCGAGATCACCGGCGTCGACCGCCAGGGCCAGCGAGCCGCGCCGCACTGCGGCGGCCAGCGCGTCGAAATCCAAGGCTCCGACGTCCTCGACGTCGGCGGCGGTCCGCACACCCGGCAGCGGCACACCCGCGTAGGTGGCCACCCCCTCGGCCTGCCCCACCCCGGGCACCACCTCGAAGTGCGCGGCGGTACGCGCCACCGCCTGCACCTCCTTGACCACCGAGTCGTGGCCGAACGGGTCGCCGGCCACCAGGTGCACCGCGTTCTGACCGGAGCGGGCGGCCGAGATCAGCACCTTCGCCACATCGCCCGGCGCGCCCTCCGCCGGAGTGAACTGGGCGTCCTGCCTGGCCTCGGCCCGGACGACGTCGAGCAGCGACTCGGGGACTCCCCGGTCGTACACCACCTGGTCGGCCTCAACCAGGGCGTCGTGCGCCCGGCGGGTCAGCAGGCCCGGGTCGCCGGGTCCAGCCCCGACGAACGCGATACGGCCTACGGGCTTACGGGTGCGGGTCATTCTGTGCTCCCAAATTGCTGGGTCCCCGGGGCGTCGTGTTCGTGCGGGCCGAGGATCGAGTCGGCGCCGAGTTCGAGGAGTTCGGCGGCGAGTGCCTTGCCGATCTCCGCCGCGTCGGCGGGCGTTCCGGTGCGGGACAGCCGGATCTCACGGGTGCCGTCCGGGCTGATCACCGCCCCGCGCAGGTAGATCTCCTGGACGACATCGCCTTCGGCGCCGGAGCCGGTTGGCTCGCCTTCGGCGACGATGGCGTAGGCGGCGACCGGAGCGGAGCATCCGGCCTCCAGGGTGGCCAGCATCGCCCGTTCCGCGGTGACCGCGGCGCGCGACGGTGCGTCGTCGAGCGTGGCGAGCAGTTCGACCAGATCCGGGTCGTCGACCCGGCACTCCACCGCCAGCGCGCCCTGTGCGGGAGCCGGCAGCATCAGCATCGGGTCGAGCGTCTCGGTGATCGCGTCGGCCCGGTCGATGCGGGCCAGACCCGCCCGGGCCAGCACGACGGCGTCCAGGTCGGCCTCCGGCCCGAGCACCCGGCCCAGCCGGGTGTCGATGTTGCCCCGGATCGGGGTGACCGACAGTTGCAGGCCCAGCGCGTGCAGCTGGGCGATCCGGCGCAGCGCGCCGGTGCCGACATTCGCTCCGGGAGCGAGCTCGGCCAACGTCCTGCCGTCCCGGGCGACGAGCGCGTCGCGGGGATCCTGCCGCGGCGGCACCGCGGCGATGTGCAGCCCGGGTGCGGTCGCGGTGGGCAGGTCCTTGTACGAGTGGACCGCGAAGTCGATCGTCCCGGCGACCAGCGCGTCACGCAGCGCGGAGACGAACACGCCGACGCCGAGCCGGTGCACCGGAGCGCTGGACCGATCACCGGCGGTGACCACCTCGACCAGTTCGACGGGACGTCCGGTCCGGGCGGTCAGCGCGTCGGCGACCTGCCTGGACTGGGCCATCGCCAACTTGCTGCCGCGGGTGCCGAGACGCAGCCGTCCGCGCATGCCCTCGCTCATCGCTCGCCTCCGGTCGGTGGGGTGATGTCGGGGACGGTGTCCACCGGCGAGGTCTGCGGAACCTGAAGGTCGAACAGCTCGCGCAGCAAGGCCGCGTACTGGTCACCGCCGGGCTCCGCAGCGAGTTGGCGGACCCGCACGGTCGGCTGGTGCAGCAGCCGTTGAACCACCCGGTGCACGGTGCGGGCCACCTCGGCGCGCTGGTCGTCGGTGAGGTCCGGGCGGCGCTGCGCGAGCCGGCGCAGCTCGGCGGCGACCACGTCGTCGGCCCGGCCACGTAGCGCGGCGACGGTCGGAGCCACGTCGGCGCCGCGCAGCCAGGTGAGGAAGGACTCGACCTCGCCGGCCACGATCCGCTCGACGGCGGCGGCGTCCGCGGCGACCGGACCATCGGCGAGCAGCGCCGCCATCCGGTCGATGTCGATCACCTCGACGCCGGGGAGTTCGGCCACGCCGGGACCGACGTCGCGGGGTACGGCCAGATCGAGCAGGACCAGCGGCCCGCGCTCCGGACCACGCTCGGCCGTCGCCGCGGCGACCACCTCGCGGGTGAGGACCGGTTCGGTCGAGGCGGTGGCGGCCACTACGATGTCCACCGTGGAAAGCGTGTCGGCCAGTTCGGCCATCGGCCGGGCACCCGCGCCGTACGACTCGGCCAGCCGGACCGCCCGGTCGGTGCTCCGGTTGGTCACGGTCAGCGGCCCGGCACCGAGCCGGGACAGCGTCGCCACGCCCAGCGAGCCCATCGCACCCGCCCCGACGACCAGCGCCGGACGGTCGGTGAGGTCGTCGTCGAGGTGGCCGGCGGCCAGCCCCAACGCGGCCGTGACCACGCTCTGACCGGCGCGGTCGATGCCGGTCTCCGAGTGCGCCCGCTTACCCACCCGCAGCGCCTGCTGCATCAGCTCGTGCAGCAACCGCCCGGCGGTGTCCGCCCCGCTGGCCCAGTGATAGGCGTCGCGCAGTTGACCGAGGATCTGGGCCTCGCCGATCACCATCGAGTCCAGGCCGGCGGCCACCCGGAAGACGTGGTCCACCGCGGCGGCGTCGAAGTGCACGTAGAGGTGGCTGGCCAGGGCGGCCGGCGGGCAGTCGGCCTGCTCGGCGAGGACGGCGCAGATGTCACCGAGACCACCGTGGAAACCGGACACCGCCGCGTAGACCTCCACCCGGTTGCAGGTGGAGACGAGGACGGCCTCGCTCACGTACGGCTGCGCGATCAGGCGGTCCAGGGTGCGGTCGAGCCCGCTGGGTGACACCGCGAGTCGCTCCAGGGTGGCGACCGGTGCGGTGCGGTACGACGCGCCGACGACGAGGAGTTTCACGTGCCGATCGCCTCCTGGCTCTCGGTGACCGCGAGGCCGCCGGGCAGGGCGGTGAGGGCGGACCCACCGGCGGCGGGGAGCGCGGTCAGGGATGCCTTGCGGTGCTCGTGGAACGACAGGATCTGCAGCTCGATGGCGAGGTCGACCTTGCGCACGTCCACCCCCTCGGGGACCGAGAGTACGCACGGCGCGAAGTTCAGGATGCTGGTCACACCGACGGCGACCAGCTGGTCCGCCACCCGCTGGGCGGCCGTCGCGGGGGTGGCGATGACGCCTATCGCGATCGACTCCTCGGCAGCCACCCGGGGCAGCTCGTCCACGTGCCGGACGACCAGACCGTTGATCTCCTCGCCGACCCGCTCCTGGTCGGCGTCGAAGAGGGCGGCGATCCGGAAGCCGCGGCTGGCGAAGCCGTCGTAGCCGGCCAGGGCGTGACCGAGATTACCGACGCCGACCAGGGCCACGGCCCGACGCTGGGTGAGCCCGAGCACATACTCGATCTGCTCGATCAGCAACGCGACGTCGTAGCCGACCCCACGGGTGCCGTACGAGCCGAGCTGGGAGAGATCCTTGCGAAGCTTGGCCGAGTTCACCCCGGCGGCGCTGGCCAGCCCTTCGCTGGAAACCGTCTCGTGACCGGTTTCGGCGAGATTGTGCAGGGCACGGAGGTATTCGGGGAGCCGGGCCACCGTCGCCTCGGGCAGGTCCGGGAGCGCCGGTACGGCACCGGCGCGGCCGGGCGCGCCGGGGTGACGGTGCTGACTCATGAGACTCCGTGCGGTGCGATCCTCGACCAACTCCAACGGCCGGCCGTTTCGGGACTCCCACTGGCGACCGGTGATGCCGGCTGTGCTAGCGGGGCGCGTCGGAACTACAGAGTAGGCGCTTGTGAAGACGTGCACAAATCGCGATCTTGTCGGCACGCGCCGCGCCTTCACCAGCCCCTCCGTCCCGCAAGATCGACCGTGGCCGCTCACCACGGCCGCCCGCGCGATTATTGCTCAATCCCGACTTCTCTGACCAATCACGCGCGGCGTGCTCTCCTGGTGGGCGAGTTGCACGGCCTCGGTGAGCGTGTCGGCGACCGGGTGACCGGAGGAGCGCAGACGGGCACGGGCGGTGAAACCGCCGGCGTACAGGACGGCACGACCGCCAACCGAGAGCGCGGCGTCGGCGTCGTCGACCGAGTCGCCGATCAGCACCACCGAACCGCCGTCCACCCCCAGCTCGTCGAGGTGCCGCGCCAACGACTCCGCCTTGCGGTCACCGCCGACCTGCGCCCGCAGCCCGTCCACCCGGGCGAACCGCCCGGTCAACCCGTAGGTGCGGACCGCGGGCACCAGCTCGTCGTGGAACCACATCGACAGCAGCGACTGGCTGCCCGGCCAGGCCGCCATCGCGTCCAACGCGTCGTGCGCCAGCGCACACGTGGTCAGGCCCAGGCGGTACGCGTCATGGAAGATCTTGTCCAGCCGGCCGAACGCCTCGTCGTCCACCGCTCGGCCGAGCACCTCCGCGTAGTAGTCGGCGATCGGCCGGCGGAACCGGACCCGGTGCTCGTCCGCCGTCACCGTCGGCCCGCCCTCGCTGGCGAACACCGCATTGGTGCAGGCCACGACCAGATCGAGATCATTGAGCAGGGTGCCGTTCCAGTCCCACACCAGGTGCGGACATGCCGAAGTCATCGCCGCAGCCTATCCGCCGCCACCAGCGCGGGCGCTACAGCTGCGGGGTGGTCAGCTCCCTCAGCAGCCGCTCCTCCTCGACCCGCCAGTAGCCGTGCTCCCTGCCGTCGAGCAGCACCACGGGCAGCCGGTCGCCGTACTCGCGTTCCATTTCGAGATCGCCGCTGACGTCCCGCTCGGTCCACCGGTCGCCGGTGACCGCGACCACCCGGTCGAGCGCCGCCTTGGCGTCCTCGCACAGATGACAGCCGGGTCGGGTGATCAGGGTCAGGCGGGGCTCACGCATCGGTCTCCTCCGTCGTGCCGGCCGGTGCCGACTGGTCAGTCTCGGGCAGGGCCGCCGGGGACGGCACGATCAGCTCCGCCCCGGTCACCCGGTCCCCCGACGCTGGCGCCGGGTACGCCCGCACAGTTTCCCCGGTCTCCCCGCACAGTTTCCCCGGTCTCCCCGCACAGTTTCCCCGGTCTCCGGGTGCGGCACGCCTACTACCGCCGACTCGGCCACCGACGGATGCGCCGCGAGCACCGGCCCGCACGGTGGCTGAGTCTGGCACAGCGCGATCCGGTCGGCCACGTCTCGCGTCCACCGGTCGGCGCCATGCTCCTCTTGGCACAACGCGGACCGCGCCCAGGACGCTCGACGCGGTCCCGTGCACGGAACTGGGGCGGCGTCACCCACGGTGCCGGACCGGCGTGGTGACAGGTCGCTGCCGGCGTCGGGGCGGGGCGCCGTGCCGGCCGCCGCCCGGCCGGCTCCCGCCCGGCCGATCTGGCCCGCTACCAGGCCGAACGGCGACTCCGCCAGGGAACAGCCGGGCGATCGATTGTCAACCACACCCGACGGACAACCGGTCCGCCAGGTGTGCGACACGTCGGGAAATACTTCGGCCCTGTGTAACGGACTTGCCACGCGCGGGTGACGTTGGCCCTATCATCACTCGGGTCGGCTCACCCCATTTGCCGTGAGTCGACACCCCTCAGCCCGAGGAGGCCCCCGTGCCGTTGAGCGCATTGGACCAGCACCTCAAGGGGAACTGCCGCCCGTCGGCACGCCCCGGAGCCGCGCTGCCCGGTGGTGACCCGGCCGGTCGGCCGGTCGTCGCCCACGCGGCGCCGACCCACGGAACGGAGACGGTGCGATGACCGCCTTCGGTTTCGTGGAACGCCCGGTCGGACTGACCGGTCCGGTCGCCCGTACGCCGGTCAACGAACGCGGCGGCGCCCACAGCCCGCAGGATGTGACGGGCAACCTCACCGTCCGGGGCGAGAGCGCCGCGGGGCGGGTGGGCAGCCGGCCACACCAGAACGAGCCACCGCATCGACCACCGGTACCCGGCGGCAACGCGAAACCCGCCGGGGGTCGGGTCGCCTCGCCGAGCCGGCCGACGATGCCGGCACAGGCCCGCCGCGGCGGTGACGCTCCGGTGACCGAGGTGTCGACGACCGAGACCGCGGTACTTCCGGCGGTGAGCGCCTCGACCGGCACCTCCACCGGATTCCCGAGCCGTCCCGACCCGTCCGACCCGGCCACCGAGGTCTGGGCTCTGGTCGAACGCGCCCAGGCCGGCGAGGCCGAGGCGTTCGGGCTGATCTACGACCGTTACGTCGACACCGTCTTCCGCTTCGTCTACTTCCGGGTCGGCAACCGGCAACTCGCCGAGGACCTCACCTCCGACACCTTCCTGAGGGCCCTCAAACGGATCGGCAGCTTCACCTGGCAGGGCCGCGACCTCGGGGCCTGGTTGGTGACCATCGCGCGCAACCTGGTCGCCGACCACTTCAAGTCCGGCCGGTACCGGCTGGAGGTGACCACCGGCGACGTGCTCGACGCCGACCGCGAGGACCGGGGCCCGGAGGGCAGCCCGGAGGCCGCGGTGGTGGAACACATCACAAACGTCGCACTGTTGACGGCGGTCAAGCGCCTCAATCCCGAGCAGCAGGAGTGCATCGTCCTCCGCTTCCTCCAGGGCTTCTCGGTGGCGGAGACGGCCCGGGCGATGGGCAAGAACGAGGGCGCGATCAAGGCACTCCAGTACCGGGCCGTCCGCGCCCTGGCCCGGCTGCTCCCAGACGGTTTCCAGCCGTGACCCGGACCGGCGGCACCGTCGCAGCCACCACCGGTAGCCCTGGTGGCTTCGCACTCTCCGTGACCAAGAAGCGATCACTTTGCGTAATTTCGGCACCGGCCGGCCCGTAACCCGCTCCCGGCCCGGCGCGTTTTTCCGGGTGCGACCGGTTACAGGCCGGGAACACCCGGGCCCCTCCGGATGACCTGCGACGATGCCAACGACGGCCTTCGCCGTGGTGTCACGAGGTCATCGGTCGCTGGCGGTGCACCCGGCCGACCGGCCGTGACCAGCGAGAGGAGGTGCCGCGGTGGATAACGCCCTCTTCTCCCGTCGGCGCGCCGAGCGCTTCGCGCAGCTTCTCGACGAAGCCAACGGCGGCCGACGCCATCACGTCCGATCCCGGGACGACGGCCAGCTCGTGCCGCTCGTCCTGCTCGGCCAGAAGCTCGGGACCAGCCCGCCCGCGGCCGAGGTCGACCCGGAATTCCGGACCGGCCTGCGGGCGATGCTGCTGGCCACCGCCACCCGCGACGGCATCGGCACACCCGCCGCAGCTCAGCCGGTGGAGAGATCGACCTCCGGCCGCGCATCACTGCTGCCGGCCGTCACCGCCCGCCGGGCCCGGGCCCGGGGTGCGATCCTGGTCGGCATCGCGGTCGGCGCCGTCGCCGTCTCCGGCATCTCGGCCGCCAGCGAAGACGCCGTACCCGGTGACGCGCTCTACGGGATGAAGCGCGGCACCGAACGGGCCCAGCTCGCGCTGACCGGATCCGACATCAGCCGGGGCCAACTCTTCCTCGACTTCGCCCGTACCCGCCTTGCCGAGGCGTCCTCGCTGCGGGGCAACCGAGCCGGGTACAGCGCGGTGCTGGACGACATGGACGCGGACACCCGGCAGGGCGTACGCCTGCTCACCGGGGCGGCCACCCAGCGCTCGGATCCCGCGGCCCTGGACGCGGTCGACGCGTTCCTCACCCGGCAGCGGCGGTCCCTCGACGCGCTGACCGGTAGCGGCACCCGGGCCGACCGGGGACGTACCTCGCAGTCGCTGGCCCTGCTGGAGTCGGTCGCCGATCGCGCCGACGCACTGCGCGCCGCCATCGCCTGCGGCCGGCACGCCACCACCACCAGCGACGATCTTGGCCCCGTCCCGGGCCGCTGCTCCTGACCGGTAGCGGGCTGGCGTTGCGGCGCCGCTTCTCGGTGCACCTGGAGTCTAGGGGCCGAACGGATCCGGACGCCGTTCCAGCAACTGGTACAGGGTCTGCTGGATAGTCTCCCGCACCTGGTCGGCGAGGTTGAACACGACCAGCGGATCGTCCGCGGAGTCGACCAGATGGGCCGTCGGGATCGGCGGGCAGAACTCGATCAGCCACTTGCTGGGCAACGGCACCATGCCCAGCGGCCCGAGCCACGGGAAGGTCGGCGTCACCGGGAAGTACGGCAACTTGAGCAGCCGCGCGAGCGGCTTGATGTCGGCGAGCATCGGGTAGATCTCCTCGCCGCCGACGATGGCGACGGGAATGATCGGGGTGCCGGTGCGCAGCGCCGCCGAGACGAAGCCGCCCCGACCGAAGCGTTGCAGCTTGTAGCGCTCCGCGTACAGCTTGCCGACGCCCTTGAAGCCCTCCGGGAAGACGCCTACCAGCTCGCCGCCGCGCAGCAACCGCTCCACGTCGGGGCTGCACGCCACCGTGCCCCCGGTCTTGCGGGCGATCTCGGAGACCAACGGCACCCGGAAGACCAGGTCGGCGGCGAGCAGCCGCAGATGGCGGTGGGCCGGGTGCTCGTGGTGCAGGGCGGTGGAGAGGATCAGCGCGTCCAGGGCCACGGTGCCCGAGTGGTTGCCGACCACCAGTCCCGCCCCGTCGGACACGTTCTCCAGGCCGCTGACCTCGGTGCGGAACCAGTCCCGGTAGAGCCGGCGCAGCGGCGGATGGAAGACCGCCTCGGTCAGCTCCGGGTCGAAGCCGAACTCGTCCACCTCGTAGTCGCCGGCCAACCGCCGACGCAGGAAGGCCAGGCCGCCGGCGACCCGACGGTCCCAGACATCGCCCGGCTGATCCGGCACGGCCGGCAGGGCCGGCTGATACCCGTTGCGCCGCACCGGGTCCGCGTCCGGCACGACCGGCGGCGGTACGGCGTACCGGTCCTCCAGCCGGGAGTCGTCACGCTGGTCGTCCGGCCCGGTCACGACCGCTCCCGGACGGCGGCACGGACCTGCCGGATGCGGTCGAGCACCAGTTGCTCGGCGGCGGCCAGCTGTTCCCGGGTCACCACGGCACGGCCGTGGTGCGCGCGGATGAAGTCGTCGAAGGCGACGGCCGTCGAGCGGGGCGTGAAACCGTACTCGTGCTCCAGCCGGGAGATGTCCACCACCCGGCCATGCACGAAGAGGTCGACCTGGTCGAGGCCGTAGCGGCCGAAGCCCATGGTCCGGGCGAGGGCGACCGCGCCGGACAGGCCCGGCTCCAACACCGGCACGGCAATCCGGCCGGCCCGGCGGATCGCCTGGGACAGCGCGAGCACCCCGGGCCCGGCGACGTTGTACGTACCCGGATGATCCTCGACGACCGACCGGTGCAGCACCTCCAACGCGTCGTCGAAGTGCAGGAACTGCAACCTGGCGTCCCGGCCGAAGATGGTGGGCACCACCGGCTGGGAGAAATAGCGGGTCAGCGTGGTGTCCGCCGTGGAGCCGATGAACGGCGCGAACCGCAGCACGGTGGCGGTGACGTCGCCATGCCGGCGGCGGAAGCCGCGGACGTACCCCTCGATGTCGAGGATGTCGCGGCCGAACCCGCCGCGCGGCACCTCGCGCGGCTCGGTCTCCTCGGTGAAGACGGCCGGGTCCCGGAACGAGGCGCCGTACGCCGCGGTGGACGAGCGGACGACGATCTTCCGGAGCCGGGGCGCCCGCTGGCAGGCGGCAAGCAGCTGCATGGTGCCGATGACGTTCTGCTCCTTCATCGCCGCCCGACCGCCGTGCTGCGGATCGGGGGCGGTGACCAGGGCAAGATGCACCACGGTGTCGACGTCGAGGTCGGCGAGGAGCCCGCCGAGCGACCCGGGGTCGACGTGCACCCGTTCGACCTGGTCGAGCAGGCCGCCGACCTCTGGGCCCGAGTCGGGCAGGTCGATGCCGATGACGCGGTCGATCCGGGGATCGGCGGCGAGCCGGCCGGCGACGTGTGCGCCGAGGTATCGACTGACCCCGGTCACGACGACGACCCCCGGAAGGCTCTGGGAGCCACCGGGGGTCATGTCTGGCACCTCCCCCGGCAGGTGGGACCGAGCCGGAGCAGCCACGGCCTGATCACCTGAGCCTCCGAGGGTCGACAGGTTTGGCGAGGACGGAGCCGGGACGCGCCCGGCAACCGTCACTTGCCGAGACGGCGACGCTGGACGCGGGTCTTACGCAGCAGCTTGCGGTGCTTCTTCTTAGCCATGCGCTTGCGGCGCTTCTTGACCACCGAGCCCATACGACAGCCTTTCGATGCAACGTGCGGCGCGACCGGGGAGACACCACGAGCTTGTGGCGTCGGCGACCGCTTGCGGACAGGGACCGGACCGGCGGGGTGGGCGACGGAGCGCACCAGTGGTCACGATCGGAGTCCAGCGTAGCGGGGATGCGTCAGCGGGACCAACGCGCCCCCGGCCGACGACCCTTCACCGGGCCGCCGCGGCCCGGCCCCGCACGTGGGTCAGGCGGTTTCCTGGAAGGCGCCGCGAAGATATTCGTGCACCGCGTGCTCGGGCACTCGGAACGACCTACCCACCCGCACGGCGGTCAACTCGCCGCTGTGCACCAGCCGGTAGACCGTCATCTTCGACACCCGCATGACCGTCGCCACCTCGGCGACGGTCAGGAACCTGACCTCCGACAGCCGACCGTCGGACTGCGACCCGGCCATGGCTCACCCGACCCATCCCATGCCCGGCGCGTGCCGCCACACGGGTCCTCCCGCGCGGCCGGCGACGCGCGTGTTACCAGTACGGTAGCGGGGCGGCTGTGACCGGCGCGATCCCTTCCTGCAACTGATCATGATTCGACTCCGGTCTCGCGGCGAAAAACCCCTGGTCGGGTGCCGCACCCGGAATTCCGGCTCCGATCAACCTCGGCCGCCGGTAACGCGGGCGTCACTCGGCGCGCAGGGCCACCACCGGATCGAGCCGGCCGGCCCGCTGCGCGGGCACCACGCCGAAGACGATCCCGACCGCCGCCGAGACGCCGAACGCCAGCGCCAGCGACCACCAGGTCACCGCCGCCGGGATGGGCGAGAGGGCCGCCACCAGCAGCGCACCACCCACGCCCAGCGCCATCCCGATCAACCCGCCCACCGAGGTCAACAGCACCGCCTCCAGCAGGAACTGGATCCCGATGTCCCGGGGCCGGGCGCCGACCGCCTTGCGCAACCCGATCTCCCGGGTTCGCTCACGCACCGAGACGAGCATGATGTTGGAGACGCCGACCCCGCCGACCAGCAGCGAGATGCCCGCGATGGCGGCCAGCACGCCGGTCAGGATGCCGAGGATGTCGCCCAGCACGCCGAGGATCTGTTCCTGGGTGACGGCGCTGAATTCGGTGCCGGGATGGCGGTCGTTCAACTCGGCCACGATCCGCTCGCCCAGCTCGTCGATGCGCTCCCGGTCCGGTGCCTTCACCGCGATCGCGTCGACCCGCTGGGTGCCGTACAGTCGCTGCGCCGCCGTCACCGGGATGTGCACCTCGTCGTCCCGGTCGACGCCGAGGCTCTGCCCCAGCGGGACGAAGACGCCGATCACCCGGAACCGGACCCCGGCCACGTTGACCTGCTGGCCGACCGCCTCGCGGTCGGGAAAGAGGGACCGGGCGACCGAGTCGCCGAGCACCGCGACCCGCCGGCCGGTGTCCACGTCCGAGCGGGTCAGGTACCGGCCCCGGGCCAGCTCCCGGGCGAACACGGTGGGGGTGGTCTCCAGCACCCCCTGCACGGTGGTGAAATCCTCCCGGCCGCCGGCCCGGACGGTGGCGCCGGAGGCGACCGTGACCGCCACCCGGGCCGGGTCGCCGACCACCCGGCCGACCGCGTCCACGTCCTGCAGGGTCAGCGGGGAGAGCGCCGGCGCGGCGCCCACGTCGAGTCGCCCCGGCACGACCAGCAGCAGGTTGGAGCCGAGCCCCTCCACCTGCTGTTCCACCTTCTGCTTGGTGCCGGTACCGATGGCCACCAGCAGCACCACGGAAGCCACCCCGATGACCACCCCCAGCATGGTCAGCGCGCTGCGCATCCGGTTGGCCCGCAATGCGTCCCACGCCACCCGCCACGCCTCGGTCAGCCTCACGGGCCGGCCCCGGCAGCCGGCTTCGCCCCGCGGTCGCCCGGAACGACTCCGCTGTCGGCGACGACCAGCCCGTCGCGCATCACGATCCGCCGCCGCGCCCGGGCCGCCACCTCAGCGTCGTGGGTGACCATCACCAACGCCACCCCCGACTCGGCGTTGAGCCGTTCCAGCAGTTCCAGCACGGCGGCGCCGGTGGTGCTGTCCAGGTTGCCGGTCGGCTCGTCGGCCAGCAGCACGGTCGGGTCGGTGACCAGTGCCCGGGCGATGGCGACCCGCTGCTGCTCACCGCCGGAGAGCTGGTTGGGACGGTGGTGCAGCCGGTGTCCCAGGCCGACCCGCCCGAGCATCGCGGCGGCGCGCTCACGCCGCTGGCGGGCGCCCAACCCCCGGTAGACCAGCGGCAACGCGACGTTGTCCAGTGCCGAGGTGCGCGCCAGCAGGTGAAACGCCTGGAAGACGAAGCCGATGGTCTCGTTGCGCAACCGGGCCAGCTCGGGTGGGGACAGCGTGCCCACCTCCCGGCCGCCGATCACCAGCCGGCCGGCGGTCGGCCGGTCCAGACCGCCGAGCAGGTGCATGAGCGTGGACTTGCCCGATCCGGAGGGCCCGACCAACGCCACGTAGTCGCCCGCCCCGACGGTCAGCGACACGCCCCGCAGAGCCGACACGGAGACGCCGTCGAGGTGATATGTCCGGGACACCTCGACCGCCTCGACCGCCGCGGCCCGGCTCACCCGATCTCCTGGCCTTCGCGGACCTGGTCGGCGCCGCGGACGACCACCCGGTCGCCGGCCCGCACCCCGTCGACGATCTGCACCAGATCCTGGCCCTGCACCCCGACGGTGACCACCGCCCGGTCGGCCCGGCCGTCGCGGACCAGCCAGACCGTGTCCCGCCCGTCCGCGGAGAAGACCGCCGAGGCGGGCACCGTCACCGCGTCCGCCGCCTCCCGGACCCGCAACCGCAGCACCGCGTTCATGCCGGGACGCGGGGTCGGTGCGGGCTCGGCCTCACCGAACCGGCCGGCACCGAGGGTGAGCCGGACCCGGTAGCTCACCCCGCCCCGGGGGGAGGTGCTGGGCAGCACGTCGATCGACCGGACGGTCGCGTCGTACGTGGCGCCGGTGACCGCGTCCAGCTCGACGGTGCCGGTGAACCCGACCCGCACCAGCAGCACGTCGGTCTCGTCGACCTCCGCCAGCAGGCCCAACTCACCGGTATCGACGACGGTCATTACGGGGGTGCCGGCGGTGACCCGGCCACCGACCGGGATCGCGCTGTCCACCCCGGGCGGCGGTCCGGCCGGCGCGGCACCCAGGGCACCCGGGTCGAGCCCGGCCGGCACGCCGCCCGACTCCAGCAGCCCGGCGAGCGCACCCGCCGAACCACCACCGGCGCTCACGCCGCCGGGTTGCACCACCCCGGCGATCGGGGCCCGCAGGGTCAGCGCGTCGACGGTCGCCTTGGCCAGGTCGTACGCCTGCTGTGCCTGGAGTCGTTGGGCGGTGGCCAGCGCGTTCACGGCGGAGTTGAGGTTGCGCACGCCGCGCTGCACCTCGCGTACCGTCCGTTCGGCGGTACGCGCGGCGGCGGCGTACCGGCGCTGCGCGGCGTCGACCTGTTTGATCAGGGCCTTGCGGAGGTTGGGATCGCTGATCCTCACCGCCGCGGCGCGGGCGGCGGTGTGTGCCTCGGCGGCTGCCCGGTCGGTGCCCCGCAGGAACCGGCGAGGTCACCGCCGCCACCGACGCCACCGGCACGCCTGGCGGCGTCGAGTGCGGTGCGTGCCTGACGGAGTCGCTCCCGCGCCGTCGGCGAGTTGATCACAGCGAGCACCTGGCCGCGCTTGACCCGCTGGCCCGGCTCGACCCGCAGGCGCGTCAACGTACCGTCGGCGGGCGCGGTGAGGGTGGCCGCCGCCCGGGCGGTGACCGTGGCGGGGGCGTCGATCACCTCGGCCACGGTGGCCAGCGCGGCCGAGGAGAGCGCGATCGACGGCTCGTCGCCGCCACAGGAGGCGGCGGTGGTGAGGGTGAGGACGGCGGCGGCTAGCAGGGCGATGAGCAGGCGGGGCCGCATGGCTGCGGGCAGCCGCGGCGAGTCGGTGCGGCGCACGGGCACATGCTACGAGCCCTCGTCGATCTCGGCGGCACCGCGCCGCCGGTCAGCGCACCGCCGACCGGATGTACGCGACGCACTCCTTGTGCAGGCTGGCCCAGGTCTCGTCGAAGATCTCCTCGGAGGTCTGCCGCGGGATCCGGCGATCGTGCAGCACGACCTTGGCGAAGGCCAGCAGGCGTTCCGCGCCGAACCGGTCGAGGAAGTAGCGGGCGGCGAGGTACGCGATCCCGTAGCTGCCGGTCACCGCCTTGTCCGAGGTGTCCTCGCCGGGGGCGATCGTGTCGAGCTTGCCGTCCCAGTCGCCCTTGACCAGTCGCCGGGTGTCGCTCAGGCCGGCGTACCGGGCGACGGGTTGGCCGTCGACCGCCGCGAGTTCCGCCAGCCCCTCGACCAGCCACCAGGTCGACCCGTCCGAGTAGTCCCGCTTCTCGGGCAACGTGGCGGCGTGTGCCAACTCGTGCCGGAGCACCTCGTCGAGGCCGGGGCCGTAGTCGAAACTGTCCGGCGCGAGCACCACCTCGTAGTGACCGCCACCGACGTTGATCGCATACCCGGCGCTCCACTCCGGACGGTCGCCGCCGTACCAGCGCTTCCACTCCTTCGGCCCGGCGTAGAAGATCCGGTACCGGTCGGGCGTCACACCGGTCACCGCGTACTCGTCGGCCACCCTCGCCGCCGCCTCGGCCCGCTTCAACAGGCCCGGCAGGCGGTGACGGTATGCCGGTGGGGCGGCCACGATCGTGCGCTTACCCGTCTTGGTGGCCAGCTCGCTGACCTCCCACGGGAGGCTGCCCGGCTGCCCGTTGGCCCGGTCACCGATCGACGGCGCGGTCTTCGACCTCCCGAACGCCAGCAGCCGAGGCTCGGCGCCGTCACGCCACCGGGTCTCGACGATCAGCGGGCTGGGACGGCAGTCCGGCACCATGAAGCAGTACTGGAACTCGACCGCCAGCCGCCATTCGCCGGCCTTGCCGGCCGTCGTGGGCAGGCCGCTCGGGCGGGCCTCCCAGCGGGTCACCCGCAGCGCCCGCAGCGCGGCGAACCGCTGGCGCAGGTCGCCCCGCGCGGCGGGGTCCGCGATACCGAGGAACCCGGACCGGTCGCCGCTGAGCAGCGCGGCGGCCTGTTCGTCCAGCTGCGCGCTGATCCGTTCGGCGACCTGTCGGGCGGCGATCGTGGTGGGGTTCTCCGTCGGCGAGGCGGCCGTGGCCGGCTCGCCGACCTCGCCGTCGGACAACCCGCCGGCCCGCAGCACCGCCGGAATGCCGCCGCTCAGCGTCAGCACCGCCGCGACCAGTGCCGCCCACAGTGGCCACCGTCGACGCGGCCGGCTCCCGGGCACCGGACCGACGCCGGGCGCCGCCACCGCCGGAGGTTGCGCCGCCTCGGTCGCCGGGTCGCGGGCCGTCGTGGGGGGAGTCGCCGTCACGTCGTTCGGCTTCGCATCGGCCGGCATCGGTTGGTCGTCGCCCGCAGGGCCCCCTTGATCCACCGGCGAAGGGTAAGGCTTGCGGTGGTGCCGGCGAAAGGTGGCGGCCGGCGACAGCTGACCGGTCAGGCAGCGCCGGGCTCCGCCAACGCGGGCCAGGAGCGGAACGCGACGCCCAGCGCGGCGATCATCTGGTCGAAGGAGCGGTCCACCTCGTGGGGCAGGCCGAAGTCACCGGCCGCCTCCAGCGAGACGAAGCCGTGCACGGCGGCGCGGAACATCCGCACCGCGTCCACCGCAGCGGCGCCACCGATCCCGTACCCGTGGAGGACCGCGTAGACGACGCCGACCGCGCGCTGCCCGGCGGCCAGGTGCTCCGGGTCGGCCGGGTCCGGCACCCGCTGGGTGGCCGGGTAGCGGCCGGGATGCCGGCGGGCGTAGGAGCGGTAGGCGGCGGCGACCGCCCGGAGCGCGTCCTCGCCGCTGCGGCCGGCGGCGGCCGTGGTCATCTCGTCGGCGATCTCGGCGGTGGCCAACGCGGACAGCCGCTGTGCCAGCGCGTCGGCGCCCTTGACGTGCTTGTAGAGGCTGGGCAGCGCGACGCCGAACCGGCTCGCCAGTGCGGCGAGGGTGAGTCGTTCGTACCCGACCTCGTCGGCGAGCCGGGCCGCCTCGCGCACCACGACCTGCGGGTTGAGCCCGGCCCTAGGCACGATCGGTCACCGCCACGAAAGCGACCAGTTCGGCGGCCATCGCCGCCGGCCGGTCGGCGTGCGGGTAGTGGCCGGCGTCGGCGATCATGCGCGCCTCGGCGACCTCGAAGAGCCGCCGGCCGGCCCGAGCCTCGGCGGCCGGGTCGGGGAAGTCGGGGTCCTTCGTGCCCATCAGCACCAGTACCGGCTGCCGTACCTGCCGGGCGCGGGCGGTCCAGTGCGGCTCGACCGGCTCGATCACCCCGCGCACCGGCGCCATCCGGCCGGGCCGGCGCAGCGCCGTCACCAACCGCCTGCGGTATTCCGCGTCGTCGTCGGGGCGGTGCACGGGGAAGAGTGTGCGGTGGAACATCCCGAACAGCCGCGGGCTGCGCAGCACCGCGCCCTGGGCCAGGCGCAGGAAGGGATTGAGCCTGGGTTGCGCGACGAACGCGCCGACCAGCACGATGCCGCGGACCAGTTCCGGCGCGTCGGCCGCCGCGAAGACCACGGCCGCGGCGCTGGAGGAGTTGCCGACCAGGACCGCCGGACCGTCGCCGAGGTCGCGGACCACCGCGAGCAGGTCGCCACCCACCTCCGCGGGGGCGTACGACGGCCAGCCGGCGCTGGAGTCGCCGTGCCCCCGAACGTCGATCGAGGCGACCCGGTGGCCCGCCTCGACCAGCAGCGGGATCAGGTGCCGGTAGGAGTGGCGGTCCTCCCCCATGCCGTGCGCGAGAACGACAAGCGTCCCCTGTCCGTGCACCTCGTAGGCGATCCGCCCACCGGCCCGCCCGACAAAGCTAGTAGCCATAGCCAGAAAGCTAGCCCAATTAGCCAAAACCGTCAAGGACGATGTCGCGGCCCGCCGACCGGGGACTGTCGGCGGGCCTGATCCGGCGGGAGGTTACTTCTTGGAGGTGAGGGCGCGGGCGAAGAACGCCAGGTTGGCAGGGCGCTCGGCCAGGCGGCGCATCAGGTAGCCGTACCAGTCGTCGCCGTACGGGACGTAGGTGCGGACGGTGTAGCCCTCGCCCACCAGGCGGGCCTGCTCCTCCGGCCGGATCCCGTAGAGCATCTGGAACTCGAAGCGGTCGGGGTCACGGTCGAACCAGCGGGCCCGGTCCTCGCCGATGGCGATCAGGCGCGGATCGTGCGTGGCCAGCATCGGATAGCCGGCACCGGACATCAGGATGTTGAGGCAGCGGACGTAGGACTTGTCGACCTCGCGGGCCGACTGGTGGGCGACCGACTCCGGCTCGGAGTACGCGCCCTTGCACAGCCGCACCCGCGACCCGGTCGAGGCCAGTTCGCGGCAGTCCGACTCGGTACGCCGCAGGTACGCCTGCAGCACCGCCCCCGTCGAGGGGAAGTCCTTACGCAGCTTGGCCAGGATGTCCAGGGTCGAGTCGGTGGTGGTGTGGTCCTCCATGTCCAGCGTGACGGTGGTGCCCGCGGCCTCGGCGGCGGCGCAGATCGCCCGCGCGTTGTCGTAGGCCAGTTGCTCGTCGAACGCCTGGCCGAGCGCGGACAGCTTCACGCTCACCTCCGCGGCCGGCGTCAGCTTCGCCTCGGCGAGCATCCGCAGCAGGGTGAGGTACTCGTCGCGGGTGGCGGTGGCCTGCGCACCGGTGACGGTGTCCTCGCCGAGGTTGTCGAGGGTGACCGCGAGACCGTCGTCGACGAGTTCGCGGGTCGCGCGCAACGCGTCGTCGGTCTTGGCGCCGGCGACGAACCGGCGCACGACGTCCCGGGAGAACGGGACCGTCGCGACGAGCCGCTCGACCCGGGATGACCGGGAGGCGGCGAGGATGACGGAACGGAGCATGAGCCGAGCGTAACGCCCGTCCGGCCGCCTGGAACGCTCAGCTCCCACCCCGCCCGAGCCCGCTTTCACCCTCCCCCGGGGCGGACAGGCTTGGCATTCATCGGCTACAACGATGGGCGTGGAACAAAGCCCTCGCCGCCGACTCCGGTCGGCCTCCGTGCAGCTCGGCGCGCTCACCGCCCTGGCGCTCGCCCTCTCCGGCTGCAACATGCCCTCCGACGACGACGATGACGACTGCGCCCTCGGGCCGGCCGGCGGTGCTGACACCGTGGCCCTGGCCATGCGGATCCCGGCGCCCGCCGCCGGACGCGGCGCGGCCGAGCCGGTCGGCGCGGCCGTGCCCGAGCGAGGCGGCTTCGGCACCCACCTCGCCTCCTGTGGCGGCTGAGCGTGCGTCGCGACCAGGTGACCCCGCGCCCCGGCTGGGACGCCACCATCCGCGAGCAGGGTCTCGTCTACGTCGACACCGAGCTGCCCGACGGCGGGGTGATGTCGTACTGGGACGAGACCGCAGCGTACGCCTTCGAGCTGGACGAGGTGCTGCGGCTGGAGGAGGCCACCGAGGAACTGCACCGGATGTCGCTGGCCGCCGCCGAGCACGTGGTGGCCCGCAACCGGTACGCCGAGTTCGGCATCCCCGCCGTCGCGGCCGAGGCCGTCGCCCGGTCGCTGCGCGAGCAGCCGCCCACCCTCTACGGCCGCTTCGACCTCTGGTACGACGGCAGCTGGCCGCCGAAGCTGCTGGAATACAACGCGGACACCCCGACCGCGCTGGTCGAGGCGAGCATCATCCAGTGGTATTGGCTGGAGCACACCCGGCCGGAGTTGGACCAGTGGAACAGCCTGCACGAGCGGCTGGTCGGAGCCTGGGCGAAGATCGGCGCGAGCCTGCACGACCGGCGGGTGCACGTGGTCTGGTCCAGCGAGGAGGAGACCGGCGAGGACCACATGACCGCCGGCTACCTTGCCGAGACCGCCCGCCAGGCCGGGCTGGACGTCGAGCTGCTGCCGATCCAGAGCGTCGGCTGGGACGGCCGGCGCTTCGTCGACACCGCCGATCGGCCGATCACCACCTGCTTCAAGCTCTACCCGTGGGAGTGGATGCTCGCCGAGCCGTACGGGCCGCTGGCACTGCGACCGGGCACCCCGACCACCTGGATCGAGCCGGCCTGGAAGCTGCTGCTGTCCAACAAGGCGTTGCTGGCCGTCCTCTGGGAGCTGTACCCGGGGCACGAACTGCTGCTGCCGGCATACCTGGACGGACCGCGCGGCATGCCGGAGTACGTGGCCAAGCCCCTGCTCGGTCGGGAGGGCGCCGCGGTGCGGATCGTGACCGCCACCGGGGAAATGGCCAGTCCGGGTGACTACGGCGATGAGGGCTTCTGCTACCAGGAGTTCCGGGCGCTTCCCGAGTTCGCCGGAAGCCGGACGGTGCTGGGCAGCTGGATCGTCGACGGCGAGTCGGCGGGGGCCGGGCTGCGGGAGAGCGCCAGTCTGATCACCGACGGCTACGCGCGGTTTCTCCCGCACTACATCGACGCACCACGCCCCGGCTGAGTCGTCTACCTTTGGAGGCGTGAACTTCGACGCGTACGCCCGGACCGGGGTTGACCTCGTCAACGCCCGCCTGGACGGCCTCGACGACCTGCGGGCCATCTTCTGCGACGATCACGGGTGGATGCGCGACGAGGTCGCGGAACGGGATCTGCCGACCTTCCGGCGGGCGCAGAAGCGACTGCGCGACGTCTTCGAGTACGGCACCTCCGGGCGGGACACCCAAGCGGTGTCGGAGCTGAACTCGCTGCTGGAGGCGTTCCCGGTGCAGCCGCGCATCTCGGGGCACGACTCCAGCGACTGGCACATGCACGTCACCAGCCGGGGCGCCTCGGTCAGCTCGGAATACCTGGCGGGCGCGGTGTGGGGCCTGTCGGTCTGGCTCTGCGAGTACGGCAGCGCCCGGTTCGGTGTCTGCGCCGACGACCGCTGCGGCAACGTCTACCTGGACACCTCGTCCAACTGCTGCCGGCGGTTCTGCTCGGAGCGCTGCGCCACCCGCTCGCACGTGGCCGCCCATCGGGCCCGCAAGCGGGCCGCGGTGCCCAGCCAGACCGACCCGTTGACGCCGGTCTCCTGACCTGCCGCGCCGGGCCGGGCTGCGGTCAGGCGTCCACCGGTGACGGGGTGTTGAGATGCTGGCGGGCGAAGGCGAGTGCGGCACGCAGGTCGGCCTCGCGGACCTGCCGGCTCTTCGCGCCCCTCGTGGTCACCTCCACCGCCACCGAGCCGGTGAACCCCCGGCCGGCCAGCGAGCGCAGCAGCCCGGCGCACGGCTGGGTGCCGCGTCCGGGCACCAGGTGCTCGTCGCGTCCCTCGCCGGTGCCGTCACCGAGGTGCACGTGTGCCAGGCCGGCGGCCATCCGGTCGGCCATCTCGATGGCGTCGGTGTGCGAGGCGGCGCAGTGCGACAGGTCAAGCGTGTACGAGGGGTAACCGGTCTCGGTCGGATCCCAACCCGGCACGTAGGGGACGAACTGCCGCCCGGCCATCCGCACCGGGTACATGTTCTCCACCGCGAACCGCAGCCCGCCGAACTCGGCGGCGACCCGGTCCAGCCCTTCGGCGAAGTTGCGGGCGTAGTCCCGCTGCCAGGTGAACGGCGGATGCACCACGACGGTCGGCGCCTCCAGCGTCTCGGCCAGCGCCGCCGCCCGGCGCAGCCGCTCCCACGGGTCGGTGCTCCACACCCGCTGCGTGACCAGCAGGCAGGGCGCGTGCACGGAGAGCACCGGCACCCCGTAGTGGCCGGCCAGTCCGCGCAGCGCGCCGGCGTCCTGGCTCACCGCGTCGGTCCACACCATCACTTCGAGCCCGTCGTAGCCGAGCGCCGCGGCCAGCTGAAAGGCCGCCGCGGTCCGCTCAGGGAAGACCGAGGAACTGGACAGGAGCACCGGGACGCGGGAAGTCACACCACCGAGGGTAGCCGGCATCGATTCGAGCCGCCGGGACGAGAGCCCCTAAAACGGACGGCGGGGACGGCCGGGATCACACCGGCGCCAGTTGGTCCAGCCGGCTGAGGATCAAGCCCTCACGCAGCGCCCACGGGCAGACGTCCAACGAGTCGACGCCGAGCCGGCGCATCACCGCCTCGGCGACGACCGCACCGGCCAACACCTGATGGGCGCGGCCCGCACTCACCCCTTCCAGCTCGACCAGCTGCGCCGGTGGGATGTGCCGGATGAAGCCCAGCACCTGTCGCAACCCGGCCCGGGTGAGCCTGCGCCGGGCCCAGAGCCCGGCACCGCTGGGCGCCGCGCCGGCGAGCCGGGCCAGGGTACGGAACGTCTTGGAGGTGGCCACCGGTCGTTCCCAGCCCACCTCGATCATCCGCTCGGTCACCGGATCGAGCAGGCCCTCGACGTACTGCCGCAACTCGTCAACCGTCGCCGGGGTGGGCGGAGCGGTGCTCTCCGGATCGATCCCCAGCCGGTCCCGGGTGAGCCGACCGGCGCCCAGCGGCAGCGACACCGCGAAGTCCGGGTCCTCGTCGACGCCGGCCGCGATCTCCAGCGAGCCGCCGCCGATGTCCAGCACCAGCAGCCGGCCCGCGGACCAGCCGAACCAACGCCGGACCGCGAGGAAGGTCATCCGCGCCTCGTCGGCACCGGAGAGCACCTCCAGGCGTACGCCGGTGGACTCCCGGACCCGGGCCAGCACCTCGGCGGCGTTCGTGGCGTCGCGCACCGCGGAGGTGGCGAAGGCGATCAGGTCGTCGACCTCCAGCCCGGTGGCCGAGGTACGGGCCGAGCTGACCGCTGTGACCAGGGCATCCGCACCGGACTCGCGGAGCGCGCCGTCCGGACCGATCTGCTCGGCGAGCCGCAGGACGGTCTTCTCCGAGTGCGCCGGCCACGGATGGGCCCCGCGGTGGGCGTCGACCACCAGCAGGTGCACCGTGTTCGAACCGACGTCGAGAACACCCAGTCGCATGGGGAGAACCCTAGGCCAAGCGGTTCGCGTCACTCACCGGACTACCCGGCGGACCACGCGTACGCTGGGCCGGGTGACAGGGCAGACCGAACTCCGCGTGCTGGTGGACGACCCGACCGACCCGCGCAGCCGCGAGGTGCCGCTGGACTTCCCCCGGGAGTGGATCGAATTCGTCGACCCGGCGGACGAGCGGCACCTGGTCCGGGCCGACCTCACCTGGTTGCTGTCCCGGTGGAACTGCATCTTCGGCCAGGGCTGCCACGGCATCGTCGCCGGCCGCGCCGCCGACGGCTGCTGCTCGCACGGCGCGTTCTTCACCGACTCCGACGACGAGCAGCGGGTCCGCACCGCGGTGAAACGGCTCACCCCGGCGACCTGGCAGCACTTCCGGCGCGGCTTCAAGAACTGGACCGAGAACGACACCGTGGACGGGAAGAACCCCGCCCGGCGCACCGCCACCCAGCGCGAGGACGGCCCCTGTGTCTTCCTCAACGACGCGGACTTCCCGGGCGGGGGCGGATGCGCGCTGCACGCCCAGGCGCTGCGCGACGGTGCGCACCCCCTGGAGTACAAGCCGGACGTGTGCTGGCAGCTGCCGATCCGCCGGGACCAGGAGTGGGTGAAGCGGCCGGACAACACGAAGGTGCTGGTGTCCACGCTGGCCGAGTTCGACCGGCGCGGCTGGGGCGCGGGCGGGCACGACCTGGACTGGTGGTGCACCTCCTCCACCGACGCGCACGTCGGCACCGAGCCGATGTACCTGTCGTACCGCCCGGAGTTGACCGCGCTCGTCGGCGAGCCGGCCTACGCGAGGCTGGCCGAGCTGTGCGCGGCGCGGACCCGGCAGGGCCTGGTCGCCCCCCACCCCGCTGATCCGCTCTGACGGTGACCCGGCTCCGGCCCTCGCGGACATCTGCCCACCCGGACCCGGCGACATCGGTCACGTCGGGTAACCACCCACCGCTCGCTGCCCATTGACCCCACTCAGCGTAGTCGGCGGAGCGGTCACGGGATGTGAACCCCTCGGTAGGGCAGAGCGGCCGGTGGTTACGGCTCGGATCAGGGCTCGAACTTGTAGCCGAGGCCGCGCACCGTGACGATGTGGCGCGGGGCGGACGGCTCCGGCTCGATCTTCGAACGCAGCCGCTTGACGTGCACGTCCAGGGTCTTCGTGTCGCCGACGTAGTCGGCACCCCAGACCCGGTCGATCAGCTGCCCCCGGGTGAGCACCCGGCCCGCGTTGCGCAGCAGCAGCTCAAGCAGCTCGAACTCCTTGAGCGGCAGTTGCACGGTGCCCCCGTCGACGGTCACCACGTGCCGCTCGATGTCCATCCGGACCGGGCCGGCGGCCAGCGTCGGTGCACCCGACTCGGGCGCCTCGGGGCTCTGCCGCCGCAGCACCGCCCGGATCCGGGCCACCAGTTCCCTGGGCGAGTACGGCTTGGTGACGTAGTCGTCGGCGCCGATCTCCAGGCCAACCACCTTGTCGATCTCGCTGTCCCGGGCGGTGACCATGATGATCGGCACGTGCGAGCGCTGGCGCAGTTGCCGGCACACCTCGGTGCCGGACATCTCCGGCAGCATCAGGTCGAGCAGGACGATGTCGGCGCCGGTCCGGTCGAACTCGGTCAGGGCCGACGTGCCCGTGGCAGCCACCGAAACCTCGAACCCCTCCTTCCGGAGCATGTACGACAGGGCGTCGGAGAACGACTCCTCGTCCTCGACCACCAGTACGCGGCTCAACGGCGTTTCCTTTCAATTCGGGTCGGGCCGGGCGGAGCCCAGCCTGATCCATCCGGTCAGACCTGCCGGAGCTCGGCCGGACCCGGCTCGATCCCAGCAGGCGGCAATGTCGCCAGGAGGTCGTCCGGCGGACGGGCGGGCAGCCGGAGGGTGAACGTCGACCCGCCACCAAGAGTGCTCGCCACATCCACCCGGCCGCCATGGTTGCTGGCGATGTGCTTCACGATCGCCAGTCCGAGGCCGGTGCCGCCGGTTGCCCGGGACCGGGCCTGGTCGGCGCGGTAGAACCGTTCGAAGATCCGGTCCACGTCGGTGGGGGCGATGCCGATGCCCTGGTCCGCGACGGCGATCTCCACGTGCTCGCCGGCGGACCGGGCGGTGATCCGCACCGCCGTGTCCTCGCCCGAGTAGTTGACGGCGTTCTCCACCAGGTTCGCCACCGCGGTGGCCAGTTGGCTGTCGCTGCCGTACACGGTCAGCCCCCGCTCGGCCTGCACCGTCACCTCGATCCGGCGAGCGGCGGCGGCCGTCCGGGTACGGTCGATCACCTCGGAGATCACCCAGTCGACCGCGACCGGTTCCGGGGCCGGCTGGGGCTCGGCGCCCTGGAGCCGGGTCAGTTCCAGCAACTCCTGCACCAGCCGCCCCAGCCGGGTCGACTCGTGCTGGATCCGCTCGGCGAACCGACGGGCGGCCACCAGGTCCTCGGAGAGATCCGGTCGGCCATCGTCGGCCGGTTCGGTGGCGTCGAGCAGTGCCTCGGCGAGCAGTTGCAGCGCCCCGATGGGTGTCTTCAACTCGTGGCTGACGTTGGCCACGAAGTCCCGGCGGACCCGGGCCAGCCGGTGCGACTCGGTCACGTCGGCCGCCTCCACCGCGACGTGACCGTTGCCCAGCCCCATCGCCCGCAGGTGCACGCCGAGCGGGTTCTCGCCGGCGTTGTCGCGGCCCCGGGGAAGGTCGAGCTCGATCTCGCGCCGCACGCCGGTGCGCCGGACCTGCCCGGCCAGGGTCCGGACCAGCGGGTGCGCGATGACCGAACCCGGCTGGCCGCCGGTGCGTAGCAACCCCATCGCCCGCGCGGCCGGGTTGACCAGCACGGGCACATCGTCGGCGTCGAGCACCACGACCCCCGCGCGTAGCGAGTCGATCGCACGGCGGCCGAGCCCGACCTGCACTTCGTCGGCGATCGCGAGCCTCCCCTTACCGAACGGAATCCGGGACAGCCACAGACCAGCGGCGACCCCGGCCACCAGGGCCACGGCCACACTTACCGTCACCGCCCACGTCACTCGGCGATCGTATGGTCATAGTTAACCTAACTACCGCCCAGAACGGGACGAAGCACTCTCACTTCCGGGAAAGTTCACCCCTGGGTCCGGCGGAGTTCATCAGCGTTCACCTCCGATCCTTCCGGTGCCCCTAGCTTGTGCGGTGTACCAGCGCGAAGCCTCGCCGGCCCGGACGCCGGCGCCGACGGACAGGACGTGACAATGCGCGACGAGTTCCGGGCCGAACTCCGGGGCGTCAGCCAGCTGCTGGTGGAGATGGCCGACGGAGTGCGGGCCGCGCTGCGGCAGGCGACCCGCGCCCTGCTCACCGCCGACCGTCGGGCGGCCGAGTCCGTGATCGAACGGGACGCCGAGATCGACGGGCTCTACCGCCAGGTGGAGGAGCGAGTCTGCGATCTGCTGGCCCGCCAGGCACCGGTCGCCTCCGACCTGCGGGCCATGATAACCGCGCTGCACGTGGCCGCCGACCTGGAACGGATGGGCGACCTGGCCGATCACGTCGCCAAGACCGCGCTGCGCCGGCACCCGTCGCCGGCCGTGCCGGCCGAGCTGCGCCCGATCTTCACGGACATGGCGACCATCGCCGACCGGATGGCCGAGAAGATCGCCTCGGTGCTGGCCCGCCCCGACGCCGCCGTCGCCGCCGAGTTGGACAGCGACGACGACGCGATGGACGAGCTGCACAAGGGCCTGTTCGGGGTGCTGCTCGGCGCGGACTGGCCGTACGGGGTGGAGACCGCCATCGACGCCACCCTGCTCGGCCGCTTCTACGAGCGCTTCGCCGACCACGCGGTCAACAGCGGCGAGCACGTGGTCTACCTGATCACCGGCGAACCCGTCACCCCCAGCTGAGCTGCGAGCACGGGCCCCCGGCCAGCGCAAAGCGGCAGGGGCCCGTGCCGACGATCGGCGCCCGTCCGGCGCGGCCGGTCAGCGGCCCTGGTTGGCCACCGCTGCGGCGGCCGCCCTGGCGGCCGCCGGGTCCAGGTAGGTGCCGCCGAGGGTCTGCGGGCGCAGCAGCGGGTCCAGGTCGTAGCGCAGCGGAATCCCGGTGGGGATGTTGAGCTTCGCGATCGCCTCGTCGCTGATCTGGTCCAGGTGCTTGACCAACGCCCGCAGGGAGTTGCCGTGCGCCGCCACCAGCACCGTACGGCCGGCCAGGATGTCCGGCACGATCGAGTCGTACCAGTACGGCAGCATCCGCTCCACGACATCCTTGAGGCACTCGGTGCGCGGCATCAACTCGGTCGGCAGCAGTGCGTACCGCGGGTCACCGACCTGCGACCACTGGTCGTCGTCGGCGATCGGCGGCGGCGGGGTGTCGTACGAGCGGCGCCAGCGCATGAACTGCTCCTCGCCGTACTCGTCAAGGGTCTGCTTCTTGTTCTTGCCCTGGAGCGCGCCGTAGTGACGTTCGTTGAGCCGCCACGACCGGCGTACCGCGATCCACTGCCGGTCGGCGGCGTTCAGCGCCAACTCGGCGGTACGGATCGCGCGGCGCATCACGCTGGTGTGCACCACGTCCGGCAGGAGGCTGTGCTCGCGCATCAGCTCGCCGCCGCGCCGCGCCTCACTCTCGCCCTTCTCGGTCAGGTCCACGTCGACCCAGCCGGTGAAGAGGTTCTTGGCGTTCCAGTCGCTCTCGCCGTGCCGCAGCAGGACCAGCGTCCCGACGGTGGGCCCCTCGCTAGCTGTCATACCGATCATCCTGCCGTAACGGGTAGCGGGACGCGCGGCAAGGGTCGTGACGACCACCACGTGGAAATCGGGGTGACCCTGCTTCCGGCGCACCACTAGGTTGTAAGGATCAACCGGAAAGACAGTCATTACGAAACGGGGGCGCCGGCGTGCGCGCGATGCGGGGTTGGTTCCGGGACACCACAGGTGGACTACCGAGGACCTTCTGGTACCTGTGGACCGGCACGCTGATCAACCGGCTCGGCTCGTTCGTCCTCGTCTTCCTCGCCATCTACCTGACCCAGGAACGCGGCTTCTCCGCCTACCAGGCCGGTCTGGTGCTCGGCATGTGGGGCGTGGGCGGGGCGGTCGGCACCACGGCCGGCGGCACCCTGACCGACCGCTGGGGCCGGCGACCGACCCTGCTCACCGCCCACCTGGGCGCCGCCGCGATGATGCTCGCCCTGGGCTTCGCCCGGGACCTGTGGACGGTCGCGGCGGGTGCGCTGCTGCTCGGCCTCTTCGCCGAGGCGGCGCGACCCGCCTTCGGCGCGATGATGATCGACGTGGTGCCCGACCGGGATCGGCTGCGGGCCTTCTCGCTCAACTACTGGGCGATCAACCTCGGGTTCGCCTGCGCGGCGGTGCTCGCCGGCTTCGCCGCGCAGGCCGGTTATCTGCTGCTCTTCGTGGTGAACGCGTCCACCACGGTGGTCACCGCACTGATCATCTTCGTCAAGGTGAAGGAGACCCGGACGGTCACCGTCGGCATGCCGCGGGGCGCGGCTCCCGCCGGGGCGCTGCGCGCCATCCTGACCGACCGGGTGTATCTGGGGTTCGTCGCCCTCAACCTGCTCGGTGCGCTGGTCTTCCTCCAGCACATCTCGATGCTGCCCATCGCGATGGCCGACTCGGGCCTGAGCCCCGCCACGTACGGCTCGGTGATCGCGCTCAACGGCGTCCTGATCGTGGCCGGCCAGCTCTTCGTACCCAGGCTGATGAAGGGCCGCAGCCGGTCGCACGTGCTCGCCCTGGCCGCGATCGTCATGGGAGCCGGCTTCGGGCTCACCGCGTTCGCCGACGTCGCCTGGTTCTACGGGCTCACCGTGCTGATCTGGACGATCGGCGAGATGCTCAACTCGCCGTCGAACGCCACCCTCATCGCCGAACTCTCCCCGGCCGAGCTGCGCGGTCGTTACCAGGGTGTCTTCTCGCTCTCCTGGCAGTTGGCCGGGGCGGCGGCGCCGATCCTCGGTGGCCTGGTGCGCGAGCAGGCCGGCAATGCCACGCTCTGGCTCGGCTGCGCCGCCATCGGTGCGGTGATGGCGGTGGGTCACCTGCTCTCCGGCCCGGCCCGGGAGCGGCGCGCCGCGACGCTGCGCACGGCGGGTGCCGCGCCGGTGGTGACGGTCCAGTCGACCGCACCGCAGCCCGCCGCACCTCGGGCGGCCGAGCCGGTTGCCACCACCCGCGGGTGACCGCCGCCCCCGGCCTTCCCCGGCCCCGCCGCTCAGGCAAGATCTGTTAGGTAACCGAACAGATTGGGGAGGTCGGAGTGCGGGCCGCAGCGCAGCACGACCGCCCGGCGGCCGGGGTACCGCGTCGCTGGCTGACCGACACCGCGGGCGGGCTGCCCGCGACCTTCTGGTACCTCTGGACCGGCCTGTTGATCAACCGGGCCGGCGCGTTCGCGATGATCTTCCTGTCGCTCTACCTGACCGCCGCACGGGGCGCCAGCGAGTCGCTGGCCGGGGTGGTCGTCGGTGCCTACGGTGCGGGTGGGGCGGCCGGGGTGCTGCTCGGCGGGGTCCTGGCCGACCGGTGGGGACGGCGGGCGACCCTGGTGGCGGCACACCTGGTCACCACCGTCCTGATGGTCGCGCTGGCGTTCAGCCAGCACCTCGGCATGATCGCGGCGCTCGCCCTGCTGGTCGGCGTCACCCACTCGATGCCGAGCCCGGCCTTCGTCGCGGCGATCGTCGACGTGGTGCCCGAGCAACGCCGATCCCGCGCGTTCAACCTCCAGTTCTGGGCGTTCAACCTCGGCATGGCCGTGGCCTCGCTGCTGGCCGGGCTGCTGGCCGAGGCGAGCTACGTCGCGCTGTTCCTGGTGGACGCCATCGCCACGCTGGCCACGGCGGGACTCATCGCGTGGAAGGTTCCCGAGACCCTGGCCCGCCGGCCACCGGCCGCTCCGGCACCGGACACCCGGGTGAGCCGGTCACGCGGCCCGGGGCTGCAGACCGCGTTGCGCGACCGGCACTTCCTGGCCTTCGTGGGGTTGACCTTCGTCCTCGCGGTGCTGACCATGCAGGCCTCGACGATCATGCCGTTGGCGATGCGCGCGGACGGGCTCGGCCCATCGGCGTACGGGTCGGTGGTGGCGCTGGGTGGAGTACTGATCGTGTTGGGCCAACTCTTCGTGCCCCGGCTCATCGACCGCCACCGCAAGGCCCACGTGCTGGCCGTCTCCACGGCGCTGCTCGCCGTCGGTTTCGCCGTCCTCGCCCTTGCCGACCAACTCGCGTTCTACCTGGCTGCCTGTGTGGTCTGGACGGTCGGCTCGATGCTGGCCGCGCCACCCAACGCGCAGATCAACGCGGATCTCGCGCCGCCCGCGCTGCGGGCCCGCTACCAGTCGGTGTTCTTCCTGTCCTTCCCGGCGGCGTCGTTCGTGGCTCCCACGCTCGGCGGGTTCAGTCTCCAGCAGTGGGGCGACGGGCACTGGCTGCTCGTCGGCGCGCTGGGAGTGCTGGCGGCCGGTGGCCACCTGCTCGCCGGCCCACCCCGGGAGCGGCACGTGGCCGCCCGGCTCCGCAGGACGGCCAGGCCGGCACCGGCCACCCACGCCTGAACGGCGGGCATCACGCGATGTGCCCGGCACGAACCCGTGCCGGGCACATCGCGTCGTACGACCGGCGGCGGCGGGCGACACTCACCCCCGTAAGCGACGCCCGCTCGCGCCGCCGGTCAAACAGGTGGGCCACCGTCCCCCAACGGTGTCGGTCCACCCGTCCCCCGACGCCCCACCCGGTGCACAGATCTGATCGATCCGCCGCTCCCCCGAACGGTTCCGAGCGTGGCGCGGTTCAATAAAGTTAGTTCGGCCCGTCGTCCCGATTCAACCTGGTCGGGTGTCTCGCCCGTCGCAGCGACCGCCTCCGGCCCCCGACGGCACTTCGGGCCCTCGTTCATGGCGAACAGCGGGTACCCGATCGGCATTCCCGCAAACGTCTCAACCGTCCTCACGATCGGGTGATTCGGTCCGGAAGAAGTTGCTCTGCCGGCCGTCGCGCATCTGCTCCTGGTAGATCAGGTTCAGTCGGCGCAGGTCGAAGGTGTGGAACCACTCGTCCCAGGTGATCTCGCGTACCCGGCTGCTCTCCCGGTAACCCGGAATGTTGAAGGTCAGCACGCCGGCCCGGCCCTCCCGCTCGGTGCCACTGATCGTCGCCGGCCTGGCCCCCCGCGCCCGGGCCCAACGCCGGATGACATCGTGGTTGGTGGTGACCAGGCTGCGGCCCGGACGCTCGGGTCGGTCCTCGGGCGACGAGATGACCTGCGACGACCGGACCGACCGCGAGGTCGCCCGGCCGGTGGCGGCCCGGCCCGGTGCCTTGCGCGCCCCGTGGCCGACGCGGCGGACTTTCGGGCCCCCGTGCTCCTGGTGGCCGGCGCCGCCTTACGCGGGGCGGCCTTCCTCGCCGCGGTTGTCTTCGTGGCGCCGGCACGTCCGGCCGGTCCACTGCTCCGGCGTCCCGCGCCGCCCGACCGGAGCGTCTTCGCCAGCGTCTTCACCAGTTCCGGCTTGCGCAGGGCGGAAATGCCGGAGACGCCGTACCGGCGCAGCTGCCCGCGGATGTCGTCCACCCGCATCCGGGAGATCTCCGACTCGGAGATCCGCGGAGTGTTCGGGGTCTGGTTGCCGCTCTGCCGCTTGGTCCTGGTCGCGGTCCCGCCGCGACCCGAGCTGTTTCGCTGAGCCATGGACGCTCACGCTCCTCACACTCGTGTCTCGGTGCGGCGGGTCCCAGCGCCGCACCGCGCGGTGCGGCTTACCCGTCAGGAGCGCTCCGAACCTCCGTCGGCCGGCGAAGCCGTCCGGCCCCGCGACGGTTCGAACAGGTGCGCGAAGGCCGCGAGGTTGGCCGTGGACTCGCCCCGCTTGACCCGCCACTCCCACTCGCGCCGGATCGAGCTGCCGAAGCCGATCTCCAGCATCGTGTCGAACGACTCGTCGGCGTAGGTCAGCACCGCGCCGAGCAGCCGATCCAGCTCGTCGGCGTCGACACCGGCGGGATTGACCCGGCCGGTCAGGTAGACGTCACCGACCGCGTCGATGGAGAACGACACCGCGTACATCTTCGCGTTGCGCCGCAACAGCCAGGCCCAGAGCTCCTCACGGTGCTCGTCCGGCTGGCGCATCACGAACGCCTCGATCCTCAGGGCGTGCTCGCCGACGATCAGGTTGCAGACCGTCTTCAGCTTGTGCGTCCCGGGCAGGGTCACCGCGTACGACGCCGGGCCGGTGGGCTCGCAGGTGAGCTCCCGCTCCGCGCAGACGGACTCGATCAGGACCCCGAGATCACTCATCGCACCAACCTTACGACGGTCGCCGCCGGGCGGCGCGGTCACCAGGAGCAGGAGCCGGCAAGCTCGGCGGTGAGGCGGGCCCGGTGCGCGGCGATCGTCTCCCCGTAGACCGTCAGCAGGCCGGCGGCCGTACGGTGCCAGGAGAAGTTGCGGGCGTGCCGGGCCGCACCGACGGACAACTCGGCCCGGCGCCCTCGGTCGGGCAGCAGGCGGCCGAGCGTGCCCGCCCAGTCGGCCGGGTCGTGACCGCGCACCAGCACCCCGCTGACCTGATCCCGCACCGCGGTGACCAGGCCACCGACGGCAGCGGCCACCACGGGCGTACCGCACGCCTGGGCCTCCAGCGCGACCAGGCCGAAGGATTCGTTGTACGACGGCACCGCGACCAGGTCGGCCGCGCGGTACAGCAGGGTCAGGTCCGCGCCGGTGCGCGGCGGCAGGAAGTGCACCCGGTCGGCCACGCCGAGCGAGGCGGCCAGCTCGATCAGGGCGGTGGGCCGGTCCAGCCCGCTGCCGCTGGGGCCGCCGCAGATGACCACGGCGACGTCACGGGCCAGTGCCGGATCCCGCTCGCGCAGCGCGGCGACCGCGCGGATCAGCACGTCCGGAGCCTTCAGCGGCTGGATCCGCCCGACGAAGGCCACCAGGTGACCGCGGGTCGGCAGGCCCAGCCGCGCGCGGGCGTCGACAGCGGCGGCGTCCCGGTCGCCGGTAGCCGGCCGGAACCGGTCCAGGTTCACCCCCGGCTCGACCACCGCCACCCGGGTCGGATCGGCGTCGTACCGGCCGATCAGGTCCCGCGCCTCGACCCGGGTGTTCGCGACCAGCCGGTCCGCCTCCGCGACCACCTGCTCCTCGCCGATCAGCCGCGCCTTGGGTTCCGGGCGGTCGCCGATGGCCAGCTGCGCGTTCTTGACCTTGGCCAGGGTGTGCGCGCTGTGCACCAGCGGCACCCCCCAACGGTCCTTCGCCAGCCAGCCGACCTGGCCGGAGAGCCAGTAGTGGGAATGGATCAGGTCGTAGTGGCCCGGCGGGCGGGCCGCCTCGGCGCGCAGCACGCCGGCGGTGAACGCGCAGAGTTGGCCGGGCAGTTCCTCCTTGGTCAGCCCCTCCAGCGGGCCGGCCATCACGTGCCGGACGTGCACCCCGGGGGCCACCTCCACCACCGGTGGCAGGTCGCCCGAGGTGGCCCGGGTGAAGATCTCGACCTCGACGTTGGCCTCGGCGAGCCGCCGGGAGACCTCAAGGATGTAGACGTTCATCCCGCCCGCGTCGCCGGTGCCCGGCTGGTGCAGCGGTGAGGTGTGCACCGAGAGCGTCGCGATCCGCCGTGGCCGCGGCCACGGGAGGGCACCTCGCTGACGACCGACACCGGTGTGCTCTTCCACCACGTCCGCTCCCTCGACCACGGTTGATGCCGTCCGCACGACCGGCGCTCCTGCGTCAACCTCCACGCCGGATGCCATCTTCCCGATCGGCAGTCGGAAATACGTCGGCCAGGGCCCCCGGCGTGACCGACCTCATGGCGACGGCGCTGTCCGGCGACCGCGGCCGGGGGGTGAGAATGGCCGGATGAGTCGCGTTGCCATCGTCACCGGAGCCTCCAGCGGGATCGGCGCCGCCACCGCCCGACGGCTCGCCCGCGAGGGTTTCCACGTCCTGGCCGCGGCGCGGCGTACCGATCGGTTGGCCGACCTGGTCGCCCAGATCACCGAGGCCGGAGGCGCGGCCACCGCGGTGGCCTGCGACGTCACCTCCGACGAGTCGGTTGCCGGGCTCGCGCGGGCCGCGCAGCAGGCCCCCGGACCGGTGACCCTGCTGGTCAACAACGCGGGCGGGGCACGTGGGATGGATCCGGTGGAGTCCGGCGCGGTCGGCGACTGGCAGTGGATGTACGACGTGAACGTGCTCGGCACGTTGCGGGTCACCCAGTCGCTGCTGCCGGCGCTGGAAGCCTCCGGCGCCGGCACGGTAGTCGTCGTCTCGTCGACCGCGGGCTTCACCGTCTACGAGGGCGGAGGCGGCTACGCCGCGGCCAAGCACGCGCAGACCGCGATCGCCGGCACGCTGCGGCTGGAGCTGTGCGGCCGGCCGGTCCGGGTGATCGAGATCGACCCGGGCATGGTGCGGACCGACGAGTTCTCGCTGCTCCGCTACCGCGGTGACGCCGACCGGGCGGAGGCCGTCTACGCCGGGGTGGCCGAGCCTCTGGTCGCCGAGGACGTCGCCGACTGCATCGCCTGGTGCGCCACCCGACCGCAACACGTCAACGTGGACCGGCTGGTCGTCCGCCCGCTGGCCCAGGCCGCCCAGCACAAGGTGCACCGGGCGAGCTGAGCCGGGGATTCCATGATGGCGACGCGGGCGTCCCGACCGCTGGGGGAAGTGACCCGGGGGACCACCAATCCCAACCGGTTGCGCCGGGTGGACAACTGGATCGTGGAGACCTGCGCCGGCGCGCTGCGGGCCGCACCCGACCCGCTGGTGGTCGACCTCGGCTACGGAGCGACCCCGGTGACCGCGGTCGAGCTGCGCGCCCGGCTCGCCGCCGGGGTCCGCGCCGACGTGCGGGTGGTCGGGCTGGAGATCGATCCGGTACGCGTCGCCGACGCCCGGCCCGCCGCCGACCCACCCGGCCTCACCTTCGCCCGGGGCGGCTTCGAACTGGCCGGCCTGCGCCCCATCCTGGTCAGGGCGTTCAACGTGCTGCGGCAGTACGACGAGAGCGAGGTGGCCGGCGCCTGGGCCACGGTCACCGCCGGACTGGCGCCGGGCGGGCTGCTGGTGGAGGGCACCTGCGACGAGTTGGGCCGCCTGGGCGGCTGGGTGCTGCTCGACGCCGAGGGGCCGCGCTCGCTGACCCTGGCCGCCCGGCTGGCCACCCTCGACGGCCCCGCCGAACTGGCCGAGCGGCTGCCCAAGGCGCTGATCCACCGCAACGTCCCGGGTGAACGGATCCACGACCTGATCGGGGCGCTGGACGACGCCTGGCGCGCCGCCGCCGGCTACGCCGCCTTCGGCCCCCGCCAGCGCTGGCTGCACACCGTGTCGGCCGTCCGCGCGCGGGGTTGGCCGATCCTCGACCGTCCGCGCCGCTGGCGCCTCGGCGAACTCACCGTCCCCTGGCCCACCGTCGCACCCACCTCACCCAACCGTCGTTGATCAAGAGGTTTTCGCCTGACGGGAGCGAGCGGCCGACCTGGTGCGGCGGCGGGCGTCAGAGGGTGCAGTTGACGAGGACGGGTTCGGGGTGGAGCGTGACGCCGAAACGGGCGTGTACGCCGTCTCGGATCTCGCGAGCGAGCGTGATCAGGGCCTGGGTGCTGGCCGTGCCGGTGGGGTTGGTCAGGGCGAGGGTGTGCTTGCTGGAGATGGCCACCCCCTCTGGGCCCGGATACCCCTTGCCGAAGCCGGCCTTGTCGATAAGCCAGGCCGCGCTGATCTTGACGACGTCCGCGGCACCCGGCCACGCCGGTGGCTCACCGATGTCGGCGGCCCGGCGCCGCAGCAGTTCGTACGCCGCGCCGTCGAGCACGGGGTTGGTGAAGAAGGACCCGACCGAGCGGGTGTCCGGGTCGGCCGCGTCCAGCACCATGCCCTTGCCCGCCCGCAGTCGCAGCACCGTGCTCCGCGCCTGCGCCAGCGGCACCCGGTCACCGACTCCGACGCCGAGCGCCCGGGCCAGTTCCGCGTAGCGCACCGGCCCGGACAGCGGCGAGCGGGCCAACCGGAAGTCCACCGAGAGCACCACCCAGCGCTCACTGCGCCTGAAGACGCTCGACCGGTAGGCGAATCCGCAGTCCGTGGCGGCGACCCGATCGAGGGCCCCGGCCACCCGGTCGTAGACCTGCACCTCCGTGATGGTCTCGGCGACCTCCTGGCCGTAGGCACCGACGTTCTGGATCGGGGTGGCCCCGGTCGAGCCCGGGATGCCGGAGAGGCACTCCAGCCCCGACCAGCCGTTGCGCACGGTCGCGGCGACCAGGTCGTCCCAGGGCTCGCCGGCCTCGACACGTACCGTCACGGTCTGCCCGTCCTCGGCGAGCACCCGCACGCCGCGGGAGCGGACGAGCACCACGGTGCCGGGGAAGCCGACGTCGCCGATGACCACGTTGCTGCCGCCGGCGAGCAGGAGGATCTCCTTCCCCGCCTCGCGAACCCGGGCGGTGATCTCCTCGGCGCTGGTGGCGGTGACGAGCCGGCCGGCCTGCCCACCGAGGCGCAATGTGGTGTATTGCCCCAGATCGCCGGTGGTGGCGGGTTGCGCGGCGGCTGTCGGCTGGGCGTAGACGTCAGACACGCCTTTCACCCTAGGCTGAGGGGTAGCCGCGGCGCCCACTGGTGGCCCGGTCACCCCCGGGAGGATGGCGATGAGCAGATTGCACGGCAGCAAGGACTTCTGGATCGGTGCGCTCCGGGCGGAGGGCCCGGCGTTCGCCGCCGCGGTGGCCGAGGCGCCACCCGAGACACCCGTGCTGTCCTGCCCCGGTTGGACGGTGACCGACCTGACCCGGCACCTCACCGGCGTCTACCGGTGGGTCCGCGACGTCGCCGGCTCGGGTGAGCAGACGGCACCGCCGCAGAGCCGGTCGCGGCCGGTCGAGCCCGCCCCGGGGGTCACCGCCGTCCAGCAGTGGCAGCAGGCGTACGACGAGCTGATGGCGCTCTTCGACACCCTGGACCCGGAGGCGTCGGCGTGGAACTGGGCGCCGCAGCCGAAGAAGGCGGGCTTCTGGCCCCGCCGGATGGCCCACGAGACGGCGGTGCACCGCTGGGACGCCCAGCTCGCCATCGCCGCCGGCGAGCCGATCGAGGCGAAGCTCGCGGCCGACGGGGTGAGCGAGGTGCTGGACACCTGGCTGCCGGCCGGCCGGCGGATCGCGACCGGCCCGTGGCACGGGTGGTCCGGCTGTCCGCCACCGACGCCGACCAGGAGTGGTTCCTGCGGCTGCGCGGCGAGGGGGTGGCGCTGCTCGACACCGGCACCATCCTCGACCACGACGACCACCACGCCCGGGTGCACGTCAGCGGCACGGCGAGCGACCTGCTGCTGGCGCTCTGGGGGCGGGTCAGCTTCGACACCCTGACCATGGCCGGTGACCGCACCCTGCTCGACGGGGTCCGCACCGGCTGAGCCCATGCCCGCCCGGCATCGGTCCAGCCGCTGACCCGTGGCCACGAGCGCGCCCCGGTGGCCGAGAGGCCCGCTCGTGGCCATTCTGTGACCCTACCGAGAGAGCGCTCTCTTGACACCGGTCCGGGGCGGACCGCAGGCTACCGGAGAGCGCTCTCAGACATACTCCACCACCACCCGACCTGAGAGGGGTCATCAGACAATGGGCACTTTCCCGCGCCACCGCCTCGCGGCGGTCGCCCTGGCCGCCACCGGCGCACTGCTCGCCACCAGCGGCTGCGGCGGCGGCGAGGACGCCGGAGACGGCAAGATTACGCTTACCGTCGACGTCTTCGGGCAGTTCGGCTACGAACAGCTGTACCAGGAGTACATGGACGCCAACCCGAACGTGAAGATCGTCGAGCGGGGCACCGGCGGCAACCTCGACGAGTACTCGCCGAAGCTGACCCAGTGGCTCGCCGCGGGCAAGGGCGCCGGCGACGTCGTGGCCATCGAAGAGGGACTGATGGTCGAGTACAAGGCCAACCCGGGCAACTTCGTCAACCTGCTCGACCACGGCGCCGCCGAACTCAAGGGCAACTTCCTGGAGTGGAAGTGGAACCAGGGGCTCACCGCCGACGGCCAGCAACTGATCGGGCTCGGCACCGACGTCGGCGGCATGGCGATGTGCTACCGCAGTGACCTGTTCGCCAAGGCCGGCCTGCCCACCGACCGTGAGGAGGTCTCCAAGCTCTGGCCGACGTGGCAGGACTACATCGCCACCGGCGAGAAGTTCAAGGCGGCCGGCACCGGCGCCGCGTTCCTCGACGCCGCCACCAACACCTTCAACACCATCGTGCTGCAGACCGCCGGCAACGCGCAGGGCTACCACTACTACGACACCAGCGACAACCTCGTGGTGGAGAGCAACCCCGCGGTGAAGCAGGCCTGGGACACCACGATGAACATCATCGACGCCGGCCTCTCCGGCAAGTACGGCTCCTGGTCGGAGGAGTGGGTCTCGGCCTTCAAGCAGGCCAAGTTCGCCACCATCGCCTGCCCGGCCTGGATGACCGGGGTGATCGAGGGCAACGCGGGGGCAGAGGCCAACGGCAAGTGGGACATCGCCCGGGTGCCGGGGGACGGCGGAAACTGGGGCGGCTCGCACCTGGCCGTGCCACAGCAGAGCAAGCACCAGGAAGAGGCGATCAAGCTGGCCAAGTTCCTGACCAGCCCCGAGGGTCACATCGGCGCCTTCAAGGCCAAGGGTCCGCTGCCGTCCTCGCCGCAGGCATTGGACGATCCCACCATCACCGAGGCCACCAACCCGTACTTCTCCGGCGCGCCGGTCGGCAAGATCTTCGGTGCGGGCGCGAAGACCCTGAAGCCGGTCTACATGGGACCGAAGAACCAGGCCGTCCGCACCGAGGTGGAGAACGCCGTCCGCACCGTCGAACTCGGCCAGCGCAACCCCGAACAGGGGTGGCAGGACGCGATCAACAACGCCAAGAAGGCCGCCGCCAAGTAACCGACCCGACGGTCACCGACCCCGCCGCCGATCCAGGCTCCGCCGCGTCAGCGGCGACGGCAACCTGCCCTGGATCGGCGCGGGGCGGGGGCATGGAAAGGAGTCCACGGGTCATGGCGTTGCACCTCGACGCGCGACCACCGGCCACACCGGCGTCGCGTGACACCCGCCCGTCCCGGGCCGGCCGGCTGAGCCGGATCGACGCGAAGTACTCGCCGTACCTCTACATCGCCCCTTTCTTCGTGATCTTCGCGATCTTCGGGGCGTGGCCGCTGGTGTACACCTTCTGGGTCTCCCTGCACGAATGGGACCTGCTCGGCAGCGACCCCGTCTTCGTCGGCGCCGACAACTACACCCGACTACTGGCCGACAGCGACTTCTGGCACTCGGTGGTCAACACCCTCGGCATCTTCGTCATCAGCACCGTGCCGCAGCTGCTCCTGGCGCTCTGGCTGGCGAACCTGCTGAACCGGCAGCTACGACTGCGCACCGGATGGCGGATGGCGGTGCTCGTTCCCAACGTCACCTCCACAGCCGCCGTGGCGATCGTCTTCGGTGTGCTGTTCGGTCGCGAGTTCGGCATGGTCAACTGGATGCTCGACCTGGTCGGCATCGACGGGATCGGGTGGAAGTCCGACCGCTTCGCCTCCTGGGTGGCCATTTCGGCGATGGTCGACTGGCGGTGGACCGGCTACAACGCGCTGATCTTCCTGGCCGCCATGCAGGCCATCCCGCGCGACCTCTACGAGGCCGCGGCGATCGACGGCGCGAACCGGGCGCGGCAGTTCTGGAGCGTCACCGTGCCGCTGCTCAAACCGACGATCATCTTCTGCGTCATCATCTCCACCATCGGCGGGCTCCAGCTGTTCACCGAGCCCCGGTTGTTCCACTCCGGGACCAACGCGATCCGCGGCGGACCCATGCGTGAGTCGCAGACGATGACCATGTACATGTTCGAGAACGCCTTCGCGCCGTACTACAACTTCGGCTACGGCTCGGCGGTCGCCTGGCTGCTCTTCGCCCTGATCGCGATCGTGGCGGCGATCAACGTACTGATCATCCGGCGGCTCGGCGCCGGCGCCCGCCCGGACAACGGCAAGCGCACGGGAGGCCCGCGATGAGCAAGCTGTGGCGGGCCAGCCCGCTGACGTACTTCGCACTGATCGCCGCCGCAGGACTGTCGGTCTTTCCGATCTACTGGATGTTCGTGGTGGCCAGCCGCTCCAGCGACGCGATGGGACAGCTGCCGCCGCCGGTGACTCCCGGGGGCAACCTGGGCGCCAACATCGCCCGGCTGTTCGCCAACACGGACGCGTACTTCCTGACCGGCCTGATCAACTCGGCGATCGTCGCGATCACGGTCACCGCCTCGGTGGTGCTCTTCTCCACCCTCGCCGGATTCGCCTTCGCCAAGCTGCGGTTCCGGGGCCGCAACGCGCTGCTGATGGTCATCATCGCGACGATGATGGTGCCCACCCAACTGGGCGTCATCCCGTTGTACATCCTGATGACGAAGCTGAACCTGAACGACCGGCTACCTGCGGTGATCATGCCCGCGCTGGTCACCGGATTCGGGGTGTTCATGATGCGGCAGTACGCCGGCCAGGCGGTCAGCACCGAGCTGATCGAGGCGGCCCGGGTGGACGGCTGCGGCACCGCACGGATTTACTGGAACGTGGTGGTGCCCGCGTTGCGGCCGGCCGCCGCCGTGCTCGGCCTGCTCACCTTCATGACCACCTGGAACGACTTCCTGTGGCCGTACGCGGTGCTCAACGACCCGGAGAATCCGACCGTGCAGCTGTCGTTGCGGGCCCTGTCCGACGGTTACTACCAGGACATGTCCCAGGTCTTCACCGGTACGGCCATCGCCACACTGCCGCTGCTGCTGGTGTTCGTCCTGTTCGGCCGCCAGATCATCGGCGGCATCATGGAAGGTGCGGTCAAAGCGTGACTGAACTGCGATTTCCCGACAATTTTCTCTGGGGTGCGGCCACGGCGGCGTACCAGATCGAGGGGGCGGCGCGCGACGACGGGCGCGGCGAATCGATCTGGGACACCTTCAGCCGGATTCCCGGCAGGGTGCACGCCGGGCACACCGGTGACGTCGCCTGCGACCACTACCACCGGTACGCCGACGATGTCGCACTGATGGCCGAGCTGGGCCTGCAGGCGTACCGCTTCTCGGTGTCCTGGCCCCGGATCCAGCCGGACGGCACCGGGCCGGTCAACCCGCGCGGGCTGGACTTCTACGACCGGCTGACCGACGCGCTGCTGGGCCGGGGCATCGACCCGATCGTCACGCTCTACCACTGGGACCTGCCGCAGACCCTGGAGGATCACGGCGGCTGGACCAACCGGGACACCGCGGAGAGCTTCGCCACCTACGCCGCCGCCGTGTATGCCCGGCTCGGCGACCGGATCGGCACCTGGACGACGCTCAACGAGCCGTGGTGCTCGGCCTACCTCGGCTACGGCAACGGGGTGCACGCCCCCGGGGTGCAGGATCCGGGGGCGGCCTTCGCCGCCGTGCACCACCTGCTGCTCGGACACGGCCTGGCCGCCCAGGCGCTGCGCGCGGGCGGCGCCGGCCGGGTCGGCATCACTCTCAACCCGGCCGACGTACGCCCCGCCGACCCGCACAGCGCGGCCGACGCCGCCGCCGCGCGTCTGGTCGACGGCCTGCACAACCGGATCTTCCTGGATCCGCTGCTGGTCGGCGGGTACCCGGACGACGTCCGCGAGCACGTCGCCCGGATCGTCGAGCCCGCCTTCGTGCGGGACGACGACGAAAAGATCATCGCCGCGCCGATCGACCTGCTCGGGGTCAACTACTACGCGCCGACCTACGTGGCCGGGCGGCCGGACGGTGCCGGTGGCGGCGGCGCGTACCCGGGCACCGAGGGCGCGGTGCAGTTCCTGGCGCCGGTCGGGCCGCTGACCGACATGGGTTGGATGATCGAACCGGCGGGCCTGACCCGGCTGCTGGAACGCATCGCCACCGACTATCCGGCGGTGCCGCTGCTGATCACCGAGAACGGCGCGGCCTTCCCGGACAAGGCCGCCGCGGACGTGACCAGCCCGATGCAGGACACCGACCGGATCGCCTACCTCGACGGGCACCTGCGCGCGGCGCACGAGGCGATCGCCCGGGGCGTCGACCTGCGCGGCTATCTCGTATGGTCATTGCTTGACAACTTCGAGTGGGCCGAGGGGTACCGCAAGCGCTTCGGCATCGTGCACGTCGACTACCTCACTCAGCGGCGTACACCGAAGTCCAGTGCCCGGTGGTACCAGGAGGTGATCTCCCGGAACGGGCTGTGAAGAGGTGGTGGTAACGCCGATGACGGGGGCACAGCGGCCCACTCTGGAAGCGGTGGCACGACGGGCCGGGGTGTCCCGGGCCACCGTTTCCCGGGTGGTCAACGGCTCGACCACGGTCGCCGCGCCGATCCAGGAGGCGGTCCGCCAGGCGGTCGCCGAGCTCGGGTACGTGCCGAACCTGGCCGCACGCACCCTCGTCACCCAGCGGACCGACTCGATCGCCCTGGTCATGCCCGAGGAAGCCACCCGGGTCTTCTCCGACGACCAGGTCTTCCCCGGCATCATCCGGGGTGCCGCGCAGGAGCTGGAGGCCGCCGACAAGCAGCTGGTGCTGATGCTGGCCGGCTCACCGGCCGGGCACGAGCGGGTGGCGCGGTACACCACCGGTCGGCACGTCGACGGGGTGCTGTTCGCCTCGCTGCACGGTGCCGATCCGCTGCCCGCCCGGCTGGCCGCGCTGGGCATCCCGGTGGTGTGCAGCGGCCGGCCGCTCGACGGCGCCCAGGTGCCGTACGTCGACGTCGACCAGGTCGGCGGCGTCACCCGGGCGGTGCGGCACCTGATCGACGGCGGCCGGCGGCGGATCGCCACCATCGCCGGCCCACAGGACATGGTCGCCGGGATCGAACGGCTCGCCGGCTACCGGGACACGGTGGCCGCCGCCGGGCAGCCCGAAATGGTGGCGGTCGGCGACTTCACCCGCGAGTCCGGCGCGGCGGCGATGCGCGAACTGCTCGCCGCCCATCCCGACCTGGACGCCGTCTTCGCCGCGTCCGACCTGATGGCGCACGCCGCGATGCGGACGCTGCGTGAGGCGGGTCGGCGGGTGCCGGACGACGTCGCGGTGATCGGCTTCGACGACATCGAGACCGCCGCATACACCGACCCGCCGCTGACCACCGTCCGGCAGCCGATTCTGGAACTCGGCCGGCAGGGCACCCGGCTGCTGCTCCGCCTCGCCGCCGGCGAGGCGGTCGAGCCGGCCCTGATCCTCCCGACCGAGCTGATCATCCGCGACTCCGCCTGAGGTCCGGCCAACCGACCTCTGAGGACTGTGATGTTCGGCATTTCATCCTCATTACGCCTCGCGGTTTCCCCGACGGGCTGGGTCTTTCGCCCCAGGGGCGTCGGAACCGGGCGGCTACGATGCCCGGCTGGCCGAGCCGCCCGTATCGGCCGGCGCCAGGGCGGCTCGGCACTGCTCACGGCCGTCGCGCCAGGACATCCGGCCGGCACCGGCCCGCCCGGAGGGTCCGGCATTCACTGCCCGTAGAGCCGCCGATCCCGCCCGGATCGGGCCGGTCCGGCATTGTCTGTGACCAATTCCGGTATGTACCGTGGGCGCGTCACGCGCAGGGTTCGTGGCTCGATCCGTGGGGGAGTCGAACGGTGCCCACCGAAACGGCGTTGAATGCGGCCGATCCGAGCCGCCGCATCCTCGGCGGCGCACCGGATCGTTCGACCCGCACCCGGCAATTGGTGGGAATCAGCACCCTGGCCGGCATGATTGCACTGACCGCGATCGCGGTCCCATCGCTCCTGGCCCCGGACGAGAACCGGCCGGACGGCGCCGCCGCCCCCGCCGCGACGAGCGACCCGACCGTCCCGCCAGCCTCGTCCTCCCCCAGCGTCTTCCCGACCTCGGCTGGCCGCACCAGGCAGAGCGCCGGAACGGCCGCCGAGCCGAGTGCGCCGAGCAGCGGACCGGTCTCGGTACCGGCGCCGGGCCGGTCGGTCGGGCCGGTGGCGCCAGCACCGCCGCTTGCCACCCTGGACCGCTCCACCGAAGCGCCGTCGTTCAGGCCGGTCAGCGTGGAGGCCGAGGACCCCGGCAACGTACTCGGCGAAGGCGCCGGCATCGCCGCCTGTCCCGCCTGCGAGGGCGGTGCCCGGGTCCGCTACGTCGGCAGGCTCACCGCCTACCTGACCACGGCCGCCGCCGGCAGCCGGACCATAACCGTCGGGTACGAGGTCAAGGGCGAACGCAGCCTCAAGATCTCCATCAACGGTGCCCCACCGACCACGCACCACCTCACCGGGACCGACTGGGACACTCCCCGCACCTTCCGATACACCGCAACCGTCCCGGCCGGGCGGGTCAGCATCGCCTTTTACAACGACACCGACCCAGCTCCCGACATCGACAAGATCACCATAAGCTGACCGCGAGCGGATGAGCCGATTCGTCGCGTACGTCGCGCTGTGCCGGGCCATGCTGCTCGGCAGGTTGGCGTTGACACTGGCGGCGGTCGGCGTCGGCATCCGGCTCGCCGAGGATCCCTGGCAGACGGTCGGCACCCTCGTGCTCATCACCGTCGCCACCACCGTCCAGGTCACCGTGTTGAGCCGATGGCCGAGCGTCATCCGATGGCGATTGGGATTCCTGGTCGTCGACGCGGTCATCATGATCGCCGTACTGGTGCTCGACCAGGGAAACGTGGCCTTCTTCTGCTACGCCGCCGGCTTTGCCGCGCTCACCGGCACCCTGCTGGGGGCCCGCGCGCTACCCCTCTGGTTCGCCGACGCCGGCCTCGGGCTGGCCGTGGCGACGCACCTGCTCCGGACCGACGGGACGGTGGACTCCATTTCGGCGCCGTTCGTGCTGGCGTTTCCGATGATGAACATCGTCTGCGGCTACGGCGCAGCCGTGGTGACCGCGGCCCTGGCCCGCTACCTCGACGCTTCGATCGCAGCGGTGGCCGGCGCCTACCACTCGGCGGCGGCCTCGGAGCGGGCGCGGTTGGCGCGCGAGTTGCACGACTCGGTCGCGAAGACCCTGCGCGGTGTTTCGTTCGCCGCCGTCGCCCTTCCCACCCTGCTCCGCCGCCAGCCCGACCTGGCCGAGGAACTCGCCAGCACCGTCTCCGCCGGAGCCGACACCGCAATCCGAGAGGCCCGCGAACTGCTCACCGGGCTGCGTCGGGACGCACTGGACCGGCCGTTCCCCGAGCACCTGCGCCAGGTGTGCCATGCCTGGACGGAATGGAGCAGGGTGCCGGCGCGGCTCGACGTCACCGCCGTCGAGGAGCCGACCCCGGCGGCCCGGTACGAGCTGACCCAGATCCTGGACGAAGCGTTGGAAAACGTGGCCCGACACGCGGACGCCACCCTGGTCCAGGTCGGCTTGCAGGAACGGGACGGGCACGTGGTGCTGACCATCCAGGACGACGGCACTGGCTTCGTCCCGCCCGGCGAGCTGACCGCGCTGTCCGCCGAGGGCAGCTTCGGCATCATCGGGATGGCCGAACGCGCCCAGGCGGTCGGCGGCGCACTACGGCTGGAATCGGGCAGCGGAACGGGCACCACGGTGGTGGCCCGGGTTCCGCTATCGGCTGCCACCGACACCGCCACGGCTCGACCCGACGGATGGTAGCCATGATCGAAGTCATGATCGTCGACGACAATCCGATCGTCCGGACGGCCCTGCGCGGCTACCTCTCCAGCGCCGAGGACGTGACCGTGGTCGGTGAGGCACCGGACGGACGGACCGCGGTGACCGTGGCACGGCGGCTACGTCCGGACGTGACGCTGTTGGATCACCGGATGCCGATCGCCGACGGCCTCAGCGTGGTCGGCCAGCTCGCGGAGTACTCTCGCATCCTCGTCCTGACCAGCGACGACGCCGACGATCTGATCGCCGGGATGCTCCGCGGCGGTGCCCGCGGTTACCTGGTGCACGGTGAGTTCGATCCGGCCGAGTTGTTGCGTGCGGTCCGGGCCGTGGCCGCCGGCCAGGGCTGGCTGTCGGCGCGCAGCGCCTCGATCACCATCTCCGTGCTTCGCGAGCAGGCGGCCCGCGAACAGGAGGACGCCGACCGGACGGAGAAGGCCCGGGAACGGCGCGAGGAGTTCGGCCTGACCCGGCGCGAGCAGGATGTGATGGCGCTGCTGTGCGCCGGGCATTCGAACGCGGCGATCGCCCGCCGGCTGCTGCTTACCGAAAAGACGGTCAAGAACCATCTGGCGAACATCTTCATCAAGCTGCAGGCCACCAACCGCACCGAAGCGGTGGTGCGGTGGACGGGCCGGTAGTAGGCGCACGTCGGTACGGATGGCTGGGTTATGAGGGTGTGTGCGCCCTGTCGAGCTGATGGCGTGAACGGATCGCGGTGACCGACCTGGTTGCCCCGGCGGGTGATGGCACAAACGGATCAGCTCGACAGGAGTCGCAGGAACACTGAGCACCCAGAGCTCGCCGCCGCCCAGCCCCTGTTCGGCGCTCCGCCGGGCATCTCGTCCGGCGCCCACGGTTGAACGCCGCGGCCCGCACCGTCGTCGTACGAGCGACGGGCTCTTCCGCCCGGCAACAGCGCTCGGATGAGGTAGCCATGAGGGACGGATCGGCGACCGGCCGATGAGCGATGCCAACGGACGGTCGAGGAACGGCACCGCCAGCGACACGGAGCCGGTCACTGCGCTGATCGGCCACCCCGACACCTCGGAGCGGGCAGCTCTCGGCGCGGTGCTCCACTCCGGCGAGCGGATACAGGTCGTGGCTCTCACCGGTGACGGCGGCGAGGCGGTGCGCTTGGCCCAGCGGCTGCGCCCCGCGGTGATCCTGCTGGACGACCGGGTCACCGCGCCGGACGACCAGGATCTGATCCGCGCCCTCGCCCGCTGGTCACCAGTGATCATCCTGACCGGCGCCACCGAACGCCGGGCGATCACGGCACTGCTCTGCGCACCGGTGCGCGGCTGTCTGGTGTACGGCCACTTCGAAGCGGCCGACCTGCTCGGTGCCGTTCGCGCGGTCGCCGCCGGGCTGGGCTGGCTCTCACCGGTGGCGGTAGCTGCCGCGAGCTGGCAGCTGCGGACCCGGCGGCAGGCCGCGGCGGCCCTCGTCGACCGAGCCGAGAACTCCCCGCGCGGCTCGTAGGGCGTAGAACGACCGCGACCGGACCGTCCCCTCCGGAATCCCGATCCGGGTGGCAGCCTCGGCGACCGAGGCGCCACCGTAGTAGAGCTCGACCAGCACGGCGCGGTGCTCGGGGGTGAGCTGACGGAGCGCGTCGGCCAGGGCGAACCGGTCCACGATCTCCTCGAAGGCGTTGTCCGGCGACGGCATCCACGCCACGTCGATCCCGTAGATCTCCGCCGGACGGGCGGCGCGTGCCCGGGCGGCGTCGATCACCAGGTGTCGGGCGACGATGAAGAGCCATCGACGGACGGTGTCCGCCTCTTCCGGCAGATCCTCCAGCCGGCGCCACGCCCGCAGCATGGTCTCCTGCATCAGGTCCTCGGCGAGTTCGCGCTGTCCCCGGGTCAGCCGGAGCAGGAAGGAGTACAGCGGTTGGGAGTTCGCGGCGAAGATGGCCCGCATCCGGCGTACGGCGTCGACGTCCGCGTCATTCGACGGGCATGTCTCGATATCCACAGCTGTTCTCTTTCCCAAGCCCGGACGGTCTGCCCGGGGCACCCCGTGACGGAGGCTAGTGACCTCCCTCTCGCGGCACCTGAGGCGAAGGACCCAGTTGGGCCGAGACGCGGCCCGGAACAGGCTGACGATCCGGGTGCCGGAAGTTCTGCGGGTCCGGGTTGAACCGCTCGGGCCGCTGGTCCGTGATGCGGTCGTCCGGTTCTTCGGGCATCCGGGAGCTACCACGACGGAGGGGGCACGGTGGGCAGGAACAAGTCGGAAGACATCAAGATGAGCCGGCTGAGCTATGAGCGACGGGTTCGTGAGTTGAACGGCGGGGAGCCGCGGTCCTCGGGGTCGAGTTCGGACTCGGACGGGGCTGAGCTGCGAGACCAGACGGCGCAGAATCTGGACCGGGTCCGGTTCTCGGAGGCCGGGAACGGACAGTCCGCGCAGTGGCATGCGACCCCGCACGGCCAGCCCAACGAAGTCACCTACGACCCCAGCTTTTCCTACGCACAGCCGGGACAACCGGGCCTGACCGCGGATGGCAGTCTCGACCACGAGGTGGGCGGCCACGAGTTCGCCGACCGGACGTATCAGCATCCCGACGACCGCGACCTGCGGGGGACCAACATGCACCTGCCCGGCAACGATGTGGCCAGCGAGGAGCTCCTGGCCTCCTACCAGCGGCAGACCCAGACCATCACCGAGAACTGGAACGAGGTGCGGGACGCGGTCCCTCGGGACCGGCCCATCGCCAGAAGTCAGGACTGGACCAACCACGTGAACGACCGGATCGACTACGTCCAGGCGAGCCCGAACGTGCACAACGAGTCGGTCTCTGGTGACCTGTTGAACTCCCTGCGTCAAGCACGGCTCGCCGACGGTCCCGTCGGCAATCAGCTCCGCGCCATCTCCCAGGAGGCCTCTGTTCGTCAGCAGCAGGGCGGTGAGGTGCAGCGGATCGGGCCGGTGCAGAGCTCGTCGTCCACCCGGATGTCCGCCTACGGCAACAACCTGGCTGGGGCGAGCGGGCAGCAGAAGAGCAAGGGCCGGAAGTGACGGCGTTGGCCGAGCGACGCCGAGAGCAGCCGGCAGCCGTGACCGTGCATCCGCCGGCACCATCGCCGCCACCGCCGCGCTTCATCTACTACCTCGACGGCGAGGAGTACGACGAGGCTCTGGCCCACCTGTGCATCTGGGTCGAGCATGTCCTGTTGCCGACGTACGGACGGGAAGTGACCTCGTCCACGCCCTGGTGCCCGAGCTGGTGGAATCATGCCGAGGCGGTGGCTCACCTCCACGCTCTCTGGATGACCTGGCAAGAGCTGACCGGTCACCCCGGCGGGCCGCTGGGCCCGGCCAACTGGCATCGGGACTACCTGGGCCCGGTGATGACCACCCTTCGTGACCCGGCTGGGCCCTTCGCCGGCTGCAAGACCGGAGCGCATCGGGCCAAGGCGTCGCCCGTCGTGGAGCCGTTCACCGTCGACTCCTGACGGGTTGACGAGACTGCGGCGGCCGTGGAAACGGTCGCCGCAGTCCCCGGGGGTCATCGACCGGGCACGAACCACACACGTCGTCGTCACGGTGATGCCCGCCGGGCTAGCACGTCAGCGTGTTGTCGGCCCCGGGGTCGACGCCCAACCTGGCGGTGAATCGCTGGTACGCCTCGACCCGTGCCTGCACCTGCGCCGGGTTGCCGCCACCGCATTCCAGGGCACCGTTGACGGTCCTGATCGTCTCGCCGAACCCCTCACCGTCGATGATCGCGGCATGCGCGGTCATCGTGCCCGCGCCGGATTGGGTCATCCAGAACCAGAGCGCTGTCTGCCAGGCCACCGAGGCGTCGTTCTTCACCAGGTCGGGCTCGTTGAGCAGGTCCAGACCGAGCGCGTCGCCGGCGGTCTTGTAGTTGGTGTTCCAGCTCAGCTGGATCGGCCCGCGGCCGTGGTAGGCGGTCTGCCCGGCGGGACATCCGTAGGACTGGCCGGTGTCACAGTAGTTGCCCCATGCGGCCCGGTTGATCTCCTCGACGTGCACCAGGCCGCCGGACTCGTGGTCGATGTTGGCCAGGAAGGCGGCCAGTTCCCGCTTGCGGGTCTGCTCGTTCCCCGTGCCGGCGAAGGCGGGGAACTTCTCCATTGCGTCGGTCAGCCCGGCGTAGCTGTAGAAGGAGTTCCGGTTGGGGAACATCGCGCCGAAGGTTGACTCGCTGAGCAGCGCTGCCCCTTCGGCGTCCGGGTCGTCGTCCGAACCTTCCTCCGTCGCAAGGGCGGTCGGTGAGTCGGCCCCCTCGCCACCGAGGGTGTACTTCGCGAAGAGCCCCCGGATCTGGAACGGGTAGCTGCCCAGGGCGAGGACGGGCATGCCGCCCTGGGCCTCGACCGTCTCCAGGCCGATCTCCCAGGCCATCAGGGTCAGGGTGAGGTGGTCGCCGACCACCTTCCTCTCCGTCAGCAGCCGATCGGTCTCCTCGGCCAGGTGGCAGAAGTATCGGGCGTGGGCGTGGATCGAGTCCTCGTCGTCGAGCACGGACGCTTCGCCGCTGTCGTCGTCGTCCTCACCGTATTCGTCGAACACCTCGGGCGTCAGCTGGGAGAGCCCCTTGCGCCCGCCGGGGCCCTCCTTGTCCGCGTCGAATGCGGACGCGTAGTCGATCTGCGCCGCGATGATCACGGGGGTCAGCAGGCCACACTCGCGGGCGGCGGCCCTGATCGGCGCGACCAGGTCCTGATCCGGCACGCTCGTCGCGCTGAAGCTGCCGCGGCCGTCTCCGCCGGCCAACTCGATCAGGGCGTTGGTGCTGGACGTCGATCCGCTGCTGGCGGACGGATCGGGCGAGGACGACGTCATCTGCGACCCGCCGGCCATGGCGAAGATGACGACCAGGACTATCAGGGCCAACGTCGCCAGCACCGACAGCGGGAGCATCCCGATCACCGAGATGATCAACCAGGCCAGCTGCGCCGAGTCGAAACTGGTCAGCGACTTCGTCGCCCGGCCGGCCGCCTGCATCCCCTTCAAGGCCATGTTGCTCAGCCGACCTGGCGGGACTCGCGGCGGCTCCATCTCGCCGCGGCCCGGTCGGTGATGGCCTGCACCTCAGCCCTGGCCGCCGCGGAGATCGCCCCGGCGTCGGGCTCCTTGTACCAGGGACGCAGCCGGATCAGCGCCGGCCGCACCCCCGTGGCCAGCAGCAGGGCGGTGCCCTTGGGCAGGGCTCGGATCTTGTCCACCGGCAGCACCTGTTCCTGCCGGTAGGACACCGACCGTGACGAGCCGTCCTTGGAGCGGGAGTAGGTGGGGGTCCGCACGTCGTGCTGGCCGACCAGCTTGGCGACCTTGTCCACGAAGTCGGCGTCGTCCAGACCGGCACCGAGCAGCTTGATGGTGGCCGCGCTCCACAGCGCGTCCATTCCCACCTCACCCCACACCCGGACACCCTGCCGGTAACTCTGCAACAACGTCACCACGCTGATGCCCCGCGAGCCGAGGTGGCTGTAGAGATCCGGCAGGTCGGAGATGCGGCACACGTTTGCCGCCTCGTCCAGGATCGCAGTCAGCGGCGGATCCAGCCGCCCGCCCATCCGTTCGGCGGCGACCACGCCGGCGCGGATGACGGCGTCCGCCAGCCCGGCGATCACCCCTGCGGCGGAACCACCACCGTCCTTGGAAAGCAGGTAGAGGGTGTCCCGGCTGAGGACGTGTTCCTCCGGGACGAACTCTGGCAGTAGCGGGTCAGGGCTTACCCAGGCCACGATCCGCGGATCGAGCAGGCAGGCGACGCACTGCCGGGCGGTCTCGTAGATGCCGTCGCGGGTCTCCACCGCGCCACGCACGGTGCCCTGCAACTGGTCGGCCATGGCCGGCATGTCGAGGTCGCGGAGCAGATCGATCGGCGTCCGGTCGGCGGGGTCGGCGAGCCAGGCCAGCAGCTCGTTGACGGACGCGCCACTGCGAGAGGCGGCGAGGAAGAGTGCGGTCAGCGTGTTCTGGGCCGCCGCGATCCAAAAGTCCTTCTTGGACGAGTCGTCGTTCACCGAGCTGACGAAGTGGCCGGCCAGTCGCCGCGCACCTTCGATGGTGTCGCAGCCACTGAGCAGGTCCCACCACATCTCTCGCTCGGTGTACGCGATGCCCTGCGGGTCGAAGGTCCACACCCGGCCCGCTTTCGACCGCTCCTGCCGGGTGACGGTGAACACGTCGGACTTGTTCGAGGTCAGCATGACCGCCCCGGGGGCACGCAGCACCCGTGGAACGGCGATCCCGGTGGACTTGCCGGCACGCGGGGCCATCAGGTCGAGCTCGACGTCCTCGTAGGAGGAGCGTAGTTCCGGCCCGGCGGGCACGAGGTCGCCGAGCAGGTTGCCAGTGTCGTCGGGATGCAGCCGGCCGACGTCCTTCAGCCCGGGACGCAACTGACGGGCGCGGGCCTCGATCCCCTTGCCCGTCAGGGCGCTGAGTTCACCGGCCCGGGCGAGGCTGCGCGGCTGCCCGAGGCGGCGTACGACCCCACGGGTGAGCCCGGCCGCCGGCGAGGCCCCGAGCAGGACGAGCGTGACCGCCCCGCCGTAGACCAGGTACGGCGGCACCCCTGGCCAGACCTTCTCGGTGGCGCCGCCGATCAGACTGAGGTAGACGTCCAGGGTGAACGGTGCGGGTTGCCAGCCGTGCCCGGTAAGCGCGGCAGCGAGCGCGCCGCCCAGCCACAGCAGGGCGAAGATCACCAGGTTGATCAGCGCGAAACCGGGAATCAGCCAGGGCAGGTACTCCTGCCCGATCCCACCTGGGCGGCTCATCGCTGCCCCGCGTCGTGCTGCTCCTGGACGTCATCGTGCGGCACCGGCCCGGCGCTGCCGAGCAGGTCGCCTCCGGTCACGGCGCGTACCACGGCGGCCCGTTCGGCCCTCAGCCGGTCCGCGTCGCCGTTGGCGACCCAGCGGCTGTTCGTGTCGTGCAGGTGGCGTTCCGTGTCGGTGATCGCGACCCGGATCGGGATGCCGGGGCGTCCACCGACCTTGATCAGGAAGCGGCCCCGGCCGGGCGGCTCCTCGTTTCCACCGTCCTGCGCCCAGCCCGGCGGCGAGGACCAGGACGACACCAGCTCGATCTCGCGCCGGGACAGCCCGACCACCCGACCCAGATCCTCCATCTCCGCCCTGGGCAGCCCGGCGCAGGCCACCATGCCGGCGCGCTCGACGAAACCCCGGGCCTTGGCCTTGTCCGCCTCGTTGCCGAGCGCCTCGGCGTCCTTCAGGGTGTGGGTGATCTTCGCATCGGCGAGGCCGAGGGAGCGGTTCAGCCGGGTGAGGGCGTCGATCCGGTCGACGATGCCGGAGGCCGCCCGCAGGGGTCGCCACAACTCGTCGAGCACGGTGAAGAACCAGCGCCGGGGCGCCAGCCCCGCATCGGCCAGGGCATGCGACGCGGCCACCGTACCCAGCCCGTCCGACCATGCCGCGAGCATCGCGGCGGCGGTCAACTGCCCGTCGGCCTCACCGATGCGGGAGATGTCGATGCAGACGGCGGTGGCGTCCGGGTCGATCCGGGTCGAGGTCTCCGCGGCGAAGGTGTCGCCGAGCGGGCCGTCGAGGATGCCGAGCAGCGACCGGTGCAGCGGGTCGACGGCGTCGCGGTAGCGGGACTCCTGGCCCCGGTCGAGGGTGACCTGCCGCACCCGTGGTGGCCCCTCCTCCAGCACGGTGAGCAGTTGGGGCAGCCGGAACGTCCGCCCCACGGCGGTGCGTTCGCGCAGGTGACGGAGGCAGGCGGAGAGCACCGACTGCTCGTGGTCGGTGATCGGCACCCCCCGGACGATGGTGAGCAGCGCCGCGACCATGTTGAGGACCCGACCGTGGGTCTCGGCGGCCAGGGCCTGCCCCGCCTGTCCGCCGATCTTCGCGGCGGCCATGCCCATCGCGCCGGGATCCAGGATGTTCAGCCCGCCGACGCCACGGGCGATGGAGATGACCTGCCCGCCGAGGGCACGGACGGTGTCCGCGTAGTCGGGTTTGAGGTCACCGAGCACCAGTGGCACGACGCCCTGCGCGCTCAGCCCGATCAGCATCCGGTTGATCAGCGTCGACTTGCCGAGGCCGGGCATGCCCAGCATGAACAGCGACGGGTTGGAGATGTACCGGGCCCGGGTGAACCAGTTGAGCGGGTCACCGCAGACCGTGGCCCCGGTATGGATGTGCTGCCCGAGCGGAATGCCGGTCATCGGGGCGCCGGAGCCGGAGGCGAAGGGCCAGAGCCCGCAGGCCTGCACGGTGGTCGCCCGCCACATGGTGGGCGGATCCAACGCGGCCACCCGGCCGCCGCCGAGGGTGTACGAGCCGCGGTGCGGCACGTTTTCGTCCGCGTTGGCCCGGGCCAGCCGCCGTAGGTACCGCTGCTCGGCCACCTCCTGCTGGGCCTGCCGCCGGCGTACCCGCCGCAGCGCCCGGGGAGTCTGCTTGCCCGTCTCGTCGGGCTCTCGGTCCTGCGTCTCCGCCGCCGGCACCACCAGATCCGACATTGCCGTGGCCCGTCCGGAGGCATGCCGCGGCCAGCCCTGGCCGAGATCCAGCAGGCGAATACCGTCGGGCGTCACAGCGCCTCCTTCAACTCGTGCGGGATCATCGTCTGCTCCCAGGGCAGGATGCCGACCGGAAGTGCGCAGGAGAACGCGGCGGCCTGCATCCGGTCGGCCGGACGCATCGCGATGCGGGTGGCACCGAGCAGGTTCCGCATCGTCACGTCGGCGTCACGTACGTCGGCGACCGAGTCGACGGTCAGCGTCACCAACATCGAGAACTCGACCAGGCCCGCACCGGAAGCCTCCTCCGCCGCGGTCTGCTCGGCGGCCTCGATCTCGGAGATCGCACGGGCCCGGACCAGGCCACGCGTCGAGTTCGCCATGAACTGGGCGGACCGGCGATCCGATTCGACGATCTTGGCGGAGGTCGCCGGGTCGATCGGGCGGTAGACCAGGGCCACCCGTTTGCGGCGGATGCCCAGTGCCGGGTCCAGCAGGCTGCGCAGCACGCCGGATCGCACGGTGCCGCGCGGCGCCAGGGTCAGCAGCCAACTGCGGGAGACCCCGGAGTCGTGCTGGTAGTGGGTGACCGTCTCGACGCTGGCAGCCGGCCCGGAGTCGGCCCACTCCAGGCCGGTGCCGCCGTGCTGGGCGCGTACGTCGAGCACCTCCGCGGCGACGGCCGGATCATAGGCGACCCGGACGACCTCGGCGATCCGCTCGGCCGACAGCGGTTCCGCCGAGCCGCCACCGGCCGCGACCAGCCCACCCAGCACGCCGGGCAGCCGCAGCGCCAGGTCGGCGAGCATCGCGTCGTGGTCCCGCCGGGCACCGCCGGGTGCCGAGTAGGTGAGGGTGAGGAAGGTGTTCATCTCCGACGACGCGTCCGGGTACGTCTGCACCACCTCCTCCATCACGGCACGCGCGGCGGGCGGAGCATTCGGGGAGATCCGACCCAGCACCTCGGTGGCGAGGCGGGTGCCCGGGTCGGGCGCGGTCTCGATGACCACCGAAGCGCCGCGCAGTCCCGGCTCGTGCGACAACCGGGACAGCCACTCACCCCAGAGCGCCACCCAGGTGTCGACCTGGTCGGGGTCGACGAGCGAACCGCCGTCCGGCTCGCAGCTGAGCACGATGGTGTACTGGTTGCGGTTGCGGTGGTAGAGCACCCCGAAGGGGCGGTCGTACGGGTCGCGTCCCTCCATCATGACCACGCGGCTCAGCAGCCCGGGTGGGCGGAACCGGCCACCCGGGCGCGTCGACAGCGGCCCGGCGGCGTACAGATGCTGCCCCTTGGACCTGCGGCGCAGCCAACCGATCCGGACGGCGGCCATGTCGTAGACGTTGCGACCGTCGGCGGTGCGGAACGCCAGCGGCGCCAGCAGCACCGCGAACGGAAGCCCTACCACCACGGCCGCGTTCAGGGAGACCAGGGAGGAGATCAGGACCAGCACCAGCCCACCGAACAGGCCGACGGTCCCGACCAGGCCCAGCGAGCCCAGTCCCGCCTTGCGGGGGCGACGCCAGTTGCCGTACGTCGGTGTCTTCATGGATTCCGCTGTCGTACTCACGATGAGCCTTCTCCTTGTCCCGGACCTCAGCAAGGGCGTGTGTCGAAGTCTCCGGCTGAACCTGAGCCCGCCGCAGGCCAGCCAGGGACTTCGCCGCAGGCCCTAGTCATGTCTGTCGGGCAGCGCTCCACTGGCGATGTTGCTGGCGTGCTTGTGGGTGCTGGTCACGGCGCGTGCGCCCAGCTGCACCGCCGAGGCCGCGGCACCGACCGTCGAGGCGGCGACGCCGACCGCACCCCGGGCGATCTGCCCGGATCTCGACCCACCGCTGCCCGACCCGCCACCGGAACCGCCGGAACCGCCGGAACCACCACCGGACCCGCCGGAACCGCCACCGGACCCGCCGGAACCACCACCGGACCCGCTACCGGAACCGCTACCGGATGGGCTGCCCCGGAGCCGCCGGCCGACCGGCCGCCACCCGAGGCGCCGCCCGGCGACGAACTGCCGCCGCTCGGCCCCGGGACCTGCCGGCGGAGGCCGCCGAGGCCGCGCCGCCGGCGATCTTCTTGGCGCCACTCGCCACCGCTCCCGCGCCGGCGGCACCGGCGGCGGCGCCCGCGCCGACGCCGTCGCGCGAGCCGAGGCTCGCCATTGCCGGCACGACCAGCCGCATCAGCGCGGGCAGTGCGACCGCGGCCATCAGCAGGACGGCGGCGCCGGCGATCTTGTAGTGCTTGGCGTTGTCCGCGCCTTCCATGTCGTCGGTGGCACCGATCATGGCCGCACCCGAATACATGATCAGCCCGACCACCGGTTTGAATGCCAGCCAGGCGACCATCCAGGCGATGTGCTTGCGCCACCACCCCCCGCCCCACTCGGACATCGAGGCCGCGGCGGCCAACGGCAGCGTGCCGGTGAGCAGCACCATCACGCCGAGCCGGATGTACATCAGGATGATGTGGATACAGCCGGCGATCAGCAGCAACAGCCCGATGATGATCAGCAGGAAGGCGGTGAGGCCGTCCGTGCCGCAGTTGGCGATCAGCTTGAGCTGTGCCTTGATGCCCTCTTCGTAGAGATGATCGGTGTAGGCGTCCGCCTCGCTGGCGAGCCAGTTGACCACCCACCAGGCGGCCGACACGGTGAGGACCATGCGGACCAGACCCATCAGCGCCACGACGAGGGACTGCCCCTTGCGTTCCAGCGCCATCCGGAAGGCCGCCGCCAGCAGCGAGGCGACCGCGATCGTGACGACCAACCAGTCGGTCTGAAGGTGGATGCTGTCGTTGAGGCTCTCGTCGCCGATCGTGGGGATGTCGCCGAGGTTGGCGAAGAGTTCGACCGCCGCACCCAGGATGGCGCTGGCGATGTCGCTGAGAATGCCGTCGATGCCCCGCTCGAAGAAGCCGACCACCTGCCCGACCGTGCCGATGTAGACGGCGTCACCGGTAGCGCACTCTGCCACGTCACACCTCGTTCCACAGCACGAAGCCGACGAGCGAGACGACGGGGTTGACCCGGCTGTACAGGCCCCCGGAGTTCAGCGGCCGGAGCTGCCAATCCACACCGTTCCAGTCGACGATGTAGTCGAGGGACACGTAGAGCACGTTCGCCTGCCGGACCAGGACCCGGACGGTGGCGGTGCTCGGCGAGTACCTCAGCACGAGAAATCCGGCCAGGGCGTTGACGGTCTGCACCGGCCCGGTCTCCGGCATCGACGCACGCATCGCGTCGAAGTAGTCCCGCCCCAAACCTGGTACGAGTTGCTGCTCACTGACCGCCTGCCAGTCAGGCCCACTCATCTGGCGGGAGATGGTGTGCGCCGCCATGACCGCCCCCATCGGGGTGTGCGCGAAACACCACAGCAGCGGCCCGGTGGTCTTCAGCGGCCCCGCCGAGGCGGACAGCGGAGTCTGCGCCCCGTTGAGCGGTCGCCAGGTGATGTCCCGTGGCGCCTCGCTCGGCAACCGCTGCGCGGAGTCGTCGGTGCGACAGTCCTGCGGCCGGGATCCGTCCGGGCCGAGCATGCCGATCACCGGCCCGGCGGGGGCCGACACGCTGGAGTTGGCGTCGCGGCCACCACTGAGCGCCGCGACCGTGCCGGTACAGAGGGCGAGGGCGAGAAAGGCGGCCGACAGCTGCCAGCGGCGGTGCTGCCAGAACGGCCTTTCCTCGTCCGGCTCGTCGCCGGATGCGTATCTCGGTCTCATGGCACCTACCCTGTTGGACGGACGAGCGCTCGGGAGCGCGGTCGATGGGCGGTCAGTTGGTGCCCCCGCCTCCGCTGCCGAACAGCCAGGTGACGATCGGCCCGGCCATGGCGACCAGGATGCAGCCCCCCAGCACCATGCCGAGGCGGCTCATGTGCTCCGAACTCTCGCCGCGCTTGTGCGAGATGGCCATGACCGCGCCGGTGGCCAGGACACCGACGACACCAGCCGCCGTCCCGATCCACGCGACGAGGCCCAGCGCCTGCTCGACCTTCTCGGCGAGTCCTTCCGGCAGTGATCCACCGGTCTCGGGCTGCGGGACGCCAGCGCGCTCGGGATAGGCGGGTGCCTGGAGCACCGCTGAAATCCGCAGCACGCTCAGGTAGTAGATGTCGGAGAGGATCATTGTGTCTCCTTCGAGGTCAGGACGGTCGTTCTTCCACTCGGGCGGACTCCGGCCCGGGCGGGTGTCACCCGGTAATGTCGAGCCACGCGATGATCGGGCCGGCAGTGGTCGCCAGCAGGCACGCTGTGAGGACGAAGGCGAGGTGTTTCACGTACTCGGTCCGCTCTTCGAGGGCACCGCGACGCACCTGCGACGCCAGCGTCGCGGCGGTGATCAGCAGGCCGGCCACAGCGGCGGCGCTCACCAGCCACGCCATGAAGTCGAGCAGTTTCGAGACCGCCCGGTCCTCGTTGGTGTCGATCGTGTATGCCTCGATCGCCGGCGGCGAGAACTTGATGCTGTTGATCGGAGTGTCACACTCGAACTTCCCGGCGTGCACCAGGCCCGAGATCGTGCAGCTGGTCGCCCCGGTGATCTCGACGTTGTCCTTGGTGACCGACTCCCCGGTGAGACCGGTGTGCATCTCGATGTCCATCTTCACCGTGTCGCCCGACGTGTACGGGGCGGACAGGTCGTAGGACCCGTTGGTCGAGTTCCTCTTCCCGCTGCAAATTCGGTCGCTGCCGTTGCCGCGCGGTCGCGCCATGGTGGTGGTGGTCTTCAGGCAGAGGGTGTAGTTGTAGACCGCACCCCCGCCATGGATCTTCACGGTGTAGGTGTCCTCGGCCGCCAGCGCCGCCGAGGGCGCCAGCAGGCCCATCCCCAGCAGGGCTACGACGGTCGCTGCGCGCGGGACAGCCCTGGTCACGGCTGCCTCCGTCGCTCGGGGGAGATCACCGTGGACAGGCGGGACAGTTGCCCCGGCGGTCGCTTCGGCTCCCCGCCCACCCGGTATGACGGGATCCACGGCAGCCGGTGTACCGGTGCGATCGACCGCAGCAGCCGGATCCGGCCGAGCAGCGGCGGCGGAAGCCGGCCGGGCGCGTCGGCGATCAGCACCACGCCGAGCAACCGCATCCCGGCCGGGTGCCGGCCCTCACGCATCGCGTGCAGCGCGCGGGAGACCGCCCGCAGCCCTTCCAGGTTCGTCCGCCCGACGACCATGACCTGAGCGGGCTCGGCGAGGGCCGGATCCGGCCAGCGGCAGCCGATGTCGGTGCCGCCCAGCAAGCGGGTCAGCGTGGTCGCGCCGGCACCACCGTGAGCGCCGATCCACCCGATGCCCTCGTCGGAGAGGCTGTCGCGCCGCCAGGCCGGGCCGTCGTCGTACGCCCGCACGGCGGGTGGCTCGTCCAGCCCTGATCTCGCGTTTCGCCGCAACGCCACGGACCCGTTGCCCATCCGCCTCGCCTCCCTTCGCCGCTCGCCTTCGCGGTCACCGGGCGCGCAACCGGCACCGGTGACGGCCGCTTTACGGCGCGGCCGGCCGCTCGGTTCAGCACGAGTTCGGGATTTTTCCTCGACCCGCTCGCGGCGGGGCACCGAGCGATCCACCGGGTCAGCCCGCGAGCAGGCGATCCGGGTCTACCCTGCCGTGGCGAGAATCGCGTCGATCGCTACTTCCTGCCCTTGCGCTGCTGACTGCCGCCACTCGGGCCCTGGCCGGCTCCTCCGGCCCAGGCCTGCGATCCGCCGATCGTCGGGATCGTCGACGAGTCCGGTGCGGGGCTGGGGCCTGCGCTCAGCGCGGCGGAGTCGGATCCTGGGCGATCGGCGCGGTCACGATCGCGGAGCCGTCGACCAGCCCGACGGTGATGAACGACAGCTCGTCAATGGGCAGGGAGGTCTCGCCGGCCACCTCCTGCGGCCCGGACGAGGCGGTCCAGTCGCGCACCACGTGCGTCGCACCGTCGCGGGTCACGGCGAACAGGCGGTACCGGAGGCCCTGCCGCAGGCCGGTGGCGGTGATCCGGATGGTGGCGCTACCCCCGTCGCCGACCGTGATGGCGACGGAGAGGCTGGCACCGTAGCCGGGCGCCTCCCCCGAGGCGGTCAGCACCGCGTCGGGGCCGGCGGCCCATTCGTTGACGGCCACCGCACCGCCGGCCAACGCCAGGACGACCGCCGCGGCACCGACCCACCGGGCCTGCCGCCGGCGCCGCGAACCGGCCGTCGACGGCGGACGCCCGACGGACGGACGTCTACCCGCCGGGCGGCTGCCGGCCCCGCGGACCGGACCGGTCTCCGCGTCACCGGCGTCGCGCTCCCGCGTCCCGGCCGCCCCGTCGGGCCCCGAAGCGCGACCGAGATCATCATTGCCGTCCCGCGCCGGGCGGCCGTCGGTGGCCGCCGCCGCGTCGGAGGCGTCCGTCGCCGCCGAAACGGACGCGGACAGCACCGGATTCTCGGCGGCGGGTGGCGCGGGCGTCGGCGTCTCGGCGGTGGGAGGTGACCAGTCCGCGTCACCCAGCCCGGCCAGTCCGCCGACCGAGGGGCCGATAGCGGCTGCCTCGTCGAGGCAGTGCCAGCAGCCGGCGAGATGATCTTCGAAGGACTCGCGCTCAGCGTCCTCCAGGGCCCCCAGCAGGTAGAGAGTCAGCCTCTCCCGCTCGGCCGTGGTGTGATCCCCGCCTGCGCGCATCCAGCCCTCTCCTCAACGGGTCGGCACCACGCGGTGTTTCCTGGTTCCAGGGTCCGGGGCGACCTTGACATCAGGACGCTTCGGTAGAGCCGAGCGCGGCGTGTAGTGCGCGCACCGCGTAGAAGGCTCTGGACTTCACCGTACCCTCGGGTATCCCCAGTCGCACCGCCGCCTCGGCTACGGAGGCGCCCCGGTAGTACATCTCGTGGAGCACCTCACGGTGTTCCGGGCTGATCATCGTCAGCGCGAGCCGCACCGCGTGGACGTTCACCACACGATCCATCTCGTCGTCCGAGGTGGGCATCCGGTTGAGATCCGGCAGGCTGACCTCCGGCGGCCGGGCCTGCCGGGCCCGCATCGCGTCGATCGCCACGTGCCGGGCGACCGTGTAGAGCCAGGGCGCGATCTTCGACGGGTCGGCGGCGAGCTTTTCCGCGTGCCGCCACGCGCGTAGGAACGTCTCCTGTACCAGGTCCTCGGCAAGATCCTGCTGCCCGAGCAGCAGGCGGGTGAGGAAGCGGTGCAGGGGCCGATGATATTCCTCGACGACCTGCCTCAGCAGAGTCGCGGCGGCGGACGAATCGAAGGCGGCGCTGTCCGACAGACAGGGTCCAGCCGACTCGTTGGGCACCGCCGACACAGACCGCCTCCCTGACGGACGGATCGCACCCTGCGGGCCGGGTGAACGTGACGCGCCCCCGTTTCCACGGCCCTCACAGGCAGCATAGCCGCACTGCAAACGACCCGCAGATCGCCCGTAGGTCGAGTGTGCACCTGGCCGGCCGCGACCGCACCGACGGACGCCGCACCGCACAAGTCTTCCCTGTTCAACGTCATGCTCTTTCCCTGTCGACGGTTTCGCTCCGGCCAGACCGCGAACCTGCCGGAGCCGCGCGCTGCCCGATCAACGGCTCCCCGGCCCAGCCGGTTCAGTCTGTGCGGCACATTCCCGAGAGAAATCCATGCCGGATCTGAACGCCGGGCGCTGGAAATTCGTCACGACAGTGTCGCCACGCCGAAAGGGATGGCCCCCGTGACAACCGATCTCCGATCCACCAGGTTCACCTTCGGCCGTACGCCGCGCAAAGCGCTGGCGGCCGGCCTGGCCGCACTGGCCGTCCTCTCCGCCGTCCTGGCAACCATCAACTGGAGTGTCGCCTCGGCTCGCGACGACACGGTGGTCGGCGATCCGGTCACCCAGAAGCAGATGACGGCCATCGCCGCCGCCGCCCGCTCCTGCCCGGTGCTCGATCCGGCGAGAATCGCCGGGCAGCTCATGGCCGAGTCGGGTCTGAACAACCGGGCGCGGCAGACCGCCTCCGGTGGCCGGGGCATCGCCGGCCTCGACGATGACGACTGGAGGGCGTGGAAGCCGTGGCCGGACGCGCGACGCTCGGACATCTCGGCGAGCATCCTGGCGCTCGCCCACCAGATGTGCGACTTCAGCGGCCAACTTCGGCTGGCCGGCATCTCGGGTGACCACTGGCGTCTCTCGGTGGCCGCGTTCCATGCCGGCCTGCCCGCGGTAACCGAGGCCAAGGGGGTGCCCGCCGATGCCATCGGGTACGTCGACCTGGTCAGCGGCTACGCCGGGTACTACGAGCGGTTGAGGCAGTTCGGCGGGAACGGCGTCCCCACGCCGACGCCCCCGCCGGCCAACGACGCGAAGGGCGTGCCCGCCGAGTACGTCCCGCTCGTCGTGCGGGCCGGATCGGTCTGCGATCAGGTGACACCACCGATGGTCGCCGCCCAACTGAACGCGCTCTCCGGGTTCGACGCCAACCTGCTCGGCCCGACCGGGCAACGGGGCATCGCGCAGTTCCTCCCCGAGGTGTGGCGGGCGTACGGGCCAGCGGATGGCTCGGCCTGGGACCCGACGGTGGCGATCCCGACCGTCGGCGAGGCGATGTGCAGCCTGGTCACCGAGCTGTCCAACCTCGACGGCGACCCGTACCTGCTGGCGCTCGCCGCCTACCGCAACGGTCCCACCGCCGTGCGACAGGCCGGCGGCACCCTCGACCAACCGACCGAGACGTTTCTGCGGGCGGTGAAGGCTCTCACCGACCTCTACCTGCTCGACACCCGACTCGGCCGGCCCGCACCGGCCGAGCCCTCGGCGTCACCGTCGGCCTCGGCGCCCGAGCCGCAGCCGAGCGCGTCGGCCGACCCACCCACCACCAAGCCGACGCCGAGGCAGTCGATCATCGAGCTGGTTCCGGTCGAGCCGGAGCCGACCACCGCCGCGCCGAAGCAGACCACCGCCGCGCCGAAACCGGTCCGGCCGGCCGGCATGAAGATGATCTTCCACCCGCGTAGCGGAAGATGCGTCAGCTCCGGCAAGACCGGTGACGGGACCCGGCTGTTGCTGAAGCCCTGCACGGAGGATCCGGCCCAGTGGTGGGACTTCCGCACGGACGGCACGATCCGCGCCCGTGGGCTCTGCATGGACATCGCCTGGGCCGGCTCCACGGACGGCACCGCGATCCAGGTGGCCGTCTGTAGCGGCAACCCGGCCCAGTCGTGGCAGTTCAACGCCAAGGGCGGCATCATCAGCAAGCTCAACGGCAAGTCCGTCGACGTCGACATGAACGCCAAGAGCGCCGACAAGCCACTCGAGCTGTGGATCTACGTCGGGAACGCCGAGCAGACCTGGCGGAAGCGGTAACCGACAACTCGACACGGGAACGGGGTACGGGCGCTTCGCCCGTACCCCGTTTCGTCAGGCGCTGGTCAGCCGAGGGCGCGGCGGCGGAGCTGCAACGTCAGGAAGGCACCGCCACCGATGAGTGCCAGGCCGAGGAGGACGAGCGCACCCATGCCACCGCCACCACCACCGTTGTCCGTGCCCACCCCGACCGGCCGCTCGTCCTCGACCGGCCGGGCGACGGACGCGGCTGGATTGATCATGCCAGCGCCGTACCTCTCGTCGGGAGCGTCGCCGCCCAACGCGTCGGCGGTGTCCTGGATCCGCTGCTCGACCTGGACGGCATTCAGCTCGGGATAGGCCGCCCGGACGAGCGCCGCCTGTCCGGCGGCGAAGGCGACGGCGAAGCGGGTGCCCGTGTAGCTCAGCGGGCCGGCATCACCCTGCCCCACGCTGGTCACGTCCGCGCCGGGCGCGACCACCTCCACGGTGGTCGGCTGGTACTCCTCGACGAACTGGTTGTCTGCGCCGACCCCACCGACAAGCAGCAGAGCGCCGGTGGCGTCGGGCTCACCGGGCGACGGGAGCGTGACGGGCTTGCTCGGCGCACCCGCCACCACCAGCACGTCGTGGTTGAGCGCGGTGGTCAGCGAGGTGACGACCGCCGGGGCGGACAGATCCACGTGCGAGCCGAGGGCCACCACCGAGGCACCCGCGCTCACCGCCACCTCGATGGCGTTCGCCGCGTCCGTGGCCCGGCTCTTGCCCGACGCGCCCACCATCCGTACCGGCAGGATCGTGGCGTCCGGTGCGAGACCGGCCGGGGTCCGCTCGCCGCTGGCGTTCGCGGCGATGATGCTCGCCATCGCCGTGCCGGTCCCGTGACAGTCGGTGTCACCGCGTCCGTTGCCGACGGTGACGTCGGCACCGACCGCGATGCGGCCGTTGAGCTGTTCGAGGTCGCCGTCGACCCCGGAGTCGACCACCGCCACCATGACGCCGTTGCCACGGCTGAGGTCCCATGCGCCGTCGGCCGCCATCCGCAGCTGCGCCCAGTCCGAACGGCTGCTCGACGCGGCGACGGCGGTACAACCGGGAGCCTTCGTGCCGGTCGGCGACGGGCTGCCGCTGGGGCTGGCGCTCGGGCTGGGGCTGGGGCTGGCGGGCGGCTTCGCGGTGCCGGTGGGCGCGGGAGCCCGGGTGGTCGGTTTCGGGCCGGACGGAATCTGGCCGTACTTCACCCCCTCGCCGGCAGCGTCCCACGGCAGCACCAGGTACCAGCCGCGATTGAGTCGGGACGGGTCGGTCAGGCTCGCCCCGTCCGGCTGCACCCGTCCGGCGTTCAGGTTGTAGATCTCCGCGGATCGCTCGCCGCTGCCGAGAAACCGGATCGCGATCGCGGCGAGGGTCTCCGGCTGCTCCTGGTACGCGGCGGCGACGACGTAGTACTTGACGTAGGCCTGCGGGTCCGGCGGTGCCTTCTGGGCCGCCGAGGTGCCGGCCATCGCCACGACCAGGCAGCAGGCAACCGCCACACCCGCCAGCAGGCGTCCAACGTTCGCCAGCACTGATCCGTCCTCCTTCAGTAGGCGCCGGCCGACCGGCCGACACCCTCTACAGCGGATCAGCGCCGATTACGTTCAATCCGATCGGCAGAAACGTTCGAGTTGAGCTGAACCAGTCGCCGAGGATCCTCGTCGTGGAGGGCGTAAGGCCCGGCATGCGGCCCAGGCGGAGGCCGGGCGCCCAGGGGCACAGGTCGAGCGAGGCCACCCGTGAACGTCGAGCCGAATGGACGGTGGTGAGAGCGCATGAACGCCATGCCCGCGACGACAGACGCGATCATCGACGAGCCGCCGGCGACCCGCCGCTTCGATCTCAGCCGGCACCGGCGGATCACCGGACTGTTCGATCTCTGGCTGGAGCCCGGTGAACGCGGTGGGCTGGTCGTGCCGCGCAAGCCCGACCGGCCGTTGACCGCATCGGACATCACCGACCTGGTCCGGCGTTCCGGCGAGGCCGCGAACGATGTACGGATCCTGGCCGCCGACGGCGCCCGGCACACGGAGCTGTTCAGCGAGGTCGCCGGATTACTCGCCCACGACGTCCTGGTGAGCCCCGACGGCGCGGTGGTCCGGCACCACGACCGGCAGATCGGGAACGAGCCGCTGCACGCGGTGCCGCTGGACCGGACCACCCGGCGGGTCAGCGACTGGCTCGTGATCCAGCCGCCGGAGCTGGCCACCCCGCTGCCCGGCTGGTTCACCGTGGACCACGGCCTGGTCCGTCCCCGCACCGGCGTGGTGGGCCTGCCCCTGCACGGCGGGGTCGTCCTGGCCACCCGGGCCGACTTCGTCACCCGGCGGGCCACCGCGCACCGGCTCGGCTCGGCGTCGGACGGGCTGGTGACCATCGCGGTCACCGCACGGGCCGGCGGCTTCCTGGTCGGCGACTACGGCGGAACCCAGCGGGTGTACGACGGCGGCCAGCTCGCCGCCCTGCTGGGCGACCTGCCGCTATACGGCAGCGAACTGCGGCTCTGGCTCACCTGGCCGTCCGACCCGGACGAGCAGCAGCGGCTACGCGCGCAGGCGCAGGAGTTGGCCGAGACGACCGGCGCCACCATCTGGACACCGCCGCCGGGTGGCAGCGCGGAGCTGGTGGACGGGCGGCAGGACCTACGCGCACTCGACCACGCGGGGAAGCCCGTCGAGTGGCGGGCCCACCGGCCCCGGTTCGCCCTCGGCCCGCCGGCGCTACGCGCTACCCCCGCCGGCCTGCTGGTGCCGGTGTCCGCCAGCGTCAGCATCACGGCAGGCACCACGGCAGGCACCACGTCCCCGCCGGCCGCCGCGCCGCCGGACTTCGGACCGGCGGAGGCGGATGAGCCTACGGCCGCCGTTCCAGAAACGCCGCTCCCCCGTCCCGAGCTGGCCGCCGAGAACCGCCGGACGGCGTACGGCCCGGCGTGGCTGTCCGCGGCGCAGCAGGTCAACGCCGAGCAGTTCGAGGCGTTCGTCGTCTCGCCGGTCGACGCCCGGTCGATCGCCGACGGCATGCCCAGCGCCGAACTCTTCCTGCTCGCGTTCCTGGATCCCAGGTCGATGCCGGAGGGCAGTCGAGTGCTGCGGGTGCGGGTCGAGCCGGGCGGTGCGATCCCGATGGAGTTGCTCCGGGCGCACCTGCCCGCCCGCCTACAGCACCTGCGTGGCCTCCGCGAGGCGTATCTTCTGCCGGCGGCGCGCCTGGACCGGATCTTCGCGGTGGACACCTTCGATCTGGACCGCTCCGGCAACCTGACCTCGGCCGGCACGTGCGAAGCCGGATCGTTGCGGATCCGCTGCGCCTCCCCGGCCCGCTCGATCGCCGGCCTGCCCAACGAGGTGCGGCGCTGGCCCACCGTCGGCACCCGTCGGGCGTACGCCCTGCTGCCTGCGGAGCGCCTCCGACTGCCGCGCAACTGGCTGCGACTCCACCGCCGTCGGCCACCGGTCCAGCCGGGACGGCTGCTGCTGGAACTCCAGGTGCCGAGGGCGCGGACGATCGACGTGACGGCAACGGCCGACCTGCTCGCCCCGCTCACCCGGGTCCGCACCCAGGCGGAACCGCTGCGCACCGCGCAGGTGGACCTGATCCTCGGCAGCCGCTCCTACCCACGGGTCCGGGTACGCCGTGCGTACCGCGCTGACGCAGGCGCCTGGCAGCGCGTGCCGCAACTGCCGAAGGGACCGCTGCCGACCGTCATGGCTCGGCTTCAGCCCTCCGCGCCGAGCTGAGCCGACCACCGGCCGTCCGGCACCGGACCGATCACCACCGGTATGCAGCGACCGCCGGTGGCGGCGGCGAGCCCGCGTATCCCGGTCCCCTGCGGCAGGCCCGCGGTGATCACGACATACCGGTCGGAGTTCATCTCGCCCGGCTCGGGGAGCCCGGTCAGGCGACGGCAACCGTCGATGGTCTCGCCGCCGAGTGCGTCACCGACGACGCCGACCCCGATCCCGCCCGCGTGCAACTGCCGGGCGTACTCGGCAGCCAGCCGGCGGCACTCGTCCAGGTCGCCGACCAGGGTGAACACGTCGGGGGCCCGACCGAGGTCGACCTGAAGCCGCCATCCCCCCCTGCGGCCCAGCACCAGCGGTACCGCTGCCGCGGGCGCGGGTTCGTCGTCGGCGAGCCAGCTGTAGGCGGGCGTGCTCGGACCAGTCGTGACGCCGATCAGCCGCACCAGGACCGGGCCGGCCCCGGTGCGCACCTCGGCCCGGACGTACGGCACGTCGCCGTCGACCGGCAGCTGCGGCCGGGGCAGGTCACCGGCTTCCGCCGGACCGCCGTCGCCCGCCGCGTCGGCCGGCTCGTCCCTTGCCATCGGCTGAGGAGGTACCGGCGTCGGCGTGGCGTCGGCCAGGGTGGCCAGTCGGCCGGCGGCCGCGACACCGGCGACCCGGGTGGCGCCGGCGGTAGGTCATCTGCCGGCGCAGGTGGAGAGGTCGACGGGGTGGCCGGCACGTCGGCCTCAAGCTCCGCCGGCGTCGGTGTGTGATGCCGCTCCGGCGGCCACGGTCCGTCGTCGAGACCCACCGAGCGCCTCTGGTGCATCCGCCGGGGCAGCACCAGGAGCGCCACGACGGCCAGGAGCACCGCCAGCCCGCCCGCCCCGATCCGGATCAGGTTGGGACTGAGACCCGCCAGCCCGGAAGACTCCGGCCCGGGGCGGCGACGGCCGGGGTCACCGGGCCGGCCGCCGGAGGCGAGGGGTCCGCGCTCGACGGCGGCGGCCGGGTCGTGGCGCTCGGCGACGGCGCCGCCGTGCTCGGGGCGGCGCCGACGCGCTCGGGGCGGCGCCGACGCGCTCGGCGACCGCGGAGGCGTCGGCCGGGGCGTCGGCGGCCCGATCGCCGGAAGCGCGCCGGTCCGCACCCCCGGCCCATCGGCGTCGGTGGGCAGCACCAGGATCCAGCCAGGTCCCAGCTCGACGCCGTCGGTGAAGGTCGCGCCGTCGGGCTGCCTGCGGCCCCGGTTCAGATCGATGATCTCGCGGAACCGGTTACCGTTGCCGAGGGTGACCAGGGCGATGCTGTACAGGTACTCCCGCTGGCCGTCGACCGGCGGCCCGACGACGTAGTACCTGCCGGTCTCCTCGGGCGCCGCGCTGGCCGCAGCCGCCGGAACGAGCGGCACGGACAGGACCGCCAGCAGCAACGGCAGCGTCCACCAGAGCCTCGCCGTCCGCCGGCCGCACCCTGACTCCATTCGCATCCCTTCGTTCCCGGTCCGTTCTACAGGGCACCGCACAACCAGCCGCCGCCAGGCAGCGCGGGGCGAACCGTCAGCCGTCCAGAAGTCGGTCCGCTGCGGCTGCTCAGCGACCGATCGCCCGCCAGGTCTGGTTGGCCTGTCCCGCGGGATTGCACTCCCAGATCTGCAACGGGGCACCGTCGCCAGCGTTCCAGTCGCGCACGTCGACGCACTTGCCCGAGTGCGGGTTGCGCAGCATCCCCCGCTCGGCCACCCAGATCTGCGCCGGCCCACCACTACAGTGCGCGAGCTGCACCTTCGTCCCGTTGTCCCGTTTTGCCCACGCGACATCCATGCACTTGCCGAGCGCCACCAGGGAGCCGTTCGGGCCGCGCTTGAACCGCTGGGCCGGGGTGCCGTTGCACCGCCAGAGCTGCAACTGTGCACCGTCGGCCGAGACACCACCCGGCACGTCGACGCACTTGTCGGCATATCCCCGCAGCGCGAACTCGGATGAGTCCCGCGTGTCGCGCCTCTGGGCGGGCGGGGCCGCCGAGGCACCCCCGTTGCGGAAGGTGACAGTGAAGTCCGCACACCCGGGGCAGTTGAAGACGGTCTGGTTGCCCGGGACCTTGTCGTGGGTCGACCACAGGTAGGCCCGCGGGCCGAAGGGACGCAGCGCGGCGGTGTAGGCGCTCTCCGCGTCCCGGTTGGGGTTGACGCAATTTATCCGGTCGCCACGCCGGGGATCACGCACGGCATGGGCCTCGGGGCAGGCGGCGAGCATCTGCCCACCGGAGCAGTCCGTCCGGACGCAGCTTCCGGCGAGGGCCGGGTTCGGCGCACCGGGCGCCTCGATCGTGATCGTCGTCGACAGCGCGTCGACATAGCTGACGTTGTACCAGGGAGCCGCCGGGTTGTTCTGGTCGAAGTTGAACTCGGCCAGGCTCACCGGCTCCGCGCCCCGCACGCAGTGGTCCAGGTGGGGACCACAGTCGCCCACCAGGCACTTGAAAGTGCTGCCGGGGTCTCCGCTGCACCGTTGCCGGGCGAAGAACCTGCCGCGCCAGTGGCCCGGCTGACCGCCGTCCGGAATGACGATGCTCTTCGACTCGCCCGGTCGCAGGACCGGCATGCCGCCGATCCTGCGCGAGCCGTCGCCACTCTCGCCCGAGCCGATCCACAACGTCTCGCCGGTGGCGTTGACGAACCTCACCCGCTCACCGGCGACGGCGTCGGAGCTGCTCGACATCACCACGATCAGGCCGGCAGCGAGCACCGACACGACGACCACCGCAGCTCTCGTGCTCGTCCAGAAACGGCGGATCGAACGCGAGCCAGTACCCAGAATCATGTAGCCCTCCATCGGCCTGACAGACGGGACGCACCAGGTCCTCGTACGGGTGCGGCACGCGCATGACGGCGCGGGACCGCCGCTGGTTCACCGACCATCGGTCCGGTTTGGAAAACGGCTACCCTCCCGCGCATGCCGATTCCCAGAAGACGGACGTCCGCGCTGGTCCGCCCGGCGAACCCCGACGACGCACCGTCCGTGGTGACGCTGCGTACGCTCGTGTTCCCCTTCCTGGTACGCGGGGTCGCGTCCACCCGGCAGCTGATCGCCACGCCACCGGCGGACCAGCACTGGGCCGGTTTCGTCGCCGAGGTCGACGGAGACGTCGTCGGCTGGGTGTCGGCGTCCCGCAACGAGCGCACCAGCGCGGCCGTCGGCGAGGTGTCGCTGCTGCACGTACACCCCGACCAGCGGCGGCGCGGGATCGGCGCGGCGCTGCTGGCCCGGGCGCTGGAGCACCTGGCCCCGCTCGACCTGGCCCGGCTGCGCGGGCGCGCCCTGCCGGAGGCGCTGCCGTTCGCCCGCCGGCACGGCTTCGCGTCGAGTCGCCGGGAACACTTCTCGGCCGTGGAACTGCGTTCACTGCCGCCGCTGCCGGAGGCTCCCGACGGCGTCCGGCTGGTCCCGCTGGCCGGCGTCGACCCCCGCCGGGTGTACGAGGTGGAGGTGTCGGCCAGTGCCGACGAGCCGGGCGACGTGGTCGCCGGCTCGATCGGCTACGCCGACTGGCTCGCCGTCACGTGGGACAACGTCGGCCTGGACCGGGAGGCCAGCACCGGCGCCGAGGTCGACGGCGTGCTGGCCGCGATCAGCCTGGTGAAGCGGGACGGCGCGCGGATGTGGTCGGACTTCACCGGCACCGTGCCGGAGTTCCGTGGGCGAGGGCTGGCCCGGTTGGCGAAGCTGGCCGCGCTGCACTGGGCGGCGGCCGGTGGGGTCACCGTGGCGTACACCGGGAACGACGCGGCGAACGCCCCGATGCTGGCGGTCAACGCCCGGCTCGGCTACCGGCTGGTGGCCAGCCAGTGGTCCTGCGTACGCGAGCTGCGGCCCGCTATCCCGAGCGGGCCGGAACCCAGTCCGTGAAGCGGACGTGCAGGTTCGCCGGCCGCTCGCCGGAGTCCAGCCCGGCGAGCTGTTCGGCGGCCTCCTCGCGGAGCGTCACGAGATAGACCATGAGTCCCGGCATGTTGCCCTTGTACTCCGCGAGCAGGCACAGCTTCGCCGGAGAGCACGGCCACGCCGCGCCGCACGCCGCGCAGCGCCACGACGGGCGACACGGGACGTGTGCGGCGAGATCCCCGCTCACCCGCCGGCCCTGACGCCGCCGGACCTCGCCGGGAAGCGACGCCGCTCGGCGTACGGGATCGGCGCGACGGTCACCGGACGCATCCCCGCAGGCATCAGAAACAACGCCCGACGGGCCGTGGCGTCTCCGTGCCTGTCGAGCTGGTATACGTCCACCCACGCCCACCCGTCGTACGTCGTCCGGTCCAACTGCCGGATCACCCGGACCACAATGGGCTCGCAGAACTGCGGGGACGCCTCCCGGGTCAAGAGGTACACGCCGGGGCAGACCCGGGGCGTCACCGGACACGGGGACGGTTGTGCCGGTCTGACCAGCGCGACGCCGGAACGACGCTCACGGACTTCTTCGCACGCACAGCGGACCTCCTCCGTCGAAGTTGGAAGGGGCCGCCCCGTGGTGCTCGCCGGTCGGGGCGACCCCTGACGGCAAGGCGAGCGAGTCACCCGGGGCCTCTGCTCGCGCGTGCTGTCTAGTGACACTCTGATATGGAGGCCGTTACTCTCGGAAGGTGCTTCCGGCAGCCGGGCTGAGCTGGCGAAACGGGCGCTGAATCTGTGGCAAGGCGGGTAGTCGATCTTTCAATCTGAGGAGCCCTGAATGCCTGACGTACCGACCGCGCTAGGCGCCTTCATCGTTAGCGAGATCCGTCGAGCCCGCGGTGCGGCCGGCATGACGCAAGAGGCGTTTGGTCGTGGCGCGGGCTTCAGCGCGTCCCACGTCAGCGCCGTAGAGGGTGGCACGCGGGCGCTGACGTTGGACTTCATCCGCGGCGCTGACCGCGTGCTGAGTACCGGCGGGCTGTTTGAGCGCCTAGCCGCCGAGTTGGGTACACCATCCTGGTTCCTGCCCTGGCTTGACGCTGAGCGCAACACGACGCAACTCAGATGCTTTCAACCCTGCCTTGTACCCGGCTTGCTTCAGACGGAGGACTACGCTCGGGCCGTCATCCGCTGCGACGACACGCTCAGTGAAGAGGAAGTCGACAAGCGGCTCGCCGATCGGATCGAGCGGCAGACAGCCATCACTCAGGAGCACGCCCCGCAGTTCGTCGCAGTCGTCGCCGAGGCCGTGCTTCGTCGTGCGGCCGAGGACTTCCGCGACGTCATGGCAGGGCAGCTTAAGCACCTGATTGCGCTTGCCGAGCGTCCCCATATCGGTGTGCACATCCTGCCGGACGAGGTCAGCATGCATGTGGGGCTGACCGGGCCTTTCAGTCTCGCGCGCTGTCCTGATCACCGGTGGGTGGGCGAGATGGAAAACCAGCTTGGCGGGGTCGTGGTCGACAAGGATGATGATGTGGATACTCTGCTTGAGAGGTGGGAGACGGTTCGCAACGAAGCCCTTCCCCGCCGCCAGTCGATCGCGCTAATGAAGGAAGTTGTGGACTCGTGGACCTGATCGGCGCTACATGGCGCAAGTCAACCCGCAGCGGCTCCGGCGGCGGCAACTGCGTCGAGGTCGCCGACAACCTGCCCGGCATCGTCGGCGTACGGGACTCGAAGGACCTGACCGGCCCGGCACTGACCTTCGCCCCGTCCGCGTGGCGTGCCTTCGTCGCCCGGGTTGCCGAGCGGGCCTGACCCGGACGCGCGAGAGCGCCCCTCCCACGCACCGGGGCGGGCGCTTCGCTTTGCCCGTACGACACGGCACCGCGCCACCTTCCGGGCCGGCGCGGCCCGCTTCGTCGGCGCAGCCAACGCCGCACCGCACGCCATGCACCGCCACGACGGGCGGCACGGGATGTGCGCGGCGAGATCCCCGCTCACCCGCCGGCCCTGACGCCGCCGGATCTCGCCGGGGAGCGACGCCGCTCGGCGTACGGGACCGGCCGGACGTCCACCGGACGCATCCCACCATCTTCGATCTAGCGGACGGCACGCGGGTTGCGCATGTGGACAGTCAAGCGCGAGCGCAGATCATAGAGCAGGCAGCGGACCTTGCTACGCTCGAAAGGCGTTGGGAACGCGTCCGGAGTGAGGCGCTACCCCGGGGGCGATCCGTGGAACTCTTGAGGGAAGCGGCGACATCATGGACCTAACCGGCGCACAGTGGCGCAAGAGCACCCGAAGCAGCTCCAACGGTGGCGACTGTGTCGAGGTCGCCGACAATCTTTCCGGTGTCGTCGGCGTACGCGACTCGAAGGACCCGGCCGGTCCGGCGTTGGCCTTCGGGCCGACGGCGTGGCGCACCTTCGTTGCCCAGGTCGCCGAGCGGGCCTGACCCAAACGCCCGAGAGCGCCCCTCCCATGCCGGGCGACTCACCCCACGGCCACAGCCACTCGCCCGGGCACCCGCCCGACTGGCTGTGTCCATCGTGGCCGAGAGCTGCGCCGGGGCGGACACGGGCGCGACACGTTGTCCGCCTGGACGGTACGGTGCCCGGCATGGGTTCTCTGAGGCCATGGCATGTCGCCGTGCTGCTCTGCGTCGTCGTGACCGTCGCGGTTGTTGTCGGACTAGTCCTGCTTTTCGCCAAACGATCGGGACGCCGCTAGAGCCGGGGCCGACCGGAAGGCCAGCCGACCTCGCTGGACCGTCAGGCGGGCGCCATCGCCGGCGCAAGCAACAGTCGACGTCAGCCCTCCGTGATGGGTTGGCCCAGTGAACGGCGGGCCAGCAGCGCCGCGCCGGCCACCGCCGCCGGCATCAGCAGCACGGCACCGAGCGGGATGAGGAAACAGACAAAGACCGCCACCCCGAACCCGAGCGTCGTGGCGCGGTCCGCCTTCAGCGCCGCTCGGCGGTCCGGCAGTCGCTTGCCCCGCCGGTAGAAGGGTGAGCCCACCAGCTCCACGGCGAGCAGCCAGCCGCCGACCGCCGCGCCGATCACCGGCACCACCGTCTGGCCGATCAGCGGGATGAAGCCGGCGGCGAACAGCGGGACGCCGAAGACTGCCGCCAGGGCCACCAGGCGCAGCGAGTCGGCGGCGCTGCGGCGCAGCGACGGCCAGAACGGCACCTCGACGGTGTCCGGCGCGCCGCCGTACCGCTGCTCCACCCGCTCGGAGATCTTTTCGTAGAACGGGTCGCCGATGACCAGGGTGACGGCGGTGAAGGTGAGCACCGCGAGCAGGCCGCCGAGGCCGAGGAACGCCAGCGCGGCGATCACCCGGACCAGGCTGCGCGCCGTGGTCGGCCAGTCGTCGGCGTACGGGGTCACCGCCACGGCCAGGTCGTTCACGAAGAACACCAGGACGGCGTACGCGGCCAGGAAGATCGCCCCGGAGATCACGGCCGGTACGACGCCCAGCAGCATCAGTCCGGGGCTGCGCACGTACAGACCGATGCCCCGCAGCAGCAGCGCGGCCCCGCCGGCGAACCGGCGGGCGGCGCCCACGGCGGTGCCGGGAATTCCGGATGCGTTCACGCCGAAGAGCCTAGGGCCTGCCTGCCGCATCAACCGGTTGGCGGATCGGTCGGGTCAACCGGTGCCGGCGGAGATCACCGCCGGCTGGTCGATCCGCCGCCGGCCCGCCTTCGCGACCCTGGAGCGGTATCCGGAACACCGACGGCGAAAGGCGACGCCATGGCGGTCATCGAGGTGACCAACCTGTACAAGCGGTACGGCGGGACCGTGGCGGTGGACGACGTGTCGTTCGCCGTCGAGACCGGGGAGATCTTCGGGGTGCTCGGCCCGAACGGTGCCGGCAAGACCACCACTGTGGAGTGCGTCGCCGGGCTGCGCGTCCCCGACGGGGGCGGGGTGTCGGTCCTCGGGCTCGACCCCCGCCGGGACGCCACCCGGCTCCGCCAACTGGTGGGGGTGCAACTCCAGGAGAGCCAGCTACCCGACCGGCTGCGGGTCACGGAGGCGCTGGAGCTGTACGCCTCGTTCTACCGTGACCCGGCCGACCCGGCCCGGCTGATCGACGAGTTGGGGCTCGGCGCGAAGCGCAACACCCGGTACGACAAGCTCTCCGGCGGCCAGAAGCAGCGGCTCTCCATCGCGCTGGCACTGGTCGGCAACCCGAAGATCGCGATCCTGGACGAGCTGACCACCGGGTTGGACCCGCAGGCCCGCCGGGACACCTGGGGCCTGATCGAACGGGTCCGCGACAGCGGGGTGACGATCGTGCTGGTCACCCACTTCATGGAGGAGGCCGAGCGGCTCTGCGACCGGCTCGCCGTGATCGACCAGGGGCGGGTGGTGGCGCTGGACAGCCCGGCCGGGCTGGTCTCGGCGGTCGCCCCGGAGCAGCGGATCCGGTTCCGGCCGTCCGCGCCGATGGACGACCGGCTGCTCATCGAGCTGCCGCAGGTGACCGCCGTGACCCGCAGCGGCGCCCAGGTGGTGGTCACCGGCACCGACGACGTGCTGCACGCGGTCACCTCGGTCCTCGCCCGCCACCAGATCATCGCCGCCGACCTCCGGCTGGAGCAGGCCACGCTCGACGACGCGTTCGTCGAGCTGACCGGGCACCGGCTCACCGACTGAGGGGAACACCCATGCACGCCTTCGGCCAGATCCTCAAGACTGAGGCGAAGCTCCAGCTGCGGGACGTCCCGACGCTGGTGCTCACCGTCGCCCTGCCCACCCTGATCCTGGTGGTGCTCGGGCTGATTCCCACGCTCCGCGAGCCCAGTCCGGACTTCGACAACCAGTCCTTCGTCACGTACTTCACACCGTCGCTGCTGGTGATCACGCTGGCGATGGTCGGGGTGAACGCGCTGCCCACCGTGCTGGCCACCTACCGCGAGCGCGGCATCCTGCGCCGGCTGGCGACCACCCCGGCCAGCCCCTGGCGCTGCTCGCCGCCCAGCTCGTGCTGGCCCTCGTGGGCATCCTGGCCAGTGCCGTGCTGCTCGCCGTGGTCGCCCGGCTGGCGTTCGGCTCACCATTGCCGCAGCATCCGCTCGGATTCGCGGCAGCCCTGGCCCTGGGCGCGACGGCGCTGCTCGCGGTGGGCCTGCTGGTCGCGGCGGTCGCTCCGACGGCCAAGGCGGCCCAGGCGCTGGCCGTACCCGTGTTCATGGTGATCATGTTCTTCGGTGGGGTGTACCTGCCCAGGTTTCTGCTGCCCGACTTCCTGGCCGAGATCGGCGCGTACACGCCGCCGGGCGTCCAGGCGCTGCTCGATGCCTGGACCGGCACCGCCCCGCAGCCGCTGCACCTGGGGATAATGGCGGTCATCGCGGTAGCGGCCGGCGCCGGCGCGGCGAAGCTGTTCCGCTGGGAGTGAGCGCGTGGTGAGCGGGGACGGGATGACCAGCAGCGGAGGCGACGCGACGGCCGGCCGCGACGACACGGTGCCCACCGACGACGACCGGCTGGCCAACTGGCGGGCGCGGGAGGCGCGTTTCCACCGGGTGCTGCCCTTCGGCGGGCTGCTCGTGGGTTCGCTGCTGGCCGCCTTCGCGCCGGCACCCGGCGGCCTGCCGATGCTGCCCACCCTGGTCATCGCCGCGGCATCCGCCGGCTGGATCGGCTGGTTTGTCACCCTGCACCCGGACTGGCAGGGGCGACACCGGTCGATGGCGGTCTACTACGTCGGGCTGCTCGCCTTCGCCGCCGTCCTGGTGGCCGCGAACCCGTGGTACGGCTTCTTCGCCTGGGTCGGATTCCTGCACGCCTTCCTCGTGCTGACCGGGCGATGGCGGTTCGTCGGCATGGCCGCCACTGCCGTGCTGGTCGCCACCGCACAGGGCGGCGGCCTGCCATCCTCGTGGTCGAACTGGCCGCTATGGCTGGCGTTGGTGCTGGTCAACCTGGTCCTAGCCGGCGCGGTGAGCTGGTTCAACCTCGTCGGCGAACGGGAGCACGCCAAGCGCAAGCGGTTGATGGCGGAGCTCGGCGCCGCCAACCGCCAGCTCGCCGAGACGATCCGGGAGAACGAAGGGCTGCACGCCCAACTCGTCACCCAGGCACGGGAGGCCGGCGTGCTGGACGAGCGGCAGCGGATGGCCCGGGAGATCCACGACACCCTGGCACAGGGGCTGACCGGCATCATCACCCAGCTGGAGGCGGCCGAGCAGACCCGGGACCGCTCCGCCGACTGGCGGCGGCACGTGGACAACGCGCTGGCCCTGGCCCGGGAGAGCCTCACCGAGGCCCGCCGCTCGGTACGGGCCGTCCGCCCGGAGCCGCTGGAGACGGCCCGGCTGTCCGACGCGCTCACCGAACTGGGCGGGCGCTGGTCGGCTCTGCACGGTGTGCCGGCCAGCGTGAGCACCACCGGCTCGCCCCGCCCACTGCATCCGGAGGTCGAGGTGACCCTGCTGCGGGCCGCCCAGGAGGCGCTGGCCAACGTGGCCCGGCACGCCGCCGCTTCCCGCGTCGGTGTCACCCTGTCGTACATGTCGGACGTGGTGACGCTGGACGTCCGCGACGACGGGGCGGGCTTCGACGCCACCAACGGGTCGGCGGCACCGAAACCGGACGGCGGCTACGGGCTGACCGCCATGCGGCAGCGGATCACCCGGGTCGGTGGCCAGCTGGCCGTGGAGTCCGAGCCGGGCGGCGGCACCGCGATCTCGGCCTCCGTACCGGCCCTGCCCGGCGGTGCCGGTTGACCGGCCCGGTGCGCCTGCTGATCGTCGACGACCACCCGGTGGTCCGGGACGGACTGCGCGGCATGTTCACCGGCGACCCCGGCTTCCAGGTGGTCGGCGAGGCGGCGGACGGCACCGAGGCGCTGGCCCTGACCGCGACGCTGCGCCCCGACGTGGTGCTGATGGACCTGCGGATGCCCGGCATGGACGGGGTCACCGCGATCGGCCGGCTGGTGCGCTCGGGCAGCCCGGCGAAGGTGCTGGTGCTGACCACGTACGACACCGACGCCGACGTGCTGCCGGCGATCGAGGCCGGCGCCACCGGCTACCTGCTCAAGGACGCACCCCGGGAGGAACTGGTCCGGGCGGTACGCTCCGCCGCCCGGGGCGAGTCGGTGCTCTCGCCCAGCGTCGCCGGCCGGCTGATGGGCCGCCTGCGGGACCCGGGGCCGGCCGAGGAGCCGCTCAGCCAGCGCGAGCTGGAGGTGCTGACGCTGGTGGCGCGCGGCTCGTCGAACCGGGAGGCCGCCGCCCGGCTGTTCATCAGCGAAGCCACGGTCAAGACGCACCTGCTGCACGTCTACGCCAAGCTCGGGGTCAACGACCGGGCAGCTGCGGTGGCCGCCGCGTACGACCGGGGGTTGCTCACTCCCGGCGGACGGTGAGGGTGGGTGCGGGCGTCACGCTTGATCTCGTTGCTGTTGTTGTTGCAGGCCCGTGAGGTGATGACGGCCGCGGAACTGGCGCGGGAGTTGGAGGTCTCCGAGCGGACGATCTACCGGGACGTGCTGGCGCTCTCCGCAGCCGGGGTGCCGGTCTACGCCGACCGGGGGCGGGCCGGCGGCTACCGGTTGCTCGGCGGCTACCGGACCAGGCTGACCGGAATGAGGCGGGACGAGGCGGAGGCGCTGTTCCTCGCCGGGCTGCCCGGCCCGGCCGGTGAGATGGGGCTGGCCGACGCGGTGGCGGCGGCGGAGCTGAAGCTCCTCGCGGCGCTACCGCCGAGCCTGCGGGACGCCCCCGCCCGCGCCGGGCAGCGGTTCCACCTGGACGTGCCGGGCTGGTACCGCGAGACGGCACCACCACCGTGGCTGGCCGAGCTGGCCGGCGCGGTCTGGCGGGACCGGGTGATCACCCTCCGTTACCGGCGCGGGGAGCGGGAGGTCACCCGGCGGACACTCCCCTACGGCCTGGTGCTCAAGAGCGGCACCTGGTATCTGATCGGCCGGGTCGGCGACGACGTCCGCACCTACCGGGTGGACCGGGTCAGCGCCGTCGAGCCACACGAGGAGACCTTCGACCGGGAGCCGGGCTTCGACCTGGCCGGGTACTGGCGGGCGCAGGCCGAGGCGTTCCTGCGGGGCATGCTGCGGGCCGAGGTGACAATCCGGCTGAGCCCCGCCGGCCTGCGCCGGCTCCGGCACCTGACCGAGATCCCGTTCGGGTACGCGGAGGCGGTCCTCGCCGCAGGCGAACCCGACGGGCAGGGCTGGGTGACCACCCGACTGCCCGTCGAGTCCGTCGAGGTGGCGTACACCCAGCTGCTCGGGCTGGGTCCGGAGGTGGAGGTGCTCGACCCGCCCGAGTTGCGGGCGCGAATGGCCGGCGCGACAGCGCGGGCTGCCGCGCTCTACGCCGACGACCAGCGGTAGGTGGCGACGGTCAGCGGTGGGTGGTGACGGTCAGCGGTAGCCGGTCACGTCGGCGGGCCTGCCGGCGTCGACCACCTCGGAGATGTAGCGGTACGCGTCCGGCTGGCTGCCGTCGACGTCGGTGAAGCCGTACACCTTGGCCAGGTCGCCCGCCGAGACCGACTGGCCGCTCCACCGGCTCCGGTCGCTGTCGGCGGCGAGCGCGGCGACCGCCCGCCCGACGAACGCCGGGGTTTCCGAGATGAGGAAGTGCGGATCCGTGGCCGCGCCATCGCGCCAGTTCTCCTCGGTGACGCCGAAGTGTTCCAGCATCGCCTCGGAGCGCAGCCACCCCGGGCTGAGCGCGACGGCCGTGCCGCCGTGCGGTGTCAACTCGTGCGCCCAGCTGAAGGCGAGCCGGTTGACCGAGGTCTTGGCCAGGTCGTAGAAGACCGAGAGCCGATAGTTCCCGTCGTTGTACGCCTTCGTGCCGTCGCCGATCTCGACCACCAGGCCGCCCGGGTGGCGGATCAGCAGCGGCAGGGCGAAGTGGCTGGTGATCACGTGGGTGTCGACGGCCAGCCGCAGCGTCCGGAAGCCGGCCTCCAGTGGTTGTTCCCAGACCGGCTTCTCCCAGGTGATCAGCGGGTCGGCGCCCCACACGTCGTTGACCAGCACGTCGAGCCGGCCCTGCTCGGCGTCGATCCGCGCCACCAGCGCCCGCACCTCGTCGGGCACCAGGTGGTCGACCCGGACGGCGATCCCGGTGCCGCCCGCCGCGGTCACCAACTCGGCGGTCTCCTCGATGGTCTCCGGCCGATCCAGCTCCGAGCGGCCGGCGCGGCTGCTGCGCCCGGTGGCGTAAACGGTGGCACCGGCGGCGCCGAGCTGCACGGCGATCTGCCGGCCGGCCCCCCGGGTCGCCCCGGCGACCAGCGCCACCCTTCCGGTAAGCGATTTCGTCATGGGCTCCACGCTGCCAGGGATACCTGACAACCGACGTCAGGTATCCCTGCGACTCGCGACACGCGGTCGGTCCTGCGCATCCCAGTCTGGGAACGACCCTCTCAGAACCGTGCACTCCCACTCGCGCGGGGTCGGGTCGGCGAGGTCGAGCCGGTGCGTACGGCCGTGGTGTGTGACGCCCATGACAGGGCAGGCTACCCGTTGAGGAAGTCGGAGATCCGCCCGCGCAGGTCGGCGCGGTCCGTCCACAGGACACCGGGGCGGGCGTAACGGTGCAGGGTCGCCCGGGGCAGCGCGGCGGCGAGTTGCTCGGCCACCTGCACCGGGTGCAGGTCGTCGCCCTCGGCGGCGATGACCAGAGCCGGCGCGGTCACCTTCGCGAGCGCCCCGGCGTCGGGCAGCGGCGCCTGCCCGGGCAAATCGGCCAGCCCGCCGGCCAGCCCGTCGCGCAGCAGATGGTCCAGCCGCTGGCGGAGATAGGCCCAGCCGGCGGGGGTGTTGCGTACGGCCGGCGGCAGCTCCGCCGAGACGACCTCGGCCACCGCCGAGGCATCTCCGCTCTCCACCGCCGTCAACAGCTCCGTCAGCCGCGCCTGGGCGACCGGCCCCCGCGGCCGGTCGAGGGCGGCGGGCAGAAAGAAGACGAGCCGCTCGAAACGCTCCGGGCTCTGCACGAGCAGGCGGCACAGCGCGCCCGCGCCGAGGCTGGCGCCGAAGGCGCGGGTGGCGCCGCTGAGATCGGCGATGGCCCGCAGGTCGCGGGCGAGGTCGAGGTGGCTCCACGGACCGTCGGGCGCGTCGGAGCGGCCGTGGCCCCGGAACTGGAAGAAGACCCTGCGGCCGGTGACGCCGCTGCCAAAGGGTCGGGTGGTGGCGATGCCGTTACCCAGACCGTGGGCGAACACGGTGACCGGGTCACCGATGCCGGTGACCAGCCGCTCCAGTCGTACGCCGTGCGGGGTGTCGACCAGCTCGGTCTCCGGCTCGGGCAGGGGTGGCCGGCCGGTGCGCGGCGCGCCCGGCCCCGGGCCCCAGGTCCGCGGGCCACCGTCCGGTGGTGGTGGCCAGCGGAAGGCCCTCACCAGGATCCTCTGTTGTCGCCCAGGTCGCGCAGGCCGACCCGGACGTCGAGCAGGTAGATGAGCGCCGCCGCGATGCCGATCAGCCCGAAGATGCTGAGCGTGCTCTGGGTGAGCAGGGTCAGCAGCAGGGTGACCGCGAGGATCGCGATCCAACCGCCCTTCGGCAGGGTGCCGATGGCGGGGAAGGCGTCGGAACGCTGCGTGACGGCATGCACGAGGGCCACCCCCTGCACGACCAGCGCGAAGACGAAGAGGATCAGGTCGATCACGTAGCGGACATCGAAGACGAAGATCGGCGCGGCGTTGGCCATGACGGCTAGCTTATGCCGGCGACCCCGGGTTCGTCCGACAGGACGGTGGCCCGGGATCGCCGGCAGTTCGGCGAGACCGCCAACCGCGCGGTCGCAATCGTCACTCGGTGGTCGGGCGGTTCCGCTTGGTGCCCCGGGGCAGCTTCGCCGACGGGGTGGTGGTCCGCTTGACCGTGGGCTGCGTGGTCGTCGTCTTGGTGCGGGTGGACTTCTTCGCGGCTGCTGGCTTGGCCTCCGCGATCTCGGCCACCTCGGCCGGGCTCGGCACCGCGGCCGGAGTTGCCTCGGCAACCGGCGTCGCGGTCGCGGGCGGCTCGGTGGCCGGCTCCACCGTGGCCCCGGTCGCCTCGATGTCGGCGTTCACCGTGTCGGCGGCCCCCAGCACGCCCACGCCGACCACCCGCTCGCCGCGCGCGACCAGCGCGCCGTACACGGCCAGCGCGCGCTCCTGCGCCGCCTGGGCACCAGCCACGATCACGGTCGCGTTCCGGGTCGCCAGCTCGCGCAGCCGGTCCGGGTCGGCCAGGTCGGCGTGCTCGCGCAGCCGGTTGAGGTCGGCGGTCGGGGTGGCCCGCTGCCGCAGCGACTCGACGGTCTGGTTCGCGTTGCGCAGCGTGTCGTTGGCCTTCTGGCGCAGCTCGAATCCGGTGACGACGGCCTTGCCGCCGAGGTCGTTGACGACCTTGCCACCGTCGGCGACGACCCGGTCGCGCAGCTCACCGACCACGGTGGGCAGCTTGCGCAACTGCTGCAGGGCCAGTTCGCCGGCACCGGCGGCGGCGTATATCGGGGCAGGGATGCGGTTGGTCTTCGGCTGGTTCATGACTGCTTCTCCTCCTGAGTCGCGGTCGCGGTCTTGCGGACCACCTTGCGGGCGGTCTTCGGGGCAGGGCTGCGGGTCGGCGCGGGGGCCGCACCCGCCTCGGTCACGGCGACCGACTCGAGGACGGCCTCGGTCGGGGTGCCCTCCTCGGTGGTGGGCCCGGTTGCGGCCAGGTTGGCCACGTCGGGCGCGGTGCCGTCGTGCACACCGGAGGTGCCGGTCGGGAGGTTCGCGTCGCCGGCACCCGCGCTCGCGGTCTCGGCCGCCGCGGTCGCCTCGGCCAGCCGGTTGTTCTCCCGGCGAAACGTCTCGTAGATCTGGGTGAGCGACTGCCGCTGGGCCATCGTCAGGTCCGGGTCGACCGCGATGGCCGCCAGCACACCCTGGCCCTCCTTGTCGTCGAGCAGCCCGGCCCGCAGGTACATCGCCGGGGTGGAGACCCGCAGTGCGCTGGCGAGTTGCTGGAGCACCTCGGCGCTGGGCCGCCGCAGGCCACGCTCGATCTGGCTGAGATAGGGATTGCTGACCCCCGCCTGCTCGGCGAGCTGCCGCAGCGAAATCTTCGCGTTGCGCCGCAGGTCACGAATGAACCCGCCGACATCGGGAAGGTCCTTGGAAGTGGCCATGGTTCAACGGTAGCCCGCGCCGCTAGCAGTTGCAAGCAAATCGCTTGCCGGAGTTAGCAACGTCACCGCGCGGTTGCGCGCCACTCGTGCCCGGTCGTACCGTTCTGCGGTGATCAAGATCCAGGTGAATGGCGCCCGGCTGGCCTGCGACGAGACCGGCACGGGTTCCCCCGTCGTCCTGCTGCACGCCGGCATCGCCGACCGCCGCATGTGGCGCGAACAGATCGACGTACTCGCCGCCCGGCACCGGGTCGTCGCCGTGGACCTGCGCGGCTACGGCGAGTCCGAGTTGCCGACCACCGCCTTCGCCCACCATGACGACGTCGCCGGCCTGCTCGACGCCCTCGGCCTGGCCCGGGCCGCGCTGGTCGGGTGCTCCTTCGGTGGGGCGGTGGCCATCGACACCGCGCTCGCCCACCCGGGCCGGGTCAGCGCGCTCGCCCTGCTCGGCTCGGCCGTGTCGGGCCACGACTGGTCGGAGCGGACCAACGACCTGTGGGAGGCCCTGGTCGGCGAGGTCGACCCGGAGGACTTCGCCGGCACCGCCGCGGGCGAGGTGCGGTTCTGGGTGGTCGGCCCGGAACGCGATCCGGCGGACGTCGACCCGCGACTGATCGCCTTCGCCACCGCGATGGACGAGCGGGCACTCGCCGCCGAGCTGGCGCTCAGCGCGGTGGATGTCGCCGAGCTCGACCCGCCGGCGATCGGCCGGCTCGGCCAGCTGACCATGCCGGTGCTGGTCGGCGCCGGCGCGGCCGACGTGCCCGACATCCGGCAACTGGCCGACCGCATCGCGGCCGAGGCGCCGCAGGCGATCCGCCTGCCCGACGTGCCGGACGCCGCCCACCTGCTGCCGCTGGAGCGCCCGGGCCCGGTCAACGCGGCCCTGCTCGACTTCCTGCCCTGACCTGGCTACCAGAGCGGGCGTACGCCGCCGACCGGAAGGCCGCCACCGAAGAGCGGCACCGCCGCGAACTCCTCCAGCACCGGCGCGGCGATCCCGAGGCGGCGCAGCGCGGAAACCAGCACCGGCATCCGGGCCCGTCCCGCGCCGTCGTCGATCTTCAATGCCACGGCACCGACGCCGGGCAGCGCCGCGGCGATGACACCCTCAGCGCCGATCTTCGCCAGCAGCCCGGGTACGCCACGCATCAGCCGGGTGTCGTCGGCCTGCGTACCACCGACGATCTCCGGGTGTGCCCGCATCGCGTCGGCCACCGCACTCGCCACCGGGTCGTTCTCGGACTCCACCAGCCGCAGGTACGCGCCGGCCAGCCCGGTCAACGACGCGGACAGCACCGGGGCACCACACCCGTCCACGCCGACCGCCACCGCCTCTTCGCCGGTGAGATCCTCGACGGTGTCGCGCAGCAGCTGCTGGAGGGGGTGCTCCACTCGCCAGTACCCGTCCACCGGCCACCCGGCGGAACGGCAGGTCAACAGCATCCCGGCGTGCTTGCCCGAGCAGTTCATCCGGATCCGGGTCGGGCCGCCACCGGCCCGCAGCACCGCCATCCGGGCCTGTTCGCCGGCCGGCAGGTCCGGCGGGCAGTGCAGCGCGTCCTCGTCGAGCCCGGCACCGGCGAGCAGCCCGGCGACCCTCGCCAGGTGAAACTCCTCCCCCGCGTGGCTGGCCGAGACGAGGGCCAGGTCGGCGGGGTCGGTCAACCGCAGCCCGGCACGGAGCATCCCGACCGCCTGCATCGGCTTGTTCGACGAGCGCGGGAAGATCGGAGAGGTCACGTCACCCGCGCCGGCCAGAACCCCACCGGCGGCGTCGACGACCACCACCGAACCACGGTGCACGCCCTCGACGAAGTCGGACCGGACCACCTCGGCGAGCGGCACGCCACCCTCGTAGCTCTTTCCCACAACGTGGACGGTACCGAGGCTCGCGGCCGGTCAGGCACCGGGGTGACCAGGCACGCCACCTCCGGGTGCGAAGGAACGCAGAGCGTCGTCGCGCCTTACAGGCCGAGCATCTCCCGGGCCTCGGCGGTGTTCACCGGCGGACGCTGGGCGAGTTGGGCGAAGCCGACCGCCCTGGCCACCAGCTGCATGTTCGACTCCACCGGGCGGCCCTTGGCGTACGTCACCGTGTCTTCCATCCCGACCCGCAGGTGACCGCCGGCGGAGAGCGCGGCGAGCATCACCGGGATGGCGGTACGGCCGACCCCGGTCGCCGAGAACGTGGTGCCCTCCGGCAGGTCGCGCAGCATCTGCTGGGCCGCCACGAGGGTCGCCGTGGTTCCCGGCATCCCGCCGGGGACCCCCATCACGAAGTCGACGTGGACGTGGCCGCCGTGCGGCAGGCCGTACCTGCCCAGCAGGCGCTGCAACGCGGTCAGCTGACCGAGGTCGAAGATCTCGTACTCCGCGACGATGCCTCGTTCCTGCATCCGCCCGTGCAGGTCGACGATGAATCCCCAGCGGTTGAGGAAGACGTCGTCGCCGAAGTTGACCGTGCCCATCGTGCAGGAGGCCATGTCCGGATCAGCGTCCAGGACGGCGAGCCGGTGGGCCTCCGGGTCGGTGACCGCGCCGCCGGTGGAGAGCTGCACGATCAGGTCGGTGCTCTCCCGCAGCGCCGCCACGGCCGCGCGCAGCCGGCCCTGGTCGAGGGTGGGCCGCCCCTCGCCGTCCCGGACGTGGACGTGGATCACGGAGGCGCCGAGCGCCTCGCACTCCCTGGCGGTGAGGACAAGTTCGTCGAGGGTGACCGGCAACGCCGGCACCTCCGTCTTGGCCGACTCCGCGCCGGTGGGGGCAACCGTGATCAACGTCCCTGTCGTCATGCCGGCGATCCTAGAACGCCGGACCGGCCGCCGGTGCCGGCGGAGACCGCCGGTGCCGAGGGTTGCTCACCTGGGGTCGATGGCGGCGGCGCTGTCACCGACGCGGAGTTGGGCGTCGTCGGGCACGGAACGCTTGAGCACCGCGAGCGCGATCTGGCCCAGTTCGTGGTGGTGCACGGCGGTGCCGACGAAACCGACCGTCCGGCCGTCCAGGGTGACCGGGATCCCGGCGGCGGGCAGCTGGTCGGTGGTCACCCCGTCGAGATGCAGCAGGACCAGCCGGCGCGGCGGCCGACCCATGTTGTGCACCCGGGCGACCGTCTCCTGCCCCCGGTAGCATCCCTTCTCCAGGTGCACGGCGGGGGCGATCAGGTCCACCTCGGCGGGGATCGTCCGGTGGTCGGTGTCGACACCGACCCGGGCCCGGCGGGCGGCCACCCGCACCGCCTCGTACGCCCACAACCCGACCGCGGGAACACCGTTGCCGCGCAGCTGCGTGACCACCTGCTCCATCGCCGCCCGAGGCACCAGCAGGTCCACGCCCAGCGGACCGCGCCGGGCCCATCCGCCCACCGGCAGCGGCTGCACGTCGTAGCGGGCGGTCGGGCGGTACGGCAACTCGCCCGACCGGAACTTCGGGCCCGGCACCCCCACCACGTCCGGCTCCGCGAGCGCCGGCACGCCGAGCACGGCGACCGCCTCGGGCGCCTTCGGCCCGACCAGCGACAGCAGCGCGTGCTCGGCGGTCACGTCGCGCGGGTCGACCTGGCTGAAGAATCGCATCTTCTCCAGGTAGGTCAGCAGCCCCCCGGTGGCCCCGGGCTCGGTGTCCAGCCAGGTGGTGACGCCGTCCTCGGCGACCATGGCGTGCTGTTCGACGTGGCCGTGCGGCGAGAGCACCAGCAGCTCGGTGCCCTGCCACGGGCTCAGCTCGGCGAGGTGCTGGGTGGTCAGGGTGTGCAGCCAGGAGATGCGCTCGGCGCCCGGCACCGCGATGACGCCGCGGTGGGAGCGGTCCACCACACCGACCTCCGTGTCCAACCGGCGCTGCTCGCGCATCGGGTCGCCGTAGTGCGCGGCCACCCCCCGCACCCCGGCGGCGAGGTGGGCCGGCTCCGGCTGGTCCCGGCTGGCCTCGTCGATGCGCTCCACGGCCACTGCACCCGCGATATCGATCATTCCTGGCCCTCGTTCCCGCAACGTTCACAGACGCCGAAGAACGAGACGTGGCCGATGTCCACCCGGAAGCCCCGCTCGCCCGCCAACCGGTCGGCCAGCGGGCGCAGCAGTTCGGGATCCATCTCGTCGATCGCGCCGCACTCCCGGCAGACCAGGTGTACGTGCTGGTCCGCACCGGCTGCGTGGTAGGTCGGCGAACCGTGCGAGAGGTGGGTGTGGGTGACCAGGCCAAGCCGCTCCAGCAGCTCAAGCGTGCGATAGATGGTGGTGATGTTGACCCCGGCGGCGACCTCGCGTACCGCCGTGTGCACCTGCTCGGGGGTGGCGTGCCCGAGATCCAGCACGGCCTGGAGGATCAACTGTCGCTGCGCCGTCAGCCGCAGCCCACGGGCGCGGAGCAGTTCCGCGAGGGAGGATTCGGACACCCACCGATCATAGTTCGGGCGTCCGGTGTCTCCCGGCGTGACGGGCACCGCACTATGCTCGGCCCCCATGGTGGCGTCGCGGATCGCCGTGCTGGGGCGGGGGGTGCTGCCGGCCGGCGAACCGGTGCTGCGCGGTGACGACCTCGGTGTGCTGCGCGGCGACGGCCTCTTCGAGACGATGCACCTGCGTCACGGCCGACCCTGGCTGCGCCCGGAGCACCTGGCCCGGCTGCGGGCCGGCGCGGCGGCCATAGAGCTGATCCTGCCGGCGGACGAGGCCCTGGTCGAGCTGCTGGACGACATCGCGGCAGGCTGGCCGACCCAGGTGGAGGGCGCGCTGCGCCTGGTCTGCACCCGGGGGCCGGAGGGCGGCGGCCCGCCCACCGTCTACGCCACCCTCGCCGCGGTGCCCGCCGCGGCCCGGCAGGCCCGGCACGACGGGGTGAGCGTGGTCACCCTCTCCCTGGGCGTGCCCGCCGCGGCCCGACCTGAGCTGGACTGGCTCCCGGTCGGCATCAAGTCCACCTCGTACGGGGCGAGCAGCGCGGCCCGCCGCTGGGCGGCCCGCGCGGGGGTGGACGACGTGCTCTGGATCTCCTCGGACGGGTACGCGCTGGAGGGCCCCACCGCCAACCTGGTCTGGTCGACCGGCGACACGTTGTGCACGGTGCCGGCCCGCCGCACCGGCATCCTGCCCGGCACCACCGTCGCCTGGCTGCTCGCCCACGCCGGCGAGATCGGCTGCGCCGCCGCCGAACGCATGGTCACCCCGGTCGGGCTGCGCGACGCCGACGGCGTCTGGCTCACCTCGTCCGTACGCGGCCTGGTGGCGGTGCACACCCTCGACGGTGAGCCGCTGCTCCCCGGGCCGCGTACCCGCGCGTTGCAGGAGCTGCTCGGGTTTCCGCTGCCCTGACAGTTCGGCACCGGCAGGGCGAGGGGTCAGCCGGCGACCCGGATGAGGCGGGCGGACAGGTGCGGCGACAGGGGCTGGCCGACGGCGGCCATGTCCTGGGCGTAGAGCAGGGCACCCTCGACGATGCCGAAGAGACGATGCCCGGCGCTGACCTCCTTGGCGGTGGCCGTACGCACCACGGCGTCGGTGACGAACTCGACCTGGGTGCCCTTACGCCGGCCGACGTGCAGCTCCATCACCCCGGTGGGGGTGGTCAGCAGGGCCTCCAGTTCATCGGTGACCCGGTCGCCGTCCAGCACCGGCCGCCACCAGCCGACCTCCCGGCCCGCCGGCCGCACCGGGCGACTCTGCTCGTCGAGGATCCACGCCCGGGACGCGTAGTGCAGGAACGGCCGGCCGTCGTGGCTGATCCGGATCTCCTGGGCGAAGTCGAAGTCCTCGATGGTGGGGAACCCGCCCCGGCCCCGGCCCCGCCACACGCCGATGTACGGCAGCAGGCCGTCCAGCGCGGGGTGCAACTTCGGGCCGACGCGCAGGTCGTGGCTCTCCTCGAAGGGATAGGGCTCGACCGGCGGCGCGTTCAGCCAGGGCGGCGGCGCCAGCGGGTTGTCACTCACCGAATCGCCTTCGCTCGCGCTCACCATTTGCCTCTCGATATGCGGACAGCCAGGTAGACCAGACCACCGGCGAGCGCGCCCAGGCCGGCGACCAGCAGGCTGACGAACCCGATCTCGGTGACCATCCGGGTCATCCTATGCTGGGCGGCATGGCCCGCACTCTCGTCGTCAAGGCCACCGCCGGCGCCGACGCGCCGGAACGGTGCGCCCAGGCATTCACCGTGGCGGCCACCGCCGCCGCCGCCGGGGTGCCCGTCTCGCTCTGGCTGACCGGCGAGTCGACCTGGTTCGCCCTGCCCGGCCGGGCACAGGACTTCGCGTTGCCGCACTCGGCCCCGCTGGCCGAGTTGCTGCACGTGATCCTGGCCACCGGCACGGTGACCGCCTGCACCCAGTGCGCCGCCCGCCGGGACATCGACTCCGGCGACGTGCTCCCCGGTGTCCGGATCGCCGGGGCTGCGGTCTTCGTCGAGGAGGCGATGGCGGAGGGCGCGCAGGCGCTCGTCTACTGAGTGGCCGGACAGCGCGCGGCAACGCGGCGGAACCCGCCCGACAACGCGGACCAATGCCTACGATTCGGATGTGACCGAGGCGACCGAGCAGTTCTTCGCGACCTTGCCGGACCGTGCCCCGGAAACCCTGCGCGCTTCGGTCGCGGGCACGCTTCGGATCGACCTGTCCGACGGCCGCGTCACCGAGCACTGGCTGGTCCGGATGCAACAGGGCGCGGTCGAGGTCAGTCAGCGTCCGGAACAGGGCGATGCGATCTGGTACTGCGGTATGGACCTCTTCGACAGGTTGATCACCGGACGGGCGCAGGCGATCGCCGCGGTGTTCCGCAACGAGGGCACCTACCGCGGAAACGTGGTGCTGTTCCTCGCCTTCCGGCACTTCTTCCCATCACCGCCGGGCACCCGGGACCCGCGCGAGGTGGCCCGCAAGCACGCCAGGTGGACGCGGTGAAGCAACTGGTCAGCATCCTGGACGGCAACACCTTCCTGGTCAGCGACCGCCGTGGGGACGTCGAGGCGGCACTGGACTTCCCGACCGGCCTGTTCTCCTTCGACACCCGGTTCCTCTCCACCTGGCGGCTGCTGCTCGACGGCGGGCGGTTACACGCGCTCTCCATCGACGACGCGGAGTCCCACCGGACCCGCTACTTCCTGGTCCCGGGCGAGCCCAGCCACTTCCTGGACACCAAGGTCTCGGTGATCAGGAGTCGGGCGATCAGCGGCAGCCTCGAGGAGGAGCTGACCGTGCTCAACCACTCCGGGGAGGAGACGAGCTTCACCCTCCGGATGGAGATCGCCGCGGACTTCGCCGACATCTTCGAGATCAAGGACATCCGCGGCAAGAACGGCCACAACACCGCCGCGCCCGGCGAGGACACACTGCGGCTGAACTACCGGCGGGACGCGTTCCACCGCGAGACGCTGATCCACAGCAGCGCACCCGCCCAGGTCGACCGGAAGGGCATGACCTTCCCGATCCGGCTCGGGCCGCACGGCGAGTGGACCACCCGGCTGACCGTCACCGCCGTGATCTACGGTGCCCGCGGCCAGGACATCCGCACCCTGCTGCCGTTCGCCGGCAACCGGACCACGGCGGCGATCGAGGCGGAGCACGGCGAGTTCGTCGCCAAGGCGCCGAAGCTGGGCTGCGACTGCCAACCACTGGCCGGGGCGTACCAGCGCAGCCTCAACGACCTGGCCGCGCTGCGGTACGAGTCGATCGCGCTCGGCGTACGCCTGGTGGCCGCCGGCCTGCCCTGGTTCATGACGTTGTTCGGCCGGGACAGCATCATCACCTCGCTCCAGGTTCTGCCGTTCCTGCCGGAGCTGATCCCGCCGACACTGACCATGCTGGCCGGGCTTCAGGGGCACCGGTTGGACGACTTCCGCGACGAGGAGCCGGGCAAGATCCTGCACGAGCTGCGCTACGGGGAGAGTTCCGGCTTCGAGGAGCAGCCCCACTCGCCCTACTACGGCGCGGCCGACTCCACGCCGCTGTTCGTGATCCTGCTCGACGAGTACGAGCGGTGGACCGGCGACGTCGAGCTGGTCAAGCGGCTGGAGTTCTCCGTCCGGGCGGCCCTGGCCTGGATCGACAGCTACGGCGACCTGCTCGGCACCGGGTATCTCTGGTACCAGACCCGCAATCCGAAGACCGGCCTGGAGAACCAGTGCTGGAAGGACTCGTGGGACGCCGTCTCCTACTCGGACGGCCGGCTGCCGAGCTTCCCCCGGGCCACCTGCGAGTTGCAGGGCTACGCCTACGACGCCAAGCTGCGCGGCGCCCGGCTGGCCCGACTCTGCTTCAACGACCCGCAGTACGCCGACCGCCTGGAGCGGGAGGCCGCCGAGTTGAAGGAACGGTTCAACCGGGACTTCTGGCTGCCGGACAAGGAGTACTACGCGCTCGCCCTGGACTCCGACGGCACCCCGGTGGACGCGCTCAGCTCCAACATCGGGCACCTGCTCTGGAGCGGCATCGTCGACGAGTCCCGGGCCGCACGGGTCGCCGAACACCTGCTCGGGCCGCGGCTCTACTCCGGCTGGGGGGTCCGCACGCTCGCCGACGACCAGGGGCGCTACAACCCGATCGGCTACCACGTCGGCACCGTCTGGCCGTTCGACAACTCGATCATCGCCTGGGGACTGTGGCGGTACGGCTTCCGGGAGGAGGCGGGGCGGATCGCCGAGTCGATGCTGGCCGCGTCCCACTACTTCGCCGGGCGGTTGCCGGAAGCCTTCGCGGGCTACGAGCGCGACCTCACCGAGTATCCGGTGCAGTACCCGACGGCGTGCAGCCCGCAGGCATGGTCGGCGGGGACGCCACTGTTGCTGCTGCGGGTCATTCTCGGGCTGGAACCGCAGGGCGAGCACCTGATCATCGACCCGTACGTGCCGTCCGGCATGGGTCGGGTGGAACTGTTGGACATCCCCGGCCGGTGGGGCCGGGTGGACGCGCTGGGTCGCAGCCGCGAGGAGTCCAGCCGGCCGGAGTGAAGCTGCCGGTCAGCCGGCGCAGCCGGTGGTCGCCGAGACCAGGATCCGCTCCGCCTGGAGGTCGACCAGCACCGCCACGCCGTCGCGCCGGTAGGCGTACAGCTCCGGCGTGTCGACCACCGGCGTGCCGCCCGCCAGCGACGCGAGCGCGCCCGGCGGCGGCGTCGTGACCGGGCCGGCGACCGATCGGACGGTACGGGCCGCCCCACCGCCGGGGCAGGGCGCCTGCACCGCGGCCTCCGGGTCGGCGGCCGGGCTGCCGAGGGCGGCCAGCGCCTCGGCCAACGCGCCGGCCTCGGGCCCCGCGGGAGGGCCGCGTCGCCGGCGTCTGCCTCGCCGGCGAGGCGGCACCCGGTGTCGACGGTGAACCGGATCCGGCCGTCCGCGACCGGCCGGCCGGCCACGGTGACGAAATCGCCCGCATCGGCGCGCAGCCGGGGCCGTCGGAGGTGGACCGCACGCCGGCCCGCCACCGCGCGGGCAGCCGATCGGCGACCTGCTCCAGCAGCGCCCGTTCCTCGCCCACCGGCACGGCCAGCTCGGCCGTACGCACCAGGGTGGCACCGTCGGCGAACGGGGTGACCCGGCAGCCCCGGTCGATCTCGGGCGGAGCCAGCGCGGGCACGCCGGCACCGGCCGCCGCGACCAGCTCACCGATCGCGCCGTCCACCACCGGCCCGGCCTGCGCCAGGGTGCGTTGTTCGCGCACGGTCGGCGGGTCGTCCCGGGACGAGGCCCAGGTGAGGCCGGCGAGCAGCACCGCCCAGGCCACGGTCACCACAATCAACCAGCGCGGCCACCGGGCACCGGAATCCGGCGACCGGGGACCCGTGGGCGGGGCCTGCCCCGCGTCGACCGAGCTGCTCACCCGGTCATGGTGTCATGCGGGGTGTGACGGCCTCGCCGGGACGCCCGTCGGCGGCCTCCGGCGGCACGGTCAGGCGGTAGCCGACGCCGCGGACGGTCTGCACCTGCGGCCCGTCGGGCAGCGTCCGCAGCTTGCGGCGGAGCCGCTTGAGTGCCGAGTGCAGGATCGCGGTGTCGCCGAGGTACGCACCGCCCCAGACGGAGGCGAACAGCCGCTCGTAGCTCCACAGCGTGATCGGTGGACTGACCAGCCGGGCGAGCAGTTCCCGCTCGGTGCGCGTCAGCCCCAGCGGCACCCCCCGCCAGGTCACCAGGTGCCCGGCCCGATCGACCACGAGGTCTCCGCAACTGGCCGGGCGTTGCGCCGGCTCGTCGCCCGACCCGCCGCCCGGCGCCCCGGGCGACACCGCCGGGGCCGGGAACATCGCCCGCAACTGGGCCAGGTCGGCGCAGATCACCACCGGCCCCACTCCGTCCAACCGCTGCATCACCCGCTGCCGGACGGTGGCGTCGGAGCTGACGCAGACCAGGATCGGGATCTCTCCACCGGACACGACGCCTCCCCGAGCGCACCGATCTGACCTGCGACTTCCCACCAATCGCCAATGACAGTCACCGATGGCGCCGGTTTCAGCCTAACGGTCAGGATCGCGCCTCGTCACTGACCGAGTACTGACCGACCCCACCCATTGATCACCGACTGTCCGGGCAAGAGCATGACTCTCATGCGGGCGGGCACCACCACCAGCCACCCACACCGCCCCGGCCGCGCCGCGACGTCGCGCCCCGGCTCGCGGATGTCCAGGCCCCGAACCGATCGGGACCGACGACGTGGGGGAGGAACCTTGTTCACACGACCATCCACCCGATCAGCACGGTGGCGGGCGGTGGCGGTGCTGACCGCCGCCGTCCTGGGCCTCACCGCCCAGCCGGCGGTCGCCGCACCGGCACCGCAGTCGGTCTCGCACCGGGCCGCCGTCGACCCGGCGCTGCTCGACCAGCTCGGCACCGCGTCGACCGCGACGTTCCTGGTCTACCTGACCGAAACCGCACCGCTGGCGCAGGCCGGCAGGCTGCCCGACCCCGACGACCGGGCCCGCGAAGTGCACCGGCTGCTCACCGGCACGGCCACCCGCACCCAGCGCGACCTGCGGACGATGCTCGACGAGCGGAAGGTGCCGCACACCGCGTACTGGATCGCCAACGCGCTGCGGGTCGAGGGCGACAAGGCGCTGATCGACGAGATCGCCGGCCGGCCGGAGGTGGCCCGAATCACACCGAGCCGCAGCTACCCCCTGGTGCGGCCCACCACGACCGAGGCCGCGCGGGCCGGCACCGCGGCGGTCGAGTGGGGACTGGCCAACATCGGCGCCCCCCAGGTGTGGGACGAGTTCGGCGACCGCGGCGAGGGACTGGTGGTGGCCAACATCGACAGCGGTGTGCGGTACGACCACCCGGCGCTGGTCACCTCCTACCGCGGCAACCTCGGGGGCAGTTTCGACCACGCGTACAACTGGTTCGACCCGGCCGGCGTCTGCGGCGGCGTGGCACCCTGTGACAACAACGACCACGGCACCCACACGATGGGCACGATGGTCGGTGACGACGGCGCCGGCAACCAGATCGGTGTCGCCCCCGGCGCCCGCTGGATCGCGGCCAAGGGCTGTGAGTCGAACAACTGCTCCGACGCGTCGTTGCTCGCGGCCGGCCAGTGGGTGCTCGCACCCACCGACGCCAACGGGCAGAATCCCCGGCCGGACCTGCGCCCGGACATCGTCAACAACTCCTGGGGCGGCGACGGGGGCGACCCCTGGTACCAGCAGACCGTCGCCGCCTGGCGGGCGGCCGGCATGTTTCCGGTCTTCTCGTCCGGCAACGACGGCCCGGCCTGCGGCAGCGCCGGCTCGCCCGGCGACAACGCCAACGCGTACGCGGTCGGCGCGTACGACGTGAACAACACCATCGCCGGCTTCTCCGGCCGGGGCTCCGGCACCGAGCTGATCAAGCCGAACATCGCCGCGCCCGGCAGCAGCGTCCGGTCCAGCGTCCGCAACGGCGGGTACGCCTCGTTCAGCGGCACCTCGATGGCCGCGCCGCACGTCGCCGGGACGGTCGCACTGGTCTGGGCGGCGGCACCGAGCCTGCGCGGCGACATCGCCGCCACGGAGGAACTGCTCGACCGGACGGCGCGGGACGTCGACGCCACCACCTGCGGTGGCACCCCGGCCGACAACAACGTCTTCGGGGAGGGCCGCCTCGACGCGTACGCGGCGGTGCGGGACGCACCCCGGGGCCTGGTGGGCCGCATCACCGGCGTGGTCACCGACAGCGACGGCGACCCGCTCACCGGAGCGGAGGTCACCGACGGCACCCGCAGCGCCACCACCGGCGTCGACGGGCGGTACGCGCTGAGCGTGCCGGCCGGCGAGACCACCCTCTCGGTGAGCGCCTACGGCTACGCCGGCCAGTCGGCGACCGTCACCGTGCCCGAGGGCGGTGCGGTCACCCGTGACTTCACCCTCGTGGCGACGCCGACGGTCACGGTGCGCGGAAAGATCACCGACGGTTCCGGCCACGGCTGGCCGCTGTACGCGAAGGTCGAGGTGGCCGGCCGCCCCGGCGACCCGGTCTTCACCAACCCGGTGACCGGCCGCTACTCCTTCACCGTGCCGGGCGACACCTCGTACCGGCTGACCGTGACCGCCCGGTACCCGGGCTACCAGACCGTCACCCGCGACGTGCCGGTCGGTGGCGACGCCACCACGGTCAACGTGGCGGTACCCGTCGACGCCGCCTGCACCGCCGCCGGCTACACCGGCCAGTTCGGCGCACCGCTGCTGACCCAGAGCTTCGACGGCACGAGCGCGCCGGACGGCTGGACGGTGACCAACCGGACCGCCTCCGGCGGCTGGGTCTTCGACGACCCCCGCTCGCGCGGCAACCTCACCGGCGGTTCCGGCGGCTTCGCCATCATCGACAGCGACGCCCTCGGCACCGGCAACACCCAGGACACCGACCTGGTCGCCCCGCACCTGGACCTGACCGGAGCCGCCGCGCCGGTGCTGCGCTTCCGCAGCGACTGGCGGGCCGTCGGGATCACCGACACCGCCGACATCGATGTCTCGACCGACTCGGGTGCCACCTGGACCAACGTCTGGCACCAGACGTCCAGCCGGCGCGGCCCCCGGGTCGAGGAGGTGCCGCTGACCCCGGCGGCCAACGCCTCCGCCGCACTGGTCCGCTTCCGCTTCAAGGGCACCTTCGCCTGGTGGTGGCAGGTGGACGACGTGGAGGTGGTCAACCGCGAGTGTTCGCCGGTACCCGGCGGGCTGGTGGTGGGTACCACCACCGACCGCAACACCGGTGCCCCGCTGGCCGGGGTGACGGTGGTCAGCGACGAACGACCGGAGGACCGGGCGGTGTCCGCGGCCACCCCGGAGGACCCGGCCAAGCCGGACGGCTTCTACTGGCTCTTCTCCGGGCTGACCGGCAGCCACCCGTTCACCGCCAGCCGCACCCCGTACCGGTCGGCCACGAAGGACGTCACGGTGGCCGCCGACGGGGTGAAGCGGGCCAACTTCGCCCTTCGCGCCGGTCGGTTGACCGTCAGCCCGACGACGATCGAGTCACACCAGTCGTACGGCAGCACCCGTACCACCCGGGTGACGGTGAGCAACACCGGCACCGCACCGGCCACCGTGGACCTGCTGGAACGCTCCGGCCAGTTCGACCTGCTCAAGCAGGACGGTGCACCGCTGCGCGAACAGAAGATGAAGGGGATCAGCAAGGAGCGCACCGGCACCGCGTACGGCGGGGCGGCACCCGAGACGGGCACGGCCGCCGACGACGCGTGGAGCGAGATCGCCGACCTGCCGGCGTCGATCTACGACAACGCCGCCGCCTGGCTGGACGGGAAGGTCTACTCCGTCGGTGGTGGCGGTGGCACCGGCACCGAGCGCAAGGCATGGGCGTACGACCCCGGGGCCGACGCCTGGACGGCCCTGCCTGACCTGCCGACGGTGCGCTCCAAGCCGGCCGCGGCAGCGGTCGACGGCAAGCTCTACGTCATCGGCGGATGGGGCGCGGACGACGGCACCGTCGCGACGGTCGACGTCTTCGACCCGGCCGCCGGGACGTGGAGCACGCTGCCCGGGGCCACCAACCCGGCCCCGGTCGCGGCGGCCGGCGCGGCGGTGCTCGGCGGAAAGGTCTACCTGGTGGGCGGCTGCGCCGACGCCACCTGCACCGACACCGACCGGCTGGTGGTGTTCGACCCGGCGACGGGCTCGTTCGGCACCGGCGCCGCCTACCCGCACCCGGTGGCCTGGCTGGCCTGCGGCGGGATCGGGGCCGCGGTCTACTGCGCCGGTGGCACGGGCGGCACCGAGTACACCGACGCCTACCGGTACGACCCGGCGGCCGACGCCTGGAGTCCGCTGCCGGGCATGCCGACCGAGTTGTGGGGTTCGCAGTTCGCGGCGGCGGGCGGGATGCTCGTGCTGGCCGGCGGCGTGACGGACGGGTCGACGGCGGTCAGCAACCGCACCATCGCCTACGACCCGGCCGCCGGCGCCTGGCGTGACCTGCCAAACGCGCAATTCAGCCGGTACCGGGGCGCCGCCGCCTGCGGCACCTACAAGATCGGCGGTTCGCCCAGTTCCTTCGTGGGCAGCGCGGACAGCGAGCGGCTCGGTGGCCTGGAACTCTGCGCCGCCGAGGCGGACCTGCCGTGGCTGGAGACGTCCCCGACCAGCTTCACGCTCGCCCCGGGTGCGTCGCGGACGGTGACCGTCACGCTCACCGCAACCGCGGCGGCGGGTGTCGCCCAGCCGGGCCGGTACGCCGGCGAACTGGCCATCGCCTCGGACACGCCGTACGGGACCGATGCGGTATCGGTGGAGATGAACGTGTCCCCGCCCGCCAGTTGGGGCAAGATCCAGGGCACCGTCACCGGCACGACCTGCGGTGGCGTGACGGTCGGCATACCGGCGACCGTCCGGGTGAACCTGATCTCGACCGGCACCGGCACCACCCTGACGGCCGGCTCCACCGGCAGGTACGCCTGGTGGTTGCCGAAGGGCCGCTACGAGGTGATCGTCGCCAAGGACGGCTGGGTGCCGCAGGTGCGGCGCCACCGGATCGAGGCGGGCATCGTCGGCACGCTCGACTTCGCCCTGGATCCGACCTCGACCTGCACCAGGGCAACCGGCATCTGACCCTGCTCGACCGGTGGTGGGCGCCGCTCCTCATCGGATCGGCGCCCACCACCGGCGGACAGGCCCGTGGCCCGGACCCCTCGCAGCAGGAGGGACCGGGCCACGCGGCCGATCAGAGTTGGGGTCAGTCGGTGACCGTCACGGACACCTCGTTGACGCCCCGGCCGGCCGTCACGGCGGTGTCGCCGTTGCCGTGGCGGGAGAGCGCCCGCAGCGTCCAGCTGCCCGGCGCGGCGAAGAAGCGGAACTGCCCGGCCGGCGAGGTGACCACCTCGGCGGTGAACTCACCGGTCGAGTCGAGCAGGCGGACGTACGCGCCCGGCACTGCCTCGCCCTGCGCGGAGCGGACGACACCGGTGATGACGGTCTCCTTCTCCAGGTCGAGGCCGGCGGGCAGCGGGGCGGCCTGGTCCGGTGCCGCGCAACCGGCGGCGGTGGCAGCGGTGGGTGCGGTCATCTCAGGCCTCCCCCGGCTCGTCGCCGAGCGCCACCGGCACCCCGACCAGCGAGCCGTACTCGGTCCAGGATCCGTCGTAGTTCTTCACGTTGGTGTGGCCCAGCAGTTCCTGGAGCACGAACCAGGTGTGCGAGGAACGCTCGCCGATCCGGCAGTACGCGATGGTCTCCTTGCTGTCGTCCAGCCCGGCCTCGCCGTAGATCGTGCGCAGCTCGTCGTCGGACTTGAAGGTGCCGTCCTCGTTGGCCGCCTTCGACCACGGCACGCTGATCGCGCTCGGGATGTGGCCGCCGCGCTGCGCCTGCTCCTGCGGCAGGTGGGCGGGGGCGAGCAGCCGGCCCGCGTACTCGTCGGGGCTGCGCACGTCGACCAGGTTCTTGGCGCCGATCGCGGCGACGACCTCGTCGCGGAAGGCACGGATGCTGGTGTCCGGCTCCTTGGCGACGTACTGCGTCGCCGGACGGGTCACCGCGTCGGTGACCAGCGGACGGGCGTCCAGCTCCCACTTCTTGCGGCCGCCGTCGAGCAGCTTGACGTCGCGGTGGCCGTAGAGCTTGAAGTACCAGTACGCGTACGCGGCGAACCAGTTGTTGTTGCCGCCGTAGAGGATGACGGCGTCGTCGTTGCCGACGCCCCGCTCGGACAGCAGCGCCTCGAACTGGGCCTTGTTGACGAAGTCCCGGCGGACCGGATCCTGTAGGTCGGTCTTCCAGTCGAGCTTGATCGCGCCGGCGATGTGGCCGGTGTCGTAGGCCGAGGTGTCCTCGTCGACCTCGACGAAGACGACGCCCGGGGCGTCGAGGTTCTTCTCGGCCCACTCGGCCGAGACGAGTGCGGTGTCGCGACTCATCAGATCACTCCCTGGTGAGGATGGATGGTGAGCCAGCGCGTGGAGGCCGTTGGAGATGGACTTGTCGCACCACGCGCGGGACCCATAGCTAGGAACGGATCACGGGTTTGTGCGACGGCGCCGCTGCCGGGCGTCCGGTGGGGTGCACCGGGATGTTAGGTACGCCTACCCCGAGTGCCGATGGCCGCTAGGCGGCCCGAAACAGCCCCGCCGTCAGATGACGGGGCGACACAGGCAGGTGGCCACGCGGCACAGGTCGACCGCGCGCCGTTTGGTGAGGAGCGTCCCCATGAGCAGGGAGCCTACCAGCGATCCCGGATATCTCCAGCGGGCCGACCAGCATCCGGGACGCCGGTCCCGGCGTCAGCCGACCGAGTTGATCGGCACGTCCCGTGCGTCCGCGGTCACCGTCAGTCCCTGCGGCTGCGGGCGCACCTCGCGCACGGTGAGCTGGAAGGGCAGCTCCGGCAGGGGCACGTCGACCGAGATGCTGCGGGCGAAGTTGTTCACCAGGGCGCGGGCCAGCGGCACGTCCGGCAGCCCTTCGGCGTCCAGGTCGTCGAACTTCAGCGCGATCTGTCCCTGCTCACCGACGACGATGTCGGCGGTGCCGGTGACGGTGAGCCGCTGACCGAGCACGTCCACCGGGGCGGTGACGGCGAGTTGCCCGTCCCGCTCGCCGAGGGTCAGCCCGTCCCGGTCGAGCAGGGCGGCCAGGCTCTGGTACTCGATGGTGCCGGTGCCGTTGACGGTCTCGGCCACCACCTCGCCCTGGCCGGTGCGCAGGGTGTCCAGCGAGGCCCGGACGTTGCGGGCGTCCACGTCCAGGCTGGGCAGCGCGACCGCGTCGCCCAGCACCGAGCCCCGCACGTCCCGCAGCCGGATCGAGATGCGTTCGTACCGGCCGTCGAGCACCTGGGTGAGGAACGGGAAGCCGCCCACCTCGACCTCCGGTGGCGAGGACTGCGCGCTCTGCTCGGCCACCTGCTGGCGGACCTCGTCGGCGATGGTCCGCTCGGCCATCGTGGCCGCCACCCGGTCGGCGATGGCGAGCAGCCCGGCCAGGACGAGCAGCAGGACGACGAGCCCGACCAGTACCTTGCGTCCGCGTCGCCGCGGTCGCCGTCCGTACGTCTGCTCGCGCTCCACGCCGCCTCCTGTCTCGTCCTACCTCGATGCCGCCCGGCGGCGAACCGGTGGTACCCGTCGTCCGGATTTCTCAACCGCGCGGCGCCCGACCGGCCGGTCAGAGCACCAGCCGGCACATCAGGTAGGCGGCCGGCGCCACCATGGCGAAGCCGCCGAGTGGCCCCTGCACGTGGCGCGCCGCCCAGACCGAGGGCAACTCGCCCGCCATCAGGCGACTCGCCTCGGCATAGCTGACCGCGAGATCGGCCAGGACCGCGACGACCGCCGCGACGAGGCCGATGACCGCGGCCCTCGTCGGGGTGAACGGGGTGACCAGGTAACCACCGAGGAGGGCGCCGACCAGGGTGCCGACCATCGCGCCGCCGACCACGCCGCCCGCCCCCGGGGCACCTGGGGCGCCAGCCGCGGCCAGGCGGCGACGGCGTCGGCCAGCCGGGCGACGGTGAGCGCGACCCCGGCCGCGGTGAGACAGACGGCGATCGCCTGGGTGCCGGCGGGGATCCGGCTGAGCACGATGAGCATGGCGAGGGCGACCACCCCGAACACGATGGCGGCGGTCGTCCGCAGGGAGTCGGTGACCCGGACCCGGTCGACCCGGCGGACCAGCTGGCCGAGCACCGCGGCGACCACCCCGCCGATCGCGACGCCGAGCAGCGGCCCCAGGCGGGCCTCGGCCGACTGCACGGCCAGGGTGTCGGCCGCCAGCGCGCTGAGCGCGCCGACCCCGATCACCACCGCCATTGCCGGCGGTCGGCTGACCATCGTCCAGACGAGCACGAACAGCAGCTGCACGGTGAGCACCACGACGGTGAAGGGCAGCCGATGCCCGGGTCCGGACGTCTGTGCCGCGACGACCAGCCCGAGCCCGAGCAGCGCCGCGAAGCCGCCGATGGCGAGCGAGAGCTGCCGGCGTACGGCGACCGGCGGCTCCGACTCCTCCTCGTCGTCGACGTCCGGCGCGTCGTCGGCGCGGCGACTCGAACCGCCACGGCGCAGGCGTCGCGGTCCACCGGAGCGTCGCCGCTCGTCGTTGTCCACGGCCGGGCCGGTACGCGGCGCCGGAGGCGGGTCGTTGACCCACTGTTCGCGGCCGGTCTCGGGCGAGCTGGAGGGAAACACCCACCGATCGTGCCAGACCAACCGCAAATCGCGGGTGCCACGGTTTCGGTGACGTTAAAACCTGAGCCGCGATCAGGGGCAGATAGGGCAAACAGGAAACCGCGTCGAGGCGCTGCCCGGGCAATCGGTTACGCTCATCCCGAAACCCGCCCGTCAGCGACGCCGGGACCCACGGAAGTTCCCAGCGCCACACCCTGACCGGAGTGCCGCTGGTCGCGCGCGGCCCGCGACGGGCCGCCGGGACGGAGGTGATCGTGGAGATCCTACTGCTGGTGACCGCACGGGCAGGTGAACCATCCGCAGTGCTGCCGGCACTGGACCTGCTGCCGCACTCGGTTCGCACCGCACCGCGTGACGTCCGCACACTGGTTGCCGGCCCGAGCCCGGACGCCGTGCTGGTTGACGCCCGCTCCGAGCTGAGCGAGGCCCGGGCCACCTGCCGGATGCTGCACGCCACCGGGCTCGGCGTCCCGCTGGTGGCGGTGGTCACCGAGGCCGGGCTGATCGCGCTCAACGCCGACTGGGGCGTCGACGACGTCATCCTCGCCTCCGCCGGCCCGGCCGAGGTGGAGGCCCGGCTGCGGCTCGCGGTCGGCCGGCTGAGCAACTCGACGGCCGGCGCCGGCGGCTCGATCCGGGCCGGCGAGTTGATGATCGACCCGGACACCTACGCCGCGAAGCTGAAGGGTCGCCCGCTCGATCTCACCTACAAGGAGTTCGAGCTGCTGAAGTTCCTCGCCCAGCACCCGGGGCGGGTGTTCACGCGCGATCAGTTGCTGCGCGAGGTGTGGGGCTACGACTACTTCGGTGGCACCCGGACGGTCGACGTGCACGTGCGTCGACTGCGCGCCAAGCTCGGCTCGGAGTACGAGTCGATGATCGGCACCGTTCGCCAGGTGGGCTACAAGTTCGTCGTCCAACCGTCGCGGACGCTGGCCGAGGCTCCCGAGCACGCGCCGCTGGCGGTACGCGCCCTCACCGTCGAGGCATAATTTCCCGTATGCCCCTTTTGGCCAACTAGCGCGCCTTATGGTGACTGCCGAGTTGGCCAGCGGGAGGGGCAGCGGTGGGCGGTAACGACGTGGGGGCGGGACGCGCCCTCGGGATCATCACGCTCGTGGTGTCTGCGGTACTCGGCTCGGCGTACCTGCTCGGGCGGAGTCTGGTGCCCGGGCCGGTACGCACCGACTCCGCGGTCACCGCGACCGGCGCCGACCATCCCGAGTACGCCGACCAGTCCGCACCCGTCGACACCGAGCCGCGCGCCGACACCGAGCCACGTGCCGACACCAGTCAGCCGCCACCCGGCGGCGAGCCGAACGGGCCGGAGCAGGACCCGAGCATCGGCCCCATGGGCACCCGGGTCGGCACCGGCACCGGCGGCGTCGCGCTCACCTTCGACGACGGGCCGAGCCCGGACTACACCCCCCAGGTTCTCGCGATCCTGCGGGAGCACCACATCACGGCCACCTTCTGCGTGGTCGGCGAGAACGCCGAGGCGTACCCGTGGCTCATTCAGCAGATCGTCGCCGATGGCCACACGCTGTGTAACCACAGTTGGGACCACGACGTCGCCCTGGGCGCCCGGTCGCCCGAGTGGATCCGGACCGACCTGCTGCGGACCAGCGCGGCGATCCGCGCGGCGGCACCGGACGCGCCGATCTCCTGGTACCGGCAGCCCGGCGGCGCCTGGACCTACTCGGTCGTCTCTGTCTCCCGGGATCTGGGCATGGTGCCCCTGCACTGGACGCTGGACCCGTCCGACTGGCGGGCGCCCGGCGCGACCCGGATCGCCACCTCGGTGGTCGACGGGGTGCGGCCCGGGTCGATCGTCCTGCTGCACGACGCGGGCGGCGACCGGCAGGGCACCGTGAACGCGTTGTACCGCATCCTGCCGGAGCTGACCAGCCGGTACGACATCCAGGCACTGCCGCAGCGAGGGATGTGACGGCGGACCATCCCGCCTGGTCACCCGGCGGCCGGTCCGCTTGGGTACGGTGACCGCGATGAACGAGCCAATCACCGGGCACCGTGGAGTGCCGGCATGAGCAGCAGCGAGGCGACCAGCGACGAGGTCAGCCGCCTCGACCGGCTCGGGCCGCCCGAGACCGCCGAGGTGCTGGCGCTCGCCCGGACGGCGGGCGACGCCGACGGTGCGGATCCGTTCGACGAACACGTCCTGCTCCGGCTGCGCGACGAGGATGCCCCGGCGACCCACCTGGTCGCCCGATCCGACGACGGCACGCTCACCGGGTACGCCCACCTCGACACGACCGACCCGGGCAGCGGCGTCGGTGTGGAACTCGTGGTGCATCCGGCGTACCGGCGGCGAGGGACCGGCCGGGCGCTGGCCCGGGCGGTGCTGGCGACCGCCACCGGGCCGCTGCGCGCCTGGGCACACGGCGACCATCCCTCGGCCGCGGCGTTGGCGGTGGATCTGGGCTTCCACCGTGCGCGCGTCCTGTGGCAGCTGCGCCGGCCGCTCACCGCGCCACTGGCCGAACCGCGGCTGCCCGACGGGGTGACGTTGCGCGCGTTCCGCCCCGGCACCGACGACGAGGACTGGCTGGCGCTGAACGCACGAGCCTTCGCCGACCATCCGGAGCAGGGTCGGTGGGCCCTGGGCGAGCTGCGCCAACGCCTCGCCGAGCCGTGGTTCGACCCGGCCGGCTTCCTGCTCGCCGTCGAGTCGGCGACCGGCCGGCTGCTCGGCTTCCACTGGACCAAGGTCCACGAGCGGCCCGGCTCGGCCCGCATCGGCGAGGTGTACGTGCTAGGGGTGGAGCCGTCCGCGCACGGCGGCGGGCTCGGCCGGGCACTGACCACGGCCGGGCTGGCCTACCTGCGCGAGCGGCGTGGGTTGGATCGGGTGATGCTCTACGTGGACGAGTCGAACACCGGCGCGGTGGCACTCTACGAGCGGATCGGCTTCGCCCGCTGGTCCGCCCACGTCAACTATCACCTCGGCTGAGCGGACCGCCCGGCCCTGAGGTCAGACCAGGCGGAACCGGGGCGCGGCGGCGTCGGAGAGATCCAGGATCGGGGTGATCGGGGTCGCCGCGTCCCGGGTGGCAGCCGCCGACACCACCGCCGCCAGGTCGGCGCAGGCGGCCACCTCGCCGAGGGTGACCAGGGTCGGCGGGAGCATGGTCAGCTCGCCGGCCGCGGCGCGCTCACAGGCCTCGCCGGGCCGGACCCAGAGGGTGTGGTCGGCCTCGCCGGAGACGTCGCGGGTCTGCTGGCCGTCCGGGAGGAGGGCCACGAAGAAGTAGGTGTCGAAGCGGCGCGGCTCGAACTCCGGGGTCACCCACCGGCTCCACGGCAGCAGCAGGTCCGAGCGGAGGGTGAGCTCCCGCCGGGCGAGCAACTCGGCGAAGCCGGTGCGCCGCTGCTCCAGGTCTGCCCGCGCGGCCTCCCAACCGTCGTCGCTGACATCGCCGATGACGCCGCTCGGATCCAGGCCGGCGAGCAGCACCCCGGCCTCCTCGAAGACCTCACGGGCCGCCGCGCAGACGACCGCCTGGGCGGGGGCCGGGGCCAGGTTGAGGCGTACCCCCCAGTCCGCCGGCTCCGGACCCGCCCAGTCCAGGTGGGTGGTGGAGTCGGAAGGGTCGACCCCGCCGCCGGGGAAGGCGTACATGCCACCGAAGGCCATGGCGGCGACCCGGCGGATCAGGTACACCTCGAAGCCCTCGCCGGCCGGGCGGAGCAGCAGCACGGTGGCCGCCACCCGGGCACCGCCGGAGCCCCGCCCAGGGCCCGGAACCGGCGGGCGTGTCGCACCAGTGCGGGCGGCACCGGGAAGCCGCCGTCGGTCGTCATGCGCCGAGCCTAGTCCCGACCCGTGGATGCCCAGTACAGCCCCAAGGTGATCTTCGGTAGCGTCACGCCATGACTCGTTGGGGCATCCTGGCCACCGGACACATCGCCGCCCGATTCGCCGAGGACCTCCGGCTGGTGCCGGGGGCCGAACTGGTCGCGGTCGGTTCACGGACCGCCGAGACCGCGCAGCGCTTCGCGCAGCGGCACGGCATACCACGGGCGTACGCCTCGTGGGCGGAACTGGCCGCGGATGCCGACATCGACGTGATCTACGTCGCCACCCCGCACGCCGCCCACCACGAGGCGGCGCTGACCTGTCTGACCGCCGGTCGACCGGTGCTGCTGGAGAAGCCGTTCACCCTCGACCTGGCCACCAGCACCGAAGTGATCGACGCCGCTCGCGCCGCCGGGGTCTTCCTCATGGAGGCGATGTGGATGCGGTGCAACCCACTCATCCTGCGGGTCTGCGAGCTGATCGCCGAGGGCGCGATCGGCGAGGTGACCAACGTCCAGGCCGATTTCGGCGTCGCCGGGCCCTTCCCACCCGAGCACCGGATGAGGGCCCGGGCACTCGGTGGCGGCGCGCTGTTGGATCTCGGCGTCTACCCGGTGAGCCTGGCCCACCTGCTGCTCGGTGCGCCGCAGCAGGTGCGGTCGTGGGCGAAGCTCGGCCCGGAGGGCACGGACGAGAACACCGGCCTGCTCTTCGGGTACGACTCGGGAGCCATCGCCACGCTGAGCTGCGGCATGGTCGGGGCGACCGGCCTGACCGCCTCGATCACCGGCACCTCCGGGCGGATCGACCTGCCCCAGCCGTTCTTCCGGCCGGACGGGTTCACCGTGCACCGGGCCGGCGCGGAGCCGGAGACGATCAGGGCGGAACTGGCCGGCTCGGGTTACCAGCACGAGGCCATCGAGGTGCAGCGGTGCCTGGCCGAGGGGCTGACCGAGAGCCCGCTGGTGCCGCACTCCGCCACCCTGGAGATCATGGCCCTGCTGGACGACATCCGCGCGCAGATCGGCGTCTCGTACGCCTGATCGCCGGTCGCCCCGTCGAGTCGGGACAGGCCCCGGGTCGACGCGGGTGCGGGCGTCGACCCGGGGCCTTCCGGACAGCTCAGCTGAAGATGGGGCGGACGAGGAAGAACATCAGGGCACCGATCGAGCCGGCGGCCGGGAAGGTCAGGATCCAGGCGCCGATGATGTTGCCGGCCACCCCCCAGCGCACGGCGGAGAGCCGCTTGGTGGCGCCAACCCCCATGATCGCCGAGGTGATCGTGTGGGTCGTCGAGATCGGGGCGCCGAGGACCAGCGCGTTGAAGTAGAGCACGCCGCTGGCCACGGTCTCGGCCGCGAAGCCCTCCGGCGGGCGCAGGTCGATGATCTTCCGGCCGAGGGTCCGGATGATCCGCCAGCCGCCGGCGTAGGTGCCGGCCGCCAGCACCGCCGCCGAGGTCCAGAACGCCCACTCCGGGATGTAGCTCGCGTCGTCCTGGTAGCCACCGACGAAGAGGGCGAGCACGACGATGCCGATGGTCTTGGCCGCGTCCTGCATCCCGTGGCCGACCGACATGGCCGCCGCCGAGGCGATCTGCGCCCAGCGGAAGCCCCGGTTCAGCTTGCCCGGGTGCCCGTTGCGGAAGATCCACCGCACGGCGACCATCACGATGTAACCCAGGATGAAACCGACCATCGGCGACAGGATCATCGGGATGATCACACTCTCGCCGATGCCCGACCAGAGCACGGTGCCGGAGGCGGCGACGGTCGAGCCGACCAGGCCACCGATCAGGGCGTGTGACGACGATGAGGGCAGCCCGAAGTACCAGGTGACGAGGTTCCAGGTGATCGCGCCGAGCACCCCGGCGAAGACGATGCCGAGGCTGGACACGCCGGTCGGCAGTTCGACCAGGCCGCTGCCGACGGTCTTGGCGACCTCGGCGCCGAAGTGCGCGCCGATGAAGTTGCCGACCGCCGCCATGGCCAGGGCCACCCGGGGGGTGAGCGCCCGGGTGGAGATGCTGGTCGCGATCGCGTTGGCGGCGTCGTGGAAGCCGTTGGTGTAGTCGAACACCAGGGCTACCCCGATCACCGCCAGCACGGCGATGAGCTCGGGACTCACAGGATCAGGACTCCTTGACCGCGATGGTCTCGACCGTGTTGGCGACGTGCTCGAAGGCGTCGCAGGCGGCCTCCAGCTCGTCGGCGACCTCCTTCATCTTCAGCACGGTCAACGCGTCGTACTCGCCGGAGAAGAGGCGGACCAGCAGCATCCGGTACGCCTGGTCGCCGTCGTTCTCCAGCCGGTTGATCTCGATCCAGTAATCCTCGAGGTCCTTCATCGACTTCAGCCGGGGCATCGCGTCGGCGGTCAGCTTCGCCTGCTGGTCGAGCACGTGCACCAGCTCGTGCATCTCCCGGGGCAGCGACGGCAACTTGGTCAACCCGTAGAGGTAGAGCAGGTTGCCCACCGCCTCCAGGTGGTCCATCACGTCGTCGAGCAACGACCCGAGACGGTAGATGTCCTCGCGGTCGAACGGGGTGACGAAAGTCGAGTTGATCTTCTTGAACAACTCGTGGGTGATCTGGTCGCTGTCGTGCTCCACCTCGGTGAGCCGCTCGCTGACCGACTGCACCTCGACATCGGGCAGGGAGAGCTCGTTGAGCAGCCCGGTCCCCCGCACCAGATTCTGCGCGGCCCTGGTGAAGAGCTCGTAAAAAGCGCCCTCGTTGGGGCGAAAGGAAAACCTCACGGCACGGACCTCGTCGTGTCAGATGGAAGGGTCGCAGCCGCCGTTCCGGCGCCCTGCTGAAGGAATGCTAGGGAACCGTCGGATCGGCGATTCGGCGGCCCACCCCCGACCACCTCTCATTCACCGCTCGTTCAATTGCCGTACACCTTCGAAGGCCCCGTGGTCCTCAGCAGTCGCTCCCGTTCCCGCTCGATGTCGAAGTCGGCGGGCGGGTACCCCAGATCCAGCGTGTCGAACGTCTCACGCAACAGATGCGCCACCGCCCAGTCCCGATACCACTTGCGGTCCGCCGGCACCACGTGCCACGGCGCGACGTCGGTGCCGCCCCGGCCGAGCAGATCGGCGTACGCCGCCTGGTAGTCGTCCCAGCGAGCGCGGGCGTCGACGTCCGAGGGGTGGTATTTCCAGTGCTTGGTCGGATCGTCCAGGCGCGCCAGCAGCCGCTGGGCCTGCTCGGCGTAGGAGATGTGCAGGAATGCCTTGACCACGACCACCCCGGCGGCGGTCAGTTCCCGCTCGAATTCGTCGATCTCGGCGTACCTCGGCTGCCAGACGTCCTCCGGCGCCCGCTCCTGCACCCGGGGCACCAGCACGTCCTCGTAGTGGGAACGGTTGAAGACACCCAACTGGCCCGGCGGGGGCAGGGCCCGCCGGATCCGCCACAGAAAGTGGTGCCGCAGTTCCTCGGCGGTCGGCGGACCGAACGCCCGAATCTGCACGCCGAGCGGGTTCATCGCGCCGACCACCCGCTTGATCGTGCCGTCCTTGCCGCCGCAGTCCATCGCCTGGAGCACCAGCAGCACCCGCCGCCCGGCGCCGGGATCGGCCTTCGCGCCGGCGAAGAGCATCTCCTGCCGGCGGGCCAGCCCCTTGCCCACCAGTTCGACCTGCCGGCGGGCCCAACCCTTGCGGTCCGGGCCGGTCACGTGTTCCCCGGGCAGCCCGGGGGTCGAGCGGGGGTTCGTCGCCCCGAGGTCGATCGGCCCGCCGGGCAACGCCCGCAGCAGGTCCCGCACCGTACCGCCGGCCGGCGCCAGCACGTCGATTACACCGTCGTCGTCCACCATCGGAGCATCATCACCCGCGGGCCGCCCGTCCGCCGAACGGCGGTGGGCCGGGCGCGCCGGCCGGGTGGCGCGGCGGTGCGCTCAGACCACCAGGGCCAGCCACTTTCGGTACGAGGTGGCGAACGGCTCGGTGCCGTCGCCGAGCGCGCCGAGCAGCCACCGTGCCGCCGTTTCGGCCTCCGTCACCAGCTCGTCGGGGTAGCCGAAGCGGGCCCGGTGCTCGGCGAACTCGTCCTCGTCGCGCAGCTCGACCACGCCGGTCTCGCGGCGGCGGACCACGTCCAGGTCAAGGTCGATCAGGTGCACCGTGTCCTCGCCCTCCCACCGGGCGGGGCTGGCGATGTCGCAGTAGACCTCACTGGTCCGCGGCGGCGGGTTGAACATGCCGGTCCACCAGGCATGGTGGGGCACCAGCAGCACGAAGGGGATCTGCTCCACCGAGGGTCGGCCGTGGTACACCGAGCTGGTGCCGGCCGGCACCCCGAGCCAGATGCCGAGGTCGTCCTCGGCCAGGCGGCGGGCCGGGTAGTCGCGGTGCGCGCTGCCGTCGTACTTGCGGTAGACCACACGGACCACGTCGCTCGGCATGAGTCGCACCCTAACCGATTCCGCCCACGCGTCGCCGTCGGGAAGTTACCGGACGAGGAGGAGGTATTCCGTGCCGTGACGCCGCAACACGGCCGTTCGGTACGGACCACGTCGGGCCCGGCGGGTACCGTGCCACGGTGACTGCGCCCCACACCGCCACCGGCCCCGGCACCACCCGTGACAAGGCACGCCGACGGGGCGACCGGCCGGGTGGGGCCGGGTTGCTGGCCGCCGCGGTCGGTGCGGTGCCCGGCGGCGCGGCCCGCCCTGGCCAGCAGCAGATGGCCGCGGCGATCGAGGAGTGCGTGGCGGCCCGCGAACACCTGCTGGTGCAGGCCGGCACCGGCACCGGCAAGTCCCTCGCGTACCTCGCCCCGGCCCTGACGGTCGACGGCCCGGTCGTGGTCTCCACCGCCACCCTGGCGTTGCAGGCCCAGCTGGTCGAGCACGACCTGCCGCGGCTGGCCGACGCGGTCGAACCGATGCTCGGACGGCGTCCGACGTTCGCGGTGCTCAAGGGCCGGCACCACTACCTCTGCCTGGCCCGTCTGGAGAACTCCGCCGAGAACGAACCGGAGGACACCCTCTTCGACGCCCCGGTCCAGCGTCCCGGCGGCGGCACCCGCTGGCTCGGTGAGGCCGGCCGGCTCGGCAAGCAGATCCAGCGCCTGCGGGACTGGGCCGTGGACACCGACACCGGTGATCGTGACGAGCTGGATCCGGGCGTCGACGACCAGGCGTGGCGGCTGGTCTCCATGCCCGCCCGGGAATGCGTCGGCGCGAACCGCTGCCCGTACGGCCCGGAGTGCTTCGCGGAGGCGTCCCGGGTGCGGGCGCGGGAGGCCGACATCGTGGTCACCAACCACAGCCTGCTCGCGGTCGACATGCTCGCCGGTCGACACATCGTGCCGCCACACCGGTTGCTCGTCGTCGACGAGGCCCACGAACTGGCCGACCGGGTCTCCTCGGCCGCCCAGGCGGAGCTGACCCCGGAGCTGATCGACCGGTCCGCCCGGCGGGCCCGTCCGCTGCTGCGGCCGGAGACGGCCGAGGCGCTGACCGCGTCCGGCGACGCCCTCGCGGTCGGGCTGGCCGAGGCTCCGGTGGGGCGGATCACCAGCGGCCTGCCGGAACCGTTGCGGGAGTCCTGCACGCTGCTGGACGCCGCGACCCGCGCGGCCCTGGACAGCCTCGGGGACATCAAGGCCGACGACCCCGATCCGGTCCGCAAGCAGCAGGCCAAGGCCGTCCTCGACGAACTGTCGACCACCGCCCAGCGGTTGCTGGAGGAGGCGGACCACGACGTGGCGTGGGTGGAGCGCAACGACGCCACCGGACGGCGGGCACTGGTGGTGGCGCCGCTCTCGGTCGCCGGCACCCTCGCCACCCACCTCTACGACGAGCGGACCGTGGTCGCCACGTCGGCCACGCTCGCGCTGGGCGGCCGGTTCGACACGGTCGCCCGGGCCCTGGGCCTCGACGCGCCCCCGCCCACCCCGCCGTCGCCGGCCGCCGCCGCCCTGGCCGACGCCACCCGGCGGCCGAGCGGGCCTGGCGGTGCCTCGGGCAGCGCCGCCCCGACGAGGGCAGAGCCGGGGACGGGGCGGCACCGTCCGGCTCGGCACGTCCGGTGGGCGCCGCCACGGCCGCCGGTGCCAACGGGGGCCGGCAGGCGGGCCAGCCCGGTGAGCTCGCGGACTCCGGCCTCGGGTGGCGGTCGTTGGACGTCGGCTCGCCGTTCGACTATCCCCGGCAGGGGATCCTCTACGTCGCCGCGCACCTGCCCCGACCCGGGGTTTCCGGGCTGCCCGACGCCGCCGGAGAGGAACTGCTCACGCTGGTCACCGCGCTGGGCGGGCGTACGCTCGGGCTCTTCTCCTCCCGGCGGGCGGCGCAGCAGGCCGCGGAGCTGCTGCGCGACCGGACCGACCTGCCCGTGCTGCTGCAGGGAGAGGAGGCGCTGCCGCTGCTGGTCCGGCGGTTCCGGGAGGAACGGTCGAGTTGCCTGTTCGGGGTGATGTCGCTGTGGCAGGGGGTGGACGTGCCGGGTGACTCGTGTCAACTGGTGGTCATCGACCGGCTGCCCTTCCCCCGACCCGACGAACCGCTCGCCGCGGCGCGGGCGGCGGCGGTGGACGCGCAGGGCGGCTCGGGTTTCGCCGCGGTCAGCGTCCCCATCGCGGCCGTCCGGCTGGCGCAGGGGGTGGGCCGGTTGATCCGGGCCACCGGGGACCGGGGCGTGGTGGCGGTGCTCGACTCCCGGCTGGAGACGGCCCGGGGCTACGGCCCGTTCCTGCGCCGTTCGCTACCCCCGTTCTGGTACACCACCCGACCCGAGGTGGTCCGGGGCGCTCTGACCCGGCTCGCGACGGACTGAGCCACCGGTGGTTCACCGGTCGCGCCCCCGCCGCCACCCGAGCGGCCGACCGCCGGCCAGGCCGTAGCCCAGCGCCGCGTGCGAGGTGGGTGCCGGGGCGGCGGCACCCCCACGGAGCGCGACGGGGTCAGGGCGCGCGGGCGACGACGACCGCGTCGGGCGGCGTGTCGGGGACGCTGCGGGCGGCCAGCCGGCGAACCGCCGTGTTGAGCACCGCGATCAGCGGGACGGCAACCAGCGCACCGGTGATCCCGGCGAGCACCACGCCGGCGGCCAGGCCGATGATCACCGCGAGCGGGTGGATGGCCACCGCCCTGCCCATGATCAGTGGCTGGAGGATATGCCCCTCCACCTGCTGCACCCCGATCACCACACCGAGGATGATCAACGCGGTCACCGGCCCGCTGTCGACCAGCGCGACCAGCACCGCCACGCCGCCGGAGAGCGTCGCACCGACGATCGGGATGAACGCCCCCAGAAAGACCAGGGCGGCCAGCGGGAAGGCGAACGGCACGTCGAAGATGACCAGGAAGGTGCCGATGCCGACGGCGTCGATGAAGGCGACCAGCACCGTCGCCCGGACGTACGCGACCAGGGTCGCCCAGGCGGCCCGGCCGGCGTCGTCGACCTTCCAGCGCGCGCCGACCGGCAGCAGCCGCACCATGAAACGCCAGATCAGGTTGCCGTCACGCAGGAAGAAGAAGGTGGCGAAGAGGACCAGCACCGCCCCGGTCAGCACCTCGGCCAGGGTGGCCGCGGTGGAGAGGGCACCGCTGGTGAACCGCTCGGTGTTGTTGTCGACCCACTGCTGGCTCTCCTCCAGGTATCGGTCGAGGTCGTTGTCCGACAGGTGCAACGGCCCGGTCTTGAGCCACTCCTGGATCTGCTGCAGGCCCTGGGTCGACTTGGCGGCCAGTTCCGGTACGCCCTTGATGAACTCGTTGACCACCAGGGTCAGCGTGCCGATCACCGCGGCCAGCCCGGCGACCAGCACCACGGCGGTCGACAACGACCTCGGCAGGCGTGCCCGCAGCAGCCAGCCGACCGCGGGTGCCAGCAACGCCGACAGCAGCAGCGCCACGGCGAGCGGAATGATCACGATGCTGATGGTGCCGACCAGTTTCAGCAGCGCCCAGAACACGATGCCGACGACGATGAGCCGCCACGACCAGGCGGCGGCGATCCGCAGGGCGTGGGGCACGTCCGCGTCGTCACGGCTGGAGGTGGAGTTGTGCAGCGCGGCCGGCGGCTCCGCACCGACCACCGTCGCGGTCGGCGGTGCGGCCGGCCCCGGGCTCGACGGCGGGGCCGTCTCGGCCGGCTCGGGGACGTCGGCCGGTGTGTCGCGCCCGGCGCGGACCGACTCGCGTCCTGACTCGTACGCGCGACGCAGGCGCCCGCGCATCCGCTCGAATCGGCTCAAGCGCACCTCCGGCAAGATCTGGCCCGCGCACCGCGTCAGGGCGGACAGGATACGCCCGAACGCTGACGGTAGAGCGGCTCCGCCACCCATTGCCCCGCCGGCCAGCGCGCCAACCCCGCTGACCACCGGCGGCGGGCCGGAAAGGACACGGTAGCGTCTGCGGCGTGACAGCCGACCCGAATCTCGACTCCGGCCTGCCCATCCGGCTGCTGCACGACCGGGTGCTGGTGCGGCTGGAGGGCAGCGACGGCGAACGGCGCTCCAGCGCCGGCATCGTGATCCCCGCCACCGCGGCCGTGGGCAAACGCCTGGCGTGGGCCATCGCGGTGGGCGTCGGTCCGCACGTACGCGCGATCGTCTCCGGCGACCGGGTGCTCTTCGACCCCGACGATCGCTCCGAGGTCGAGCTGCACGGCCGCGGCTACGTGCTGCTGCGCGAGCGCGACGTGCACGCGGTCGCCGCCGAGCGGGTCGAGGAGAGCGCCACCGGGCTCTACCTCTGAGATTCCGGGCCCTCGACCCGGCAGCCGTTTGCCGCGCTCCCCGGCGGGAAGCCAGCCGCACCACCGGCTCTGGGGAGGGACGATGCCGGTTTTCGTGAAGAAGGTGCTGGCCTGGGGAAGCCTCGCGTTCCTGATCTACTTCATGGCGTTCCGGCCGGAGGGGGCCGCGCAGCTGTTCAAGGCCATCGGAGCGGCCCTGATGATGATGGCCCAGGGGCTCGGCGACTTTCTCACCAGCCTGATGAGTTGAGGCCCGCCCGGTCAGGGCTGACCGGGCGGCCACGGCGCCGCGGGACGCGGACCGTACCAGCCGGGCGGGCCGTAACCGGGGAACGACGGTGGTGGAGGCGGTGGGACGAGCACCACCGGGATCGGCACCACCGGTTCCTCGGGTGCCTCCACCGGGCGCTGGGATCCGTCGGGGAAGCGCAGGTGATAGCGGCGCCCGTCCCAGACTCCGACCGGGGACTGCGGGTCACGGCCCACGAAGAACGACCGGTAGGCGGTGATCGAGTCGAGCAGTTCCTGTTCCTCCCGCGCCGTCCGCTCCCGGTCGACGGGGCGGCGATCCAGGCCCCGCGTCGCGCCGTCACGCAGCAGGGCGAGCCGGGTCGCCGCGAACTGGTAGGCGCGCATCGCCCGAAGGCCGGCGTCACCACCCACCCGCCGGGCCCACACCCGGGCCGCATGCCGCCGGCCGAGGCTGCTCAGCGCGGCCACCTCCGGCGGGCTGAGCCAGCCGGCCCGGACGTAGTCCGGCAGGATCCGCTCGGTGAGCCGGCCCTCCCAGGCGCGCAGCCACACCGCCAGGCCGACCATGCCGAAGAAGATCGGCACCATCACTCCGACGAACCCGAAGAGCGAGATCAGCACCTCTCCGGTGGCCTGGGTCAGCGTCGGCAGCAGGTTCCACGTCCCGTGCAGCATCATCGCCAGCAGCAGGCCGGCGACCGGGGCGAAGAACCGGACCCGCCGGTCCGCCGAGCGGGCCGCGATGCCGAGGCCCACACCGGTCATCGAGGTGAACAGCGGATGGGCGAAACCGAACAGCAGGATCCGGACGATGAAGATGGCGAAGACCTGCTGCGCCCCGGTGGCCGGGCCGTACTCCTCGACGCCCGAGGCGTAACCGTAGCCACCCAGGTAGAGGATGTTCTCCACCATCGCGAATCCGATCGCGGAGAGCCCGCAGTAGACCAGGCCGTCGGTGATGCCCGACCATTCCCGCCGCCGGAAGATCAGCAGCAGGATCGGCCCGAGCGCCTTGGTCAACTCCTCGATGAACGGCGCGACCAGCACGGCGGTCAGCGCGACCGGCAGCCCCTGGTCCTCGAACCAGCCGGCGGCCGTCTCGTTGACCGTCAGCGACGCCGCCGTGGATACGAAGGCACCCCAGGCGAAGCAGAAGATCAGATACTTGAGCGGTTCGGGTTCGTACCGGTCGAGCCAGAGGAAGCAGGCCACCAGCACCGGGACCGGCAGCACCGCGGCGGCGGCACCGACCAGCAGCGCCTCCGGGCCGAGGCTAGTGCCGAGCGTGAAGAGCATGAAGATCGCGCAGGCCGCGATCAGCACGATCACCCCGGTCAGGACCAGCGCCCGCCGCCAGCTGAGGCGGCGGCGTGGCATTCCTGGTACGCCGGAACCCGCGCCTGGTGCGGCGGCCACGGACGGCGACGGCGACGGCGATCCGCCGGGCGGGGTGTCGACCATGCGGTCAGCGTAGTCACCCGCGGCCCGGCCGGTCGGGGCATCCGCCGCCCCGCCGACTCAGCCCACGGCCGGCGCGGCGGGCGGCTTGACGGCCGGTTCCGGCCCGGCCGGTGCCCCCGGTCGGTCCTGCTCGCCGAAGGACTGCCGCACCAGCCGGTTGGCCTCCTCCTGGCTGATCCCCGAGGCCACCAGCAGATCGCTGGCGGTGGTGCGCACCTGAGCCACCACCACGCTGCCAGAGAAGCCGACCCCCTCGCCGTACGCCCGGCCGGCCTCGCTGACCGCGCGAAGTGACCGCTCCCGGGCCTGCTCGGGCTCCTCACCCTGGGCGAACTCCCGCTGCAACAGCCGGACCGACTCGGCGAGGTGGGCGACCGCGTCGGGCATCGGTTCCGGGATCGGCTCGGAATCCTCGACCAGGGTGACCGCCCGGCGGATCAACGTGCCGCTGTTGCGCATCGCCCGGTCGATCGGGTCGGCCGCCTCCGCGTAGTGGGTCAGTTCGCTGCGCCGGTGCCAGCGCGCCGGGGAGAGCAGCGCGGTCTCCTTCGCCCCCTCGATCGCCTCGCTGAAGGTGGCCAGCTCCTGCTTGTTGTCCCGCAGCCGGTCCTGCGCCTGTTGGATCCGGTCCCGGTCCCGGTCCCGCAGGCCGTTCGCGGTGGTGTCGAGCTGCGTGGCGAGCAGGTCCAGCGCCGGACGGGCGGCCCGGTTGAGCACCCGTAGCGGGTTGAGCGGCAGCAGCAACGCGGTGACCAGCAGCGCGGTGCTGCCACCGACGAGCGCGTCGATGAACCGGGGTATCTCCACGTCCCCGACCGACGGGCTGAGCGTCACGATCAGCACCGCGGTCGCCGCGGCCTGGATGACGATGGCGACGCTGCCCCCGGCGAAGACGGTCAGCACGATGGCGGCGGTGACGATGAGCCCGAGTTGCCAGGGTCCGGTGCCGAGGAAGTAGATCAGCAGGTCGCCGACCAACACCCCGACGCCCACCCCGAGGATCAGCTCCACCGTCCGGCGGAATCGCTGGCCAACCGAGACGGCCAGGGTGCCGACGGCGGAGATCGGGGCGAACACCGGTTGCGGGTTGCCCAGCAGCTCGTGTGCGGCCACCCAGGACAGCCCGGCCGCGAGGCCCGCCTGCGCGGCCAGGCCGAGCGACAGCCGCACCCGGTGCAGGCGGTCACGCAGGGTGGCCCTGCCACGGCGGTGCAGCTGCGCCACGGTCTCGGCGATCCGGGCCGAATCCAGGTCGGGCCGGCGGTCGCGCGTGGCACGACGCAGCAGCGGAAATCGTCGGTTCCGGCCCACCGCCATGGCCGGGACTACCCTCCACCCGCCGGGACATTCCTCGCCGACGCGGCACGTCCGCTCGACGCCCTCCGTCCGGGTCTTCCCCGCGAGCGAGCCGGTGGCCGCTACGGGATGCGGCATCCGGTGCGGCATGGGTCAGGTCGGGCAGACTCGGCCAGGTGACGGAGCTGATCGAACGGTGGCGAACGGCCGCTCTGGCCGCCGGGTCGACCGACCCGGCCGCGGTGGACGTCGCCGGGGAGGAGTTGGTCAGGCGGTGGCGGGAGCCGCATCGGCACTACCACACGGTCGAGCACCTGGCCGCGGTGCTCGACGTGGTCGACCGGTACGCCTCGACGGCGCCGCGACCTGACCTGGTCCGACTCGCCGCGTGGTGCCACGACGCGGTGTACGACCCCCGCGTGCCGGGCGACCGGAACGAACGCGACAGCGCGGTGCTCGCCGGCACCCTGCTCGCCCGGACCGGGCTGCCCGCTGCCGAGGTCGCCGAGGTGGGCCGCCTGGTCCTGCTCACCGCCGGGCACGTGGTGGAGCCGGCGGACAGTGCCGGCGGGCTGCTCTGCGACGCCGACCTGGCAGTGCTGGCCGCACCCGAGCCGGAGTACGACCGGTACGCCGCCGCGATCCGGCGGGAGTACGCCCACGTGCCCGAGCCCGACTACCGGACCGGCCGCGCCCGGGTCCTCTCCGGCCTGCTCGCCCTCCCCGCCCTGTACCGCGTCCCCGCCCTGGCCACCTCCTGGACGAACCGCGCCCGCACCAACCTGACCCGCGAACTAACCACCCTCACCCCCTAACACCCCCCACCCCCACCCTGCCCCACCCCCGCCCTGCCCCACCCCCGCCCTGCCCCACCCCGCCCTGCCCCGTCCTGCCCTGCCCCGTCCTGCCCCGTCCTGCCCTGCCCCGCCCCGCCCCGCCCCGCCCCGCCCCGCCCTGCCCTGCCCCGCCCCGCCCCGCCCTGCCCTGCCCTGCCCCGTCGATCATGCAGTTGTGGCAGGTGCTTTGTCGCCTTCTACCTTTTTGGGAGGTGCCACAACTGCATGATCGACGGCGGCGGCGGGGGCGGCGGCGGGGTGGCGGGGCGGCGGGGTGGAGGCGGGGGTGAGGTGTTTGGGGCGGCGGAGGGCGGCGTTGCGGAGGAGGCGGACCAGGTCGCGGCTCGGGACGACGCGTGCGCCCAGCCAGACCGCCATCGGAAAGCGCTCCGCGGGAATGTCGTAGTGGTCCCGGTCGAAGGCACACCTGGGCGCGCCCAGCGTCTCGGCGAACGCGTGCAGTTCGGCGAGGGCGACGTCGCTGATCAGGTGCGACCAGAGCCGACCCCGCGCCGGCCAGGCCGGCCGGTCGACGTAGATCACGGCAGCCACCGTACCCGGCGACGACCCCCAGCTTGGTGATCATCGCTGGCCGGTCGTAGCCTCGGCCGCATGGCCACCTCCCCGCTCCTCGACGAACTGCGAGCCGCCCTCGGGCCGGAGGCGGTCCACACCGACCCGGATCTGCTCCGCGCCCACGCGCGGGACGAGGCCGACCTGTGCGCGGCGGGAACACCGCTGGTCGTGACCCGGCCGCGCAGCACCGCGGAGGTGGCCGCAGTGATCCGGGCGGCCGGCCGGCACGGCGTGCCGGTGGTGCCACAGGGTGCCCGCACCGGACTTGCCGGCGCGGCGAACGCCGTCAACGGTGCGGTGGTGATCAGCACCATCGCGATGGACGCGATCCTGGAGATCGACCCGGTGACCCGGACCGCGGTGGTCCAGCCGGGGGTGGTCAACGCCGTACTCACCGCCGCCGTCGGCAAGCAGGGCCTGTGGTATCCGCCGGACCCCGGGTCGTGGGAGTCGTCCACGATCGGCGGCAACATCGCCACCAACGCGGGCGGCATGTGCTGCGTCAAGTATGGCGTGACCGCAGAGTACGTGCTCGGCCTGGAGGTGGTGCTCGCCTCCGGCGAGGTGCTACGCACCGGGCGGCGTACGGCCAAGGGGGTGGCCGGGTACGACCTCACCCGGCTCTTCGTCGGCTCCGAGGGCACCCTCGGAGTGATCACCGAGGTGACCGTGGCGCTGCGGCCCGCCCCGGCGGAGTCGTTGACCCTGGTGGCCGTCTTCGGCTCCACGGCCGAGGCCGGCGAGGCGGTGGCGCGGATCGCCGCCCAGGGGCTCTCCCCCAGCCTGCTCGAACTGCTCGACCGTACCCACCTGCGGGCGATCGAGGCGTACCAGCCGATGGGGTTGCGCACCGATGCCGAGGCGCTGCTGCTGGCCGCCGCGGACACCGGCACCGGCGCGGCAGCGGACCTGGCCGCGCTGGCGGCCGTCTGCGAGGCGGCCGGTGCCGAGGAGGTGTACGCGGCCACCGACGCGCTGGAGGCCGCCGCGTTGCTGCAAGCCCGACGGCTGGCCCATCCGGCCATGGAGAAGTACGCCGCGGACGCCTACCCGAGCGGCAACGGCGGCCTCATCATCGACGACCTGGCGGTGCCCCGGGGCGCGCTCGCCGCGCTGCTCGACGGGGTGGCCCGGATCGCGACCGAGTGCGGGGTGCCGATCGGCGTGGTCGGTCACGCCGGTGACGGCAACCTGCACCCCAACATCGTGGTCGACCGAGCCGACCCGGCCAGCCTGGAGCGCGGCAGGCGGGCCTTCGACGAGATCATGCGGCTCGGCCTGGACCTCGGCGGCACCTGTACCGGCGAACACGGTGTCGGCCTGCTCAAGCGGGACTGGCTCGCCCGGGAGATCGGCCCGGTGGGCATCCGGGTGCATCAGGCGATCAAGACCGCACTCGACCCGACCGGCCTGCTCAACCCCGGCAAGGTGCTCTGACCTCGTCGCCGACCGGACTGGCCCCCCCGCAAGGGCGGCCTCAGCCGACCAGTTCGGCGGGCGTGTTCTGGGTCAGGAGCAGCATGATCTCCTCGGCGACGGGCGGTCGCTCCTCACCGGGACAGTCCTGCGAGGTGATCAGGCCGGCCGAGGTGAGCAGGCTGGAGGTGAGGGAGCCGATGCAGGTGACCCGGTATCCGCGCGCCTCGTCGGTCTCCTCGGCCAGGGCCGGTTCGGCGAGCAGCGACTGCAACCGCTCGCGCTGCTCCCCGGTGAGCGCACCGGTCGACGTGACCCCGTCACCCGCGCAGTCGACGCACTCCCAGCGGCCGTCCGGTGCCACGTTCAGGGTGCGCAGTGGGCCGTCGGTGCCGAGGTTCTGCAACAGGCTGACCCGCCCGCTGCCGGCGGTCGCGGCGCCCCCGACCTCGGGCGGACCGTCGACCGGTGTGCTCGCCGCCTCCGGCGACTCGGCCTGACCGCCGAACGGCGCGCAGCCAGTGAGAACGACCGCCAGGAGGGCGGTGACGGACAGGGCGGCCAGCCGTGACTGGGAAAGCGCAATCACGCGCGGAACTTACCCCACCGTAGGTAGCGAACGTAACCGGCTGGATGGATATCCATCGGCTGCGATCTCCAGAATGGATCCGTCAGCGGGCCAGGCCGGCCGCGCCGTCGTCGACACCCCGGTCCGCGGCATAGCCCCGCACGTCCGGAGCGCCCAGCCGCGCCGCGTCGGCGGTCGCGTCGTCCGGCATCAGCTGCGACTGCCGTTCGGCCTCCACCCGGGCCCGGTAGTGCGCCACCTCCCGCGTCCGGCGGGCGGCGCCCCAGCCCAGCACCGCGCCCATCAGTTCGGCCGCGTGCCCGGCCGACTCCAGGCCCCGATGGCTCGTCTCGATCGAGATCCGGGTACGCCGGGTCAGCACGTCCTCCAGGTGCAACGCACCCTCGGCCCGGGCTGCGTAGGTCACCTCCGCGGCGAGGTACTCCGGCGCGCCCGCCAGCGGGGAGGCCAGCAGCGGGTCGGCGTCGATCAGGGCGAGCAGGTCGAGGGTCAGGCTGCCGTAACGCTCCAGCAGGTGCTCCACCACCCCCACCGGCACCCCGTGGCGGCGGGCCAGGTCGGCCCGGTCCCGCCACATGGCCGCGTACCCGTCCGCGCCGAGCAACGGCAGGTCGGCGGTGCGCGACGGCCGCTGCCCGCCGAGCCGGCGGACGGCCCGGTCGACCACGTCCGCGGCCATCACCCGGTACGTCGTGTACTTGCCACCGGCGACCAGCAGCAGGCCGAGCATCGGCTCGATGACGGCGTGTTCCCGGGAGAGCTTGGAGGTGGAGTCCGCCTCGCCGGCCAGCAGCGGGCGCAGCCCGGCGTAGACGCCCTCGATGTCGGCGGTGGTGAGCGGCCGGTCCAGCACCGCGTTGACCTGCCGGAGGAGGTAGTCGATGTCGCTGGCGGAGGCCGCCGGGTGCGAGCGGTCCAGCCGCCAGTCGGTGTCCGTGGTGCCGATGATCCAGTGTCCACCCCACGGAATGACGAACAGGACGCTGCTGGGCGTGCGCAGGATCAGGCCGGCTTCGCCGGTGATCGCCGATCGGGGCACCACCAGGTGCACACCCTTGGAGGCCCGGACCCGGATGCCCCGGCGCAGCCCGACATCGTTGAGCATCCGGGACATGTCGTCGGTCCAGACCCCGGTGGCGGCGATCACCGTGCGGGCGCGTACCTCGAACTCGGCCTCCGGGGAACCGGCGGGTGCCTCCAGGTCACGGACCCTGACCCCGGTGACCTCCCGGGCCTGTCGGATCAGCCCGACCGCCCGGGTGCTGCTCACCACGGTCACCCCCAGGCTGGCGGCGGTGCGGGCGAGGGTGATCACCAGGCGGGCGTCGTCGACCTGGCCGTCGTGGTAGCGGATCGCACCGGCCAGCCCGTCGGAGCGCAGGCTCGGGAAGACCCGGCGGGCACCCTCCCGGCTCAGGTGCCGGTGCAGCGGCATTCCACGGCCACCACCGAAGAGGCCGGCGAAGGCGTCGTACGCGGCCACCCCGGCCCCGTAGTAGGCCCGGCGGAACAGTCGGCCGGGCAGATCGCGTATGCCCTGCCCGGCGGGGAGCGGCACCAGGAACGGCACCGGACGCACCAGGTGCGGTGCCAGCCGGGTGGCCAGCAGGCCCCGCTCGGTGAGGGCCTCGTGCACCAGGTTGAACTCCAGCTGCTCCAGGTAGCGCAGGCCGCCGTGGATCAGCTTGCTGGACCGGCTGGACGTGCCGGCCGCGAAGTCGCGCGCCTCCACCAGCGCCACCTTCAGGCCCCGGGAGGCGGCGTCGACGGCCGCGCCAGCGCCGGTCACACCACCACCGATGATGAGCACGTCGAACCGCTCGGCCCGCAGCCTGCGCAGGTCGGCGGTGCGGCGGGAGGGCGAGAGTTGCCCGGCGACGGACCGTAGGACGTGTGGATCGCGCACCCGTCCACGGTAGCCCTACCGGCCGGCCGGTGACATGCCGCGCCCGTCCGGCCGGGCGGTGCTCCGCGGCGCCCCGCGCTCATCCGCCTGCCCTGCCGATGAGACGCGAGCGAGCCCTCCGGCCGGCCACCCACCTCGTAAGGTGTGCGGATGCGGGCGGACTACTCCACACCCGGCCGAGGCGGCAGCCCATGGGCGGTGCTCTTGGCGGTGCTCGGTGGCTGCTGGGTGGTCGCGGTCACGATCGGATCGCAGACCGGCGGCTGGGCTGTCGACCAGGTGCTGCTGATCGGCGGGATGGACCGGTGGGTGCCGCTCTGGCCGGTGGTCTGCCTGCTCGCCGTGCCACTGATCGGTGCCGCGGCCCTGCCACTGGCCCTGATCCCCGCTCGGCGGCGGTCCGCGTCGCCGGCCGGCTGTGGTTGGCCGGGGCGCTCGTGCTCGCCGTGCTCGGACTGCTGCGGGCCATCCCCCCGGTGCACCACGAGGCGTACCTCGCGGCGCTGACCGTGACGGCCACGCTGCTGGCCCTGGCCGCGAGCCGGTTGTCGCACCACGTCCTCGGTCCCGGCCGGCCGGATGGCGGACCCGGGCGGCCCGACGGCGAACCCGGCCGGCATACGGGCGGTCCGGACGAGCGCGCGGGCGGTCCGGACGAACGGGCGCCGCGCTCCAACGTGCGCCCTTCGGTGGTGACCCTGCTCGCCCTGGCCGCCGGGCTGACCCTGCTGCTCCCCTGGGTCTGGCTGGGCGCGCTCGGCGGGCTGGTGGAGACCGTTCTCGCCGGACTGGCCGCGGCGGCGGTCGGCGTGCTGGCCGGTGCGCTGCTGGACGCTCGGTTCTGGGGGCGGTTCGAGGTCGGCGAGCCGCCCCGGCCCGCCCGGCTGGTGCTGGTGGGCGGCCTCGTGGCCGGGGTGGTGCTGCTGCTGGTCGGTGCCGGCGGCGGCCAGTCCGGCGCCCAGTTGCCGCTGCTGGTGACGTTGCCACCGACGGGCTTCGCGTTGGCCGCGCTGCGCGCCCTGAGTCACCGCGCCGCCGGGGCCACCAACCGGACACCGACCGCCTGGCTGGTCGGGCTCGGCATGTTCGGTCCGCTCGCCTTCACCGATCCGGAGGAGATCAGTCTGCTGCTGGTCGGCGCGCGGGACGTGCCCTTCTGGGTGGCGGTCGCCGCCGGCGCCAGGCTCGCCGCCGGGCTCCTGCTGGCGACCGCGTACGGCCTGCTGCTGGCCCGCCCGGCGGCCCGTCCGCCGCGCCGGGCGGTGGCCGCGGCGACCGCCCTGGCTCTGCTGCTCACCGTCGGGTTGGTCGGTGCCACCGCCGGCCAGCCGGGACTGCACGGTGAGCGGCTCTTCGTGGTGCTGCGGGAACAGGCCGACCTCACCGACCTGACCGGCGGGCCGGGAAGGGCGGGGCGGGACGCCCGCGTCGGGGAGGTCTACCGACGACTGGTCGACACCGCCGAGCGCACCCAGGCCGACCTACGGCGGGACCTACGCCGGTTGCGGCTGGACCACACCCCCTACTACCTGGTCAACGGTGTGGAGGTAGCTGGCGGACCGGGGGTGCGGGCCTGGTTGGCCGGCCGCCCCGAGGCGGCGCGGGTGCTGGTGAGCCAGCGGCTGCGCCCGTTGCCGGCGCCCCCGGTCGCGGCGCCGGCGGCGCGACCGCCCCGACCGGCCCGCCGTGGAACATCACGATGATCGGTGCGGACCGGGTCTGGTCCGGACTCGGGGTCACCGGTGCCGGGATCACCGTGGGCAGTTCCGACTCCGGGGTGGACGGGCAACACCCGAGCCTGGCCGAGGGCTTCCGGGGTGGCGACGATTCGTGGTTCGACCCCTGGAACGCCACCCGCACGCCGACCGACCGGAGCGGGCACGGCACCCACACGACGGGCAGCGCGGTGGGCCGGGGCGGCATCGGCGTGGCCCCCGGTGCGCAGTGGGTCGGCTGCGTCAATCTCGACCGCAATCTCGGCAGCCCGGCGTACTACCTGGACTGTCTCCAGTTCATGCTGGCGCCCTTTCCGCCCGGCGGGGACCCCTTCATCCGGGGCCGGCCGGCCCGGGCGCCGGAGATCCTGACCAACTCGTGGGGCTGCCCGCCGATCGAGGGTTGCGACCCACGGACCCTGCGGCCGGCCACCGAGGCGCTGGAGGCGGCCGGGATCCTCGTCGTCGCGGCTGCCGGCAACACCGGCCCGTTCTGCGGCTCGGTGCAGGACCCGCCCGCGCCGTACGCGGACGTGCTGACGGTGGGCGCGGTGGACGGCCGGCGTCGGGTCACCGCCTTCTCCTCCCGCGGCCCGGCGGCCGGCGGGGTGACCAAGCCGGACCTGATGGCGCCGGGGGCCGACGTCCTCTCCGCGATGCCCGGCGGTGGGTACGCGGTGCTCGACGGCACGTCGATGGCCGCCCCGCAGGTGGCCGGCGTGGTGGCGTTGATGTGGTCGGCCAACCCGGAACTCGTCGGTGACCTCGATCGAACCCGGCGCATCCTGCGCGAGACGGCCACCCCGGTCGAGGCCAGCCACCGATCTCGGAACCAGACCGACGAGTGCGGCGGCACGGGGAACGTCGTCGGCGCCGGGCTGGTCGACGCCTACGCCGCCGTCTCAGCCGCCCGCAGCTGACGCGCGGGGCATGCTGAGCGGTGACCGGGATCGGCGGGCGATCGACCGTCGGCAGGGTCGATCACCGGGGAAGCGGCACAGCATCGGCTGTGGGCCGACGGCGATGCAGCACCAGCAAGGCGGCCAGGCCGGCGAGCAGGCCCCAGAACGCGGCGCCGATGCCGAGCACGGCGACGCCCGACGCGGTGACGACGAACGTCACCACAGCGGGCAACACCATGGCCGGGTCGGAGACGGCGTTGCCCAGTGACGAGCCGAGGGCGGGCAGCAGGGCCAGGCCGGCGACGGCGATCACCAGCACCGGCGGGGAGAGCAACACGAGCGCGGTCGCCACGCCCGCCCCGATCCCGAGCAGCACCTGGCCGCCCGCCAGGGCCAGGGTGGCGATCCAGCGCCGGCGCGGGTCGGGGTGGGCCTCGGGACCGGCGGTCAGGGCGGCGGTGATGGCGGCGAGGTTTACCTGGTGGCCGCCGGACAGGGCACCAGCCGCGCTCACCAGACCGGTCGTGACCAGCGCGGGCCGCAGTGGTGCCTGGTACCCGTAGCTGGACAGGACCGCGGCGCCCGGTACGTTCTGGCCGGCCATGGTGACCAGGAACAACGGAAGTGCGAGGCCGACGATGGCACCGAGGTCGAAGGTGGGGACGGTCCAGGCCAGGGCGGGTCGCAGCGTGGCGTCGGCGAGGCCCGCGTGCTGCCCGGTCAGGCCGATCGCCGCCACCGCCGCGACCAGCGCGCCCGGCACCGCCCAGCCGCGCGCGAAGCGCAGCAGCACCGCCCAGGTAACGATGACCGGCACCGCCAGTGCCGGGACGTCCACCAGGGCCTGGACCGGAGCCGTGCACAGCGGCACGAGGATGCCGGCAAGCATCGCACCGGCGACCGGCCGCGGGATGGCCGCGATCACGCGCGCCAACCACGGCACCAGGCCGGCGACCACGGTCAGCGCCGCGCAGACCAGGAAGGCACCGACGGCCGTGGGAAGCCGCCCGCCACCGGGCCGGCCCCGACGAGCAGGGCCGCGCCGGGCGTGGACCACGCGATCGCGATGGGCGTCCGGTAACGCAGGGTCAGCACCGCGCCGGCTACCCCGATGCCGAGACAGGTGGCGAGCAGGCCCGAGGCGGCCTGGGCCGAGTTGGCGCCGACGGCCTGCAACCCGGCGAGCACGAGCGTGAACGAACTCGCGTAGCCCACGATCGCGCTCAGCAGGCCGGCGACGACCGGTCGTACCCAATCCATCAGCGCTCCTCCCGTCGTTCCGTAAACGGAACGGACGCCGGGTGGCACCATACGCAGATGACCACGCGCGGGACAAGCCCCCAGCACCAGGGGCCGGCAGTGGGCCGGCGGCTGCGCGGGCTGCGTGAAACGCGCGGGCTGACCCTCTCCGAACTGGCCCGCCTGGCCGGCGTGGGAAAGGCGACCCTGTCCGGACTGGAGAACGGCACCCGCGATCCGCGACTGGAGACCCTCTACGCGATCGCCGCCGCACTCGGTGTGCCGATGAGCGCGCTGACACTCGACCGCGGCGCCCCGGCCACGGCCGCCTCACCGGTGCGGGGCGAGGCGGTGGTGTCGACGCTGCTGGAGGTCTTCGAGGAGCCGGCCGCCACCTACGAGCTGTTCGCCCTGCGCATCGTCGTCGGCGTCGAGCAGGTCTCGCCCGCCCACCCGGCCGGCGCGACCGAGCACCTGTCCGTCTTCCGCGGCCAGGCCCGGGTCGGGCCGGTCGGCGCGCCCTGTCGGCCGGCCCCGGCGACCACGTCTCCTGGGCCGCCGACACCCCTCATTTCTACGCCGCGGTCGGCACGGAAGAGGTCGAGGCGAGCCTGCTGATCCGCACACCTCGCGGCTGACCAGACCGGAGATCATAAATTCGGGGAAGCCTGGAACTGCTATCTTGCGGACTCATGGATGACGGTCGTTCCCCGGCGACGGCGACTCCCCTCCCGCTCCCCTCGACAGCCCGGTGGCGTGGCCTGGCGCTGCTGATCCTGCTCGGCGTGCCGGCCCTCGTCGTGGCCCTGTGCTGCGGGGCCGTTCACGTCACCGGTCAATCCTGACCGTCGGGCCGCGCTGACCGCCGATGATGGGAGGCGACGCCGGTCAGGACTGACACCGGCGCCTGATTTGATCTAGGGTCGGCAGCCATGGACGCCGGGATCAGCATCGCCGAGTTGACCGTCGAGCAGACGCCCGAGGTGGCGGCACTCTGCCGGCGGGCGCTCGACCTGCCGGAGGACGCGGCCGAGGCGGGGCCGCTCGTGGCGACGCTCTGGCCACGGGCCGCCGCCGACCGGACGGTACGGGTGCTCGGTGCCCACCGGGAGGAAGAGCTGGTCGGCGTACTGATCAGCTCCCTCTCCGCCGCTGACGGGCGAGTCGGGCACGTGGATCTGCTGGCGGTGGAGCCGCGGCTGCGGCGGCGGGGCGTCGGGCGGGCCCTGCTCGGGCACGCCGAACGGGCGCTGGCCGACCTCGGCGCAGGCGAGGTGCTGCTCGCCGGAAACCCGCCGCACTATGCCTGGCCGGGCATTGACGTGCGCTACACCCCGGCCGTCTGTCTCGCGCTCGCGCTCGGCTACCGGCAGGACCGTACCGCCTGGAACATGACCGCCGACCTGTCGGACGACGGGTCGCCGGCGCTGCGGTCGACGGAGGTCGCCGAGGCCCGGTTGGCCGGGCAGGCGGTGACGGTACGCCGCGCGGAGCCGGCCGACCTGCCGGCGCTCGCCGCGTTCGCCCAGGCGACCTTCGGCGGCACCTGGGATGCCGAGTTGGCCGGTTCGCTCGGCCGCCCCGACGCCGGCTGCCACCTGGCCGAACGCCACGGTGAGGTGCTCGGCTTTGCGGCGTACGGGTCGTCCCGGCCGAGTTGGTTCGGACCGATGGGCACCGCGCCCGCCGCCGAAGGGTCGGGCATCGGCGGCGTCCTCCTGCGTCGCTGTCTGCGCGACCAGCGGGCGGCGGGAGTCGAGGCCGCGCAGATTGGCTGGGTCGGGCCGATCCCCTTCTATTCGGGTAGCGCGGGCGCCCGTATCGAGCGGGTGTTCTTTCTCTACCGGAAGCCGCTCCGAACCACGGAGACGGCAGACAGCCAATAGTTCTTGAATCTGCCATTCGCCCGCCCGGGTCATCGACGCCCCCTACCGTTCGGGTAGAGGAGGCAGCATGACCATGGAGGACGATCAGACCCAGGACGCGCCGCCGGTCACCTGGACCCCGGTACACGAACTCCCCGACCAACTGGCGATCGACCGGCTCGACTACGGCGACGCCGCGCAGCTCGCGGAGATGACCGGAGCGAGTGAGCCGCCGGAGGAACCGGTCACCCTGGTGGACGAACCGGTTCCGCACCGCCCGCCGTACGACCGGGCGCAGAAGCGACGGAACCAGCGACCGCTGCCGACATAGCGAAAAGGGGGCGGTCCGCTGACGCGGACCGCCCCTTTGCGGTTGGAGCTGGACTCAGAAGTCCATGTCCCCGCCACCCGGGCCAGCCGGGGCGGCCGGGGTCTTCTCCGGCTTGTCCGCCACGACGGCCTCGGTGGTGAGGAACAGCGCGGCGATCGACGCGGCGTTCTGCAGCGCCGAACGGGTCACCTTGGCCGGGTCGATGATGCCCGCGGCCAGCAGGTCGACGTACTCGCCGCTGGCAGCGTTGAGGCCGTGACCGGCATCCAGGTTGCGGACCCGCTCGACCACGACGCCGCCCTCGAGGCCGGCGTTGACGGCGATCTGCCGCAGCGGAGCGTCCAGCGCGATCTTGACGATCTGCGCACCGGTCGCCTCGTCGCCGGCCAGGTCGAGCTTGTCGAAGGCGGTCTTGCCGGCCTGCACCAGCGCGACGCCACCACCCGGGACGATGCCCTCCTCGACGGCGGCCTTGGCGTTGCGGACCGCGTCCTCGATACGGTGCTTGCGCTCCTTGAGCTCGACCTCGGTGGCCGCGCCGACCTTGATCACCGCAACACCGCCGGCCAGCTTGGCCAGGCGCTCCTGCAGCTTCTCCCGGTCGTAGTCGGAGTCGCTCTTGTCGATCTCGGCCCGGATCTGGTTGACCCGGCCCTGGATCTGCTCGGCATCGCCGGCACCGTCGACGATCGTGGTCTCGTCCTTGGTCACCACGACCTTGCGGGCACGGCCCAGCATGTCGAGGCCGGCGGCGTCCAGCTTGAGGCCGACCTCCTCGCTGATGACCTGGCCACCGGTGAGGATGGCGATGTCGGTCAGCATGGCCTTGCGGCGGTCACCGAAGCCCGGCGCCTTGACGGCGACCGACTTGAAGGTGCCGCGGACCTTGTTGACCACCAGGGTGGCCAGGGCCTCGCCCTCCAGGTCCTCGGCGATGATCAGCAGCGGCTTGCCGCCCTGCATGACCTTCTCCAGGATCGGGAGCAGATCCTTGACCGACGAGATCTTGCTGTTCGCGATCAGGATGTACGGGTCGTCGAAGACGGCCTCCATACGCTCCGGGTCGGTCATGAAGTAGGCCGAGATGTAGCCCTTGTCGAAGCGCATACCCTCGGTGAGCTCAAGCTCAAGGCCGAAGGTGTTGCTCTCCTCGACGGTGATGACGCCTTCCTTGCCGACCTTGTCCATCGCCTCGGCGATGATCTCGCCGACGCTGCTGTCACCAGCGGAGATGGAGGCGGTGGAGGCGATCTGCTCCTTGGTCTCGACGTCCTTGGCGAGCTTCAGCAGCTCCTCCGAGACGCTCGCGACCGCGGCCTCGATGCCCCGCTTCAGGGCCATCGGGTTGGCACCGGCGGCCACGTTGCGCAGACCCTCGCGGACGAGGGCCTGGGCCAGGACGGTCGCCGTCGTCGTGCCGTCACCGGCCACGTCGTCGGTCTTCTTGGCGACCTCCTTGACCAGCTCGGCGCCGATCTTCTCGTACGGGTCCTCGAGCTCGATCTCCTTGGCGATGCTCACACCATCGTTGGTGATGGTGGGGGCACCCCACTTCTTCTCGAGCACGACGTTGCGGCCCTTGGGGCCGAGGGTCACCTTTACGGCGTCGGCGAGCTGGTTCATGCCCCGCTCGAGGCCGCGGCGCGCCTCTTCGTCGAACGCGATCATCTTGGCCATACGGCGTTGTCCTCCTGGACACTCACGGGCCACCCGAGTGTGTGCCCCGGATGGGCCGTCTGGTGTACGCACCTTGGGACGTCGCCACCTGGCGACGGCGACGTCTCCTCGGCCGGGCCGGATAGCCCGCGACGACCGGCCACGTGCCCCACCCGTGGTTATGTCACGAGCGCGACCGCAGCCCCACCGTCCCGACCAGTTGGCACTCACGCCATGCGAGTGCCAATGACTTGTTTAGCACTCTGCCCTGCCGAGTGCAAGCACGATGGCCCGGGTCAGCCGAGTTCGGCGGCCAGTTGCGCGCCGTTGACCGGGCCTTCATGGGCACGCTGCTCGGCGTAGGTGACGACGAGCCCGACCAGTTGGGCGAGGTACGCCGGCAGCGTCAACACCGACACCACCACGATCGTGAGGACGACTCCCACCGCCGTGCCCGGCGAGTCGAGCGCGGTGGCGCCGAACGGCAGGATCGCCACCGACTCGACCAGGCCCGTGACCAGTGAGACGCTGATCACGGCGGCGGCCACCAGCGCCACCCGGCCGAGCAGCAGCCCCAGCCGGTCGCGCAGCATCCGGTGCGACCGGCCGATCGGATCCCGCCGCTCGAACAGGTACACCGGGCCGGCCATGGCGAGCGCGAACGCCGCGTAGACGCCGGGCAGGAAGCACAGGCAGAACCCGATGCCGACGATCAGCACGACGAGCAGCGACCAACCCCAGAGTCCGGGCGCCCGGCGCAGGCCGTAACGCAGGGCCGCGCCGGCAGTGACCGGCTCGCCGGCCGCCTGCCGGGCGATCACCCAGGTGCCGGCGGCCCAGCCGAGGCACTGCACCAGGCCGAGAAGCAGACTGCCGCCGAGCAGGACGACCAGCAGCGTGGACAGGTCCGTCCAGAAGGTCGCGGGCAGCGCGGCGGCATCACCGGCGAGCTCGGCGTCCCAGCGTGCCGAGGGATCGACGGCCAGCGTGAGCACCGACAGCACCGCCCCGGGCAGCACCTGGGTGAGCACGAGGATCGGCAGCAGCGGGCGCCAGCCCCGGCGGGCCGCCCCCGCACAACGCGCGAACCAGGCGCCGAGCCCCGCCCCGGGCGGGGTCACCAGCGGATCGGAAGGATCGTGCCCGTACCCGCCCGGGTGGTACCAGCCGTAGGCCGGCTGACCGGGGTAGGGCGGCTGGCCCGGATAGGGCGGCACCGCGGCGTGGGGCGGCTGGCCGGGCGCCGGGCCGGCGGGATGACCGCCCCAGGCCGGCGGCGTGCCGGGAGACTCGCCGGGGGTGGGCGAGGACGGACCCGCCGGGGGTGGCTGGTCGGACATGGACGCTCCTCAGCGATGGCCGGATCGGTCCATGATCTTCCCTCGTGAGGCGTCCGCACCGCAGCCCCCCTCCGGCCACGATCACGCCGCCCCTGGCCGGCGATCGGTCGGCGGGTGGGGACCTGCCTCAGGCGATGAGGCGTACCTGCTCGGCCTGTGGGCCCTTCTGGCCCTGGGCGATCTCGAACTCCACCCGCTGGCCGTCGTCCAGCGCCTTGTAGCCGTCCATCTCGATCGCGGAGAAGTGGACGAAGACGTCCTGCCCGCCGTCGACGGCGATGAAGCCGTAGCCCTTCTCGGCGTTGAACCACTTCACGGTGCCCTGTGCCACGGTCTTGTCCTCACTCTGCGCGGCGTGCCACTACTTCGGGTCGCCGACGCACGCGCCGACGACCCGGAACCACCGGTCTCGGCAATCGGCGACGACCACTGAAACGGGTGACCGAAATCGCACGGTACACGAGGCGTGACGGAGGCGCACGACCACAAATCGGACGTATTGCAGCCCTTCGGCATCGTCGTCCGTCATTGTGATAAGTATCCGGGCATGACGAGTGTCACCGACGGAACCGGCATGCGGCGGGCACCCGTCCGCCGGGTCGAGCCGGCGGACGCCGCCCGGATGCGGGCGCTGCGCCTGGAGATGCTCGCCGACGCACCGCTGGCCTTCCTGGAGACGATCGCCGAGGCGGCAGCCCGCCCGCACGCCGAGTACGCCGCCCGGATCGCCCAGGTCTCGGCCGGCACCCACACGGCACAGTTCGTGGCGGACCCGGGCGGTCGGCTGGTCGGGCACGCGGGTGGGATGGCACACCCGACAGAGCCCGGGTTGACCGTGCTCTACGCGGTCTACCTCACCCCGGCCTGGCGAGGCAACGGCCTGCTCGCCGATCTGGTCGCCGGGGTCGCCGCATGGTCACGGGCCTGCGGGCGCGACGAACTGATGCTCGAGGTGGTGGTGGGCAACGACCGCGCCTACCGGGCCTACCAGCGGCTCGGCTTCGTGGACACCGGCGTGCGCGTCCCGCACCCGAGGATTCCCGCCCTCCGCGAACTCCAGATGCGCCGCGCGGCGTAGGCGTCGGGCGCCTCGCCCCACCCGCAAACCCGCGCCCAGCTCTCAGCTGTGCCGGCGACTCTGCACGATGCGGAAGCGGTTGGCGACGTACGCGCCATCGGTCAACGCCGCATTCGCCGCCGCGTTCGCGCCGCTGCCGTGGAAGTCGGAGAAGGCCGCCGACTGGTTCACGAAGACGCCGCCGGTGAGGTTGCCGGACAGGTGCACCCCGACCTCGATCGCGGCCTTCTCGGTGGCGTCCAGCACCGCCTCTTCGGTGGAGTAGACCGCCGCCGTGAGTGCACCCTTCTCCCGCACGGTCGAGCGCAGGATCTCAAGGCTGTGCGCGGTGGAGTCGGTCGCGATGGCGAAGGAGATCGGCCCGAACCACTCCCGCGCGTAGGTCGCGGTGTCGTCGGCGTCCAGCTTGACGATGGTCGGCGTACGCACGACGGCGTCCGGGAACGACGGGTGCTCGACGACCCGTGACTCCAACACCGGCTGGCCGACCTTGGTGACCTCGTCCAGGCGCTCCAGCACGCCGTCGTTGACGATCGCACCGGTCAGCTCCACACCGCGGGCCGGGTCGGCGGTGAGTTTGCCGATCGCCGCGGCGATCCCGGCGGCCACCTCGTCGAAGCTCTTGTGCCCCTGGTCGGTGTCGATCCCGCCGCGGGGGATGAGGATGTTCTGCGAGGTGGTGCACATCTGGCCGCTGTAGAGCGTCAGCGTGAAGCCCAGGTTGCGGCACATCCCGGCGAAGTCGTCGGTCGAATCGACCACCACCGTGTTCAGGCCCGCCTTCTCGGTGTACACCGACGCCTGCCGGGCGTTGGCCTCCAGCCAGTCGCCGTACTCGGTGGAACCGGTGAAGTCGACGATCCTGACCGCCGGATGCAGGGCCAGCGTGGAGGCCAACCGCTCGCCGGGGGCCTCGGGGGCGAGCAGCACCAGGTTCGGGTCGAAGCCGGCCTCGGCGAGCACCTCGCGGGCGTACCGAACCGTGATGGCCAGCGGTAGCACGGCGCGCGGGTGCGGCTTGACCACCACCGGGTTGCCGGTGACCAGCGAGGCGAACAGTCCCGGGTACGAGTTCCAGGTCGGGAAGGTGTTGCAGGCGACGACCAGGGCGACTCCCCGGGGCACCACGTGAAACGTCTTGGTCATCCGCAGCGGGTCGCCCTTGCCGGCGGGCTTCTCCCAGCCGGCGGCGCCCGGGTGCCGGGTCATCTCGGCGTAGGCGTAGGCGACCGACTCCAGCGCACGATCGAGTGCGTGGGCCCCGCCGGCCTGGAAGGCCATCACGAACGCCTGGCCGCTGGTGAACTGCACCGCGTTGGCCAGCTCGAAGACGTTCCGGTGCAGCCGGTCCAGGATCTCCAGGCAGACGCCCGCCCGCGCCTGCGGGCCGGCGTCGCGCCAGGCGGGCAGCGCGGCGGACGCGGCGGCGACGAGCTGGTCCGGGGTGGCGTGCGGATAGCGCACGTTCAGCGCGACGCCGAACGGGCTGGTCTCGGTGGCCAGCCGGTCGCCGTCGCCCGGCTGGTCGAGCGGGAAGTCGCCGCCCAGGTACGCCTCGTAGGCGGCCTTGCCGTCGGCGGCGGCGGTCTCGCCGTACACCCGCGGGCTGGGTGACTCCGGGTAGGCGGACCAGTACCCGCGCTCCGTGATCGCGGTCAGCGCACGGTTGAGGGTCTCGGCGTGCCTGTCGTAAAGGGGGTGCGGGGTGTCCGTCATGCCCGCCATCATGCAACAGAAGGGCACCAGATCAGTAGGGGCGTGTCACAACTCAGAGCGTCAGCTGCCAGTCCGTCCAGGCGTCGACGGGGTGGTAGCCGAGTTGTTCGTTGATAGTGATCATGTGGTCGTTGGCCGCCGCGTTCCAGGTGTCGATCACGGTCAGCGCCGGCTCGTGCGCCAGCGCATGCCGCAGGTTCTCGACCTTGACGAGCAGGCCGAGGCGGTGCCCCCGATGCGCCGGATCGACGATCGTGATCTCCTGCCAGGCGTGCCACGGCGTCGACGGGCCCCTGTCGATCATCGTCCAGGCGACCAGCCGGCCGGTCGCCTCGTGCACCGCGCCCACGTGGTGGTCGCGCCGGCCGCGCGCGGCCCGGATCCGCTCGGCCTCCCGGATCCGTGCGGCGTCCACCTTCTCGGCCTCGATGGCGAGATCACCGGTCGGCGCGTCGGTGAGCAGCCGGCCCTCCAGCCGGGCCACGTCGGGGACGTACGCCTCGGGGACCGGGCCCCGCCACGCCACCATCCGGTAGCCGGCGGCCCGCCCGCGAGCGGTCTCGTGCAGCGCGGTCAGAGCCGCGTGGTCGAGCCGGCCGACGTCCAGCCGGCGCCGGACCTCGGCCAGCGCGGCCTGCGCCCCGACCGCCGCCGCGAAGGCCGCGCCGGGCACCTCCGCGCCGGCTCACCGGGCAGCGCGCCGGCCGTCTCACCGATCAGCCGCGCGCGGCCGTGCTCGGCGGCCACCCGCCGGGCGTACGCCAGTAACGCCCGGCCCACCCCCTGCCGCCGGTGGGCCGGGTCGACCATCAGCTCGACGGTGGCGTTGCCGGTGTTCTCCAGCTGGGGCAGCCGCATCCGCAGGTGCCCGGCCGGCACGCCGTCCCGCCGGGCCAACGCCCGGTAAACGACGCTGCCGTAGGGCGGATGTGCGGCGTCGAGGCCGAACTCGGCCCGGTCGCCCACCGGCAGGTCGGGCAGGTCCGTGGTCAGCGCCGCGCAGACGACCCGGTACGCCGCGTCGAGCGCGGTCTCGTCGGCGGGTTCGTACGGCGTCACGGCGATGCCCATGGTCGCGAGCCTGCCCGCCGCCCGCTGACCGCCGCCATCGGTCTTCCGGACCGTCACAGCGCCACCTGCCAGTTGCTCCACCGGTCCATGGACCGGAAGCCCAACTGCTCGTTGATCGCAATCATGTGATCGTTGCTGCCGGCGTTGAAGGTGTCGATCGCCCGGACGGCGGGCTCGTACGCGAGCAGGTGCCGCAGATTCTCGATCTTGGCGAGCAGGCCGAGCCGGTGTCCCCGGTGCTCCGGGTCGACGATGGTGATCTGCTGTAAGGCGTGCCAGTCCGCCGACGGCCCGACGTCCAGCAGCGTCCACGCGACCAACCGGCCGGACGTCTCGTGGCGCACGCCGACGTGGTAGCGCCGCCTGCCGCGCGCCTCCAGCGCCAGGTCCGTGCCGCGCAGCCGCTCCGCGTCGACCTGCTCCGGTTCCCACGCCAGGTCACCCATTGGCGCGTCCTCCAGCAGCCGTCCGTCGAGATACGCCACGTCGGCGGCGAACTCCTCGGGAGTGCCTCCGCGCCAGTGCAGCACCTGGTAACCGGCCGCCCGGGCCCGGGCGTCGACCAGCAGCGAGTCCAGTTTCGCCTGGTCGAGATCGGCGATGTTCAGTCGGCGCCGAATGTCGGGCAGGGCGTCGACCGCACCGAAGACCGCAGCGAAGGCGGCGGCCACCGAGGGGCGGTCGGGCGCGCCGGGCAGGTGCGCCAGGCTCATCGCGCTCACCCGCTTACGCCCCTGCGCGCGCAGCACGCCGAGGGCGTGCTCGACCAGCGCCCGGCCCACTCCCCGCCGGCGGCACTCCGGGTGCACCACCAGCTCGGCGGAGGCGTTCTCGGTGTTGTCCAGTTGCGGCAGGTCGAGCAGGAGGTAACCGGCGGGCTCGCCGTCGAGGTGGGCCAGCAGGCGCACCGGCCCGCTGCCCGGCATCGGATGGTTCATCATCCCCGTGAACCGTTGCCGGCAGAAGGGCGGGAAGTCGGGCAGGTCGGCGGCGACGTACGCCGACCCGATCCGGTAGGCCTGCTCGACCGCGGTCTCGTCGGCGGGCCCGAAGGGGGTGACGGTGATGGTCATGCGGGCAGCGTGCGGCAGAGACAGACGAGCGGGCCAGCGATTTTCCGCTGGCCCGCTCGGACGTTGGTCGGGAGGGACGATCGCACAACGCCTCCGGCGCTGGGTCGTAAAGACTCAAAGTCTACGGCGAAACGCCCTCCCGCACGGAGCATCTTGCGCCGTCCGATTCCTGCCGTCAAGTCCCCGGCGGCGTGTTTTCCGCACTCACCGCGAAAACCCAGTTACCCGGCGGATCGGTCCCGCGCGGCTCAGCCGAGGAGACCGGCGTCGCGAGCGGCCCGCAGCGACGGCTTGATCCGGTGGGTGGGCCCCACCTCGCCGGCGACCGCGTCGAGCGTCTTGAGGCCCTCACCGGTGTTGAACACGACCGTCTCGGCCGCCGGGTCCAGCCGGCCGGACTCGACCAGCTTGCGCAGCACCGCCACCGTCACCCCGCCGGCCGTCTCCGCGAAGACCCCGGTGGTACGCGCCAGCAGGCGGACACCGGCGCGGATCTCGTCGTCGTCGGCGAAATCCATCCAGCCGTCGGTGCGGCGCACCGCTTCGAGGGCGTACGGACCGGCGGCCGGGTCGCCGATGTTTAGCGACTTCGCGATCCCGGTCGGCTTGACCGGGGTGATGGCGTCGCTGCCGGCGTGCAGGGCGGTAGCGATCGGGTTACACCCGGCCGACTGCGCACCGAAGACCTTCCAGCCGGCGGCCGGCGCCTCGACCAGACCGATCTCGACCAGTTCGCTGAACGCCTTGTCAATCTTGGTGAGCAGCTCGCCGGAGGCCATCGGGATGACCACCTGGGCCGGGATCCGCCAGCCGAGCTGCTCGGCGACCTCGTAGCCGAGCGTCTTCGAGCCCTCCGCGTAGTACGGCCGGACGTTGACGTTGACGAACGCCGTGTCCTCGAACTCGTCGGTCTCCACCAGCTCGCCGCAGAGCCGGTTCACGTCGTCGTACGAGCCGTCGATCGCGACCAGGTCGCCACCGTAGACCGCGCTGGTGACGATCTTGCCCTGCTCCAGGTCGCCGGGGATGAAGACCACCGACGGCACCCCCACCCGGGCCGCGTGCGCGGCGACCGAGTTGGCCAGGTTGCCGGTGGAGGCGCAGGCGAACCGGGAGAAGCCGAGCGCCCGGGCAGCGGTCAGCGCCACCGAGACCACCCGGTCCTTGAACGAGTGGGTCGGGTTGGCGCTGTCGTCCTTGACCCACAGCGGCGCGGTGATGCCCAGCTCGGCGGCGAGGTGCGGGGCGGCGATCAGCGGGGTGAGCCCGGGGTCGAGGGTGACCCGGGAGGTCGGGTCCTGGCCGGCGGGGAGCAGGGCCGCGTAGCGCCAGATGTTCTGCGGCCCGGCCTCGATCTGAGCGCGGGTCACGGCGGCCAGCGCGGCGGCGTCGTAGTCGACCTCCAGCGGGCCGAAACACTCGTAGCAGGCGTGCTGGGCGACGAGTGGGTAGCGGGTCGAACAGGCGCGACAGACCAGGGCGCGGGCGGGGCTGGCGGCGGTGTCGATGCCGGACGGGGCGAGCGTCGACGTCATGTCGAGAGTCCTCTCATCTTTCCCCGCATCGCACCCTGCGACGGGGACGGAATTGGCACCTGCCTCGCCGAACACTCAACGATGAGCGGGCGGGGTGGTTGCCGGGGCGTCGTCGGGCCGTATCCCTCAGCCCCTCTGGATGAGGTATGCAGTTGTGTCGCCGAGTCTAGGCAATCCCGCCGGGCCCGTCCCCCGCCAATCTCAGCCTGTGAGCAATTGCACCTGCTTGTACCCCGGGTGGTCCTGTGCCCAGGGTGGTACGGCCGTTCGCCAGGCGTGCGGCCGGGCAGGCGTGCGGCCGGTTCGGACGCTTGCGGTGCGCCGGTCCGGGCGCCGATCCAGACGCTTGCCGGGCGCCGATCCAGACGCTTGCCGGGCGCCGGTCCAGACGCTTGCCGGCCGCAACCGGTCCGGGTGCACGGCCACGTCTCAGCGGCACCGTCGCGTGCCCCGGTGCCGCTGAGGGGCCACCGTCAGGCCGGCACGGAGCTTGGCGCGCCCGCGTCGAGATCGATCGCCTCGACGCCGCGCTGCCGCCGCAGGGTGTCCAGCGCCCAGGTGCCCGGGCCGAGCACCGCGATCAGCAAGAACGACCAGCAGAAGAGTACGGACAGCTCACCCTGGTTGCGCAGCGGCAGCAGTGCCTCCGGCTGGTGGACCACGAAGTACGCGTAGGCCATCGAGCCCGATGCCAGCAACGCTGCCGGCCGGGTGAAGAGCCCGGCGAACACCAGGGCACCACAGAGGGCCTGAATCAGGGCCGCCCACCAACCGGGCCACTGCCCGAGGGGGACGGGTTCGCCGCTGCCGCGGGCGCCGCCGAAGACGCCGAACAACGACGCCAGGCCGTGACAGAGAAAGAGCAGGCCGATCACCATGCGGAAGAGGGACAGGGCCGGTCCGCCGAACCGGTCAGCACGCATCGATACCTCCGTTGCAGTTGGACGATGGCACCAGAATGCGGAGCCAAAAAGATCATTGTCGATGATTTCCCTTCTAGTGGGAACGCTCCCAACCTCCTTTCAGCGGCCGAAACTTTCGGAAAGCGGTTGCACCCGCAACGCCGCATCCCGCAACCGCGCGCCGCCGATCCGACCACGACTCGCCGAAAGACCGCACAGTCCGGCCACACGCAGATCTTGGACAGTTCCCGTCAGCCGCTGACAGGAACTGTCCAAGATCTCAAACGAGTTCGACCTGCCGCCCTTCGACACCAAGGCGGCAGCGACGGCGACGGCAGCAGTGGTGGTGGTGACGGACGGCGGCTCGGATGCCACGGCGCCGGGTGGGAATCCACGGCGGCCTGCGGTCGGTGCGATGATGCCCGGATGCCAGGGGCAACAGCAGAGCGCCACGGCGGGGTGCCGGCGGGAAACCACCGACGGCTCACGCTCGCGCTCGCCGGGATCGTGCTGCTCGGCGGCTGTGCGCCGGCCGATGTGCCCGGCAGCCCGGTGGACCGTCCTCCGGCCCCGGCTCAGCCGCCCGCCGCACCCGACGTCCTGCCGCCGGCGATGGCCGACCCGCCGGCCGCCTGTCCCGACTCGGGTGTCCGGATGACGTATCTCGGCGTCAGCGCGGCGATGGGTCTGCGGGCGATGGGCGTGGAACTCGTCAACTGCGGCGACCGCCCCTACCGGCTGAACGGTTACCCGGCGCCACAGCTCCGGGACGCCGACGGCAACCCGATTCCGGTTCGCGTGATCGACGGCGCGAAGGGGATCACCTCCGGCTTCGACGACCCGCCCCGGCCGCTGGTCCTGGCCCCCGGCGAGGCAGCCGGCACCGCCCTGCTCTGGCGCAACCTGGTCGACGACCCGACCGTCGTCGCGACCAACGCCGAGCACCTCGCGGTCGCCCCGCTGCCGGGTCGCCCCGCCCAGGACGTGGCCATCCAGGGACGGATCGACCTGGGCAACACCGACCGGCTCGGGGTGAGCGCCTGGAAGAAGCGCGAGCCGACCACGCCCCGGCCGATCCCCGAATCGCCGACCCCGCCGCCCACCACGGCGGTCCCGCTGCTCTGACCGGATGCTCCGCGCCCTACGGCCGACAGCGCGAACGGCTCAGCTCGACAGGGCCCGGACCGGTGGCGGTGACCGGCCGGAGCAGCCGCGGCGGCGACGCCCTCAGCTGGTGATGTCCTTGCGGGTGAAGCGCCAGAAGGCCAGCCCCCAGAAAACGGTGGCGTAGCAGATCGCGGAGACCGAGCCCCGGACGATGTCGTCGGTCTGCACCGGCGTGGAGAGCAGCCCCAGCCAGGCGGTGCTGTAGTGGGTCGGTAGGAACGACCGGATCGCGCCGAGCGCGGTGATCTGGTCCAGGATGCTGGACAGGATCCACAGCAGCACCGCGCCCCCCACCGCGCCGAGGGCCGCGTCCGTGAGCACCGACAGCAGGAACGCCAGGCCGGCGACCACCAGCAGGACGACCGCCAGGTAGCCGAGCACCGCGAGCAGGCGGAGCAGCCCCTCGGCCGGCTCCAGCTGCGCGGCGACCGTGCTGCGCAGCGGCGACCAGCCGTAGCGGAGGGTCCCGATCAGCAGCGCCGTGCCGGCGAGCAGCACCAGAGCCGACGCCGAGTACGCGAGCGCGACCACCAGCTTCACCGTGAGCAGCCGGGCCCGGGGCACCGGTATCGCCAGCAGGTAGCGCAGGCTCCCCCAGCTCGCCTCGCTGGCCACCGTGTCGCCGCAGAACAGCGCCACCACCACGACCAGCAGGAACGAGGCCGACACGAAGATCGTGAAGAGGGTGAAGTTGAGTCCGCCGGAGGTGGCGAGGTCGATGAGGCTGCCGAACTCGCCCCCGCCGTTGTCGTCGTCGTTGGAGTCGAACTGGAACGCGATCAGGATGATCAGCGGCAGCAGCACCATGAAGCCGAGCGCCAGCTGGGTGCGCCGCCGCGACGCCTGCCGGCGGAACTCCGCGCCGAACGGCAACGTCCGCGACGGCCGGTAGCCGGCCGCCGCCCCCGAGGCTTCCGCCCCGGCCGTGCTCCGCGTCGGCTCGACAGTCGATCCCGCCATCACCGGTCCCCGCTTCCCCGAGAGTTCTCGCCCACCAGAGCGAGGAAGGCGTCCTCCAGGCGGCGCCGGGGCACCACCCGGTCCACTCCGATCCCGGCCCGGACCAGCTCGGCGACCACCTCGCTGCGGGCGGTGCCGTTGGTGTCCACCACCAGGTGCCCGGCGTCGTCGTCGAGCACGCGTACGCCGCCGAAACCGTCGAGCACCCCCCGGGCCGCCGCCGGGTCGCTCACCTCGAACAGCACGCTGGGCGAGTCGCCGACGATCTCCTCCACCGGCCCGGAGGCCACGATCCGGCCCTTGTTGACCACCACGGCGTGGGTGCAGGTCTGCTCCACCTCGGCCAACAGGTGACTGGAGACCAATACCGCCCGGCCGTCGGTGGCGTACCGCTTGAGCACCCGACGCATCTCGGCGATCTGCGGCGGGTCCAGCCCGTCGGTCGGCTCGTCGAGCACCAGCAGATCCGGCAGGCCGAGCATCGCCTGGGCGATGGCCAGCCGCTGCCGCATGCCGTGGCTGTACTTGCGTACCGGCCGATGCACCGAGCTGCCCAGGCCGGCGATCTCCAGCGCCTGCTCGAAGCGGGCGTCGGCCGCCGGCCGGCCGGTAGCCCGCCAGTACGCCCTCAGGTTCTCCAGGCCGGTCAGGTGCGGCAGGAAGCCGGGGCCCTCGACCAGCGAACCGATCCTCGACAGCACGGGCGAACCCGGCACCAGCCGGTGTCCGAAGACGTAGATCTCACCCGCGGTCGGCTGGGTCAGCCCCATCAGCACCCGCAGGGTGGTCGTCTTGCCGGCACCGTTCGGCCCGAGCAGGCCGACCACCTGACCGGGGTGCACCTCGAAGTCGACCTCGGAGACCGCGACGAAGCCGTCGGCGTACTCCTTGCGCAGGTGGCGCACGGCCAGCGGGGTGTCCGCGTACGCCGGATGCACGGAGGTGTCCTGACGGCGGTGCCGCAGGCGCAGCACGGCCACGAGCACGACGAGCCCGACCACGATCGCGGCGAGCAGCCCGGCCAGCACCCAGCGCCAGAGCGCCGCCTCGGTGGGGATGGGGTCGCCGTCGACCGTGGGCAGGCTCAACCGCGCGTCCCCGACCACGACCGTGTGCACGCTCGGCTCGATCGGGGAGGTGTACGCCTGGTCGGAGGTGGCGACGACCAGCCGGAGCCGGTGCCCGGCCTCGACCCGGTGCACGATCGCCGGCAGGGTGACGGTGACCGGCTGGGCGGCGTCGATCGTGGCGGGCAGGTCGGCCAGCCGGATCGGGGCGATCAGCCCGCTGGGTAGGGTGGCGGCACCCTCCTCGTCGACGTCGTAGAGCTTGACGAAGAGGACCGCCTCGCCGCTGGCCGAGGCGGCCCGGACCGGCACGGTGGGCGACCCGACGATGTCCACGGCCTCGGCCAGCGGCTGCGACTCGAACCGGGCATGCTGCCCGGGGATGTCGCCGGCGACCCCACCGAGCAGCGAACTCAGCGAGCCGGCGAAGGGCACGGACGAGATGGCGGCCGGATTTCCCCGGGGCGGGCTCGCCACCCGCTGCGGCGGCCCGGCCAGCGACACCTCCCGCCGGGACTCGCCGGCCAGGCCCGGGTAGTCGGCCGTGCGGTAGCCGGTCGCGACCAGTCCTCGGTCCATCGCGTCGAAGCCGGCGATCCGGGAGAAGGTGAAGGTGTCCGCCGGTGCGTCGCCGTCGCCCGCGACGTAGTGGTCGAGCCACTGGGCGGTCAGGAACTTCACCCGGTCGGAGTCGCTCTGCGGCCCCGCACCGCCGTCGTGGCCGCCGGTGAACCAGGCGACCCGGACCGGCGTGCCGTTCGCGGCGATGCCGCGGGCGTTGGCGTCGGCCTCGCCGAGCGGGAAGAGGGTGTCCGCCGCGCCCTGCACCAGCAGCGTGGGTGCCTCGATCCGGTCCAGCACGCCGGCCGGGCTGGAGCGCCGCAGCAGGTCCACCGCGGCCTGGTCGGCCCGGCCGGCGGCGGCGATGCGCAGGTACGCGGCGCAGATGTCGGCGGCGAACCGGCCGCAGGAGGGGTCGGCCGGGACGCTGCCCGTCGGGGCGCCCGGTGCTGTCCCCGGCCCCTGTCCCGGCGCCGGGCTGGGCGGTCCGGGGGCGGGAGCACCCTCGGGTGCCTCGGCGGTGCTGCCGGAGATCCCGGCCGGTCCGGAGCCGACGTTTCCTCCCCCGCCGAAGAAGATGCCGGCCCAGCCGGACTTGAAGACCCCTTGGGTCGGATCCCCGCCGCTGTTCTCGGGCAGGAAGGCACGGGACAGGTCGTTCCAGGTGATCATGGGAACGATCGCGTCCACCCGTTGATCCTGGGCGGCGAGCAGGAGCGCCAGGGCACCGCCGTAGGAGCCTCCGACCACCCCGACCCGGGGGTCACCGGCCGCGTCCGTGCGGACCTCCGGGCGGCCCGCCAGCCAGTCCAGCAGCCGCTGGGCATCGCGTACCTCGTGGTCGGGACTGTCCAGGTGAATCCGGCCGCCGCTGCGGCCGAAGCCCCGGGCCGTCCAGGTCAGCACGGCGTAGCCCCGGTCGGCCAGGTCCTCGGCGTCGGTGCGGACCGAGTTCTTGGTGCCGCCGAAGCCGTGGGCGAGCAGCACCGCCGGAACCTGCCGGCCGGCGGCGGCGTCACGCGGGAGGTACAACGTGGTGTCGAGGTCGACCGGCTCGTCGCCGTTCGGGCCGGACCGGACCGTGAGCATCGCGGACTCGGTGCGGAAGCCCGGCCGGTCCGGCCAGATCGCCCAGACCACGGCCACCGCCAGCAGGGCCACGGCCACCGAGGCGACGATGGCCCGGCGACCGGTGGGCAGGGCACGTCGGATTCGTGCGGCCGGGATCGGCGATCTCATTCGGCACACGGTACGGCCCGGATCCTGAGTATTAGCTGAGATCCGCCGTACGTCCGTTCTGGCTGGCCGATCGGCTTCGCCGGAAGGTCGACCGCACATCGTCGGTGGGCGAACCTTTGGGACAACTTCGCATCGTGGAAATTCATCCCTTTCATCGGAATCCATGCCCAAGTTCGCCTATCACCTCCAGCAACGACACTGAAGGTGACCACATTGACGGGTACGAGTTACTTCGCTCGAAGTGACGCAAACCTGACCGTCTCAGATCGATACCAGGCCATCCCGCTTCGATTAGTTTTCCGGTCCGACGCACGGGACCGGCTCGTCGACACCGTCGGGGAACCCGCGCCACCGCCGGAGGAGACAATCATGACCGTTCCCGCTCCGCGGGTCCGTCGCCGGCCCAGGACACCGGGCCGGCTGTTGCCGTTGCTACTCGCCACCGCGCTGCTGCTGCCGGTGGCGTTCCTCGTCGTGCAGGCCCACCGGCTCATCGACACCGACCGCGACGTCGTCGAACGGGAACGACTCGGCGTCGAGTATCTTCGCGCCCTCGGCCCGGTGACCGACGCCCTGGTCGACGCCCAGAGCGCCGCCGTGACCGGCCGCTCGCTGCGCCGGGACACCCTGGATCGGGCGGTGGAGCGAGCCGCGACGGTCGATGCCCGCATCGGCAGCGAGCTGAGCAGCAGCGAGCGGTGGGCCGGGCTACGGGCGAAGCTGGAGGCGCTGCCCGAGCGCTCACTGGCCGACCCGGAAGTCGCCTTCACCGTGTACGGGGAGGTCACCGACCTGCTGCTGGCCCTGCACGGCAGGATACGCGAATCCTCCGGCCTGATCCGCGACTCCGGCCCCGACTCGTACTTCCTGCAGGACGGGGTCGGGGAGGAGATGCCGGAGGCGGTGGTGGCCGCCGGGCGGCTCACCGACCTGGCCGTGCTGATCAGCCGGCGGCCCGCCGGCGACCGGATCGCCTCCCTCAGCCAGCTGGCCACCCTCCGCAGCGCCACTCTCCAACCGGCCAACGACCTGGCCAACAACCTTCGGGCCGTGGTAGACCGATCGGAAAGCGCCGATCTGGGCGCGACCGTGCTCACCCCCTTCGACGCCTACCAGCGGGCGGTCGAGGCGATGGCGCTGCACTCCCAGCCGGTGGACCGGGCGGGGACGGTCGACACGACCCGGCTCCTCGCGGCCCGGAACGAGGCGCAACAGGCCGCGAGGCAGCTCCAGCCGGTCCTCCTCGACGAGATCGACCGGCTGCTGGCGGACCGCATCGACCGGATGGACCGGGAGGGCCTGCTGATCCTCGGCGCCGGGGGCGTCGCCGGCCTGCTCCTGGTCACCCTCGCGGTGACCGGCTGGGTGTCCCGGCCGAGGAACGCCGTCCCCACGATCGGATCGGCCGGCAACGGGCTCGTCGAGCCGCCCACGCTCACCGGCGCCGGGTGGGAGCCGACGGCGGTGCGTCCGGCAGGCGAGCAGCCACCGGCGTTCCAGCCGACCGGACAGGTCCACGAGCCGGACCGGTGGAGGCCCTTCGATGCTGCTCGGTAGGCTCCGGATCCGGGGCAAGCTCACCCTCCTTGTGATCATCCCGCTGCTCTGCATGCTCGGGCTGACCCTTCCGGTGGTCTGGGAGCGGGTCGGTGTGGCCCAGCGGGCGGGCGAGATCGACAGCACCGTCCAGGTCGCCAGCCGGGTCGGCACGCTGCTCCAACACCTCCAGCGGGAACGGATGCTCGCCATCGGCCTGTTGCTCGGGCAGGTCCAGCGCAGCGAACTGGTGCAGGAGATCGCGGAGGTGGACGACCAGATCGTCGATCTGCGTGCCAGGTTCGACGACGAACTGCCGGTCGAGGTGGGCAGGGCGGTCGACGGCGTCAAGCAGCTCGCCGAGGTCCGGACGGCGGTGTTGGCGGGACAGGCCGCACCTGCGCAGGTCATCGGCGCCTACGGGCCGGTTCACCTGGCCCTGATCGACTCGTTGCGGCTGCCCTACGACGTGGACACCCGCACCTCGGCCGGCCGGCAGGTGCTGGCGCTGGACAGCATCCTGCGCAAGAGCGAAGGACTCAGCAGTGGCGGCGCCCTGATCGTGCTGGTCGCCGCGTCGCCGAACCCACAGCTCGCCACCGCCTTCGTGGCCAACATGGCCACCCTCCAGTCGGAGAGCGACAAGATGCTCGGCCTGCTCACCCCCGAGCAGCAGGCGCTGGTGACCATCGAACAGACCGCGGTGGACGCCCGGACCAGCCCGGAGTTCCTCCAGCAGAGCACCCTGGACCCGGTGGGCGCGGTGGCCGGGACGCCGGTGCAGGCCCTCTTCCCGACCATCTCCTCGCTGATCACGCTAGGTCAGTTCGTGGAGAAGAAGCTGGTCGCCGACGTCACCGCCGAGGTCCGCGCCCAACGACAGGCGGCGCTGGCCGGCGCGTACTGGGTGACGGTCCTGGTCGCGCTGATCCTGGTCGTCGTCGTGCTGCTCGCCCTGGCCATCGGTCGCACGGTGACCGGACCGCTGACCCGGCTCACCCGCTCCGCCGACCGGGTGGCCCGGGTCGCCGAGTCCGAACTGGTGCGGGTGGCCGACGACGAGACGGACAACGCCCAGCCGGTTCACCTCGACCCGGTCGAGGTGCGCGCCCGGGACGAGATCGGCGACCTGGCCCGGGCCTTCGAGCGGGTGCAGAGCACGGCCGCCCGGCTGGTGGAACGGCAGGCGGCGAGCCGCCGCAACGTCGCTCAGATGTTCGGCCACGTCGGTCGACGCACCCAGAACCTGGTCGGTCGTCAGATCGCCCTGATCGACCGGTTGGAGCAACAGGAGACCGAGCCGGGGCGGCTGGAGGACCTGTACCGGCTCGACCACATCTCCAGCCGCCTGCGGCGCAGCGCGGGCAACCTCGTGGTGCTCTCCGGCGCGACGGGCGACGTCGCGCACGTCGCGCCGGTTCCGCTGGCCGACGTGGTCCGCCTGGCCCTCGGTGAGATCGAGGACTACACCCGGGTCGACGTACGGGTTCCGACCGAGGTCGCGGCGGCACCGGCGATCGTCGGCGATCTGGTGCTGGCGCTCGCCGAACTCATGGAGAACGCCACCGTCTTCTCCCCGCCGCACGCCCGGGTGCTGGTCGGCGGCGAACTCACCGAGGACGGTGCACGCCTGACGGTGGTGGACCACGGGATCGGCATGACCGAGGCCCGGCTGGCGGACGAGAACGCCCGGCTCACCCGGCGGGAACGGCTGGACCTCGCCCCGACCGAGGTGCTCGGACTGTTCGTGGTGGGTCGGCTGGCCCGCCGGCACGGGTGGGCGGTCGGCCTCTCCGCCACCCCCGGTGGCGGGGTCACCGCCGACCTGCGGATCTCGCGGTCGTCGCTGGTCGTCGGGACGCCCGAGCAGGCCGGGCTGCCGCTCGGCAGGTCCGCCCCCGCAGCCGCCCTGCCGATCCGGCACCAGCCCGAACCGGTGGCCGTGCCGGGGACGCGCTTGCGGTGCTCGGCCCGGCCCGGCCGGCAACCGACCCGGCGGCGCTACCCGGGTTCGACCCGAAGCTGCTCAGCCGGGCCACCGAGAGCCTGGAGTTGTCCGAGTCCTGGGACGCCTTCGCCACGAGTCCGGACGCCGCGCCGGCGGCCGTCGCGGAGCCGGCCGGGGCCGACCCGGCCACCGCGGTGCCGTCGCAGGTCTCGCCGGTGCGGACCGGTCCGCCCGGCCCGATGCCGGGAGTCAGGCAGCGGGTCCCCGGGGCCAGCCTGCCGGGCACGGCACCGCGGGCGGGTCCGGTGGACGCCACCGGCGCCGATCCGACCGCCGCTCGCGCGGCGGTCGAGGAGTTCGAGTCGGGGGTGCGCCGGGCCGAGCAGAGCCGGGCCGGGGCGCTTCCGCAGCTGACCGAGCCGGCATCCGCCGGCCCGCAGCTGTCCCGGCGGGTGCCGGGGGCGAACCTGATCGCGCAACTCCCGCAGCAACCGCTCATCCAGGACCCGGGCGACCCGGCCGAGGTCCGCGATCGCATCAACGCGTTCGAGACGGGCGTCGCCCGGGCTCTGCGCGACGTCCGTACCGACCGCAGCGACGAAGAAGGAACGCCACGGTGACCAGCCCGCACGTACACGAGAACCTCGACCATCAGAGTCATCCGGCCGGTGACCTCAGCCCCGAGGCACGCACCTTCAACTGGCTGCTGGATTCCTTCACCTCGGGTACCGCCGGCGTGCTGGAGGCGATCGCCGTGTCATCGGACGGGCTGCTGATGGCCATGTCCGCGATCAAGGACCGGTCCAACGCGGAGCGCCTCGCCGCGGTCGTGTCGGGTATGACCAGCCTGGCCGGCGGTGCCGCCAGCTGGTACGCGCTGGGCGGGCTGAACCGGGTCGTGGTGGACATGGCCGAGGGCTACCTGTTGATCAGCGCGATCAGCAGTGGTTCGGTGCTCGGCGTGGTCGCCGACCGGTCGGCCAATCTGGGCACCGTCGCCTACGAGATGACCCTCTTCGCCGGTCGAGCCGGTGGTGCGCTCACCCCGCGTCTGATCGTCGAACTCAAGAACTCCGTACAGCAATGAACCCCGACGCCGCCGGTGCGGAGCAGGAGCCGGTGGTCCGGATCCGGCCGTACCTGCGTGAGTGTTCCCCGACCGGCCCCGCCGGTCCGGCGGACGCACCGGCGGCGATCGGGTCGGAGCCCGAGGTGGCCGGGCCGTCCGGGCCACGCCCTTTCGTGCTCACCGCCGGCCGGGTGGCCGGCGCCGACCCACGATCGGCCTGGAGACCCAGGTGACCGCCCGGCCGACCACCGAACCGTGGAGCGTCACGGCCGCCCGGCTGACCCCGGAACTCCAGGCGATCGTGGCGCTCTGCGGTGAGCCGATCTCGGTTGCCGAGATCTCCGCCCGGACCCGGTTGCACTTCGGCGTGACCCGGGTTCTGGTCGGCGACCTGCGGGCCGCCGGCCAGCTGGACGTACACGTCACCGACGCCGACGAGGCCCTCGACCCCGACGTCATCCTGCGAGTGATTGATGGACTCCGTGCAATCTCCTGACTGGCCGGTCGCCCCATCGGGCGCGCTCGCCGCCAACAGCGCCGCAGCCCGCTACGGCGGCCCGGCACCGACCCCGCCGTCCATCGGACGGGCCACCCCACCACCGGCACCACCGCCGGTCCATCCACCGGCGGCACCACTGCCGTACCGGCCGCCGGCCGCGACCCCCGCGGCTACCGGCACACCGCGCGCCGCACCGCCGATCCCGGTCAAGATCCTGGTGGCCGGTGGCTTCGGGGTCGGCAAGACGACCACCGTGGGCTCGATCTCGGAGATCGCCCCGCTGACCACCGAGGCGGAGATGACCACCGCCGGGATCGGCGTCGACGACCCGGGACAGCGCTCCGGGAAGACCACCACCACGGTGGCGATGGACTTCGGCTGCGTCACCATCGATCGCAGCCTGAAGCTGTACCTGTTCGGCACACCGGGCCAGACCCGCTTCGGCTTCATGTGGGACGACCTGGCCCGGGGCGCGCTCGGCGCGCTGGTGGTGGTCGACAGCGCCCGGCTGGACGACTGCTACCCGGCGATCGACTTCTTCGAACGGGCCGGTCTGCCCTTCGTGGTCGGGGTGAACGCCTTCGACGGCCGGCTGGCGCACGATCTCGGTGCGATCCGGTGGGCCCTCGCGATCGGCGAACATGTACCCCTGGTGCAGTTCGACGCCAGGGACCGGCTCTCGGTGCGGGACGCCCTGCTGGTCGTCCTGGACCGTGCGCTGGACCGGGCCACCCGGGAGAAGCGGGCCTGAGCCGACCGGCTCGCGGCCCCTCGTGGGAAGGGGTGAGGCGGATGAGAGGCGGACTGGACGAGACCCTGGCCCGGATGCGCCGGCGCGAGGAGGCGCTGCGCCGACGGTCTACGGAACCGGCCACGGCGACCGGGGAGCCGTCCGGGCCACAGCCGGACCGGGCGCCCGGCTTCGGGGAACGCCGGGCCGACGGCCGCAACGCGGGGCCCGGCTGGGCCGGCACCCACGAGCCGGCCCACGAGGCACCGCCCCGGCACGTGGTGGAGGAGGTCGCCGAGGCGCTGCGCGTGGCCGTCGCGGCACATCCGGGGTCGGCCGTCACCGCCCGGGTCGAGCACGACGGGCAGGCGTACGACCTGAGGGTGGCCTGGGTCGACCAGGCGGTGACGGTGACCGCGCAGCCCGCCACGCCGCCGCCGGCCTGGCCGATGTCGGCCAACACCGTACCCGGCTGGTCCTCCGCCCAGGACGTGAGCGCGGACCCGGCGGCCCGGCTGGCCGAACTGATCCGCCGCGACCCGTCCCTGCTCACCGGGGAGGAGCCACCGGCCTGACCGGACGAGGCATGACCGGGCCGACTAGGGTCGGGCGGTGGGCGAACCCGAGCTGACCTTGATCGCGAGCCTGCGGCCGGCCGCGCTGGACGCCCGCCGGGGCATCGTCCGGGTGCACCCGGAGGCGCTCACCGCGCTCGCGCTGCGGCCCGGCGACCCGGTGCGGCTGGCCGGCCGGCGGCTGACCGGCGGCATCGTCGCGGCGGCCGAGCCGACGGCGAGCGCCGCCCTGCTGCACGCCGACGACCTGATGCTGGGCAACCTCGGGGTGCGCGACGGCGGGCAGGTGCTGGTGAGCCCCGCACCGGTCACCGCGGCACGCCGGGTACGGCTGGCCGGGCCGGCGGAGGTCGTCGCGGTGGTCTCCCCGGAGATGCTGCGGCTGGCGCTGCTCGGCAAGGTGGTCACCGCCGGGGACGACGTCTCGCTGCTCCCGCAGGACGTGTTGCCGGACGCCTCGACCCGCACGCTGGTCGAGGCCGCCCGGCGAAGCCTCTCCACCCGGGTCGGCTACGCGTGGACCAGCACCCTGCTGCGGGTCGTCGCCGCCGAGCCCGACCCGGGCGCACTGGTCACCATGGAGACGGTCGTCGGCTGGGAACGTGGCCACGCCACCCACGCCGATCCCGGCACCGGGCCGGGCGGCCGGCCGCCGGCCGGCAACCCGGGTGGCCGCCCGGTGGCCGGCGGAACGGACCGCTGGTCGACGGTTGACGCGGCCGGCGCCGGCACCCGTTCCTGGACCGGCGCGCGGGGTCCGGGAACCACCCGGGCCGGCCTCGGCCCAGGGGCCGCGGGCACCGACCGGACCGGCACCGAGTCGGGTCCGCGGGACGTGCCGTCGGTGGACGAACTCCCCGGCCTGCGGTCGCAGGCCGAGCAGTTGACCGAGCTGCTCGACCTCGGCTTCCACCACCGGGAGGTGCTCGGCCGGTTGGGCACCGCCGTGGCACTGGGGGTGCTGGTCGGCGGGCCGGCCGGCTCGGGCAAGGCGGCGCTGGTCCACGCGGTGGCCGCCCAGATCGGTGCCCGGGTACACCCGCTCTGGGCGCCCGAGGTCGCGGCGCTGAGCAACTCCTCGGCCGCCGCGCGGCTGCGCACGGTGACGGCCGAGGTGTTGGCCGGCGGGCCGGCCGTGCTGCTGGTCACCGACGTGGAGGCACTGGCTCCCGCGGACACCGCGGGGCCGGTGCCGACCGTGTTCCGCCAGTGCGCGGCCGAGATCGTCCGGGCCGGGGCCGCGGTGGTCGGCACCACCAGCCGGCCGGAGGCCGTCGATCCGGCGCTACGCGCCCCGGACCTGCTCTCGCTGCGGATCGACGTGCCGCTGCCCGACGCCGCCCGGCGCCGCGAGCAGCTGACCGTGCTCACCCGACCGGTGCCGCTCGCCGACGACGTGCGGCTGGACGAGGTCGCCGCGCGTACCCCCGGTTTCGTCGCCGCCGACCTGGCCGCGCTGGTCCGCGAGGCTGGGGTACGCGCGGCCCTGCGCCAGAAGTCGGTGCAGACACCGACGGTGCTGATGGCAGACTTCACCACCGCCCTGGAGGTGGTGCGGCCGACCACCATGGCCGCCGCCAGCCTCGAACTGGCCCGGGTGAGCCTCGATGACGTAGGTGACCTGGTGGAGGTCAAGCAGACGTTGACCGAGTCGGTGCTGTGGCCGCTGACCTACCCGGACACGTTCGCCCGGCTCGGCGTGCAGCCCCCGCGCGGGGTGCTGCTCTACGGCCCTCCGGGTTGCGGCAAGACCTATCTGGTCACCGCGTTGGCCGGGTCCGGCCGGGCCAACGTGCTGTCGGTCAAGGGCGCGGAGCTGCTGTCCAAATGGGTCGGCGAGAGCGAACGCGCGGTACGCGAACTGTTCCGCCGTGCCCGGGAGGCCGCACCGACGCTGATCTTCCTGGACGAGGTGGACGCCCTGGCTCCGGTGCGCGGCCAGGCGACCGACGGTGGCACCACCGACCGGGTGGTGGCCGCGTTGCTGACCGAGTTGGACGGGGCCGAGGTGCTGCGCAACGTCGTGGTCGTCGGCGCGACGAACCGCCCCGACCTGGTCGACCCGGCGCTGCTGCGGCCCGGGCGGTTGGAGCGGCTGGTCTACGTGCCGCCGCCGGACGAGCGGGCACGGGCGGAGGTCCTGCGGGTCGCCGCGCGCAACGTGCCGCTCGCCCGGGACGTCGACCTCGCCGCGCTCGGCGCGGAACTGGACGGCTTCTCGGCCGCCGACTGCGCGGCCCTGGTCCGGGAGGCGGCGTTGGCCGCGATGCGCGAGTCGCTGGCCGCCGCCACGGTCACCGCCGCGCACGTCGCCACGGCCCGGGCGAGGGTGCGACCCTCGCTGGATCCGGCCCAGGTGGCCTGGCTGGCGGCGTACGCGGAGCAGCGTGGTTGAGCGCCCTCAACAGGGCGGCGTGTTGTCCAGGGAGATCTCGGCGTAGACCCGGTTGTCGTCCTCGCGCAGCTTCGCGCCGCACTTCTCGAGCACGGCCAGCGCCGCGCGGTTCTCCGACGACGCGTCCGCCACCACCACCCGCATGCCGGCCGCCGCCGCCAGGTTCAACAGCTCCCGCACCGCCGCCGGGCCGATGCCCTGCCCACGGGCCGACCGGCCGAGCCACATCCCCACCTCGGCGACGTCGGGCTCGTCCCGCCGGCTCATCCGGATCATGCCGACCACCTCGCCGCCGGCCACGATCGCGTACATCGCGGTGCGGGTGGGCGCGTCGAGGCCACCGAAGCTGGCCCGGTGGAATTCCCGGAACGCCGCCCGCCGGGCGTGCGACCAGCCGGCCGGCGCCGTCACGGGCGGCATCACGTCAGTCGGCTCGGCCTCGGCGACCGCTACGGAGAGCAGCGGTTCGAGGTTCTGCTCGTCCACCGGCTCCAACCGGACCGCACCCGTCACGTGCCGCAGTCTTCCGCGCCTGCCGGCACAAGTCCACCCGGTTGGCGACGGCCGGCCCCTCCGGGGACGCAGGACCGGCCGGTCGGGCCGAGTTTCCGCCCCCGGCTCACGCGTTGCGGTCATCCGGCCGGGTGAACTCGCAGTACACGGCCGAGGCGTCGTCCGCCGGTTTGTGCCGGCGCAGCCGGTCCGGATGGTCCCGCTCGGCGGCCCGCACCCGCTCGATCAGTGCGCCCGGCCCGTCGGCGGTCACCAGGTCGAGCAGGCCGGTCCAGTCGAACAGCCCGAACTCCTCGACGGCGGCGGAGGCCCCGTCGGTGAGCAGCACCGCCCGGCGCAGTGTGGCCGACCCGCGCAGCGGCAGCGTCCCCACCACCGAGTGGTACGCCGCCTCGGGGTCCGCGGCGGCGACCCAGTAACCGTGCGTACGGTTCATCTGCTCCCGCTGCGCGGTGACGGCGTGCCGGAACCGGGTGGCCCGGTCGGCCGACTCGGGCAGCGCGGTGGCGGTGGCGCGCAGGCGGGCCACCGAGGCGGCCAGCCGGTCGTCGACCACCACGTCGACCCGGCCGCCGGTGTCGAGCACCAGCGGGCTGTCGCAGAGCACCAGATAGTCGACCTGGTCGCCGCCGTCGCGCAGCAGGCACACGGTGCTCGACAAGGTGCCGGGATGATCAAGGTCGCACTGCCCGCCGTGGTCGGCGCGGACGCCGAGGATCGCCGCGGCCAGGTTGCTCACCAGGGTCGCGGCCGGGCGAGCCGCCTCGGCCAGGCCCAGCCGGGCGGCAAGGTGCCGGACGTACCACTGCGGCCCGTGCACGCAGCCGGTGTCGAAGCCCTCCGGCACGGTCGCGCCGTCCAGCACGCCGACCAGCGGGCCGAACCGGAACACCAGATCCTCGTTGGCCGCCCGGCCCGGCGGCGGCGCGGAGGCGGAGCGTACCCGCATGGTCGGCGCGGCACCGACCGCCACGCCCCGCCGGCGTTCCGCCGGGACCGCCTCGGGCAACCCGGGCTCTCCCGGCGGGTAGGTCGCGTGCGCCGTCCGCCTCGGTTGCGCGGTGCCGCCTCCGGTCATCGCCGCCACCTCCGCACCCTGGCTACCCACCCCATGGTCCGGCATTCGCCGATCCTGGCCACCCGTCGCAGATCTTGGTACGGCTGGCCCCCAGAGATTTGCACCAAGATCGCCCGGAGCTCGGCTAGGAAATGCGGCGCCGGTTACGGGCGCGGGAGGCGCGCAGCCGGATCAGCCGGCCGACCAGCACCGGATCGGCGGCCAGCGCCGCCGGGTTGTCCAGCAGCGTGTTCAACAGCTGGTAGTAGCGGGTGGCGGAGAGCCCGAAGCGGTCCCGGATGGCCTGCTCCTTGGCGCCGGCGTGCCGCCACCACTGCCGCTCGAAGGCGAGGACCTCCCGCTCCCGCTCACCGAGCCCGCCGTCCGGCGTGCCGGCACCGGCCGCGGGGCTGTCCCGCACACCGGCATCGGCGGCACCGACCCGGCCGGGGTCGTCCGGCGAGGCGTCACCGGGCGCGCTGTCCTCCGGGTCACCGAACGCCGGGGCCGACTCCACCTCGGGGGCCGACCTCGGCGGCGGCACCGTGACGGCGTCCGGGCCGGTCGGCGCTGCCGGGGTGGCGTCGGCGGGCTGCATGGGACTCCTCACGGGGCGGCCGGCACGGGCGACGGCCAACCGGGCCTCCCAGCCTAGCCAGGGCCGCCACCCGGCGCACCCCGGCGCGGCGCGCATCCGGCCGTCCCCGTGCACGGCCGGATGCCGGCGAGGTGGGCGCGACCGGCACCCCGGTCGCGCCCACCGTCGTCTCAGGTGATGTCCCGCCGGCGCATCGCCCACAGCGCCGCGCCGAGGAAGAGCACGACCCCGGCCGTGAACAGCACCGACGAGTGCTGCCAGGTGATGTCCAGCGTGGCCGGCTGACACTCACCGGTGTACGTGGCGTTGCAGGACCGCCAGTCCTGCAAGGTGATCGTCTTGGTCATCCAGGCCAACGCGTACGTGGGCAGCAGCCACGCCTCGGCGAAGCGGACCCCGGCGATCTCCAGCAGGATGCCGAGCCCGACCTGGCCGACCACCATGACCGCGATCGCCCCACCGAGCGCCATCGCGGTGTGCCGGCCGAGCGAGGCCAGGGCGAAGCCCACCGTGGCCGCGACCAGCGCCAGCACGATGCCGCGCAACCCGGTGAGCAGGAACGACTGCCAGGTTCCCGAGGTCATCCCGGCGGTGCTCCCGCGCCAGTTGGCGATCAGCCACATGCTGCCGAACCAGGCCGCGGTGGCGGGCAGGGCGAGCGCTACCAGCCCGGTGAGCAGCGCGCCCAGCTTGGTCAGCAGGACGGTCAGTCGCTTGGGGCGCCAGAGCAGCAGGTTCATCATGCCGCCGGTGTTCCACTCGGCGCCGACGAAGGAGGCGCCGACCACGAAGCCGACCATGCCCAGGATCGCGGCGAGCGGGATCAGCAGTTCCCCGAAGGTCTCCCGGAAGTCGAAGGTCGACGGCAGGAACCACTCTGCCTCGATCGACTCGCGGGGCGGCGGGCTGATGTCGGCACAGTCGGGCGGGTAGTAGTCGACGTTGGCGCCCGACGCCTTCGCCCGCTCGCAGTTGGCGCGTTCCGTCTCGGCCCAGCGGACCTGCTCCTGGTACTGCTGTTCGGCGCGCCGTTCGGCCGCGGCCCACTGCTCGGGGCCGATCTTCTGGTTGCTGAAGAACATGCCCGCGGCCACGAGGACCAGCACCAGCAGGCCCCCCGCCGTCATCCAGCGGGCGAAGCGCCGCTTGGCCAGCCGGCGCAACTCGGTACGGAAGAGACTCACGCGCCCCAACCTCCTCCGGCGGACGCGGAAGGCTCCGCCCCGTCGACTCGTACGGACTGGTCGACCTGCCGGTGCTGGCCGGGTACCGGCGCGGTGGCGGTCAGTTCGAGGAAGACGCTCTCCAGGTCGACCGCGATCGGCGCGAGTTCGCTGACGTAGAGGCCCTGCTCGGCGAGCAACCGGGTGACCGTGGCCGGCTTGTCCACCCCGGCGAGCATCAGATGGTCCGGGTTGGTGGTGACCCGTACCCCGGCGCGGGTCAGCGCGGTGGCGGCGACCGGCAGGTCGGTGACCGCCTCCAGGCGCACCCGGACGGCGCCGGACGAGTGTTGCGCCAGCACCTCCTCGACCGGCCCGAAGGCGACCCGCCGGCCCAGCGAGATGATGGTGACCGAGTCGCAGATCAGCTGGATCTCGCCGAGGATGTGGCTGGAGAGCACCACCGTCATCCCCGACTCGGCGAGGTCGCGCATCAGCGTGCGCATCTCCCGGATGCCGCCCGGGTCGAGGCCGTTGGCCGGCTCGTCCAGGATCAGCAGCCGGGGGTTCTTCAGCAGGGCCGACGCGACGGCGAGCCGCTGCTTCATGCCGAGGGAGTACGTCTTGACCCGTTCGCCGGCCCGCTCGCGCAGGCCGACCAGTTCCAGCACCTCGTCGACCCGCTGGGCAGGCAGGTCACCGGCGCCGGCCAGCAGCGACAGCGTGTCCCGCGCGCTGAAGTGCGGGAAGAACTGCGGGCTCTCCACGATCGCGCCGACCTGCCAGGCGACCTGGTCCAGCTGGGCGGGCACCTCGTGCCCGAGGATCACCATCCGGCCGCCGTCGGGCCGGATCAGGCCGAGCAGCGTACGCAGCGTGGTGGTCTTGCCGGAGCCGTTGGGCCCGAGGAAGCCGTGCACCTGCCCCGCTTCGACCCGCATGTCGAAGCCGTCCAGGGCGTTGCGGGTGCCGCGTCGTCGACTTCGGTACGTCTTTCGTAGACCTTCGATTTCCAGGACAGCTGGCAAGCTGCACCTCCCCCGTAGGTGTGTGGGTGACGACCGACACCATACGTGGTATGCACCGGAAGGCAATGCCCGGTATACACCGCCACGCCGGAGGAAACCTGTCGGTGGGTCTTTCGTCGCGCCTCAGGCACAGATGACGTGGACGCCGGCGACCCGGAAGGCGTCGACCACCTCGGGCGCGGCACCCGAGTCGGTGACCAGCGTCTCGACCCGGTCCACCGGGCAGATCCGGGCGAAGGCGTGACCGCCCAGCTTGGACGAGTCGGCGATGATGACGACCCGCTTGGCCCGGACCACCATCAGGTTGTTCATCGCCGCCTCACCCTCGTGGTGGGCGGCGGCGCCGAGTTGCGGGTCGATCGCGTCCACGCCGAGCAGCGCCACGTCCAGGGTGACCTCGCGCAGCAGCGCTCCGCCCAGCGGCCCGACCAGCTCGAACGACTTCGGCCGCACCACCCCGCCGGCCACCACGACCTTCATCCGGGAGCGGACCAGCAGCTCGTTCGCGATGTTCAACGCGTTGGTGACCACGGTCAACTGGGCGCCCTCGGCATTGGTGTTGAGGTCCGGCCGGACGGCCAGCGCCCGGGCCACCTCAGTGCTGGTGGTGCCGCCGTTGAGGCCGACCACGGTGCCGGGCGAGACGAGTGCCGCCGCGGCGGCGCCGATCCGCTGCTTCTCTGCCGAGTGCTTGGCCGTCTTGTAACGCAGTGGCAGGTCGTACGAGACCCCGTTGGCGACCGCCCCACCCCGGGTGCGGGTGATCATCTGCTGCTGGGCGAGCTGGTCGAAATCCCGCCGGATGGTCGCCTGAGAGACGTCCAGCCGCCCGGCGGCCTCCTCGACGGTGACCCGACCGGAGTCGGTCAGCATTTCGAGCAGGGCGTTCCATCTCGCGTAGCGGTCCACCCCGGAGCCTCCGTGTCTGCACGACCGGTGATTGGTTGCGTGCACACTAGTGCTCGAAACTACGATGAGGCAAAACCCTGGGCTGCTCGATCGCCACTGCGGTTGCCATTGCCACCCGGTTTCGCGCAGAATGGCGCTCGAAAGACCGGATTAATGAGCCGTATTGCGCACCGGTCCGCCCCTGCGAGGAGTTCTCATGGCGTACGTCCACGCGGAGATCGCGAGCCAGCCGGACTGCTGGCGCCAGGCGACCGAACTGGCGCCGCAGGCGCTCGACCGGCTGCCGCGCCCCGGCGAGCGGGTCGCCGTCGTCGGCTGCGGCACGTCATGGTTCATCGCCATGGCGTACGCGGCCCGACGCGAGGCCGCCGGCCAGGGCGAGACCGACGCCTTCCAGGCCAGCGAGTTCCCCGCCGGCCGCCGCTACGACCGCCTGCTGGCGATCACCCGCTCCGGCACCACCACCGAGGTGCTGGACCTGCTCGCCGCGTTGCGCGGGCGGACGCCGACCACGGTGCTGGTCGGCGACCCCGGTTCACCGTCCGTGGAGGTCGCGGACGCCGCCGTCACCATGCCGTTCGCCGACGAACGCTCGGTGGTGCAGACCCGCTTCGCCACCAGCGCGCTGGCGCTGCTCCGCGCCAACCTCGGCGACAACATGACGGCCCTGGTCGCCGACGCGGAGGTCGCCGTGCGCGCCCCGCTGCCGATCGACCCGAGCCTGATCGAGCAGGTCACCTTCCTGGGCCGAGGCTGGACGATCGGGCTGGCCCAGGAGGCGGCGCTGAAGTGCCGCGAGGCGGCCACCTTCTGGGCCGAGGCGTACCCCGCCATGGACTACCGGCACGGCCCCATCTCGGTGGCCGCCCCCGGCCGGCTGGTCTGGGCCTTCGGTGAGCTGCCGGACGGTCTGCCCGAGGACGTCGCCGCCACCGGCGCGGCCTTCGCACACAGCCGCACCCACGGCTGCCGCACCGTCCTGGGCCGGTGGGCGGCCGGGCGCACGCCGGTCGACCCGATGGCCGACCTGATCCTGGCCCAGCGCTTCGCCGTAGCCCTCGCCACCAGCCGCGGGCTCGACCCCGACGCGCCCCGGCACCTGAGCCGCTCCGTGGTGCTCGCGTGAGCGGGCGTCCGCGAGCGCACCCGCCGACCAGCACCGCAACCGCTCGCACCGGCACCGGCACGGTGTCCAGGTGAACGACGGGAATGTGGTCGTCGCGCTGGACGTGGGCGGCACCGGCATGAAGTGCGCCCTGATCCGCGCCGACGGCGAGGTGGTGCACGCCGAACGACACCCCACCGAGGCCGGTCGCGGAGCCGACGCCGTCATCGAGACGGTCCTGGCGGTGGCCGACGGACTGGCCGGCAAGGCCCGCGCGGACGGCCACACCCCGACCGCGCTCGGCATAGTGGTGCCGGGCGTCGTCGACGAGCCACGCGGCGTGGCGGTCTGGTCGGCGAACGTCGGCTTCCGGGACGTACCCCTGCGCGAGCTGGCGGCCAAGCGGCTCGGCCTGCCCACGGCGCTCGGCCACGACGTCCGCGCCGGTGGCCTCGCCGAGGCGCGGATCGGTGCCGGCCGCGACGCCGGGCACGTGCTCTTCGTGGCCATCGGCACCGGCATCGCCGCCGCGCACGTGGTGGCCGGTTCGGCCGTCACCGGCGCGCACGGCGCGGCCGGGGAGCTGGGCCACATCCTGGTCCGCCCGGACGGGCCGCGCTGCGGCTGCGGGCGCCGCGGCTGCCTGGAGACGGTCGCCTCCGCCTCCGCCGTGGCGCGCCGCTACGCCGAACTCGGCGCCGCCGGTACGGGCCGGACGACGGTGACCGCCGCCGAGGTGGCCGCCCGCGCGGCGACCGGCGAGGAACTGGCCAGCCGGGTCTGGCAGGAGGCGGTCGAGGCGCTGGCCGACGGCCTCGCCACCGGGCAGGCCCTCTACGACGTGGAGACCGTGGTCCTGGGCGGCGGCCTCGCCCAGGCCGGCGCCGGACTGTTCGACCCGCTGCGTGCCGCGATGCGGGACCGACTGACCTTCCACCGGGAGCCACGACTGGTCCCGGCCGCCCTCGGCGACGAGGCGGGCTGTCTCGGCGCCGCCCTGCTCGCCCTCGACCAACTGGAGACGCGGTGACCATACGGGTGAACGGCAGGGTGGTGACCCCGAGCGGGGTGATCGGGCAGGGCTGCGTCGAGGTCAGGGATGATCGGATCACCGCGGTCGCCGAATACCCGTCGGTGCGGGACGGGCACTGGATCGTCCCCGGGTTCGTGGACATCCACACCCACGGCGGCGGCGGGCACACCTTCACCACCGGCGACGCCGGGCAGGCCCGCGCCGCTGCCGCGTTCCATCTGGCGCACGGCACCACCAGCCTGCTGGCCAGCTTGGTCAGCGCACCCTTCGAGCTGATGCGCTCGGCCACCACCGCCTTCGCGCCGCTGGTCCGCGACGGCCTGCTGGCCGGCATCCACTTCGAAGGGCCGTACCTCTCCGCCGCTCGCTGCGGCGCGCAGAACCCCGAGTTCCTCCGCGACCCGACCACCGACGAGCTGACCGAGCTGATCAAAATCGGTGACGGGACGGTACGGATGGTCACCCTGGCTCCCGAGCGGACCGGCGCGCTGGCGGCCGTCGAGTTGCTCGTCCGGCACGGGGTGGTCGCCGCGGTCGGTCACACCGACGGCACGTACGAGCAGACCCGCGCCGCCGTGTCGGCCGGCGCGAGCGTCGGCACCCACCTGTTCAACGGGATGCGCCCGGTGCACCACCGGGAGCCGGGCCCGGTGGTGGCGCTGCTGACCGCGCCGAACGTGGTCTGCGAACTCGTCGCCGACGGCGTGCACCTGCACGAGGGGACCCTCGCCTTCGCCACCTCGACCGCCGGCGCGGAACGGTGTGCGCTGGTCACCGACGCGATGGCTGCCGCCGGCATGCCCGACGGCGAGTACGAGCTGGGCGGCCAGGAGGTCACCGTGGCCGGCGGGGTGGCCCGGCTCTCCGGCGACGGCGCGATCGCCGGCAGCACGCTCACCATGGCCGCGGCGCTGCGTAACGCGGTGGCGGCCGGTGTGCCGGTCCCCGACGCGGTGCGGATGGCGTCCACCACCCCGGCCCTGGCCGTCGGCCTCGGCGACCAGGTCGGGGCCCTGCAGGTCGGCCTGCGCGCCGACCTGGTGGTGCTCGACGACGACCTGGAGGTCGTCCGGGTGATGCGGGCCGGCGCCTGGGTGCAGTGACGCGGGCGGTGCGCCCGGTCAGCCCGCCGTAGGGATCTCCAGGCCGAGGACGGCCTGCTCGTCGGGGCGGTGCACCAGCACGTCCGACAGGAATGACTGCACCGCGTGGCGCATCCCGACGTCCCGGCCGGCCCGCTCGGAGAGCAGCCACTTGTGCTCGATGATCTGCGCGAACACCTCCTGCGGCTCCAGCTTGCGCCGCAGGGGCGCGGGCACCGCCCGGACCACCGGCTCGAACACCTCGGTCAGCCACCGGTGCGCGGCCTGCTGCTCGTCGATCAGATCGCTCTCCGCCCGGTACGCGTCGAGGTCGTTGAGCAGCTTGCGGGCCTGGTTCTCCTCGGCGTCCAGGCCGGTGAGGCGCAGCAGCCGGCGGTGGTGGTAGCCGGCGTCGACCACCTTCGGCCGGATCAGGTAGCGGCCGTTGTCGATGCTCGACATGGCCACCTCGGCCACGTCGAAACCCATCTCGTTGAGCCGACGGATGCGCCCCTCGATGTCGTGCCGGGCCTCCCGCTCGACCTGCTGCTCGTAGGTGATCTCGTGCCAGAGCCGCTCGTAGCGCTGCACCACCTCCTCGCAGACCACCTCGGGGTCGATCGAGTCGTGCAGCAGGCCGGCGGCCTGGAGGTCCAGCGCCTCGCCGAAGATGTTGACCCGGGCGATCTCCAGATCCTCACCGCGCTGGCCGTTGGAGAGCACGCTGCGCAGCGCGCCGGTCTCGGCGTCGACCAGGTACGCGGCGAAGGCGCCCGCGTCCCGCCGGAACAGCGTGTTCGACAGCGAGCAGTCGCCCCAGAAGAAGCCGGTGAGGTGCATCCGGACCAGCAGCGCGGCGAGCGCGTCGAGCAGCCGGCCCATCGTCTCGGGCCGCAGCGTGTGCGAGAACAGTGCCCGGTACGGCAGGGAGAACTGGAGGTGACGGGTGATCAGGACGGGATCCAGCGGCTCACCGGCGTCGGACTCCCGGTCGGCGACGATCGCCACCGCCTTCACCGACGGGAAGTCGATCCGTTCCAGGGCACGCAGCAGGTCGTACTCCCGTTCGGCGACCCGCTCGCCCGTCTCCTTGACCGCGTAGACGTGCCCGCCCAGCTGCACGAAGCGCACCACGTGCCGGGAGATGCCCTGGGGCAGCGCGACCAGGTGCTCGGCCGGCCACTGCTCCAGCGGTGTCGACCAGGGAAGGTCGAGCAGCGCCGGGTCGACGAGGGCCGAGGTGATCCGCACGGCGTCAAGTCTGACGCTTTCCCCGCCGGAAAGCTTCCCCACGTGGCTGGGCCCACAGTCGCCGCGCACCGCGCACACCCGGCCACCGGCATCGGCCGGTAGCGTGGCCCGGGTGCGGGAGACGACACCGGTACGCCGGAGGACGCGGCCGGCACCGGTGCGCCCGGCCGGCTGGTGGTTCGACGCCCTGCTGCTCGCCGCCCTCGCCGGGCTGACCGCCGCCCTCGCCGCCGGCTGGTTCTTCGGGCTCGACCGCGCGGTGGCGGACTGGGCCGACGCGCACCGGCCCACGGCCGCCCGGTGGATCGCGATCGTCCTCAACTACCTCGGCCAGGGCACCCCGCTGACGCTGATCGCGGCCGGTCTGGGGGTCCTGCTCGCGGTCCGGCTGCGGTCCGTGCGCCCGCTGTTCGTCCCGGTGGCGGCCTTCGTCCTCACCTACCTGACCATCGGTCCGCTGAAGGTCTGGACGGCCCGGCCCGCGCCGAGTGCCAGCGTCAAGGAACCGTTCCTGCCGCCGGAGCAGACGCTTCCGCTCTTTCAGGACGACCTGCCGGTGCGGTTCGCCCAGTCCTACCCGTCCGGGCACGTCGCCAACGCGATCGTCTGGTACGGCGTGCTCGCGCTGCTGCTCGTGCCGCTGCTGGCCAGCCTCGGCCGGGCCGTGCCCGACCGGCTGGTGCTCGTGGTGCGGATCGTGCCACCGGCCGTGGTGCTGTGCACCACCACATACCTGGGGTGGCACTGGCTGACCGACTCGGTGGCCGGGTTGCTGCTGGGGCTGCTGCTGGACCGACTGCTGCACCGCGCGCCCTGGGACGCCCTGCCGTTACCCGGCCGGCTACGGCAGTGGGACCGACCGTTCACCCAGCGCTCCTAGGGTGTCCTCGTGGATCAACTAGCGCGCCGGTTGGGCGTACCGGATGCGGTCGTCATCGGGCTGGGGTCGATGCTCGGTGCGGGCGTCTTCGTGGTCTTCGCTCCCGCCGCGGCGGCGGCCGGCGGCATCGGCCTGCTGGTCGCGCTGGCCCTGGCCGGCTTCATCGCGTTCTGCAACGCGACCAGTTCGGCCCGACTGGCCGCCCGCTACCCCGAGTCCGGTGGCACGTACGTCTACGGCCGGGAGCGGCTCGGCCCGTTCGCCGGTTTCCTCGCCGGCTGGGGTTTCGTGGTCGGCAAGACGGCCAGTTGCGCGGCGATGGCGCTGACCATCGGGGCGTACCTCTGGCCGGGGCAGGCCCGGCTCGTCGCCGTCGCTGCCGTCGTCGCGGTGACCGCGGTGAACCTGCGCGGCGTGGCGAAGACCGCGACCGCCACCCGGGTCCTGGTGCTGGTCGTGATCGCGGTGCTGATCCTGGTCACGGTGGCCGGCGCCACCGGCGTCCAGGTCAGCCGGATCGATCAGCCCGGCGGCTCGGCCCGCGGCGTGCTCACCGCGGCCGGCCTGCTCTTCTTCGCCTTCGCCGGGTACGCCCGCATCGCCACCCTCGGCGAGGAGGTCCGCGAGCCGGAGCGGACCATCCCCCGGGCGGTGCCGCTGGCGCTCGGCGTGGTGCTGACGATCTATCTGCTGCTGGCCGTCGTCGCGCTCGGGGTGCTCGGACCGGCCCGGCTCGCCGCGTCCGCCGCGCCCCTGGCCGACGTGGTGTCCGCCGCCGGCCTGCCCGGCCTGGAGTGGTTGGTCCGGGCCGGTGCGACCGTCGCGGTGACGGGGGTGTTGCTCTCCCTGCTGGCCGGGGTGGGCCGAACCACTCTGGCGATGGCCCGCCGCCGCGATCTGCCCGGCGCACTAGACGCGGTCCATCCGGTTCACCGGGTGCCGCACCGCGCCGAGCTGGCGGTGGCCGCCGTGGTGATCCTGGTGGTCCTGCTCGGCGACGTACGGGGGGCGATCGGCTTCTCCGCCTGCACGGTGCTGGTCTACTACGCGATCACCAACACCGCGGCGCTGACCCTGGGCCGGGATCGGGGCAGGCGGCTGCCGGTGCAGTCGCTGGCGGTGGCCGGGCTGCTCGGCTGCCTGCTGCTCGCGGTCAGCCTGCCGCGGACCAGCGTGCTCGCCGGCTTCGCGGTGCTCGCCGTCGGCGCCGCCGGCTACGCCCTGCGCCGCCGCTGACGGCGGCCATGCCCGGCGCCGCGGCTGACGGCGGCTGTGCCCGGCGCCGCCGCTGACACCTCCGATGCCGCGGGTGCTCAGCCGAGGCCGTCGCGCGGGCGGAGGCCGCCGCCGGCTCCGGATCCGGCGGTGGGGGCGGTGCCGTCTCGCGCAGCAACGCGTTCAGGCCGGCTCGCCGGGCCACCAGGGTCAACCGGTCGCCCGCGACGATCACCATTCGCGGGTCGGGCGACCAGTCGAGGCGTTGCCCGGTCCTGGCGTGCGCGAGCAGGCGTACGCTGCCGGCCCGCCCGACGTCGGCGAGCGGCCGGCCGTCCAGCGCCGAGCCGGACGCCACCGGAACCTCGGTGACCAGCAGCGCGTGCCGGCCCACCGGGATGGTGGCGATCACCGCGCGGTCCAGCAGGGCGGCGGCGAACGACGGTGCGGCCAGGTAGGAGACGCTGCGCGAGGTGCCGATGCCGAAGGCCCGCTGCACCCGCTCGGCGAAGTCGCCGTCGAACAGCCGCAGCACCACCCGGAGTTGGTCGTTGATGGCCCGGGCGTTCAGCGCGGCCCGCAGGTTGGCCCCGTCGTCGGTGGAGACCACCACCAGCGCCTGGCAGGTGGCGACCGAGGCCGCCCGCAGCGTCTCCTCCTGCCCCGCGTCGCCCACCACCAGCGGTACGCCGAGCCGCCGGGCCAGCCCCGCACCGCGCGCGTCCGCGTTCTTGTCGATCGCCACCACCTCGACGCCGAAGTCGTTGAGCTGGGCCATCACCCGGGTACCGATGTTGCCCAGCCCCACCACCACGACGTGCCCGAAACGCTCGGGCAGGATCCGCCCGGTGTGCAGGGCCAGCCGGGCGCGGACCACACCGTCGACGACCACCGCCGTGATCAGCGGGATCAATGCCAGCCCGGCGAGGTTGAGCACCACCTGCATGACCTGCTCGGCGGCCGACTTGGCGGTGTCCGGATCCTGCCCGGTGAGGGTGGTGACCAGGGTCAGGTAGAGCGCGTCGGCCCAGCTGACGTGCGCCGCGTTGGCGTACAGCGCGCCCAGTGCGGCCACCATGGCGAGCAGCACGAGCACCGCGAGCCCGATCTTGCGGGTGGCGAAGCTGCGGATCGCGCGGAGCACCATCGCCACCGGTCGGCGCCGCCGTCGGGCCCGGACCAGCCGGCGCGCGGCCAGCTCGGTGCCGGCCGCCCGGCCAGCGGCCTCGGCGAGCACCACGTCGGCGTCCCGGTCGTCGGCGGGGAGCACCAGTTCCTGCTGCGGGTCGCGGGTGTCGGCCACCCCGCAGACGATCTCGCTCGGGCGTACGTCGTCGCGCCGGGCCACGTAGAGGGTGCGCCCGCCGTGCCGGAAGTGCGTCGAAGCGACCTCGCCGAGCGCGGCGGCCACGAAGGCCGGGGCGGCCATCGAGGCGTCCGACAGCACCGCCGAGTCGGGGAAGATCTGCAGCACGCCGTTGGCCAGCCCGGTGTTGAACATCCGCACCACCAGGCGCAGCCGGGGCTCGACCTCCTGCGCGCAGAGGGCGGCGTGCATGTTGCCCACGTCGTCCTGGTGCAGCAGCGCCAGCCCCGCGGCGCCGGTCAGCCCCGCCCGGCGGAAGGCGGCCTCGTCCAGCCGCTCGGCCCTGATCACCTCGATGCCGGGCAGGTCACGACCGTCCGGCCCCGGGGTGCGTCGGCCGTCGGGCACGATCAGGGTGATCCGCACCCGGCCGTCCTGCGTCTCGGTGGCGAGCATCGTCCGCACCACCCAGTAGGCCAGGGGATCCTGCCCGCAGATCACGTAGTGTGCCCGGGACTCCCCGTTGGCCCGCAACCGGCGGCTGGCCCGCCGGGCCCGATCGAGCAGCGGCTCCGCCATGGTCCGATGGTAGACAGGCGGTCGCAGCTCGCGCAGTCCCACTGATCATGACTGTCCCTTCCGAACGGCATGTCCAGGCCCTTCGCGGGTAGGGGCAGCGGCATGCAGACCTTCCTGCCGTACCCGGACTTCCTGGCCAGCGCCGGGGCGCTGGACCAACGACGGCTGGGCAAGCAGCGGGTCGAGGCGATCCAGGTGCTACGCGGGTTGACCTGGCCCCGGTACGGCTGGCGCAACCACCCGGCGGTACGGATGTGGGCCGGGTACGAGGAAGCCCTCACCCGGTACGGGCTGGACGTCTGCGCGGTCTGGTGCGCCGCCGGTCGGGCCGACACCTGCGCGCGGACGCTCGCCGCCGACCTCGCCGCCGCCTGCGGCATCGACCGGGTCCGCAGCCAGCGGGACCTCGCCAGCGCAGGAGAGCTGCCGCCGTGGCTCGGCCGGGCGGACGTGCACCTGAGCCACCGTTCTTCGCTGCTGCGCAAGGATCCGGCGCACTACCGCCCCATCTTCGGCGACGGCGTCCCGGACGACCTGGAGTACGTCTGGCCCACCTCGGACCGCCCCCGGCACTGCCCACGGTGATCGGGGCGAGCACACTGAGGTGGATCGCTGCGGGAGGTCGCGCATGGCGCTGTCAAAGCTGTTCGGGCGGCTCATCGGCGTGCGCCCGCACGAGGTGGATCCGGGCGGCGTGGGTGCACCCCGGGTGCCGCGACCGGTCTCCGCGGTGGTCGTCGGCGGGGGGATCGCCGGCATGTCCGCGGCGGTGGTGCTCGCCGAGCGCGGCGTCGAGGTGACCGTGCTGGAAGCCTCGCCGGCCCTGGGTGGGCGGCTCGGTGCCTGGCCGGAGACGCTCGCCGACGGCACCCGCCTGACCAACGAGCACGGCTTCCACGCCTTCTTCCGGCAGTACTACAACTGGCGCAACATCCTGCGCCGGATCGACCCGGCGTTGGGCTTCCTGCGGGCCGTCCCCGGCTATCCGGTGCTGAGCGCTCAGTGGCCGACCGAGGAGTTCGGGCGGCTGCCACCCGCCCCGCCGGCGAACCTGCTCACCCTGCTTGCCCGCAGTCCCAGCCTGCGCCTGCGCGACCTGCGCGGGATGGACCGGGACGCCGCGCTGCCGCTGCTCGCGTACGACCCGGTGGGCACCTACGCCGACTTCGACCATGCCACCGCCGACGGGCTGCTCACCTCGTTGCGGCTGCCGGACCGGGCGCGGGCGATGCTCTTCGAGGTCTTCTCCCACTCGTTCTTCAACCACGAGGCGGAGATGTCGGCCGCCGAGATGATCGCCCAGTTCCACTTCTACCTGCTCGGCAACCCGGAAGGGCTGGCCTTCGACTGCCCGGACGAGGACTATGCCACGGCGATCTGGGCACCCCTGGCCCGGCACGTCGAGCGACACGGTGGCCAGGTGCGCACCGGCGTCCCGGCGACCGCAGTGCACCACGACTCCACCGGCTGGCAGGTGCAGACCCCCGACGGGGTCCACCAGGCCGGGCACGTCGTGCTCGCCGTCGACCCGCCGGCACTCGCCGCGCTGGTCGCGGACTCCCCGTCGCTGGCCCGGGAGGCACCGGCCCTGGCGGCGGCGATGCCCGCGTACGGCCGGCCCGGTCCTCCGTACGCGGTCGCGCGCTACTGGTGCGACGGGGACGTCGACCCGGGGCGGGCGATCTTCAGCGGCGTGTCCAGGCAGTCCACGCTGGACTCGGTGACGCTGTACCACCGGCTGGAGCGCGAGTCCCGGCGCTGGGCGGAGCGCGGTGGCGGCTCGGTGATCGAGCTGCACGCGTACGCCTGCGCGGCGGGTGTGCCGGCCGTGGAGCTGGCCGAACGGATGCGCACCGAGTTGGCTACGCTCTGGCCGGAGGTGGACCGTCTGCGGGTGCGGGAGCTGCGCGCCCGGGTGGAGGCGAAGGCACCCGCCTTCGCCCCCGGCGGGCACGCCGGGCGGCCCCGGGTTCGCACCGAGGCCGGCGGGCTCTACCTGGCCGGCGACGGCATCCGCACCGACTTTCCCGGTGCCCTGATGGAACGGGCGGCGGCCACCGGCATCGTCGCGGCGAACCACATCCTGCGGGCGGAGGGCGGGGCTGCCGAGCCGGTCCACTCGGTCCGGCCCCGTGGCCTGCTCGCCCGACGCGGGCCAGCCTGACCTGCGCCGGCTCAGTTCCCGGTGGGCGGCGTCCACCGGAACCTGGGCGGGCGGCGCTCATGGAAGGCGGCGACGCCCTCCCGGGCCTCGCCGCTGGCCCGCACCTGCCCGTGCCACCAGGCCATCCGGCCGTCGTCCGGCCGGCCGTCGATGATCTCCTTCGCGGCGACGACGCTGAGCTGCGAACGTTCGGCGATCACGCCGGTGAGCCCGGCGATCCGGCCGTCCAGCTCGGCACCGGGCAGCACCTCGTCGGCGAGGCCGATCCGCAGCGCCCGCCCGGCGTCCACCAGCTCACCGGTGAAAAGCAGATGCTTGGCCGCCGCCGGGCCGACCAGCCGGGCCAGCCGGTGGGTGGTCGGCGCCGGGTAGACCAGGCCGAGCCGGGCCGGTGGTACGCCGAACCGCGCGTCGGCGGCGGCGATCCGCAGGTCGCAGGCGACAGCGAGTTGACAGCCGCCGCCGACACAGGCACCCGCACCGCGGCCACCGTCGGCTTGGCGAAGTTGGCCAGCCGCTCCTCCGCCGCGACCGCGATGCTGCCGTCGCCCGCCTCCAGCAGCTCGTCCAGGTCGCCCAGGTCGGCGCCGGCGCAGAAGGTGCCGTCGGCGCCGGTGAGCACCAGCGCGCGTACCGCCGGGTCGGCCTCCAGGCCGTCGAGCAGCACCGGCAGCTGCCGCCACATGGCCGGGGTCATCGCGTTGCGCCGGCCCGGGTTGCGAATCACCACCGTGGCCACCGCGCCCGCCACCTCGACGACCAGCTCCGCATCCGCCACCGCCCACCATCCCTCCGCCGCGCCACGGCGTGCTCCTGGTACGGCGACCATAGCGGCGCGGTGCGCCACCCTCCCCGGGCGGGTCCGCCGGTCGGGGAGGACCGCCACGACCAGAGCTGTATGCCTGGCAGCCGCCTGCCATTCACCGGCGGGCCGTCCACGCCACCTAGCGTCGCACTGCCCGCACGTCGTACCCGGCACGAGTGAGCAGGTGGTCATGCCATCCACACCCGAGGTCAGCGTGGTCATCCCCACCTTCGCCCGGCCGGCGTTGGTGACCCGGGCGGTCCGCAGCGCCCTCGCCCAGACCGTGACCGACATCGAGGTCGTTGTGGTGGTGGACGGTCCCGACGAGGAGACCTGCAAGGCCCTGGCCGAGATCGGCGACCCCCGGCTGCGGGTGGTGGAACTGCCCGGGAAGGGTGGCGCGCCCAACGCCCGAAACGTCGGCGTGGGCGAGGCGCGGGCCCGGTGGACGGCGCTGCTCGACGATGACGACGAGTGGCTGCCCGACAAGCTGGCCGTGCAGCTCGACCTGGCCCGCCAGGCCTCGGTGGCCAACCCGATCATCGCCAGTCGCCTGATCAACAAGACGCCCCGGGCGGAGTTCGTGATGCCCCGCCGGCTGCCGGAGCCGGGCGAGCCGATCTGCGAGTACCTCACCCTGCGGCGCGGGCTCTTCCACGGTGACGGCTTCATCCAGACCTCGACGATCATGGCGCCGACCGAACTGCTGCGCCGGGTGCCGTTCACCGTCGGCCTGCGCCGGCAGCAGGAACTCGACTGGACCGTACGCGCGACCAGCCATGCCGACGTCGACCTGCTCATCGCCGCCGAGCCGCTCGTGCTGTGGCACCAGGACGAGAACCGCCCGCGGATCAGTCTCAGCTCGCCCTGGGAGGCGCAGCTGGAGTGGCTGCGCGGGATCCGCCCGCTGATCACCCCGCGGGCCTACGCGGCGACTACGATGAGCGTCATCAGCTCGATGGCCGCACCCACCCGCAGCTTCCGGGTCTTCCGCCTGCTGCTCGCCGAGGCACGCCGGCACGGCCGGCCGGGTGCCCTGGACTACCTCGCCTTCGTGCAGATCTGGCTGATCCCCCCGCAGCTGCGGCACCAGGTACGCGACCGGATCCTCGGCCGGCGCCGGGCCAAGGAACGGTCCGTGGCCGGCGCGCAGCCCGGGGCGGCGGAGATCGGGGCAGATGTCCGGAGATAGGGTCGCCGTGATCTGGCGCAGTTGCCTGCTGCCCGGGTCGGAGACGTTCATCCGCAACCAGGGTGACGCGCTGCCCACCTGGCGTCCGGTCTACCTGGGCGCGATCCGGGTCGTCTCGGCGCTCTCCCGGGACAGCGACGTGGTGGTCTGCCCCGACACGCCACGAGGCCGCCGCGAATGGCTGCGACTGCGCCTGACCGGCGGCTCGCCCCGGCTGGGCCGGCTGCTGGCCCGGCTGCGACCCGACGTGGTGCACGCCCATTTCGGCGGGGACGGCTGGCTGATCAGCCGCACCGCCACCCAGCTCGGCATCCCGTTGGTCGTCACCCTGCACGGCCTCGACGTGACCCGGCAGGCAGCCGCCCCCGGCCCCCGGGGCGTCCGGCACCGGCGCAACCTGCGCACCATGTTCGACCGGGCCACGCTGGTCCTGGCCGTCTCCGGGGCGATCCGGGACAGGGCGGTGGAGTTGGGGGCGGATCCCGCGAAGGTCCGCGTACACCACACCGGGGTACCCGTACCGCCGGAGCCGGCGGCCGGGCCGAAGGAGTGGGACGTCGTCTTCGTCGGTCGCTTCGTCGAGAAGAAGGGGGTCGACGACCTCGTCGAGGCCGTCGGGATGCTGCCCGACCTGCGTCCCCGGGTCCTGCTCGTCGGTACCGGCCCGCTGCACGAACGGGTACGCGCCCGCGCCGAGTTGCTGGGCGTGGACGTGACGTTCGCCGGCACCCTCCCGCCACCCGAGGTGATGCGGCACGTCGGCCGGGCGCGGATCCTCGCGGCACCGTCACGGACCGCGTCGGACGGCGACACCGAGGGCCTGCCCACCACCATCCTGGAGGCGTTCGGCGTCGGCGTGCCGGTCGTCTCCACATACCACAGCGGCATCCCCGAGGCGGTCACCCACGAGGCGAACGGCCTGCTCTGCGCCGAGGGTGACCCGTCCGCCCTGGCCGCGAACCTCCGCCGGCTGCTCACCGACGACGCACTGCGCGACCGTCTCGGCAAGGCAGCCCGCCATCGCGCCGAGACCGACTTCGACCTCCACCGCCAAACCCAACACCTAGAACACCTCTACACCACCCTCCCCCCACCCCTAACCCCTAACCCCTAACCCCCACACCGTTCGCCGATCATGGAGTTGTGGCGCCAGAAAAGTGTGCCTTTCGTGCCATTTCTGAGGCGCCACAACTGCATGATCGACGTGAGCGGGGGTGGGGGGTGGGGGTGGGGTGGGGTGGGGGGTGGGTGGGGTGGGGGTTAGTCGGGGGGCGGAGGCGGCGGAGGGTGGAGCGGGCGGTGCGGGCGGTGCGGCGGGCGGTGCGGGCACCGGCGAGCAGGAGGCGGCCGGCCCGAGCGGTGGGGGTGCCGTCCAGCAGCGAAACGATCCGGCGCAACCGCTTCAGCTCGCCGTCACGTTCGGTCAGCGTCCGCTCGTACCACCGCTGGAGGGCGCGAGCCTCGGCCAGCTCGCGAGCCAGCCGCTCCCGATCCACCAGCAGCTCCCGCCATCCCCCGGCGGTGCCGCCGCCGACGTCGTCGACAGGCGGACCCGCCTCCTGGCCGGCCATCGTGGCCAGGGTCGCGGCCAGCTCACCGGCCGGCCACAGGTGGGCGAGCCCCGCGTCGACCAGCCGGGACGCCAGCCGCCGCAGCACCGCCGCCGGCGCGGTCGGATCGGCGAGGCCGTGCCAGGTGCCGGCCGGCGTGCGGACCACCCGGTCCGCCGGGACGCCGGCCGCCACACCGGACTGCCAGCCGGTGAGCAGCGCACCCACCGCCGGCAGGTCCCGCCGCAGCGACGCGGCCACCACCAGATCCTCGACGGTACGCCCCGACGGAACCTCCGCGCCGTCGGCGAACCGCCATCCGCGCACCGGGTCACGGTGGATCTCCCGGAGCCGACCGCCGTGCACGAGCACCGCCGCGGCGGTGGCGGCCTGCTCAGCCAGGTTTCCCGGCGGCCGTTCGGCCAGCACGACCCAGCCGGGTGCGAGTTCCAGGACGGCCCCGTTCCGGATCGCCGCCCCGGCCAGCCGATCCGGATCGGCCAGCCGCGGCCGGTCCGGCGCGACGGAGACGCGCCCGCTGCCGGCCACCGTGGCCTGGAGGAAGCCGGTAAGGGTGGGGTCGGTCAGCAGTTCGGTGCCGAGCAGGGCTGCGGGGGCGACGGGTGACGGGAAGGTCGCCCAGGTGCCGCGGATCCGCATCCCGGCCACCGCCAGGTGGGCCCGCAGGCGGACCAGTCCCGCCGGGCGGGTGTCGTCGTACTCGCCGAGCGCCGCCCAGTCGGAGTCGGTGCTCTCGGGTGGCACCGCCAGCAGCCGGTGCAGCCCGAGGTGATTCTCGACCCCGAGCAGCAGCCGGCCATCCGGCCGCAGCACCGACGTGAGCAGGTCGAAGGCCGCGCCCCAGGGCAGCTCCGCTCCCTCGGCGGAACTCAGCCGGGCCAGCCCGTCCAGGGCGACCACGGTGTCGTACGGCGGCATGCCGGTGAGTTTCTCCGGTCCGCCGCAGCACACCCGCACCCCCGGCCGATCGGCGTACCGCGCGGCCAGTGCCTCGGCGTCCGGCAGGCCCCGCACCAGGACCGTCAGGTCCGCCGGGGGCAACGCGTCGAGCAGCTCGGGATGGTGCGGCCCGACCACGAGGGTGCGGCCGGACGCGGCGGTCAGCAGCGCGGCCAGTCCCGGTCCCCGTACCGGTCCGGTGCCGTGCATGCCGTCAAGATCCGACCAGGCGAGCATCTCGCCCCCGAGCAGCTGCACGCTCAACGGGCCACCTCCGTGCCAGGCCGCCCGCCCGTCGCACCGGGTGGCGCGGCGTGGTCGCGGGCCGCGTCGGCGTCGCCCCCGTGCCGGCTGCCACCGGCGCGGGCTCGGGCCAGCGAAACAGCCGGCGCAGTTCGGCCGGCGGAAGCAGGCGGTCGGCGCCCAGTTCGGCCACCGCGCACTCCCGGGCGATGTCCGGGGCGACCTGCGGGCCGTGCAGGTCGGCCCACTGCCGACGGATCCGGGGCTGGCCGCCCCACACCGGCGCCTCGCCGGCCAGTTGCATCGGGTCGCCGTAGACCGCCGGTTCGCAGCCGGCCAGGATGCCGTAGAAGACCGCGCTGCACAGGCGGTTCGAGGCGACCCGCCGGTGCCGCCGCAGCTCGGCCAGTTGCCGGTGCAGGAACCCGCGGTCGAGGTCGCTCCAGCGGCCACCCCGGTAGCCGTGGCAGACCACCCGGAAGCCGGCCCGCTCGTAGTGCTGCCGCACCCGCGTCGACCGGTACTCCTGCCAGTAGAGGCAGACCGTCACCGGCCCCGGCTCCACCGCCCGGATCTCGTCGATCAGCCGGCCGTGGTCGCCCACCACCCGCTGCCCCTCCCAACCGTGGAAGGGATACCAGATGGTCCCCTCCCGCTCCGGCGGGCCGGCCGGCTCGATCGCCAGCAGGTAGGCCCACGGCGAGCCGACCACGTACGTCTGCCGGCGGCCGAGCGACCAGGCCCGCCGCCGGGTCCGCTCGGACCAGAGGAACAGCGGCACCCCCGGCACGAACTCGTGGTCGGGGGCCATCCCGTCGCCGATGTTCCAGCCGTGCTGGAGGTAGCCGTGGATGCGCGGCGGATCCCGGTCGTCGAGTCCGCAGTACCGGGCCAGCACGTGCGAGTGCCCGTAGTAGTGGTTGGCATGGTGCACGGCGGCGGGCGTCCCTGCTCGTGGTGACGGGTGAAGGCGGAGCCTAACGGGTCTGCCTGAACACCCGGCCACATCGAGGTGTCAGCCCGGTGCGCCGCGCGTGATACAGATGGAGCCCCCGGCCGGGATCGAACCGGCGACATCCCGCTTACAAGCAGGGAGCGCCTGAACGTCGTACGGTTCGGGCTGGTGAGCGCTGGTCATCCGTGCGCAAAGTCGATAAGCGGGTGGTCGGTGAACTAGGCGCTGCGGGCGGGCGTGGCGGCCGAACGCTGGGTGAACAGCTCGCGCAGCGCCTGGATGGCGGTGACCTTGTCGGCGTCCGCGAGATCCATCGCGAGGATCGCGTCGAGCGGCTCGCCACCCGACCTGACGGCCCGAATGAGGATCACCTTGGTGGTGTCAGGTAGATCAAGACTGAGGACGAGGTCGACATCGTCCACCGAGCTTGTGCCGCCCGCCGAGTCGATTCCGGTCAGCGCGGTGTCGTCGCCACGGATGTAGCGCTCAAGGGACCCAGGCGGCCAGCCGAGCTGCCGGTCCACCTTTTCCAAGGTCCACGCCTTGGCGCGCTCACCAACTTCTATATTTCGCCAGGTGACCGGCCCGACCGTCGCCGCTTTGGCGGCCGCGTCGATCGTCATGTTTCGCGCACGCCTCGCCCGCCGGACGATCGCCCCCGCCTCCCGTCGGCGCGTTGACTCGTCCACCGGACCGCTGCCTCTCCTCGACACGGGAACAGTCTCGCAGGAACAGCAGGGAACACCTAGAGCCCTGGCCTCAAGGTTGTTTTAAGTCACGAACGTGAATCAACGTGAATCGCCGTCTCACGGCAGGTGGCGATATGCAAATTTCTGTTCCCGGCTGTTCCTGTTGCTAGATGTTCCTAGCCGTGCCTACACTGCGGGCATGACGACGACCCGCAGACGACCGACCACGGCCGTCCCGATCGATGGGGACGCCCTCCGGCGGATCCGCATCGACCGCGGCATCGAGGTTGCCGACCTGGCGACTCGCATCCGGGTATCCCGGGCGTACGTGACCAAGCTCGAGCTGGGGCACTCCCCGCGAGCCAGCGCGTCGGTCCACGCGGCGCTGATCCGGGTCCTCCAGCCGGAGACCCGCGACGCCTTCCGAGCCGACCGCGACCAGGCCGGCGTCGCCTGATGGGCCGCGAGAGCCAGGGCTTTGCAGCCCTACCCGCGAGCCAGCGGAGCCTCGCAGGCGCGATCGGCGTGCTGCACCGGTGGGCCCGCACGACCAGCGAGCAGCGCACGGCCGCGCTCGGACCCGCCAACGAGGGACGCCGGCGACGGCTGGAACAGCAGGCCGACCCGGAGGGCGTCCTGTCGCCCGAGGACCTCGCGGCCGCCGTCGACCGGCTCCGTCGGGCCCACATGCGCAAGGCCGCACTGGCCAGCGCGAAGGCGCGAGCAGCCCGGAAACGGGCGGCGTAACAAGCGGGCCCCCGACCGCGGACACGGTCGGGGGCTCACAAAAGACCGGATCTTGACCCGCCATAGATCAAGGAGACCCAGATGGCACAGATCGTACCGGAGCCCTACGACGTGAGGCATCGGAAGAACCCAGCGGAGCGGGCGTACCTGCTGCGGGTGATCGCCCGCACGGTGACCGAGTCCCTGCCCGCCCCAATGATCATCGAGACCGACCCGTCCATTGGGTACGTCAACCTGCGGTTCGATGACAACGCCGCCGCGGCGGTCGACGCGTGGGCCGTGATGCTCGGCGTCGACACGGTCCACCACGAGCTCGACATCGAGCTGCTGCGCGACCGGGCCGGCCGCGGCTGGCACTGGGTGGGCAACAGCGACGCCGGCACGCTGTGGCACGGCTGGCAGCTGCACATCTGGTGCAAGGTCACCGGGCCTGCCGCCGACAGCCCGCCGGCGGACCCGGCCCACCCGGCAACGTGGCCAGCCCCGGGCCAGACCGGCCGCGAGGACGAGGTGGCGTTCACCAGGTCCGGGGGCGAGCGGTGAACGCGGCGCGGCTGGTGCGACGGTCCGAGGTGGCGACGCTGCGAGCCCAGCTGGCGACGCTGCGCCAGCAGAACCGGGAGCTGGTGGGGCTGCTGCAGGAGGCGGAGCGGCAGTCCCGGCGTGACCCGCTCACCGGCCTGCTGAACCGAGCGGGCCTGGCGGACGCGTTCGGGTTCGCGCAGACGAGCTACGTGCTCGCGATGCTCGACCTGGACGGTTTCAAGGAGATCAACGACGAGTTCGGGCACGCCGCCGGCGACGCCGTCCTCAAGGCGGTGGCTGACAGTCTCCACGACTTCCCGATGGCCACCCGGATGGGCGGCGACGAGTTCGTGCTGGCCGGCCGGATGCCGGGCGGCCCGCCCCAGTACTGGCCGGTGCAGTTGCCCGGCGGCGAGCTCATCTGCGTGCACGCCACGGTCGGCCTGGCCCCGGTGGTAATCGGCGACCTGGCCCTCACGCTGCGCCAGGCGGACGCCGCGATGTACCGCGCCAAGAAGTTCGCGCCCGGGGCGCTGGCCACCTACGACCCGGATCTCGACGACAAGCCCGTCCGACCGCGGCCCCGGGTACGGCTACGCGACCAGCGAGAGGCACGCCGATGACCCACACGACCGACACCGACTGGCTCCGCCGGTACGAGGCGAACGCCAAGGTGCCGAACCTGCCCGACGACGTCGACGTCGACCACGCGATGTCTCAGCTACGCCGGGAGGTCTTCGATCTGGGCGACCGCGTCTCGGTGACGAACGTCGTGCGGATCCTGCGCCACCGCCGGGGCCTGGCCACGGAGGTGCTGCTCAAGAACGAGCCGACCTGCCGAAGCTGCGGCGGGAACAAGCAGTGCACCGGCTGCGACGACACCCGCCCGCAGGCGAACCGGCTGGCCCCGGGCTGGCAGTTCATGTCACCCATGAATCGCTGGGAGACCGTCGAACGCATCGAGCAGGCCACCCAGTACGCGCCGGTCCGGGTATGGACGGACAAGACCGGCCCTGACTACTCGTGGCTGATCAAGCAGTGGTGCCAGCTCGACGCGATCGCTCCGCCCTGGCGCCCGCACGGCACCCCGGAGATCCGCATCGTGGAGTACGGGTACGACCGCTCCGCGCCCATGTACGCCGTGATCACCCTAGACACGATCTACCGGCCCGAGAACGACAACCCGGTGGCGGAAGCCCACTACAGCCGCGAGGCCGGCTGGAAGGTGACCCACCGACCCGGCGGCGGCGAGGTGGCCGTCGTGGACTGCGGCCGGAGCAAGGCCAAGGCCCGGACCGCGCTGCGCGCGGCCGCCCGCCAGCACGCGAAGGCCCTCAGGGTGAAGGTCACCGAGCAGCCCAGGGACGGTGGCCGGTGACGACCTACGACCGCACCCCGCCCGGCACCGTCGTGCGTCTGGTGATCCCCGAGGCGACGATCGTCTCCCACGGCGACCTGCAGATGCGGGTAACTCTCCCGGGCTGCCGGGGCGACATCGTCACCCTGCCGCTCGTCGACGAGCACTTCCACCCGCTGGTGGAGATCCAGCCGTACGTGCCAGCCCTCGAACCCGGCCAAACGTGGCGCGGCGCCGACGGCACGCTGCTGCATTCCATCCACTACCGACGCGAGCCCGACGACCACGGCGAAACTCTCCTGATCGCTCCGGTCAGCGGCTTCATGTACGGGCCGGCCCTGGCCGTGGACTATTTCGGGCCCCTCACTCTGCTGGCCGAGCGGCCCGCCTACGACGAGACCTGGCTACCGCCCGCGCCCGTCGCCCCGGAGCCCGCCGTTCCCTCCCCGGTGTCGCCGGCCACCCCGGCCGTCAGCGACACCGTCGTCCTGCCCCGCATCCCCGCCGAGGAGTCGCGATGACGCTCGAACACCCGGACTGGTGCCGGCCCGCGCTGTGCGACGCCGAGGTGCCCAGCCTGCCGGCCACCGGCGGCGTGCACCGCGGCGTCCCGGAGCGGCTCGTCCTGGTCCTGCCGATGGGCGACGCCATCTCGGTGACCGCCCAGCTGCAGCTGCCCGGCCACGTCTCCGTCGACGACGTCGACCGCGCCGCGTGCCTCGCGGTACAGGTCGCCGGCGGGCCCCTCACCCTGCTGCCGCTCGACCAGGGCCGCCTCGTCGTCGAGCGCTTGGCCCCGCTGCTGGGCCTGACCGTCACGGCCAGCGGTGTCTAGGACGGTCCGCCGCCCTGGCCGGCCCGCTGTCCTGCCGCACCGCTACGTGCGGCAGGACAGCGAGCCGGCCGACCCGTGGACCGAGCTGACCGCCTGCGCCACCTGCCGCAAGCTCGGCCGGCCGGGAGACGCCCAGCACCCCGAAACCGCACCAGCCGCCGCCCGCCCGGAGACCGCCATCGAGGAGGCGGCCCGCGAGCTGGAGGCCCGGATCCTCGGCGAGAAGGAGTAACCGTGGACGACCTGACTCCTGACCCCGCAACTGTGGCCCGCCTCGACCAGGACCGCGCCGCCCTGGCGGTCCTGGTCGCCGGAGCCGCCGAACACACCGAGGCCGAGGCCTGCCCACACGCCGGCATCTGCCCCGGCCAGCAGGTGACCGACGCCATCGCGCAGCTGCCCGCCGACGACCGGGACCGGCTCCTGGCCATCACGATCGCCGCGCTCGCCCACCTCCGGCATGTAGGCCCGCCGCGCTACCGGCTCACCCGCGCCGGCTACGCCGCCCTCAACGCCCAGCCTCCCGGGCCGTGGCCGCACGGCGGCCGCCATGCCTAGCGCCAAGCCTCGCGCCCACACCAGCCTCGGCCTGGAGATCTGGGCTGTCGGCACCTACGAGGAGATCACCGCTCTCCGCGCCCAACTCGGCGCCGCCGGCCGCCTCATCGAGGTCGGCAACCCGCACGTCCTGGCCGGCCCGGACGCCGGCCGATACCGCCAGTACATCCGCGCCCATGTCCGCACGAGTGAAGGGTCATCATGACCGCCAGTCGTAAGCTCAACCCCGGCCGGCCGTTGTACCGGGTCGGTGAGATCCCCGATGGCCTGGCCACCGTGACGATGTTGCGGCGTCTGCGCCGCCGCCCCGCCGAGGGCCAGAAGCCGGCAGCGACGCTGTTCTACCACGGCAACAAGCACACCGACCTGTACGAGATCACCGCGTCGACGCCGCTGCCAGCGCTGTCGCCGGGCCGGCAGGCCGCTTGGACGGCCGCACGGACCTGCGCCCGGTGCGCGGCCACCAGACCCGACCCCTTGGAGTTCATCGATCGTGGCCGGCGACTGTGCGCCGGCTGCGTCGTCACCGAACGGTCCGCCGCGGCCCGGCCATCGTGGCTGCGGCTGCGTGCGGCCGCCGTGGCGTGGGCCGGCGACGTCCTCGACGACCCCGACACCGTGCTGATCGCCGCGTACGGGCTGACCGACTGGGGCGCCCCGTACCACGTCCACGCGATCACCCTCGACGGGCAGGTTCTCGTCGACGTCGTCGCCCGCCGCGCGTACCCGTCCGCCGAGGGTGCGCTCGCGGGGATCGACCGCGTGCTCGGTGGGATCGCCGCGGACCGCCTGGTGCCCGTGCTGACGTCGCTGGTAGGACGCCGCCTGATCCACACCGTCCGCAGCAAGCTGGGCCACTACGGCGGTCACACCACCCCTCTGGCACGGCTTTCTGAGCTGACCCGGGGCCCGTACTCGCCCGGCCTCACCGATCCGTCGATCCGGCAGGAGCGGGAGGACGACTTCCATCTGCGGTGGACGGACTGGCACAACCGCACCTGGTACGACCACCCCCACTCCAGCCCCACCTACGGCAGATCCGGACTCTCGTCCGTCCCTGTCGACGGCAGCGACGCGGCGGCGCTCACCACCGCCATGCTCGCCGGTCTCACGCGGATGGCCATCGACGCGCACCCCGGCGGCCCGCCCGCCTGCCCGTGGCTGCCTCCCACCGGACGTACCCCCTGCGGTGCCACTCCCGACCCGGACAGCGGTCTGTGCCCCGACCACACACCCCCCGAGGAGTCCGACGGTGGACCGGCCTGACGACCTGCCGGTGGTGCCCTGCCTGGACTGCGACACCCCGTGCATCACGCCCGTGTCCCGCGCTCGCCGCGTCGGTGCCGGCTGCTGGCGCAAGCGGCGTGCCATCGCGCGCCGCCTCGCTGCTGCGTCGACCGCCTCGACCCTGCCGGTCGACGCGCAGGACGGGCCGAGCCTGCTCGACCAGTTGGAGGTGACCCATGTCTGACGCGCGTCTCGCCCAGGTCCTCAGCGAGCGCTACGGCGACCCGGACACGGCCGCCGCCGAGCAGACCGCGCCGCCGCCGCTGCCGGCACCGAAACCGCGGCCCAGCAATGACATCAGAGAGCACCGCCGGGTGCTGCTGGAGGCCCTGCGCCCCAAGACGAGGGCCGCATGACCCTGCCCACCCACAACAACGGCGCGGCACCTGGTCAGAGGTGCCGCGCCGTCAACGATCCCGAAGGACCAAATGTGAAGCCTCACCGTACCGCACACCCACGACACGCTGCGGGTGGCCGATGACGGCCCCGGCTCGTTGGCACGCCGACGTCTACCAGGACGCGGTCTGGGAGTCGTCCTTGCCGCCCCGCGCGAAACTGCTCGCCCTGACGTACGCCCGCCACGTCCGGGATGCCCAGGGCGATCGGACGGCGGCCGCCGACCTGGCCTGGTTGACCTACGACCGGGCCGTGGCGCAGGCCAGCATCGGTAAGCGCGCCCTGGTGACGTCCACGCTACAGATCCTGGTCGACGCGGGCTGGCTGGTGCCGGTCCGGGTGATCACGCGCCGGCCGACGCTGTACCGGCTGACCATCCCGGTCGCCGCCGCAGCGCCGACGGAGGGAACTACCGACCAGGACCAGCAGGGAACCACCGACAGTTCCGTAGTTCCTACTGGGGAACTACCGGCACCAACTGGTAGTTCCCTTCCACCGGCCGGTAGTTCCCTTTCGAACTTCCGTGGTTCCCCACAGGGAACCACGGAAGTTCCCACGGGGGAACGCAACTCCTCTCCTCCAGTCACCTCTCAACATCATCAGCAGCGCGGCGGAACCATCGCCTACGTCGCCGCTCGACTCGGTGTGGATGACGACGAAGCGACCCGGGTAATCGAACAGATCAAGACCGCCGCCCGCCGCCCGCCGAAGTCCCTCGGAGCGTACGTCCGCAGCCTGCCGCCCGACGACCTCGTCGACCACCTGGCCGCCGTCCGCGCCCAGACACCCCGGCTCCGCCGCCGGCCTCCGAGCGGCCGGTGCCGGCGTGACGCGCTGACCTCGCGGCCCGCCAGGCCCCCGGCGTGGCCCTGGCGCGGCCCTGGCCCGGCGGGTCCTCGCCGGCGAGATCCGGCACACCGACCTGCCCGACCCCGGCCTGCCCGGCCAGGCCCTGGCCGACGTCATCCCGATTCGCCCGAGCGCGTGAGGACCGACCCGTGACCACCCTCGACCAGCCGAAAGAGGAAAGCCAAGGATGAACGACGACATCGTGATCGCGTGCGCCAACCTGGTGGACCGGGCCGGCGCCGCTGGGTTCGAGATCGGACACACCGGCGACGACGACGAGCCGGCAGAGGATGTCCAGTGGTACGCATTCGCCGCCTACCGAGGCGCGCGGGTCATCTCTGACGGGCACCGGTCGCCCACGGCGGCGGCGTTGGGGCTGGCGGAGCGGCTGCTGGCTGGGGCGATGTGCCGCTGTACCCAGCCGGTCACCGTTTCGGATAGTCGTCCCGGGTGTCGGTGGCGGCTGGTCGGCCAGCGGTGGGAGCCGAGCTGTGACGCGGCGCCGGTGACGGTATCCGGCGGCGGGAGAGGCGACATGGCGGCGATTCAGCACGCCATGGCGCAGGTACCGCCGGGCGGGAACCGGGCCGCCCGACGAGCGGCAAAGCGACGGCGTCGGTGACGCGGCCACGCTGGCGCGGCCGGCCCGCCTGGGAGGCCGACCTGGCCGCCCGAGAGGTCCGCAACCCGGAGGAGGCCGCCGCCCGTGCCCGCCGCGGCCGGGCCCGGGTCGACGCCGCGCTCGCCGGCGATGCCCCGGCCGACACCGGCCACAACGACCTGCCGCCGCCGGCCGGCTACGAGTACGTGTCCTGCGCCGGCTGCTACCGGCCGGTCTGGGGCCTACCCGGATCACGCTGCCCCGCCTGCCGCCCCGCCTGCCGCCCCGCCAACGATGGAGGTTCCCGATGACCCACCCCGCACCTGCCTCGACCGACACCGTGACCGAGATCGACCGTGCCCGCCAGCAGTGCCGGGACATGGAGGCCCGCCTACAGCAGGCGTGGGTGCGCGTCGACGACCTCCACCAGGCGCTCACCCACACTGAGGCAAAGGCCGACCGCTACCGCCACCAGCTCGACCTCGCCAACCTCGGGCGGGCCCGCCTCGCCGAGGAGCTGTCGCAGCTCCGGACCGACCTCGCCCAGCACGCAGCGCTCGGCGGCGTGCCGGTGTGCAGGGCGTGCGGCTGCCACGACCTGATGGCCTGCCGGGACGGCTGCGCCTGGGCGTCCGACGGCGAGCAGACCGCGATCGGCCTCGACCCGAGGCTCGGGCCGCTGTGCACCCGCTGCCTGGGCTGGCAGGCCGAAATCGTGGCGCAGGATCCGCCGCGCAGGTCGCGGTGGCGGCGGTACTTCGGCATGTAGCCACCATGCACTGAGCAGCACACGAACGGCGCGGCCACCCCGAACCAGGGTGGCCGCGCCACCCGCATATAGGGAGGAGCATCCATGATGATCATTAGGTTGATCCGCTAATGCCGTACTGGCTGGAGAGCGACACCTTCGCGGACGACCCGGTCTGGGACGTCCTCGCCGGCGGCCGCGGCGACCGCGTCGACGCGCTGCAGGCCGCCTCCGCCCGCCTCAAGTCCGCCGCGTCGCACCAGCTGACCGACGGCTACCTCACCGAGGGCACCGCACTGCGGTACTGCCGCGGCCGCCGCCAGATCCTCGACCTGCTCTGCACCTCGGTGCTCGACCAGGCCCCCCGGCTGCACCGCCCCGGCGACGAATGCGCCTGCCTCGGTGACGCCCCCTGGATCGACGGCTACGCCTACCGCATCCACGCCTTCCTCCGCCGTAACCCTTCCAAGGCGGAGTATCTGCGGAACCGGGCCCAGCGAGCCGACCTGCGCGACCCGCGGCTCAAGGCGATGGTCTATGACCGCGACGGCGGCTGCTGCCGCTACTGCCGCTCCGGACCGCTGTCCCCGAAGGCCGGCCGCGCCCGGGACCGACGCAAGGTGCTCGCCTACGACCACGTCGACCCGGACCAGCCCGCAGGCCCCGACGGGACCAACCTCGTCACGGTCTGCGGACGCTGCAACGAGCACAAGGGCCACCGCACCCCGTACGAGGCCGACCTGCCCCTCCTGCCGGTCCCCACGGCCGCCGAGCGGGCCGCCTGGACCGCTCGCGGGCTGCTGCTGCAGGACCCCGCCGATCACCGACAGATCAGCGACAGATCAGCGACGAAACAGCGACATGACAGTGATCCGGACGCTGATCCGATCACTGATCGACCAGACGATCCCGACGCCGATCCGGACGACACCACCGGGGCCGACGTGCGCCCTGATGACGGCGATCACCAGCAGGAACAGCAGGTGCCGTCATCCGGGAAGGGGCCCGGGGCGGGTCGGGGCGGGCATCGCGCTGATCAGCCCGGTCCGACCCGCCAACCCACCCAGCCCATCCGGGCCCCCGACTCCCCCGACGTCTACCACCGGCGCTCCCGCGCCCCCGCTGGCGCAGATCCGTACATCTGGCCCCCGGGCTCAGTCCCGGCCACTTCCGCCCAACCTCAGGAGGACCACCATGGCGCACCCTGACCCGATGACCGCCGCCCGCAACGCCTTCGCCCAGCTCCAGAACGCGGCGGCCGCAATCGCCGCCGACAGCCTCTCGCCGATGGCCGCCCGGGAGATGCGCGCCGCGATGCCCGACCTGGCCGACGTCGTCCGGACCGCCGCCTTGGTGTCGATCGCCGAGTCCCTCCACACCCTCGCCAACGGCAAGGAGTAGCCGTGCGCTGGAACGCCGACCCGGACCTCGGCCCGGTGGCCTACCGTCACCCCCGCCACTACGCCACCGTCACCCCCGGCCCGCCGCCCGCCCCACGCGACGGGACACGGTTGCGGCGACTCCGCCGGGAGATGCGGATGACCCAAGGCGACCTCGCCCGCCGGATCGGCACCCGCCCTGGCGAGATTGGACGGTGGGAACGCGGAGACACTCCCGTACCGGCCCGGGTGCTCGCCGCTCTCGGCCTCACCACCCAGACCGGCAAGGACTCGCCGTGACGCCGTCCCGCCGGCGGCAACTGCTCGTCGACGACATCCGCGCCTACGCCGCCCAGCTCACTGACTGCTACCGCGCCCACGAAACCCTCTACACCAAGACCAGAGGCGGCCGGACCAAGCTCGTCGGCGTGCACACCGAGACACACGACGGGCTTCTGGCGCAGCTCGCCGAGATCGCGGTCCACGGCGTCACCTCGTCGACTGACAACCCGGGCGCCCGGCCCGTGCCGCAGTCCACACCACCGGGCCACTGGGAGGCCCTCGGCCGCGGCGCCGCGATCGCCGCCGAGGCCGCCCGGTGGTGCTGGGACCTCGACCTGCCACTGCGCGACACCACCCAGGGCAACATCCGCCAGCTGGCCGCCGCCGCCGGCGAGCTGCGGATCGTGGACGACGACCAGGTCGCCGCGCTGTGCCGGGCGATGCGGCTCTGGCGGGCCCAAGCCCAGGCCCTGATCGGCTGGACCAGCGAGGCCTACCGGCCACGCGCCACGTGCCCGATCCTGACCTGCGGCAAAGCCGACACGCTGCGGGTCAACCTGGCCCGCAAATCGGCGTTCTGCCTCGAGTGTCTGTCGGTGTGGGACGACGTCGACGGCAGCATCAACGTCCTCGCCGAGCACATCGCCGCGCAGACCGAGGCCCGCGCCGTCACCACCGAACGGATCCGATCCGGACACTCCGGCCACGGCGGAGCCTGGCTACCTGATCATCCGAACGGCCAGAACGACGGTCCCGGGTTTGCAGGAATGTCCGAATCCGGTGCATGATCGGGGAGCAGGAGTCTGCCCTGCCCCACGATCTACCCTGCCAGTCACCCGGGATCGGCTCCGGGACCGAGCGCCCCGCGCCACCAGTGCGGGGCGCTCGGCGCATCTTCCGGGGGTGGACGATGCCGACCCGCGCACCACGGCGCTGCACCCGCCCCGGCTGTCCGGGAGGGGATGCCTGCGGCCGGCACCAGCGGCCCCGGCCGACCCGGCAGGAGCTGGGCTACGACGAGGACTGGCTACGGATTTCAGCAGAGTTCCTGGCTGCTCACCCGTGGTGCCAGGGCTGTAAGAAGCGCAGCTCACGACACACCGACCACATCGACGGGGACACCAGCAACCGTGAGGAGTGGAACCTGCAGGCGCTGTGCCGCAAGTGCCACGGCCAAAAGACGGTTCAGCACGACGGCGGCTTCGGTCGTCCGCGTACCTCAAGACCAGGAGAAGAGATCGAGTGAGCGAGCTGGAGCTGAGCGAGGGCCTGGTGGTGCGGTCAGGTGACACGCTGGTGGTGGCGATACCCACGGTGTCGCAGGCCAACGCCGAGCGCATGGTCCGCGATCTGGAGAAAGCCCTTCCGGACATCGAGATCGTGTTGGTCGCTGGCGCGGCGGCTCTGGCCGCATACCGACCGCACGCGGTAAAGTGCTCGACCATCACCACCCACGCCGAGCACGGCGCGGACCCTGGCCACGGCGCCGCCGACCACCCGTCGATCGATGGGGAGGGGCGGGTCGGATCTCTGCAGGTCAGGGGGGTCGAAACGCCGCGGTAAGGCGGCTCTCTCGCTGACGAGTTTTCGCACTTGCCGTATCCGAGAGGGGTGTCCACTGTGGGCAAACGTGGTCCGCACCCGGCGCCGACGGCGCTCAAGCTGGTGCGCGGGACCCGGTCTGACCGGGTTAACACCGACGAGCCGGTGCCGTCGACGACGGAAATCGAGCCCCCGGAGTGGCTCACCAGGGCTGCGGTGGACATCTGGGCGGAGTACGCCCCGGATCTGATCCGCAAGGGCGTGCTGACGGCCTGGGACGTCGAAACCTTCGCCATCGTCTGCGACGCGGCCGCCCGCCGACGCAAGGCGGCCGCCGCCCTGGACCAGGAGGGTGAGGTCGTCAAGCTGCCCGTCTTCGACAAGAACGGGAAGCAGACCGGCAACCGGGTCACCCGGAACCCGTGGACGGTCATCCTGGGCCAGGCGGATCGGCAGCTGCAGACCTGGGCGGCCCGCTTCGGTTTGACCCCGTCGGACCGGGCCCAGCTGACCGGTGGAGATGGTCGACGTGACCCCGCCGAGGACCTCCTCACGGGCTGAGTCGCCACCGCGGCGGCCGGCGCGGCCGCGCGCCCGGGCCGGCCGGGTGCCGGGCGACTGGATCCCGGACCACAACCGGCGGTGGCGGCCGCGAGACCGCAAGGGACCGACCTGCGGGTACACCTTCCGGGACAAGCAGTGCCCGAGGAGGGGCGCGCACTACTGCGAGCCCCGCGCCGACCGGGCCGTCGCCTTCCCGGCCGAGCTGCTGCGGCACATCAAGGGCCCCTACCGCCGACGCGCGTTCGTGCTCCGCGACTGGCAGGAACACGAGATCATCCGGCCGTTGTTCGGCGAGGTGATCTGGTCCACGGAGTGGCAGCGCTATGTCCGCCGGTACCGCCGGGCGCACATCGTGATGGGCCGCAAGAATGGCAAAAGCGAGATCGCGGCCGCCATCCAGCTGCTGCTCTTCGTCGGCGACGACGAGGAAGCCGCCGAGGTCTACAACGCCGCGGCCGACACCAAGCAGGCGGAGAAGGTCTTCGGGCCCGCGCTGCGCATGATCCAGCTGTCCCCGGTGCTTTCCCGGCGGCTCAAGTACTACAAGAACGAGCGCCGCCTGGTCGACGAGCGCTCCGGCAGCATCTACGAGGTCATCACCGCCGACGCCAAGGGCGAGCTAGGCCACAACCCGCACGGCTTCAACCTCGACGAGGTCCTGTCGCAGCCGGACGGATCGCTGTGGGAGGCGATGGACACCGCCGACGGCGCACGCGAGCAGGAGCTGCTCTTCACGACCACCACCGAGACGGACGAGCCGCTGTCGTTCGGCGCGCAGATGATCGACGAGGCCGAGCGGATCATGGAGGACCCGACCAGGTCGCCGCACACCTTCGCGTTCGTCCGGAAGCTGCCCCGTACTGAGGAGGAGCTGCAGCGGGTCCGCCGGGCGCACCCTGGGCACCCGCACCTGCCGGTGTCGACGGACATCTACGACGAGCGGAACTGGCGCTGGGCGAATCCGGCATTGGATCAGTTCAAGAGCCGCGAGGCACTGCGGCGGCACGCCCTCGCCGCGAAGCAGAACGCGGCCAGGGAGAAGGCCTTCCGCCAGTTCCAGATGAACCAGCGGGTCCAGGCCCTCTACCGCTACGTGTCCATGGACCTGTGGGACCTCAACACCGGCGAGCTGGCACCCAACCCGGACTGGCTGCTGCCCAAGCAAGAAGGCCTGCGCTGCTGGGGCGGTCTCGACCTGTCCAGCAAGCTGGACATGACCGCGTGGTGCCTGCTGTTCGAGGACGGCCAGATCCGCTGGCGGTTCTGGATCCCCGAGGCGGTCGTGCCGGAGCTGGCCGCGAACACCGACGGCGCCTTCCAGCAGTGGGTGGACCAGGGCTGGATCACCGCCACCGACGGCAACACGATCGACTACCAGGCGATCTACACCGCGATCGAGCAAGACCACGACCTCTTCCGGATCGTAGATGTCACCTACGATCGGTGGTCGGGTGAGCCGGTGCGGCAGGAAATCGTCGACCGGACCGGTCTGGATCTGATCGAGTCCGGCACCACCTACGAGCGTATGACCGGTCCGATGACGGAGTTCTCCCGGGCCCTTGCCGCCCAGGAGTACCGCCACGGCGGTAACCCGGTCGCCCGGTGGATGGCCGAGCACCTCAAGGCCAAGAGTCCCACGGACGACCCGGACCGGTATCGGCCGGTGAAGCCCGACCGGGCCAAGGAGCACGTCCGGATCGACGGAATGCCGGCGCTGTTCTTCGCCATCGACGGCCGCATGCGAGTCGGCGACGGCGACTCGGTCTACGACTACCGCGGCCTGGCCACCGTTGGCGGTGCCGCCGGCTGACCTGAGGGAGGTGATCGACGTGGACGTACCGGTCACCCCCGAGGATGAGGCACCGCCGCGGCGTACGCCGGCTGAGCTGATCGCGGCGGCCGCCGGCGACGCCTGGCGCGGCCTGGTCGACGTCTTCGGCGTCTTCGACTGGGTGACCACGGCCGGGACAGCGATGCTGCTGGCCGGACTGTGGGTGTGGTTCGGCACCGGACCTGCGCTCGCCGGCGTCGGCGCCCTGGTGGTGTGGATGGGCATCGCCGGCGGCCGCGCCGCAGCCCGTGCCGCCGCCGGCGACGTCGACGAGGACCAGGCCGCCGCGCAACCTCGAGGCCACGTCGCTGGCGAGGCGGCGTAGCCGTGGGCGGCGGACTGATCGGCCGGACGGTGGCCACCCCGGGACGGCGCGCGTCGACCGGGCCCACCTCCGGCGTGGCCACCCCGGAGAAGTGGGTCGAGGAATGGTTCGCGGGCGGCGCGTCGACGGCCGCCGGCGTGTGGGTGTCCGAGGAGACCGCGCTGCACTACGGGCCGTTCTTTGCCGGCGTCAACGTGATCAGCACTGATCTGGCCAAGCTGCCGCACCTGGTCTATGAGCGACTCGACAGGGGCAAGCGCCGGGCCCGTGAGCACCCTGTATACCGGGTGCTGCACGACGAGCCGAACCCGCTGATGCCGCCGATCGCGGTCCGCCGCACCGCGCAGGCCCACGCACTGACCTGGGGTACCGGCTACCTCAACGTCGTCTGGAACAACCGCGGCGACGTCATCGAGCTGTGGCCACTGCGACCGGACCGCATCACCCCGGAGATCAAGCGCACCGGCCCGGGCCGGATGACCCTCACCTACCGGTACAGCGACGACGTCAACGGCATCCACACCCGGCTGTTCCCCGACGAGGTCCTGCCGATCGGCGGCCTCGGCTACGACGGCATCCGCGGCTACAGCGTGGTCGCGATGGCCCGCCAGTCCATCGGCCTCGGCATGGCCCTGGAACGGTACGGCAGCGCCCTGTTCGGCAACGGCGCACGGCCGGGCGGGGTGCTCAAGCACCCCAAGAAGCTGTCTCCGGACGGCCACAAGCGGCTGCAGGCGGACTGGGACAACATCCACCGCGGCCTCGACCGCGCGCAGCGCGTCGCGATCCTCGAGGAAGGACTGGAGTGGGAGTCGATCGGCATGCCCCCGGAAGACGCCCAGTTCCTGGAGACCCGCAAGCTGCAGGTCAACGAGATGGCCCGCTGGTTGCGCATACCCCCGCACAAGCTCGGGGACCTGGACCGCGCCACGTTCTCGAACATCGAGCACCAGGGCCTGGAGTACGTCACCGACACGCTGATGGGCTGGCTCATCACCTGGGACCAGATGATCAACATGAGATTGTTCGTCGGTCCTGAGCGTGGCCGCTACTTCGCTGAGCACCTCGTCGACGCGCTCCTACGCGCCGACATCAAGACCCGCTACGAGGCCTACAACCTGGGCCGGCAGATGGGCGTGCTCAACGGCGACGACATCGCCGAGAAGGAGAACAGCAACCCGCTGCCCGGCGGGGTCGGCGAGACCTACTGGATGCCGCTGAACATGGGCCCTGCGCTGGGCCCTGGCCAGCAACCCGATCCGGAACGAGCCTGCCCGGTGCACCCGGGCTGTACCTGCCAGGGAGGGGCGAAGTGACCGACCAGGACAAGCGCGATCGCGACGACGAGCAGGACGACGGCGCCGGCCGGCGCAGCGCCCCGCTGCGCCGGCGGACCGTCAGGCCCGCTCGCCGCGCGATCGCCAGGCCGGCCCGGAGGTGAACCGGTGAAGCTCGGCTACACCCGCGCGTTCATGGTACGCGCCGCCGACGACGATGACGGCGACCTGCTGCGGTTCGTCGGCGCCACCGAAGGCGAGAAAGGCGACGGCATTGCGCTGAAGATGGACGGCGCGCAGCTCGACCGATACCGCGCCAACCCGATCTTCGGGTATGGGCACCGCTACTGGGGTCGGGACAGCCTGCCGATCGGCCGGTCGGAGCACACGGAGGTCGACGACTCCAAGCGGTTGATGTTCGACATCCGCTTCGACCGCAAGGACGACTTCGCGGCCACCGTCGAGCGCAAGTACCGCGACGGCTACCTCAACGCCGTGAGCATCGGTTTCTCCGTCGTCGAGTGGGAGGACCCGAAGACCCAGGACTACTGGCGCGGCGGCACGGCCGTCAAGTGGGAACTGTACGAGCTGTCCAGCGTGCCCCTGCCGATGGACGCCAGCGCGGTCGTCGAGTCCGGCCGCGGCGGGCTCGGCGTCGACGACGACTTGCTGCAGTCCGTACGCGGGCTCCTGGACCGCCTCGACGCCGGATCGATCGACGCGCTGCGGCAGCTGCTCGATCGGACCGGTGCCGGCCCGCTCGGCGACAACACCCGCCGCCGGCGCCCGAGCCGACCCGGCAGGGCCACGACCTCGACTGGGCGCGACGCCGGCTGCAGCTGGCCGGGAACGCCCGCTGACCATCCCGCTGCTGCCAGGCCGCGGACCCATCACGAAGGAGAGCACAGGGTGGACATCAACGCCCGCAAGAAGGAGCGCGCGAGCCTGGCCAAGCAGGCTCGCGACATCCTCGACACCGCGCAGGCCGACGGCGGCCGCCGGCTGACCGCCGAGGAGTCGGAGAAGTTCGACCGCCTGATGGCCGACGTCGACGGCCACGACCAGGACATCACCCGTGAGGAGCGGCTACGCGCCAAGGAGCGCCGCATCGACGGCGACCCGGACGACCAGCCGACCCGGGAGAACAACGGGCCCGACCGCGCCGGCGACGGCGAGCGGGCCGCCGCCTTCCGGCAGTACATCGTCGGCGGCCGCTCGACGCTGAGCCCGGAGCAAGCCCGCACGCTGCAGGCCGGATCCGACCCGGAGGGCGGCTACCTCGTCGCCCCGCAGAAGTGGGTCAGCGGACTGCTGCAGCGCCTGGACGACGAGGTGTTCATCCGTCGGTGGGCGCACACCGAAACCCTCACCGAGGCCGCATCACTGGGTGTGCCGACTCTGGACACCGACCTCGACGACGCCGAATGGACCACCGAGTTCGGCACCGGCAACCAGGACGACTCGCTGCGGTTCGGCAAGCGCGAGCTGACCCCCAACCCCCTCGCCAAGCGGGTCAAGGTCAGCCGGAAGCTGCTGCGGCTGACCCGCGGTAACGCCGAGGACATTGTGAGGGACCGGCTGGCCTACAAGTTCGCCGTGAGCCAGGAGAAGGCCTTCATGACCGGCGACGGCAACAAGAAGCCCCTCGGCCTGTTCACGGCGTCGCCGATGGGCATCTCGACTGGCCGGGACGTCACGGTCGGCGACATCAGCGACGACGAGCAGGACATCAACGCCGACGGCCTGATCGACATGAAGTACACGCTCAAGGCCGGCTACCTGGCCAACGCCCGCTGGCTGTTCCACCGCGACACGGTCAAGCGGATCCGCAAGCTCAAGGACCAGGAGGGCGTCTACATCTGGCGGCCGGGCCTGGCCACCGACCGGCCTGACACCATCCTCGACCTGCCGTTCGGCATGTCGGAGTTCTGCCCGAACACCTACACCGACGGCCAGTACGTGACCCTGCTCGGCGACTTCAAGAAGTACTGGATCGCCGACGCGCTGAACATGGAGGTCCAGCGCCTGGTCGAGCTGTACGCCGAGACCAACCAGGTCGGGTTCATCGGCCGGCTGGAGACCGACGGGATGCCCGTCCTGGAAGAGGCCTTCGTCCGCGGCAAGGTCGTCGCCTGATCCAGGCCCGACCGCAGCACCCTAGGAGGATACGAGCATGAGCAGGCGAGACCTGGTCAGCAACATCAACGCGGCGATCACCCTGGCGCCGGCGGCGCGGACCGCCGCGGCGGACGGCAGCACCGTGGACCTCACCGGCTACGAGATGGCCGCGGTGGTGATCACCTCGGGCACCATCACCGACGGCAGCGGCTACGTCTTCGAGGTCCAGCACAGCGACAACGGCTCCGACTGGGAGGCGGTGCCGGATGACGAGCTGGTCGGCAGCGAGCCGACCCTCACGGCGTCCGACGACAACGCGGTCCGCAAGATCGGCTACCGAGGGCGGCGGCGGTACCTGCGCGCGTCCATCGCCTCGGTCACCGGTTCCCCGTCCACCGGCGGAGTGCTGTCCGCCGTCGTCCTGCGTGGCGGGGCCCGTGTGGCCCCGCTGAGCTGAGGGAGGTCCCGGTGTCCAAGGTCACGGTCCGGATGCGGACCCGGTACGCCACCGCCGAGCAGGCGATCGAGCCGGGCAAGACCGGCCTGGTCGACGCGCAGGAAGCCAAGGCGCTGGTCGACGGCGGCTATGCCGTGCTCGTCGACGCCGAAGGGAAGGACACGCCGCCGCGGCGGATCACCCCCGGCAAGACCAAGACCACCCCGCCGGCGTCAACGCCGGCCGACGGCGACGAGGTGCCCGACGCGTCGGTGACCAAGGTGACCGAGTGGGTCGGCGACGACCGCGACCGCGCTACCCGAGCGCTCAAGGTCGAGCAGGAACGCGGCGACCGCGCTCGGGTCAGCCTGGTCGACCACCTCACCAAGATGCTCAACGCCGAACCGGCCCCGGGTGACTCGGACGGCGGGGAGCAGCAGTAGGAGCCGGCCCGGGCGCGCAGGCGGAGCGCCCGGGCCACCCTCGCCCCTCGGGAGGTGACTGTGTACGCAACGCCGGACGAGCTGCGGAACCGGCTGCGGGCCCTCGGCGACGATGACACCGACCAGACGCTGACCGAGCTGCTGGAGGACGCCACGGCGGTCATCGACGACGAGGTCGGCCAGCCCCTCACGCTGGCGGAGACCACGGTCACCGTCGACGGGTCCGGCGCCGAGAAGCTGCTCCTGCCGCGCTGGCCGGTCACCGCCGTCGCCGAGGTGGTGGAGGTCGACCTGGACGGCACCGAGCGGCCGCTAACCCACGGCGTGGACTACACCTGGTCGCAATCCGGGGTGCTGACGCGGCTGCGTCGCTGCTGGCCGTGCCACGACCAGGCCGTCCGCGTCACCTTGACCGCCGGCTACGACGCGGAGGCCCTGGCCCGCCGGGTCCGGCGGATCTGCCTGCGGCTGGCCATCGCCGGCCGCCGCAACCCGGCCGGCGCCGACAGCGAGGACATCGGCGACTCTCGGATCCGCTGGAACACCCCCGGCATGGAACTGACCACCGGCGAGCTGCGGGTGCTCGCCCGGTACGCGGTCCGCCCATGATCGGCCACACCCTCAACACGCTGCTGGACGTGTGGCGGCCGGTAGCCGTCGAGGACGGCGCCGGCGGGCGGACTGTCACCCGCAGCTGGGTCGGCACGGTCCGGGCCCGGATCTCCCAGCCGCGCGCCGGCGAGCAGGTCGAGGCCGACCAGGCTGGTGCCCGCCACGACGCGTGGATCTACGTGCTGCCCCGGGGTGACGTCCGCCGCGGCGACGAGCTGCGGCCCGCCGGTGCCGCTGACGGTTCCCGCCCGTACTGGCGGGTGATGTCGACCGTCCGGCCGTCGACGCCGGTGTACCTGCGGGCGGCCGCCGAGCACATCGAGCAGGAGACCTGACGTGTCCAGGGTGCGAGTCGAAGGCATGGGCCAGCTGCGCCGGGCGTTGCGGCGTCTGCCGGCCGACGTCGAGTCCGAGAGCATGAGGGCGCTGCGCCAGGTCGCCGAGGACGTCCGCGAGGACTGGTACACCGGCGCCGCGGTGGACAGCGGCGCCGGCCGCGAAGGCATCGACGTCCGGGAGGACCGCCGGGAGGCCGCGGTCGAGGTCGGCATCTTCGACGACGGTCTGTACTACATGGTGTTCCCCGAGGAAGGCACCACGTCACAGGAGCCGCAGCCTGCGTTGCAGGAGGCGATCGCGCGGGCCGAGCAGCGTCTCGCCGGCGAGGTCGCGCGGCGGATCAGCAGGCGGTACCGGTGACCGGCCCGGCCCGGCTGGTCGCCCGGCCGCTGCAGATCGCCCTCTACAGCGCGCTGCGCGCCAGCGCCCGGATCACCGGACTGTTGGACGAGCGGGTCTACGACCACGTCCCCGAGCCGGCCGAGCACCCGTACCTGGTGATCGGTGAGGCGGTCGAGCAGCCCGACAACACCCACGACACGTTCGGCCGGCAGGCAGACATCACCCTGCACCTGTGGGACAAGGTCGACGGCTACCTGCGCCCCACGGAGGTCGTCGACGCGCTTGTCGAGCTGCTCGACCACCAGCGCGACGCCCTGGCCATCGCCGGCCACCAGGTGGTGTCCATCAGGTTCCTCGACGCGCGCACCCTGCGCGCTCCCGATCCGCAGCTCAGGCACGTCCCGGTGCGATTCCGGGTCAACACCCAGCAGGAGGCATGACATGGCCGGAATCGACGGCTTCGGTACCCAGCTCCAGCGCGGCGACGGCGCCGATCCCGAGGTCTTCACCACGCTCGGCAACTCGACCAACATCTCCGGGCCGGGCCTGAGCCGGGAGACCCTCGACGTCACCGCCCACGACTCCCCGGACGCCTGGATGGAGCACCTCGGCTCCCTCAAGGACGGCGGCGAGGTCAGCGTGGACGTCAACTACGACCCGGACAAGCACGACCTCCTGATCGCCGACTTCGACGACGACGAGCCGCGCAGTTACCAGCTGGTGTTCCCCACCAGCCCGGCCGCCACTTGGTCGATCAAGGCAGTGTTGACCGGCTTCGAGCCGTCCGCCCCGTACGACGACAAACTCAGCGCGTCCCTGACCTTCAAGGTGTCCGGGAAGCCGGTGCTGTCGTGACCCTGACCACCAAGCTCGCGGTCAGCCTCGCCGCCGACCTGCGCAGCGACCTGGACCTCGCGGCCGCGTCGGTGCCGCTGTCGTGGCTGCGGCGCGTCAACCTGGACGACGGCACCGGTGCCGGGCAGGCCGACCGGGTCTTCCACGACCGGCGCACGCTGGCCGCCTCTGACAGCGAGGACCTGGACCTCGCCGGCGTGCTCGTCGACGCCCTCGGCAACGCGGTGACCTTCGCCCGCGTCAAGGCCCTCATCGTCGCCGCGGCCGCGGGCAACACCAACACCGTCGTGGTCGGGGGCGCGGATTCCAACGCGTGGGCCACCTGGGCCGGTGCGGACACCGACACCGTGGTGGTCCGCCCGGGCGGGCTGCTGGTCGTCGCCACGTCGGACGCCACCGCCTATCCGGTTACGGCCGGCACCGGTGACCTGCTCGCCGTCGCCAACGGCGGCAGCGGCACCCCCGTCACCTACGACATCGTGATCATCGGCGCGTCCGCCTGACGCCCGGGAAGGAACCCCATGACCCTGCTCACCCGTGACCAGATCCTCGCCATCGACGACTCCAGTTCGGAGGACGTCGAGGTGCCCGAGTGGGGCGGCACCGTCCGCGTCAAGGGCATGACCGGCGCCGAGCGCGACAAGTTCGAGGCCGCCAGCATCAAGGGCAAGGGCAAGAACCGCGACGTCAACCTGGCGAACCTGCGGGCCCGCCTGGTCGCCGCGTCGGTCGTCGACGAGGACGGTCAGCCGCTGTTCAAGCCCTACGACGTCGAGAACCTCGGCCGCAAGTCGGCGGCCGCGCTCGGCCGGGTCTACGACGTCGCCCAGCGCCTCGCCGGGCTCAGCGACGAGGACGTCGACGAGCTGACCGAGGATTTTCCCGACGGCCCGAGCGAGCCTTCTACTTCCGCTTGACCGCTCATCTCGGCGGCATGACCGTCGCCGAGATGCTGTCGCGGATCTCGTCTCGGGAACTGACCGAGTGGCAGGTCTACGAGGAACTGCACGGGCCGCTCTGCGGCGAACGCGATGACCGCCTGGCGGCGCTGATCGCGCACACGGTGGCCAACGCCAACCGGCGCCGGCGGGCCCCATACCCGTACGGCGACTTCCTGCTGACGTGGGGCGCCGGCCGGCGCCGACGGGAGCAGTCCACCGAAGAGATGCTCGCCATCGTCATCGGGATCAACAAGGCCATGGGCGGCGCCGACCTGCGCCCGGCCGCCGACCCGGGCTGACACAGAGGGAGGTTTGCGTGGCCACCATCGCGAACCTCCTGATCAAGATGGGCGTCGACGTCAAGGGCGTCAAGGACGCCGAGCAGGCGGCCCCAGTGGCGGAGCGGGCCGGTCAGAAGACCGGCCGCTCCTTCGCCGAAGGCTTCAAGAAGACGGCGCGGATGGTCGGCAAGATCGCCGGCACCGCGGCGCTCGCCGGCGGGGTGGCCGCCGGCGGGATGCTCGTCCAGGGCCTCGACCAGGCCCTGGAGAAGAGCAAGGTCGACGCGCTGCTGACAGCGCAGATCGCCGCGACACCCGAGGCCGCGGCGAAGGCCGGGAAGGTCGCCGGAGACCTCTACAAGAAGGGCTTCGGCGACTCCGCGGCCGGAGTCTCCGATGCGGTCCGGTCGATTTTCCAGCACGGCGTCATCGACCCGGACGCAGCCACCGCGGACATCGAGCAGGTGGCGTCCCGAGCCATCTCCGTCGGCAAGATCATGGGCGAGGAGTACGACCGCGTTGGCGCGTCGGTCTCCACGATGCTCAAGACCGGCATCGCGAAGAACGCCGAAGAGGCCTTCGACGTCCTGGTGCGCGGCACCCAGCTCGGCGTCAACAAGGGCCAGGACCTTCTCGACACCTTCAATGAGTACAGCGTCCACTTCAAGGCGATCGGGCTCGACGCCTCCACCAGCCTGGGCCTGATGTCCCAGGCCATCGAGAAGGGCGGGTACAACGCCGACAAGGCCGCCGACGCGCTGAAAGAATTCTCGATCCGGTCGGTCGACGGGTCCAAGGCCGCCCGGGACTCCTTCAAGGCGCTCGGCTTCGACGCCGACAAGATGCAACGCACCTTCGCCAAGGGCGGGCCCAAGGCCGCTGAGGCCTTCGCGCAGGTGATCAAGCGACTCAAGGAGACCGAGGGTCAGGCCAACCACGCCGAGATCGCCTTCGGCCTGCTCGGCACACAGTCGGAGGATCTCAAGGGCGCCCTGCTGGCCATGGACCCGAGCACCGCGACGGCTGGTCTCGGCGAGCTGGAGGGCGCCGCCGCGTCGGCCGGCGACACCCTGCAGAACAACGTCGGCACCCGCATCGAGACCTTCAAGCGCCGTGTCCAGGGCGCGTTCATGGAGCTGGCCGCGGCCGCGCTGCCCGCGCTCGAGGGCCTGATGGACCGGCTCGACCAGGTCGACTGGGACAACCTCGGCGCCCAGGCCGCCACCGCGCTGCAGCAACTCGGACCGCTGTTCAAGTCGCTGCAGGCCGACGCCGGGCCAGGGTTCACCGACACACTCAAGGTCGGTGGCGAGGTCATGAAGTTCGCGGCTGACCACGCCGACCTGCTCGCCAAGGCCCTGCCGTACCTCGCGGCCGGCCTGGTTGTGGTCAAGACCGCGCAGTTGGCCGCCAACGTCGCCCAGGCCGTCTCGCCGGCGCTGACCCTCGCGTCGGCGATCGCCAACCGCCGGCTGGCCGCCAGCAACGCGCAGCTGGCCGTCGCGCTGACCGCGTCGACCACCGCGACCCGCGCCCAGGCCGTGACCCAGGGCGTGGCCACCGCGGCGACCACCGCCGGAGACGCCGCCCAGAAGCGGTCGGTCGTCTCTACGATCGCCTCCCGGGTCGCGATGGTGGCCACCACCGTGGCGACCAAGACATGGGCGGCCGCGCAGTGGCTGCTCAACGCCGCGATGAGTGCCAACCCCGTCGGCCTGGTCGTGTTGGCGATCGTGGCCCTGGTCGCCGGCCTCGTCATCGCCTACAAGAAGTCCGAGACCTTCCGGAACATCGTCGACGGCGCGATGCGCGCGGTCGGCGCTGCGGGGCTCTGGCTCTGGAACAACGCACTCAAGCCCGCTTTCGAGCACATGAAACGCGGGTGGACGCTGGTCGCGCAGGTCGTGCTCTGGTGGTGGCGGAACATTGTCACCCCGGCCTTCAAGGCCGTCTCCGCGATCGTGGGCTGGGCCCGGGACCGGGTCGTGAAGTCGATCGCAGGCTGGAAGATGGCCTTCACCACGATCGCTACCGCGGTGCAGTCCGCGCGATCCCGGGCGATCTCGGCACTGACCGCCGTGGTCACCTTCGTCCGTGGCCTGCCCGGCAAGCTGATCTCGGCGCTGAGCGGCCTCAAGGACCGGATGGCCGGCATCGGCCGCAGCCTCGCCGAAGGGCTCCGTAACGGCATTGCCGGCGCCTGGCACCTCGTGACCGGCAAGGTCCGTGAGCTGACCAACCTCATCCCCGCCAAGATCCGCGAGTTCCTGGGGATCAACTCGCCGTCGAAGGTGGCGATGCGGCTGGGATGGAACACCGGTGACGGCCTGGCCCGCGGCCTGTACGACCGGGTCCGGTCGGTGGGTAAGGCCGCCGCGTCGGTCGCGAAGGCCGCCGCGGCAGCATTCACCCCGCCGCCGGCGGCTGGGTGCCGGCCGGTATGAGCCTGCAGACCGCCGGCGGGCCGAGCGTCGGTGGCGGCGGGCCGTGGGCGCCAGGCGACGCCGATCCGCCGGGGTGGCGGCCGCCGCCCCGGCACCGCCGTACCAGCCGCCGCCGCCCTCGGCGCCGCCCTCTGGTGGAGATACCCACTACCACTTCGCGGGGCAGGCCCCGACCGAGCAGCAGATCTCGGCGATCGAGGCCCGCCGGGCCCGCCGTGCCAGGGCCGGCAGGAAGGGGTGATCAGTGCCGATACCCGTAGGACCGTCCACCACGACACCGACCCCACCGACCCCGCCGGCGCCGTCGCTGGACGTCGAGGAGTGGACGTGGATCGACGCGGACGGCGTGCACTGGCCCCTGTCTCGGCGGGAGCTGGGCTACTGGATCCTCCACGGCACCGTGACCGGCCTCGGCGTGACTCCCCGAGTCAAGACCCGTGACGACCGGGCCCGCGGCGGCACCACCACTCGCCATGTGTGGGTCGATGGCCGACTGATCACGTTCGACACGTTCGTCCGCGGGGCGTCCCGGGTGGAGATGCTGGATCGGTGGAGGCCCCTGGGCCGGGCGTTTGTGCGGGGTGGGGTGCTGCGCATCGCTCAGGCCGACGGCACCGTCCGGGAGATCACCGCGGAGCTGGAGCCCGGCGCCTACGACACACACCCGGATCGGATCGGCCGGCACGAGCAGCCCACTGTGCAGCTGTGGTGCCCCGACGGGTTCTTCCGCGACATCAACCCGGTCGTCGTCGAGCGCACCCAGCGTCCCGGCCGCCGGTTCCTGGCGCCGTTCATGTCGGTCAGCAGCTCCCGGATCCCCGGCCGTGAGCTGCTCCTCAACGACGGCGACGCGCCCGCGTGGCCGGACTGGCGGATCCGGGGCCCGATGACAACCTTCACCGCCATCAACCACACCCTCGGGGCCAGTTGGAGCCTCGACCCGGACTGGGACGGTGACGGGCCGCTGGGATCCGACGACGAGGTCCTGATCACCTCCGAACCGCCAACCGCTACCGGCCCCGCCGGGCAGGTGTGGTGGAGCGCGATCACCGGCGATCTGTGGCCGCTGGAAGAGGGCCTCAACGATGTCGAGTTCGTGCTCTCCGGTGTGTCCGCCGGCGCCGGGGTGGTCCTGACCTACCAACGGCTATGGGAGACGCTGTGACCAGCATGCCAGGCCTGCTCGACACCGAGGTCACCATCACCGACCGGCACTGCGTGCCCGTGACCAACCCGATCCGGTATGTCGAGGTCGACGCCGAAATCCGCTTCAATGCGATCGTCGCCGGTAGCGTCATCGCGCCGGCGTACGCGGAGCTGACCGAGGCTCTGCTGCCTGGACACCGGGTCGTCATCCGCGACCAGGGTGCCATCTTCAAGTCCGGACCGATCGAGGGCTTGGACTTCGTCCGGACCGCCACCGGTCCGGACGCCGCCGGCCGGTGGATGGTCGACTTCGGCGACGACGGCGCGCACCTGGCCAACCGCATCACCTACCCCGACCCCTCGATCCCGGCCACCGAACAGACCGTCGACGCCCAGTGGACCGGCACCGGCCCAGCCGGCACCCTCATTCTCGACCTCGTCGACGACAATGGCGGGCCGGCCGCGCTGACCGCCCGGCGGGTGCCGCAGCTGGTCATCGGCGACGGCGCAGGCCTCGGTGCCACCCTCACCTACGCCAGCCGCTTCCAGGACCTCTACGTCGAGCTGCGGGCTCTGGCCGTGCTCGGCGGCACCGGTGTGCCCGGCGGCGAGCTGGGCTTCCGCGTCCGCCAGGTCGACCGGGACCTCGTCGCCGAGGTGTACGCCCCGCGCGACCGCACAGGCTTCGCCCGGTTCAGCTTTGCCACCGGGACGCTGCGGCAGCTGCAAGTCACAACCGAAGCACCGACGTGCACAGTGGCGATCGTCGCCGGCGAGGGCCGCGGCACCGACCGCACCATCGTCGAACGCGTCGACGCGGCCGCCGTGGCCACCTGGTGGCGCTCGGAGGAGTTCGTCGACGCGCAGAACGAGGCCGACACCGAACAGCTGGAGCACGCCGGCGACGAGACCCTCGACGGCGGCCGGGAGCAGCTGACCATCACCACCGAGACCGTCGACACGCCGCAGGTCGTCTACGGCGACGCCTACACCCTCGGCGACCTGGCCCTGGTCCTGCCCGGCCCGACGACCCCGGTAACCGACATCGTTCGCGCCGTGCGGCTGCAGGTCGTGCCCCGCACCGGCCGCGTCCGCACCGCGCTGATCGGCACCCAGGCCGCCGCCACCGACCCCGCCTGGGTGGCCGGCAACCGCACCCTCGCCCGCCGCGCGGCCCGCACCGAGAGGATCTGACGTTGGCCGAGATCTCCTTCCCCCACGAGGACTACCCCGACGAGGGCGAGGCCGAGGTCACCGAGGCCGAGTATGCATCTGGGATCGGCTGGGCCAGCCCATCCGGACTGTTCGGCTCTCCCTCCGACCCGGTGCCCATCTACCTGTCCGGCGGCAACCTGTGGCTTCGCGCGGGAGTCGCTGCGCGTCTGTGTGGTGTCGCCTACGACAACACCACAGACCTGCAGATCGCCACCGGCGTCACCAACGGCGGGGCCGCGACGCGCCGGGACCACGTCGTGGTGCAGCTGGACTGGGAGACGATGCTCGCCCGGCACGCGATCATCACCGGAGTCGCCGGCGCCGCCCTACCGGCGGTCACGCAGCAACGCGGCTCCGGCGTCTTCGAGATCAGCCTTGGAGAGGTGGCGATCCCCGCTGGCGGCAGCCTCGCCAACGCGAGCATCGCCCGCCGTGGCTGGTATCTCGGCGTTGACGGCGAGTACGTATGCACGTCGGGTTCCCAGCCGCCACACGCCCTCGGTCGGCGGTGCTGGGAGACCGATACGGGCCGGTCGATCGTCTCCACCGGCAGCCAGTGGATCGTCACCGGCGACAACGCCCACACATCCCTCGGGCTGGTCGCAGCCAACTGGAGGACGACGCGGTTCAACCGGATCCGCCGGCGGAACGGGTCTGCCTATATGACGGTCACGCCGCAACGGGTGTCAGGGCCTCTAGTGGCAGGCCAGACCAGCACCTTGGGCACGATCCCCACCGGATTCCGGCCGATCGACGACCAGGAGATCGTCGGCCATGTCGTGTCGTCGGGAGCGCAGGTGGTCGGTGAGATCACCGCGAGCACCGGGATCGTCACTGTGAAGGTCTGGGGCGGGGGCATCGGCACTGACCGGTTCATGAATCTCCAGGCCGTTTCCTGGCCGATCAACTACTAGCCAGGGAGGACGACTGTGGCTCGCTATTGGTACGGCGGCGGCGTCGCCGACTACGCCCTGCTACTCGGCGACACCGTCGATGTCGGGATTCCCGGCGTGACCGCCCGGCTGTCCCTCGCCGCCGGTGGAGTCACCCTGACCGCATGGGATTCGCGGGTGGACGGCACCCGGTACACCGACCTGGTCACGGCAGCCGGCCAGGCCACGGACGCCGTTACCTCCCAGGGCGGCGACGCGCTCGGCCTCGCCCCAGAGTTTCAAGGCCCCGACAACATCAAGTGGTTGTACGTGTCGGCCAACGGTGGCCCTCGCGTGTTGCTGATCGGCCGCGTCGACCCTGTCTCCCGAGCCGGCGACAGCATGACGGGGCCGCTGCGCCTTGCCGATGGATTCCCGGCGGTGTCCGAAGACCAGGCCCTGCTGAAGGCCGGCGGCACGATGACCGGGCCGCTGACCCTATCGGCGACCCCGACCCAGCCACAGCACGCGGCGACCAAGAGCTACGTCGACTCCCTCGGCGGCGGCGGTGGCGCACCGGCATGGTCGGCGATCACCGGCAAGCCGACCGTGTTTCCACCGGAGACGCACACCCATCCGCAGTCCGCCGTCACCGGCCTGGTCGACGCGCTCGCTGGCAAAGCCGCGACCGTCCACGACCACCCGACGAAGATCACCGCGTACGTGCAGAGCGGCTCCGAGTACGTGATTGCCCCTGGCGCGCTGCAGTTCGTCGGCAGCCTGAATCCCGAGGACCACATCGACCCGATCCCCGACGGCAGCACCTGGCAGGGCCCGACCGTCCGGCGCATCCGGATCGACGGCGAATGGGTGCCGCCGCTGCCGCCGCCGGCCACCGCACCCGAAGAGCCGTATGAGGCCGGCGTCGAGGTGGGCGTGCCGACCGGTGTCGTGCTGGACGAGCGGGCGACTCTCGGCACCTCGACCGGGTCCGACTCGTACATCCTGACCCACCCGATCACCGGAGATACGGCAATCCTGTCCGTGGTGGTCTGGGAGGACATCCTTTTCACCGCCACAACTGTTCTGAACGTCCCCAACGGCGTCACATGGCTATTCCGAAACTGCCGGTGGGAAATGCCAAGCGAAGCGTTCTGGTGTGTCGACGTCAATTACGCGAACGGCACGCCCGACCAAATGCAGCCACTCGCCATTTTCGATCGTTGCGAGTTTCAGGGCAGCGGCGAAACAGGGATCGCGGTGTCCGGCCACTATCTGTGGCTGGTCGAGTGCGACATTCAGGGCATGGCGTCCGCGTCCCCCGACTCCGGCGCAATCGACGCATGGCAGGGCGCAGCCTACTCGGTGGCCATCCGCTCGAATCTGGTCGCCGGGAACAACATCCACAACGTGGACCCCCACTCGGACGGCATCCAATCCCTGGACACCGGCCGGACCACGCTGCACCAGTGCTGGATCTCAGCCGGGCGCGGTCCCGGCGCCAGCCAGGCCGTCAGGTTCGGCACCGAGCAGGGGCCGACCACCGACGTCCAGATCCACCACTGCACGATCGACGGCGGCGGGTGGGCAATGCAAATGCGCGGCGAGTTGGGCGGCGGCGCGGGAATTGCCGGCGTTTCCGTGGTCGGTTGCCGGTGGACCGGCACCCACGAATACGGCCCGTGTGATTTCGTGCAAACCGAGGTGATCGAGTGGTCCGACAACCAGTACACGGACGGAACACCGATCCTCAACCCCGCACCCTAGGAGGTCCGATGACGCGTGCACCGGCAAACCTACTAGCCGTCCGTAGCCTGCTACTCGCGCATCTCAACCGCGACCCGAACCGGGCGCGCGACGAGGATCTCGAACCCAACGAGGTCGGCATCGTCGGTGATGCCAACCACCGCGGCGGCTACCACTGTGGATCTGACCGGGTCGTCACGAACGACTACTCCGTGGTCGAGTCGTCCCGGGACCGCAACGGCCTGACCCTCGACGCCGCCGCCCTGGACGTGGGCACGTTCCGCGTCAGCTCCGGCGGCCGCAACCACAACCTCTTCACGTTCTCGATCTGGTGCGTGGCGCAGTGCGTCGCCAACGCCCCGGACACCCGGGACATCCGGGAGATCATCTATTCGCCCGACGGCAAGGTGGTCAAGCGCTGGGACCGGCTCGGGAGACGCAGCACCGGCGACCGGTCCCACCTGTGGCACACCCACTTCAGCTTCTTCCGCGACTCGATCAAGGCGAACCGCGACCAGAGACCGCTGTTCCGCCGCTACTTCGTGCACATCGGACTACTGGAGGACGACATGGGCAGGCATGTCCGCCACGGCGATCAGGGCGAGCCCGTCAAGGATTTGCAGTTCCGGCTCAACCGGCTGGACATCAGGGCCGAGCATCCCACGAGGAGAAAGGGCCCAGAGCCGCTGATCGTCGATGGAGACTACGGCGACCATTCGGCCGCCGCGGTCACGGCATTCGAACGGCAGGTGCTCGGCCCGGGCTACGAGGGTGACGGCCGGTCGGCGCTGGCTCCCACCTGGACCAGGCTCGATGACGCGTACTGGCGGCAGCTGATCGCCATGCACGCGCCCAAGCCGCCCGTTCAGCCGGCCCCGACGATCAACTACGCCCAGCTGGCCAAGGCCCTCGACCTCCACGGCTTGAGCGGCGCCATCCCGCTGTCCGCCCTCGCCGCCCAGCTGGCCGCTAGCCCCGAGCTGGCGTGGGCGCTAACCGATGAGCTGCTCAAGCGGCTTGTCACCACGAAGCAGGGGTGAGGTGGCCTCGCAGCCGCGCCGGTGGTCGAGGGTCGCCGGCTACGCCATGATGGCCGCCGCCGGTGTCGGCGCCGCCGCCTACCCCACCCCCAGCGTCCAGGACGCCACCGGCCCGCTGGTGTACCTGTGGGCCAGCTTCCTGGTCCTCGGCGGGGTGCTCGCGGCCGCCGGCGCGGCAACGGACCGGTGGATCGGTGAGCACATCGGTTTGCCCCTGCTGTGGGCGGCGCACGGCGTGTACGCCGTGGTGCTCGTGTCGTCGCTTGCGCCGGCGTCGGTGGTGGCCAGCCTCGCCCTCGCAGGGTTCGCCCTGCTGCTGTACGGGCGTTGGCGGGACGTGGCCACGGTACGGCTGGAGGCGACGCGCCAGGCCGAGTGAGGGGGGCTCGTGACCACGTCTGAGGTGATCACCGCGGTGATCGCCGCGCTGCTCGGCGGCGGAGGGCTCGCCACCATCCAGGCCCTGTTCTCCGGTGTCGGCTCGCTGCGGCGAGGCGCCCGGGCACACGAGCGGGAATCCGTCCGGGACCTGGCCCGGGCCCGTGACCGGGCCGACGACCGGGCCGCCCGGGCCGAAAGCGACCGAGATTACTGGCGGCAGGTCGCCGGCGGCTACGCCTACCAGCTGCGCCTCACCGGTGCGGAACCGATCCCGCCGGCCCCTGTCCCGCCGTCCGAGCGGGACCGCATCGAGAGAGTATGAGGAGGCTCGCCATGCAGAAGGTCGAGAAGAAGGTCAAGGCCGGCGCCGCTGGTGCGCCGCTCGGCGTCGCGGTCGGCGGGGTCGCCTGTTGGCTCGTCGACGCGTACGTGCACACCCCCGGCAGGGAGGGCGACCTACCGGCGGCGGTGGCGGTGCTGCTGATGGCCAGTGCCGCCTCGGCGGTGGCGTTCGCGTCCGGCTACGTCGCCAAGCACACCCGCCGCCCGGATATGCCGTGACCGGCTGGACGTGGGCCTGGATCATCTGGTTCGGCTACTTCGCCGTCGTGGAGGGCATGGCCCTGGCCAACAGCCGCGCCGGCGACACGTTGTCGGAGCACATCTGGGCCTGGTTCGGTACGCAGCGGGGGCTACCAGGTCAGCCGCAACGACCACGATCCGGCTGGACACAGCTACGCCGGTTCGCCTTGCTGGCGTTCATGGCGTGGCTGGGCGCCCACTTCCTCACCGGCGGGTGGGTGTAGGCCACCGGTAGAGACGCCGATGCGGTGCCACCGGCGACGCCCCGAGCAGGCACGTCCAAACCGCAGCGCCCCCGCTGGCTTCGGCCGGCGGGGGCGTGCTGTCGCGTCTGGCGGAAATGATCAGGGACAGATGTAGGTGTGGACGACCTTGAGGATTTCCTTGGCCGTCTCCTTGCCGAACCCTTCGGGATGGGTCGGCGCGGTGAACCTCTTGTTGGTGAGGTCGATCAGCCTCGCCTCGTCGTCCGGCCACTCGCTGACGGAGGTGCACTGGTCTCGGCCCCGGTTGACCATGGAGCGGTCGTCTTTCTTGCCGACGATGTCCGGGTCGATCTTCTTGAGGGCGTCGATGTACGCCGCGGTGGTGGCCTCGTCCGGTATTGGCGGAGCTCCGCCAACCGCCGGTGCCGCAGCGGCAGACGTGGCGACGGCCGGCGGAGTGGCGTCGGTAGTGGTGGCAGTCTCGCTGCCGCAAGCGGCCAGGAGCAGAACGGCAGTGCTGATCAGGACTATGCGGGCTCTTCTCACCGAGGCACCGTAGCGGGGACCCGGTGAGATCGGTGTCAGCTTGCCGACGCCCTAACCGGAGGCATCGCGCCACCGACTGCCCCTCCTTGCCCATCAGTGATCGGATGGCCGGTATCGCCCAACACCTAATGTCTTCGCGCGTCCGCGAGCACGCGCGTCTCCCCGTTCTGAGGGCCTGGCCTGGGCGTTAGAGGTGTTAGGCGTTGGCTATGGCGGGTTGGCTGCTCTCGGTGATGTGCCAACGGGCGTGACGCCCTCGGGCCGGCTGGGCGTAGACCCTCCCCTGCCGGCGCAGGGTGGAGCACCGGATCTGGATGGTCGACCTGGGCGCCCCTACCTCGCGTTCCAGGTCGGCCATCGCGATCCCCCCCTGAGGCGCTTCGCGAATCGCCTTCATGATCCGCCCGTCGAGCGTGGCTTCCTCGTCGGTAGGGGGAGGGGTTGGGACGTCCTGGCCGCGGCGACGCATCTCCTCGGCGGACAGGCGGGGCACGTCGGTGTGGTCTTGGGCGGCGATCGCGTCGAGGGTCTCGCGGATCTGGTCGCGTACGCGGTCGGCACCGGCACCGCGCCGGGGGAGCTCCATGGTGTCCTCCAATGTTGATCTTGGGGTGTTGGGTGATGCCGGCGCAGGACACCGGTCCCGGCACGCCTCGACTATGGCCGCGATATCGGCCGGCTCTTCCAGGCGCCATGCCCGCGTCTCGGCTTGCCTGCCACGCTTGCCTGCCTGCTGCACCATCTGGCCGGGCAACTCGAAGTCGGTCGGGTCGATGCCCTCCAACGTCGGCATGATCGCCTTGACGTCCCGGCGGTTCTCCATCAGACCGGCGATGACCTCGTCGATCTGCCCGCGCAGAGCACCGGTCCAGGTCGACGAGTCCGGGCGCTGGTCGGCGATGACAAGGCCACCACTGGCAGACCGGACCTTGCGTGCGAGGGCCTCGACGTGCTCCTTGACTCGTTCGTCGACGAGCACCAGGGCGCCGTACTCGTCGATGACGACGACCAGGGCGCGGTGTTGGGCAGTGGGCTGGAGTACCGGGTCCGGCGAGGCGGCGCCGCGTCGGTCGTTTTCCTCGCCGGCCCACCGCAGCAGGTCAAGTGCCTCCACCGGGGTGGTGGCCCGGCGGATGAGCCGCGGCACCCATGGGCGGCTCGCCTTGCCGTGTTCTTTGCAGTCGATCATCGCGATGTCGACGTCGGTCATGCGGCACAGGGCGGCCAGCAGGTCGTGCAGCAGCACGGTCTTGCCGCCGCCCTTCTTGCCGGCGAGCGCCAGGAGGCGGCCGCCGCGCTCGTTGCGTAGCGCCACCGCGGCGGTCACGCCGTCAACGTCGACGCCGTACGGCAGCGGATCACGGATGCTGGCGGGCTGGCTCCAGCCGGCGGGATCCTCCGCGGCCGGGTGAGGCAGGTCAACGGGCCTGCCGTTTCGGTCGCGCCACGGGTCGGTGTGGGTGACGAGGAGGTCCAGCTGCCCGGGGTCGCTGCCGCCACCGTTCGGGTCGACGCGCAGCCACCACGGCGGGATCCCGCGCACCGAGGCCAGGTCCTCGAGGTGGTCGACCACGAGCCGGGCCCGTTGCTGGCCACGGACCAGTTCGAGGCGGAGCCGGTCGTACATCCGTCCGGCGGTGGCCGAGACGATCCGGACGCCACCGACACCGCTGCGGCCGGACCAGTCGGGCCACGCCTCGACCAGCTCGTCGACGCGGATCCGCCCGCGTACCCGGTGGGACCGCCACCAGGGGGTGCCGCCAGCCCACAGTCCGGCGGCCCACAGCGCGGCCGCGCCGATGCTCCACGGTCCAGCCAGGTCGGCCAGGACCACCCAGGCGACGGTGCCGCCGGTGGCCACGCGTCCGTAGAGTTGCTCGGCTGGGCTGAGACGCCGGGCCAGGAGCAGCCCGGTCCCGCCGGCGAGAGCAAGGGTGGTGTACGCGCCGGCGGGCCAGACGTCGGCAACGCCGGCGGCGACGTACGCGCCGGCGGCGACCTCGACGGGCACCAGCTGCCAGCGGTGCCGGCGCAACCACCGCCCCAGGCCGGACCGGCGGGGTGGGGCGGGCTCGACGGACCGGCGCGGCGACGACTCCGGGATCGGCTCCGAGCGGGTGTAGCGGGGGTTCAGGTTGCGGCGGGCCACGCCGGCTCCTTCCACGTCAGGCCCGGGCACCACCTGGTGGTACCCGGGCCGGCGGTCATGCGGCCGTCTGGACGACCTGCGGGTTGAGTGGGCGGACCTTGCCCTCGTCGGCCTTCTCCTCGACCGCGATCTCCTCGGCGTACAGGTCGCGGATCTTCTTCATGGCGGCCCGGATCGTCTGGGTTTCGACCAGCACGTTGCCCGCCGCGTCGTACAGCAGGCTGACGGCCCGCAGGTCGACCCACATCTGCCGGTCGGCGTAGTCGGTGACGTCGTTGACCAGGTTGGCGACGCCGGTGAGTGCGGTCTGCACACCGGTCAGAACCTCCAGTAGCTGCAGCAGGGTCTTCGGTTCGATCTCGCCGGCGGCGGCGAGTGCCCTGTTCACGGCGCGAAACTCGTCCATATGCAATCCAATCTTGTCGATTACTTGGGTGATCGTTCGGCTGATTCGGACCCCGGGTGCGATCTCCGTGACCTCCTCGGCGGGGCGGGTACCGCCGCTGGCGGGCGCGGTCTGCGTCGCGCTCCGGGTGGCCGGCGCCGGCGCCGGGGCGGCCGGCGCTGCCCGGTGCGCCTTACGCAGGTGATCGTCCAGCCCCTTGATGCTCGGGTGCGGCTGCGACCAGTCGCACCCGAGCGGGCAGAAGTCGGGGCCGCCGCCTGGGCTCCGCCGCCGCCAGGCGCTCACCGGCGCCCACGCACCTGCTGCCAGGGTCCCCACCCGGCCGGCGGTGGGGCCGGCCCCTCGGACGGCCTTGCCGATGCCGGCGGCCGCCGCTGACCGGCCGGTGGGCGACTGCAGGACGGCGACCCCGACCGCCCCGGCCAGCAGCAGACCCTCGACTGGCCTCATTCGTCCACCAGGCCGCGGACGAAGTCGGGCACGGTGATGAACAGGAAGTCGGCCAGCCACTGCCCGGCGTCGCCTACCAGGCCGGGCGCGTTGCCGACCAGGATGCCGGCCAGCACGACCAGGCCGACTGCCAGCACCCGCTTGTGCTTGAGCTGGGCGATGACCGCAAGCAGCGACACGACGGCGATGATCAGGACCGCGATGGTGGCCCTCATCGCTCCAGCTCCATGTGCGACAGCACGGCGTAGATCCCGACGACGGCCAGGAGCATGGCCCCGGCCGCGGTCCACGCCAGTTCGTACTGCTCGACGACGATCGCGATGACGCCGCCGGCGACCGCGATGACCGTGGTGCCGGTCAGTGCGCCGGCGATCCAGAGCCACCGCACCGGCCGGGCCACCTGGACGACCGGGGTGACGCCGGCCTTGCGCATCTCGGTGACGCGCCGGAGCAGGTCCTCCAGCGTTTCCGCTGGCGCGGTGACGGTGCGGCCGGCGATCGCGCGCAGCGGCGAGTCCTGGGGGACCGTGCCGGTGGCGGTGTAGGGGGCGTGCATGATGAGTTCCTCCTCTGGGAGATGCGGGGCCCGGCCTGGCTGTAGGAGGCGTGGGTCGGGCCCCGCGCGAGTTTCGGGGTGGTCAGCCTCAGACCGCGGCGCGGTCGGTCGCGGTGTCTTCGATGGCGGCCGGAAGGGCCGCCAGGCCGCGCAGGACGGTCCGGACCGTCCGGTCCGTCGTTCCGGCCAGCTCGGCGATGCGGTCCTGCTTGGCTTCCGGTTCCGCCCGCAGCGCCTCAAGCACGCGGGCGGCGAGTTCCTGGCTGACGCCCGGAACGGGCGGCACCTCTTCCGGCAGGTCGATCGGGACCGCCGGTCCGCTCTTCCGGGCCGTCGGGCCGGAAGGGAGCGACTTCCGGGTCTTCCGGATCGCGTTCCCCTCAACGCGCTGCGCCAGTCGGTCGTGCGCGGCACGGATCCGGGCCAGCTCGTCGACGACGGCCTGACGGGCCTCAGCAATGGCCGCGGCGCGCTGCTCTGCGGCGGCACGCTCTCCAGCGGCGCGGTCAGCGGCCGCCCGTGCCTCCTCCAGCTGGCCGGCGGTCCGGGCCGCCAGCTCGGAGGCTGCGGCGGCCTGGGCACGGGCGTCACGAGCGGACGCCTGCACCTCCTCGGAGTGGCGGGTGAGCCGGCTGATCTCTGCTGCCGCCTTCTGGGCGGCCGCGGCGTGCTCTTCCGCGTCCCGGACGGCTTCCGCTTCCGTGACCTCGCGGCCGGTCCGTTCCGCTTCGGCGGTCTCTTCCGCCTTCCGCCGAGCCGTCTCTTCCGCCTTCCGGGCGGCGGCCTCTTCCCTCACCTTCCGGTCGGCCTCTTCCGCCCGGGCGTGTAGCTGGGCAACCTCTTCCGTCTTCCGGGCGGCGTGCTCTTCCGCGGCGTGCTCGGCTGTGGTCTTTCCGGTCAGCATCTTCACCCTGACCACGACGATCGGAGCGACGCACGCGACCGCCATCACGAGGCCCCAGGGGACCTCCTCACCCGGGGCGATGAACACCGGCACCAGGTGGACGGCCACCTGACAGCCCAGCATCAGGGCAAGGGCGACGAGCATGTCCGCACGGCGACGCTTGTGGAAGCTCGTGATCACGTAGACGTCGAGCATCACCGGGAAGAGCCACGCGATCGCCTTGTCGAAGTGCGCCAGGACGGCCAGGTCGTACTCGCCCTTGGCGGTCAGCGCTACGGCGGTGGCGAGGGCGATGCGCTCACCCCAGGCCGCAGAGTCGGCACGGAACCAGTTCGTCATGCCGCCATCATGTCGCGTCTGGCGCGTCTGGCGCAAGTGTCGCCACGCCGATACGCTGTCGGGCGTGGCTATGGCTGGCGCGACTGTCGTGAGATCATCCGGAGGACACCGGCGACAACCTGGGGAGCGGACCTTGAGCGAGTGGATGACCGTCCGCGAGGCCGCCCAGGTCTTGGAGGTGTCCGCCCGCACCGTGCAGCGCTCACTCGCCGACCCGGAGCAACGCGCCCGCGAGTGGGGTGACGAGGGCCAGGGGTGGCGAACCAAGCCGCTGTCGACCCGCGGCGTCTACCAGCTGCGCCGCGCCGAGGTCATGCGCAAGGCCGGCCGGCCCGAGGCGTAGTCGGAACGTGAAGCGGCCCCCGTCCTCATGGGGACGGGGGCCGCTCACTGTCATGTCGCGGGACCGCCGGCCGGAGGCGTCCAGGTCCTCGCGTCACCCACGACGAGCCCCGGGATCTCGTGCAGGTCGACGGTGGCCCACATGGGCGCGAGCGGACCACCGCTCACCTCCGACAACCGTTGGCCCGAGATCTCCACGACGGTGCCGTACAGGGCGGCATAGTCGACCCGCACGTAGACCCACATGCCTCGCCGCATCATCCGTAGCACCACGGGCACGTTCTCGTCGGCCGTCGCGTCGGGTTGCCCTGTCACGCCTGGGACCGTCCGCCGCCGCCCCGGTACCGCTCGGCCGGGGTGCCGAGCAGTGGCATCGGGTGCAGCTCGGTCGGCCCAGCCCACGCTGGCTGGCAGTCGCCCTCGCAGGACAGGGCGCCGCACCTGTGCATGTACGCGGTCGCAGGGCCGGTCCGGTCGATCTGACTCGCCGCCCGCCGCCGCTTGGTCCACCATCGCCAGTTCATGCTCGGCCGCCCTCCCCGGAGTCGGGACCCGGCGGCCGAGCATCCCCTGCATCGACCGCCGGTCTCTCCGACACGGCGGCATCGGACCAGCATCGGGTCCTGGTGAGAAGCTGCCGCCGCGGTGAGCTCGGCTGCCGTGCACCACGGGGGCGGCGCACGGTAACCGGCGACTCACGCTCTGAGAGTCGCGTGTAGATCGGCGATCAACCAGGGGCACTCGCTACCAGCTACCAGCTACCAGCCGGTAGCTGGTACGTGGCGTGCCAGCTACGGCATACAGCCGACCAGCGCGGCCAGCCCGGCCAGCTCCGTCGACATCGCCCGGCGCCGGCCCTCGGCGATCTGCCGGACGACATCGCGGGCGTACCGCTGGTGCCGCAGCCACGCCGGCGCCCGCTCCTGGAGGTCGAGCAGCACGGCAGTGGCGTCGGCGTACTGGCGCTGATCGGTGTGCGCCCATGCCACGTCCAGGCGGTGCCGTTGCCAGCTCGACCCGACCGGCGTCGGCCCGGCTGGCACCGCCTCAGACAGCGTGAGTACGCGGCCGGCGTCGCCGCCGACCGCGGCGTTCTCGACGCGCTGCATCTGCACCCGGCCGACGTCGAAGCCGCCGACCATCATCAGGTGCTCCCCGCCCGGTGCCCGCTCTCCGATCCGGACCGCCGCCGCGGCGGCCGCGTCGACCAGCTCGGCCGCCACGTCCGGGCGGTTGTCGCGGGCGTACGCCGCCGCAGCCCCCATGGCCAGCCAGCCCCACGCCGCCAGCTCTGCCGGCGCGGCCCGGGAGAACCGAGGCTCGATCTGGTCGGCGGTGCACGTGGCCAGCTCAGCGGCCTCGGCGAGCCTGCCCTGCCTCATCAGCAGCCAGGTCATGCCCTGGACGACGGTGGCCGCGACGACCTGGTCGCCGGCCTCCTCCGCGGCGTCGAGGGCGGCGGTGAGCGCGGTCTGAGCGAGGTCGCCCGCCCGCAGCTGGATCAGCAGATTGCCGGTGAGGTGGAGGGCACGGGCGAAGAGCACCAGCGCTGCCGGCCGGGCCTCGTTGTCGGCCATCCCGGCGGCCGCCCGAACATCGAGCAGCAGCGGCGGCAACGCCGACAACGCGGTGCCGTAGTCGTTGGCCTGGTACGCCCGGTCGGCTGCGTGCAGTCGGGCGCGAAGCACGTCGTGCGTCGGCGGGTCACCGGCTGGCACAGCGAGGGTGGTGCCGGCGAGGCCGCGCACCGGTGCGACGGCACGGCGGATCTCGGCCAGCGACAGCGGCCGGTGATCCGGCTCGGCGCGGGCCGCGGCCTCGGCCTGGTCGCCGATCAGCGCACTAGTCGGTAGACCGAGGGCGCGAGCCAGGGCGTGCAGCGTGTCCATGCGCGCGCTCTTGCGGACTCCCTGCTCCAGCTTGCGGATGGTCTCAACGCTGATACCGGAGCGCTCGGCGAGCTGCTCTTGGGTGAGGCTCGCGCGCTGCCGGTGGTCGGCGAGGATCTGTCCGGTGGATCGGGTCATGGTAGGGACTCCCCCAGGTAGCGGTCTGGGCGGCGGCCCCGCCGACCGCTACAACCGACGGGCCGCCACCTCAGACGGTACGCCGGCGTAGCCTGGTCCGCCCGGGAGCGCGCCGAGGGGCCGGGGATCCCCGGATCCCAGGCACCTATGTGGAGAGTCGGCCGTACCGTTCGGAAAATGATCGACTTCGGCGCGGCAGGTCGGCGGGCTGTCTACCAGCAGCTTGCCGACCTGCTGCGTGCCTCGATCGAGGCCGGCGAGGTCGCGCCGGGAGGGTTGCTGCCGTCGAGCAAACGGTTAGAGCAGACGTACGGCGTGAGCCGCGAGACGGTACGGCGGGCCCTGGGGGTGCTACGCGCCGAGGGTCTGGTGGAGACCGAGCCGAGCTACGGTACGCGGGTGCGTTATGCAGCAGAGCGGCACCGCGTCTCAGTGCCGCGGGGTGCGTCGGTGGTGAGTCTGCCAGCGTCACACGCGCAACGTCACGCGTTGGGTGTCGCAGTCGGCGAGCACGTCCTGGTGGTGACGGTGGGCGGTCGGATCGTTGGGGAGTACCCCGCATCAACGACTGAGCTGACCTGCCGGTAACGGCAACCCGTGGATGTTTCACCTATGGCTTAACCGCCTTGACGTCGACGAATATCGCCCGTCAAGATCGACGATCTCCGGTCTCGTGCTGGAGGGATCCGCCGTCGGGGCGGGCTCTCACCCAGCCCCACCCGACGGCGACCCTCAGCGGTCTACGTCGCAGACCTGCGTATCGGGACCACGCGGCCGGTGCCGACGCCGCCCGCGCCCTCGACGAATCCTGCTGCGAAGTCCTCGGTCCGGTGCTGCTGCAGTTCGCGCCGTAGGGCGTCGATGCGGTCAGCCGTCCGCGCCTCGGACCTGGTGGTGGCGTACACGCACCATGATCCGACCACAACTCCGGCGAGCATGGGCGACAGCGATTCGTCGAGGTCGTGGGATAGTAGATGCACCGTGGCCACCACGGCCGTCACGACAGCGGCCGCGAGAAGCCATAGCTGGTCGGGACGCAGAGATGCAGATGTGCGGGTCTCCTGATCGTCCATCTGGGGTGAGCCTCCTGGGTTGCTGGCGGGTCGGCGGCTGGTCCCACGTCTCACCCTCGTCGTCCCAGCCGCGTGACAGCACGGTAACGGTCCGAGATCCCAAGGTCATCCCCTGTCTCTCCACCGCCAGCAACCGTTGACAACGCAAGGACCACCCGGCCGGCTACCCACACATCGTCTTAACTCCTGGTTAAGGAACCCTTACTAAATGATCAAATCCCACCCATGACGTCGATCCGGTCGTACGCCCGGCGAGCCCGTGCAGATCGTGCGGACCGGCCGTAGTGGCGCAGCATCTGCGGCGAGTCCCATCCGGCCAGAGCCATGAGGTCGCCCTCAGCCCCGCCGGCGTCGAGCCACCGATGCGCCCAGGTGTGACGCAGCAGGTGCGGGTGAATGGGCACCCCGAGACGCCGCCCTCGTCGGACGATCGCCTGGTAGATGCCAGACGGGGTCATGCCCTGACGCCGGCGCACCCCGAGCCATAACGCGGAGGTCAGGCTGGCCGCAGGGTGCTTCGCCCGCAGCCGCAGGTACCGGTCGAGCGCCAAAGCCGCGCGCTGGTCGAATGGCACGATCCTCTGCCGGCTGCCTTTACCTGTGACCACGGCTGTCCGGCCGTGTGGGCTGACGTCGTCGGCCTGGAGCAGCGCCAGCTCGGCGAGGCGGAGTCCGCCGGCGGCGAACAGACGCAAGATCGCCGCGTCGCGGCGGCTCTCGAAGTCTCTGCCACGTTCGCAGTCCTTGATGAGCGCGCCCAGCTGCTCCGGGGTCAGGACCGCAGGCGGAGCCTCGTCGCTCTTGGGCGCCGCCGGCACGTCGACCTTGTCGAAGAGGTTGGGCAGGTCCTCCTCTGCGGCGTACCAGCTGAAGAACTGCTGCAGTCCTCGACCGACGTGGTTGACGTACCCCTTCCCATAGCCCCGGCACCCCGGTGGCGCGGCCGAAGGATCAACCAGGGCATGAGGGCACGGCTTTCCGTCGCCCGACGGCCGGGCAAGCCAGGCAAAGAAGCCGCGAACGTGGTCGCGGTTTACCTGATCCCAATCGGTCAGGGTCGGATGGTGGGCCAGGAGCCAGCCGGCGAGGAACGCGGCCGCGTCGACGTAGCCGGCGATGGTCTTCTGACTACGCCTGGCGGCTTGAAGGCTGAGCGTCCAGGAGGCGATCCAGGCCCGGTAGGGGCCGGGGTCACGGCGTCGGATCTTGGGGTGTTGGCGGGTCATGTCGCCAACCCTCGTCCGAGGCCCCACCAGCGCGGATCAGCCGCGGAGTGCATAGGCGGGTAGTCCCTAAGCATCGTACGGTTTGCCTTTCTCAAGGGCTCACCGACGTTTGCGCAGGTAGTGAATGATTTGAGCCCCCGGCCGGGATCGAACCGGCGACATCCCGCTTACAAGGCGGGTGCTCTGGCCAGCTGAGCTACAGGGGCGTTGTGTCGTGGCCAGCATAGCGACCGACGTCCGCTTTTCCTGCTCGGCAGGGGTCCCGAGCATGGGAAACGTCAACATCCCGACGTGTGAGCGTCGATTCGTGTCCGACCGTGCCCGAGTGACCGGAATGCGAATGCTCCAGAAGTGCCGACGGTCGGCGAACCTTGGCATCCCGGCGAAAGCCGTTTACCGTGCAGTGACACGGACGACATGGGCTCACCCCAGGCCGACCGTGGCGCCGGCGCGGGCATCCGTGCCGGTCGCTCCTTCACTCGGATCGTCCGGCACGTTCCTGCCGGTGAAAGGAAGCGTCCCCTCATGGCTACGGTCACCTACGCGAAGGCGTCCCGCATCTACCCGGGCACCGAACGCCCCGCGGTCAACCAGCTCGACCTTCAGATCGGCGACGGCGAGTTCCTCGTCCTCGTCGGTCCCTCCGGTTGTGGTAAGTCAACCAGCCTGCGCATGCTCGCCGGCCTGGAGGACGTCGACGACGGCGCGATCTACATCGACGACCGGGACGTCACCCACCTGCCGCCGAAGGCCCGCGACATCGCGATGGTCTTCCAGAACTACGCCCTCTACCCGCACATGTCGGTGTACGAGAACATGGCGTTCGCGTTGAAGCTGCGCAAGACCTCGAAGGCCGAGATCGACCGGCGGGTCAAGGAGGCGGCGGCGCTGCTCCAGCTGGAGGAGTACCTCAGCCGCAAGCCCAAGGCGCTCTCCGGCGGTCAGCGCCAGCGGGTCGCGATGGGCCGGGCCATCGTCCGGGAGCCCCAGGTCTTCCTGATGGACGAGCCGCTGTCGAACCTCGACGCCAAGCTCCGGGTCCAGACCCGTACCCAGATCGCCTCGCTACAGGCCAACCTCGGCATCACCACCGTCTACGTGACCCACGACCAGGTCGAGGCCATGACCATGGGTCACCGGGTGGCGGTCATGCTCGACGGCGTGCTCCAGCAGGTGGACACCCCGCGGGCGCTCTACGACGCCCCGGCCAACGTCTTCGTCGCCGGCTTCATCGGCTCGCCCGCCATGAACATCAAGACCGTGCCGCTCACCGAGCAGGGCGCGGCCTTCGCCGAGATGTTCCTCCCGCTGACCCGGGAGCAGGCCGAGGCGGCCGGCGCCGAGGGCGGCGACGGCAAGGTGACCGTCGGCTTCCGCCCGGAGGACTGCGACATCGTCAGCCCGACCGAGGGCGGCATGCCGGTCGTGGTCGAGCTGGTCGAGGACCTCGGCTCCGACGCCAACGTCTACGGCCACGCCGCGCTGGACGGCGCCTCCGAGCGGTTCGTGGTGCGTACCGACCGGCGGACCATGCCGAGCATGGGCGACACGATCTTCGTGAAGCCGCGCGCCGGCCAGAACCACGTCTTCCACGCCGCCAGCGGGCAGCGCATCTGACGTAGCAACCGGGAAGGGGCGGGCCCGCTGTCGGCGGGCCCGCCCTTCGCGTACGTGCTGCGGGGTCAGCCCTCGACGGCCCGCCGGCGCGCCACCTCGGCCAACGTGACGGCGGCGGCCACGCTCGCGTTCAGCGACTCCACCTCGGAGATCATCGGGATGCTGACGGTCAGGTCGCAGGTCTGCCCCACCAACCGGGACAGCCCCCGCCCCTCCGATCCCACCACCACGACCAGCGGACCGACGGCGGCCTCCAGGTCGTACAGATCGGTCTCGCCGTCGGCGTCGAGGCCGACCACCATGAAGCCGGCATCCCGGCACGCCTTCAGGGACCGGGTCAGGTTGGTGACCTGGGCCACCGGCACCCGGGCCGCCGCACCCGCGCTGGTCCGCCAGGCGGTCGCGGTGATCCCGGCCGCCCGCCGTTCCGGAACGAAGACACCCTGCGCGCCGAACGCCGCAGCCGAACGGATCACGGCACCGAGGTTGCGCGGGTCGGTGACTCCGTCCAGGGCCACCAGCAGCGGGGCCGGCTGCTCCAGCGCGGCGGCGACCAGATCCTCGAACGACTCGTACGCGAACGGCGGCACCTGGAGGCCGACCCCCTGGTGCAGCACGCCCCCGGTCATCCGATCCAGCTCGGCGCGGCTGACCTCCAGGATGGCGATGCCCCGATCGGCCGCGGTGCGGATGATCTCGTTCACCCGGTCGTCGATCTCGATGCCCTGCGCGTTGTAGAGCGCGGTGGCCGGGACCTGGGTGCGTAGCGCCTCCAGCACCGGGTTCCGGCCGACGAGCAGCTCGGGAGTGTCCTTCGCCGGGTTGGACTTGCGCCCCGGTGCGACCCGGGGCCGCCCCGCCCGGCGGGCTGCTTGCCGCGGACGGGCTTGGCGGGAGCCGCGCCCCGGCCGCCGCCCCGGCCCCAGGTGGTGTCCTTGCTACCGGGCTTGCCGATCTTCGGCGCCCGTCCCTCCTCGACCGCCGCCCGGCGCTCCTTCTCCTGCTTCCAGGCGGTGCGCTGGGGCAGCTTCTCGGTGCCCGAGTACGCCTTGTGCCAGGGCCGCTCGTCGGCCGGCAGGGTGCGGCCCCGGCCGGCGAGGGAATCCTTGTTCTTGCCACCGGAGCCCTTGGGCGCGCTCGTCTTCGACGCCACCCGCCGGCCACGGCGCTGCGAATTGCCGGCCATCAGTCATGCTCTCCAATAGTCCAACGCGGGCCCTGTGGGGTGTCCTCGACAACCACTCCGGCCCGCTTGAGTTGATCACGCAGCGCGTCGGCGGCTGCCCAGTCCTTGCGGACCCGGGCCTGCGCGCGCTGTTCCAGGGCCAGGGCGACCAGCGAGTCCACCACGCCACGGAGGTCACTCGCCCGCGCGCCGCCGGCCCACGCCCGGTCGAGGGGGTCGACCCCTAGGATATCCAGCATCGCGCGCACCCTGGCGAGCGTCGTGCGGACGGTCACATCGTCGCCGCCGGCCAGCGCGTTGTTGCCGTCGCGCAGCGACTCGTGCAGTACGGCCAGCGCGGCCGAGGTGTTCAGGTCGTCGTCCATCGCCGCGGCGAACGCGGCCGGCAGTTCGCCGGGACCACCGGCCCCCACCCGCTCGGCGGCCCGCTGCACGAAACCCTCGATCCGCCGGTACGCGACGGCCGCCTCGCGCAGCGCCTCCTCCGAGTAGTCGATCCGCGAGCGGTAGTGCGCGGCGACGTAGTAGTAGCGCAACTCGACCGGGCGGACCCCGAGCGAGGCGACATAGTCCAGGTCGAGGGCGTTGCCCAGCGACTTGCCCATCTTCGTCCCGCCGATGGCGAGCAGGCCGTGGTGCACCCAGTACCGGGCGAAGGACAGGCCGGCGGCCTGGGACTGGGCCAACTCGTTCTCGTGGTGCGGGAAGGTCAGGTCGAGCCCGCCGCCGTGGATGTCGAACTCCGCGCCCAGATACCGCCAGCACATCGCCGAGCACTCGATGTGCCAGCCGGGCCGGCCCGGCCCCCACGGCGACGGCCAGGCGGCGTCCGCCGGCTCGTCCGGTTTGGCGCCCTTCCAGAGTGCGAAGTCGCGCGGGTCACGCTTGCCGCGGTCCGGGGCGTCATCGGCCGACTGCATGTCGTCCGGCGACTGGTTGGACAACGCCCCGTACGCCGGCCACGACCGCACGTCGAAGTACACGTCGCCGGAGCCGTCGGTGGCCCGGTAGGCGTGCCCCCGTTCGATCAGCCGCGCGATCAGTTCGTGCATCTCGGGGATGTGCCCGGTGGCCCGCGGCTCGTAGGTGGGCGGCAGCACGTTCAACGCCCGGTAGGCCCCGGCGAGCCTCATCTCGTTGGCGAACGCGATCGACCAGAAGGGCCGTTCCAGCTCCTGCGCCTTGACCAGGATCTTGTCGTCGATGTCGGTCACGTTGCGAATGAAGGTGACCCTGAGGCCGGCGGCCAGCAGCCAGCGGCGCAACACGTCGTAGTTGACGCCGGAACGAAGGTGACCGATGTGCGGTGGCGCCTGGAGGGTGAGACCACACAGGTAGACCCCCACCGTGCCGGCTTCCCGCGGGACGAAGTCCCGCACCGATCGGGTGGCGGTGTCGTACAGGCGTAGCGTCACCGTACAAGGGTAGCCGTCCGTCGTTTTCCCGGTCCGCCGGAGCCGGGTCGTACGCTGCTGGTCGTGAGCACCCCGACGCCCGGTATCGACCCGCCGCCCACCCTGCCCGGCGGCGAGGCGTCGCAGACGTTGGACCGGGGGCTGCGGTTGCTGCACCTGGTCGCGGACGCCTCGGGCGGGCTGACCGTCACCGAGGCGGCGAACCGGCTGGGCATCGGCCGGGCCGCGGTCTACCGGCTGGTCGGCCCGCTGACCGGGCACGGGATGCTGCGCCGCGACGCCGACGGCCGGCTGCGCCTCGGCGCCGGGGTGCTGCACCTGGCCCGGCGGGCCCAGCCGCTGCTCGCCGAGGGGCGCTGCCCGCGCTGCGGCGTCTTGCCGAGCAGGCCGGGGCAACCGCCCACCTGACCGTGGTGGAGGGCGGCGAAGGGGTGGCGCTGGCCGTGGTCGAGCCGAGCTGGACGTCGTTCCACGTGGCGTACCGGACCGGGGCTCGGCATCCGCTGGGGCGCGGCGCGGCGGGGCGGGCCATCCTCGCCGGGCGGACGGGCGCCGCCGGCCCGGTGAGCACCATCGGTGAGCTGCAACCCGGGGCGTACGGCGTGGCCGCGCCGGTGCTCGGGGTGCCCGGCCTGGAGGCGAGCGTCGGGGTGGTCGCGCTGGCCCCGCTGGACGGCGAGGCGGTCGGTGCGCAGGTCCTCGCCGCCGCCACCGCCGTCGCCGCCGCGCTGCGCTGAACCGCCACCGCGCCGGAGTCCGCTGTCGTACCACAGAAACGGGTGGGGCCGGGCGTTTTCCACAGCCGGGCGGTGCGGCGGTGGCGCGCGTTGTCCACAGGGGTCGCGGCGGGGGTCGCCGGGCACGCAGTCTGCTGTCATGCCAGCTCAAGCACACCGACCGGAGGCCCTGGCCTGGCAGGTCTTCCGCGGCTCGGACGCCGTCCGCCGGGGCCTGCTCACCACCTACCAGCTCCGCAGCTCCGCCTGGGTGCGGCTGCGGCACGACATCTACGCCGACGCCCGACTCGACCGGGACCATGCCCTGGCCTGCCGCGCGGTGGCTCTCCAGTTGCCGGAGGGGCGGCCGTCGCCGGCCCGTCCGCGGCGTTCCTGCACGGCGTCGAGCACGCCGCCGGCGTCACCGAAGCCGTCCACGTCCTGGTGCCGGCCCCGGCCGGGCTGCGCAGCCAACGGGGCCTACAGGTGCACACCCTGGCCCGGGAGTCCCTGGCCCGGCTCCCCATCAAGGGCACCCCTGCGCACACCGACGCGGCCCAGGCCGCCTGGGACAGCGCCGTGTGGCTGGAGCCGGTCCGCGCGGTAGGCATCGTCGACGCGCTGCTCGGGCGAGGTCTGACGACGACCGCCGCACTCGCCGACGTCGCCACCGCCAACGACGACCGCCCCGGGGCACGCCGGGCCCGCCGGGTCTTCGAGCTGGCCGATCCGGCCGCCCTCTCGCCCGCCGAGTCGCACCTACGCGCACGGCTGGTCCTGGCCGGGCTGCCGCGCCCGGCCACCCAGCACCCGGTGCAGGTGCCGGGGGGCGCGATCCTGCACACCGGTCTCGCCTGGCCGGAGCACCGAGTGGCGGTGCAGTTCGACGGGCAGCGGCTCTACCCGCTCGTCAGGGCGGGTTGGCTGGTGCTCCACGTGACCCTCCGTCGGGCACACCAGGACTTCCCGTCGGTCCTGCGGGAGGTCCGGGCCGCCCTGGTCGACCGGGGCCGGCACCGATGACGGGCAAACGGCGGGGCGGCCGGCCGGAAAGATCCCGACCAGCCGCCCCACCGACCGTCACGGGCGAGTGGTGCGTGCCGTCACGGACGGGCCTTCGGCTTGAGCGGGGCGGTCACCGCCGCGTAGGCGTCGACGATGCCGTAACCGTAGAAGCCGTTGAAGTTGACCGAGCCGGCGCAGTAGGCGTCGAACTCGGCGGGCCGCCCTTCCTGGACGTAGCTCTGCAACCGCGGCTCCGGGCAGGCGTGCTCGGCGGCCGTCCGGTAGAGGTGCTGCTCGACCAGGTTCGGTGCCAGGCCGAAGCCGGCCCGGCCCCGCTGCTTGCCGTACCGGCTCACGATGAGTGCCGCCACGCCGGACGCGTGGGGCGCCGCCATCGAGGTGCCCTGCAGGTACGTGAAGTACCCGCACTCGCCGTTGGCCTTGCACTCCTTGAACACGAACGTCTCGGCGCCCGGCACGATGTTGCCGTCCTCGTCGACCACGCCCTCCTCCTGGAGGGCCTTCTTCGGGTACGTGGAGAGGATCATGTTGGCGTCGGTGCGGAACGTGTCGGTGCCGAAGCCGTCGCGGTACCAGCCGCCCGGCGCGGCGACGGCGGTCTGCTCGGTGCCGTAGTTGGAGAAGTCGGACTTCTTACCGGACGGGCCGACGGAAGAGACGCTGATGACGTGCGCGCCTTCGGTGGGCAGATCCCAGCAGCTGTCGTTGTCGATCTCGCGCGGGTACGGCGGGACGTCCCCGTAGTTGGGGCTGGAGTAGTCGGTCCGCGGGTCACCCAGGTCCTCGTGGCTGTTGCCCAGCGCACCGACGAGGGTGACGCCCCGGTTGTGGGCGAAGGTCAGCGCGCGCTTCATGGCCCGGATGGTGGCCCGCTGTGCCGCCTGCGCCTCCGGCGAGTCGGCCGGGTTCGCCGTGCAGTTGTAGAGCCACGGGTCGACGTAGAACGACATGTTGACCACGTCCAGGCCCGACCGGCCCGCGTGCAGCAGGGCGTTGACCACCGGGTTGAGGAAGAAGTAGCCGGAGTCCTGGCCGCCCTTGAGCTCGACCAGCGACACCTTGGGTGCGACGCCGGAGAGGCCGTAGCCGTTGGCGGCGGCGCCGACGGTGCCGGCGACGTGGGTGCCGTGCCCGCCGTCATCGGTGCCGACCGGGTCGAGGCAGCTCGCCACCTCACACTCCCCGTCGATGTCGACGATGTCGGGGGCGAAGTTGCGCGACAGCGCCCAGTTGAAGTTCGGGGCGATGTCGGGGTGGCTGGCGTCGACACCCGTGTCGAGCACGCCGACGGTCACCCGGCGGTCGCCGGGCTCGACCTTGCGCGCTTTGTCGGCCCGGATCATCTCCAGGCCCCAGAGCTTGTCGTCCAGCGGGTCCATCTTGGCCGGCTTCTTACCCGGCTTCCGGGCGGCACCCTTGGCGGTGGCCGCGGCCAGCAGGTGCTCCTGCTCGACCCGGTCCAACCGGGGCTTGCGCCCGATCGCCTGCTGCTCGGCGGCGCCGATCAGCGCCGGGGCGGAGGTCGCCTTCGTCGCGAAGTCAGCCCGGTCGCTGCTCACCTGGTAAACGCCGACCTCGTCGGCCCGGGACACCACAGTCCCACCGGCCGAGCGAATCGCGGCGATGGCCGCGTCGGCGGAGACGCCGTCCTCGGCGACCACGGTGAAGGTCCGCTGGGCCGTCGGGTCGGCGCTGGCCGGCACGGCCAGGCCCGTCACCGTGAGTGCCAGTACCGCCGCGGTCGCGACGGCACCGACGGTGAAGCGCTTGCTCACCACATCGAATCCTCTCGTTGAGGTACGTGGCGTCATCAGACATCAACAGCCGAGGTTTCGCCAGACCGGCGTCGGATCTGCGCTGGAAGATCCTCTTCGCCGGAAAGGCCGGCCACGACGGCGGGCAGGTCCGCCAGGGTCGACACTGTCGCGTCCGGCACGACCCCGGTCGGCAGTGGGTCTCCCCGCCAGCGTGTCACGCGAACGTCGGCTCCGGCGCCTTCGGTTGCGCCGACTCGATGGGCGCCCGCAACTCGTCGAGGCGCACCAGCGCCACCCCCGCGACGATCAGTGCCCCGCCGAGCAGTTGCCCGACCGTCGGCAGCTCACCGAGGAGCAACCAGGCGATCAGCACCGCGAACAGCACCTCGCTCAGCCCGACGAAGGACGCCAGCCGGGAACCGAGGACGCGGACCGCGGCGATCCCCGCGAGGTACGCGACAACCGCGGCGACCAGCGCGAGCCCGGCGATCGGTACGAGCCAGCTCGTCTGCTGCCCGGCGAACTGCACGGTGTCGAAGGTTGCCCGCAGTGGCAGCCCTCCGACCAGGCCGAGCAGCAGCAACACTCCAGCGCCGGCGGCCATCCCGCCGCTGGCCATGACGACCGATGGAAGGGCTGCGTCGGCGCGGCCGGCGAGCACGAAGTAGCCGGCCAGTCCGACCGCCGCTCCCAGTCCCCAGAGCACGCCGACCGGGTCGAGCCGCCCGGCACCGGTCAGATCGAGCACGAAGACCAGGCCGGCGAGGGCCGCCACGGAGCCGGCCACGGTCAGCCGCCGGGGGCGCTGTCCCTGCGCCAGCCACATCCATCCGACGACGAGGATGATGCCGAGATATTCCAGCAGCAGCGCGACACCGACCGGCAGGTAACGCACGGCGTTGAAGAAGCATGCCTGGGCGAGCGCGACCCCGAGCAGCCCGAACACGCCGATCGAGGCGAGGTTGCGGCGCAGCACCGACCACCGCCCCCGCAACACCAGCACCGCGGGCGTCGTCAGCACCAGGGCGGCGACACCGACCCGGGCGATGACCACCGCCTCAGCCGACCAGCCGTCGTCGATCAGCGAGCGGGCGAAGGTGCCCGAGGTGGCGAAGGTGACCGCGGAGAGCAGGGCGAGGGCGAGGCCGACACCGGCGGCGGACGGTTGACGCATCAGGCTCTCCTTGGCGCGACTCGCCCGCCATGGGCAAACTAGGGTTACGCCGATGACGTTAGACCGGGGTCATGACAGGAGTCAAGTTGCTGTTCGCCCATGACACTGAATGTTCGCTGATCGCCGCCGCCGCGCTGGTCAACACCGACAGCCCGGACGGCGAAGGGCTGCCCGACATCGCCGCCCTGGACGCCTTCTACGTCACCCACGCCTACAGCGGGCGGCACGAGCACAGCGAGGCCGAGCTGCGGGCGGTACGTGCGCTGCGTCCCCGGCTACGCCGGCTCTGGTACGCCGAGGTCGACGAGATCGTGTCGATCGTCAACGGGCTGCTCCGCGAACACCGCGCGCTGCCCCAGCTCATCACGCACGACACCGAGCCATACCACCTGCACGCCGTACCCCGGGACGCCCCCCTCGCGACCAGGATGGCGGTCGAGGCGGCGATGGCGATCGCGGACGTGGTGCGCGGCGGCGAGCTGCGTCGGCTGCGCAGCTGTGAGCACCCCGACTGCGACAACGTGCTGGTCGACCTCTCGAAGAACCGCTCCCGCCGGTTCTGCGAAGCGGGCTGCGGCAACCGGGCCGCGGTCAGCGCCTACCGCGCCCGCAAGGCCGCCGCCCGCCCTGACCCGTCGCCCCGGGCGCTGCGGCCGCTGACCGATCGTCCACGCGCACCCTCACCCGTCCGCGGCAGTACGATCCTCGGCGACTTCGGCTGTCCCGAGGGGGAGGACCATGCCCCTCGGCTCCTTTGCTCTGCTTCAACCCACGCAACAGATGTCCACGGAAACCGTTGCGTCGGGTGAAGCAGAGCAAAGGAGCCAGTGAGTGGGGCGGAAGGCCGGCAGGGGCGCAAGGGCCGGGCGGCAGGGCGGCGGCATGCGCGCCGGGCGGACCGGAGTGGGCGACCGGCGGGTCAGCGGGCAGGGCCGGCGGGTCAGCGCGCGCGGCCGGCCATCAGCCAGCGGGTCACCGCGACCCGGAGCAGGACATAGCGGCCGTCCGGACCGTCCACCGTGACGTCCCAACCGTCGTACCGTTGGCGAAGCCCCTCGACCATGTCGGACGGAAAGGGCTGGCGGACGATGCTCGCCTCGCCCTCCGCGACGACCGGCGCGTCACCGTCGGGCAGCGCCAGCGACACCCGGGGATCAGCGGCGATGTTGCGGACCTTCCGGTTGCGTTCGCCGGTGCCGATCCACCATGCGCCACCGAGATACAGGAACCAGACCGGCGTCAGGTGCGGTGAGCCGTCAGGCCGCAGCGTGCACAGCCAGACGACCCGCTCCCGCGCCAACCGTTCCAGGACCTCCCCACCGGGAAAGGTGATCACGTCAGCACGGCGGTGCTGCCCAGCGTGCGCCGGTCAACTCCATGACTCCGCGATCTCCTTCAACAGCGCCCATGACCGGATCGCGCTCAGTGTCTACCTCTGCGGGGTGCTGCACGAGGCCACCGCCGACCTGTACCGCCTCCACCCGGACTGCGGCCCGGATCCGGCCGCGATCTTCGCCCGTTTCCTCGCCTGGGTACCCGGGCGCCGGCCCGCCACGGGCTGACCGACCCCGCTCAGGGATGGGTCATCCGGAGCAGGTCGAGCGCCTCCTCCAACTGGACCTCGGTGAGCCTGCCGGAGTCGACGTGCCCCCGGGAGAGCACCACCTCCTTGATGGAGATCTGCCTCTCCAGCGCCTCCTTGGCGATCGAGGCGGCCTCGTCGTACCCGAGGTGGCGGTTGAGCGGGGTGACGATCGACGGCGAGCCCTCGGCGTACGACAGGCAGACCTCGGCGTCCGCGACCAGGCCGACCACGCATCTGTCGGCGAGCAGGCGGCTCGACGCGGCGATCAGCCGGATCGACTCCAGGATGTTGCGGCCCATCACCGGCAGCATCACGTTCAGCTCGAAGTCGCCCTGCGAGCCGGCGAAGGCCACGGTCGCGTCGTTGCCGATGACCTGCGCGCAGACCTGCCGGACGGCCTCGCAGACCACCGGGTTGACCTTGCCGGGCATGATCGACGAGCCCGGTTGGAGGTCGGGAATGCGCAGCTCGCGCAGCCCGGCGCGGGGGCCCGAGCCCATCCAGCGGATGTCGTTCGCGATCTTGTAGAGCCCGACCGCGACGGTACGCAGCTGCCCGGAGGTCTCCACCAGCGCGTCCCGGGCACCCTGCGCCTCGAAATGGTTCCGCGCCTCGGTCAGCGGCAGCCCGGTCGAGTCGCGCAGCTTCTCGATCACCCGTGCGGCGAAGCCGAGCGGGGTGTTGATCCCGGTGCCGACCGCCGTGCCGCCCAGCGGCAGTTCGGCCAGTCGAGGCAGCGCCCCCTCCAGCCGCTCGATGCCGTACCGGACCTGGGCGGCGTATCCGCCGAACTCCTGCCCGAGGGTCACCGGAGTGGCGTCCATCAGGTGGGTGCGCCCGGCCTTGACCACGGTCTCGAACTCACCGGCCTTCGCCTCCAACGCGCCGGCCAGGTGGGCCAGCGCCGGCAGCAGGTCCCGCGCGACCGCCTCCGTGGCGGCAAGGTGGATCGAGGACGGAAAGACGTCGTTGCTGGACTGCGAGGCGTTGACGTCGTCGTTGGCGTGCACGTCCCGGCCCAGTTCCCGGCCGGCGAGCGTGGCGATCACCTCGTTGGTGTTCATGTTGGACGACGTGCCGGAGCCGGTCTGGAACACGTCGACCGGGAACTGGTCGTCGTACCCGCCGTCGGCCACGTGCGCGGCGGCGGCGGCGATGGCCGCGGCCACGTTCGGGTCGATCACGCCCAGGTCACCGTTGACGTCGGCCGCCGCACCCTTGATCTGGGCCAGCGCCCGGATCTGGGCCGGCTCGATCCCCCGGCCCGAGATCGGGAAGTTCTGCACCGCCCGCTGTGTCTGTGCCCGCCACAGCGCCTCGGCGGGCACCTCGACCTCGCCCATCGAGTCACGTTCGATCCGGTAGCCGGTCGTCTCCCTAGTCGTCACGCCTACCATCCTGCCGCGCCGGGCGGGGACGTGCAGATGATCGCGACAGCCGGCTCAGTCCAGCGCGGCGAGCAGCGCCGCCACCTCGTCCTGGTCGGGCACGTCGAGCTGCCGGAACAGGGCCAGCGCCCGCGTCCAGTGCGACCGGGCCGCCGCCGGGTCGCTCAGCCGCAGACAGCGGGCGACGCCGTCCAGCGCCTGGGCCTGCTGGTGCCGATGGTTGACCTTGGTGGCGTCCCGCAGGACCCGGCGGAACAGGTCCAGTGCGCTCTGCACGTCCCCCTGATCGAGCAGGGCACGGGCCAGCAGGTTCCGCGAGGCGCACTGCCCGATCCGGTCCCCCGCGTCCGCCATCGCGATCAACGCCTCCCGGTGCAGCGTCGCCGCCGCCGCCGGCCGGCCCGCCTCCCGTTCGATCATTCCCAACCCGTTGAGCACGTCCCCCTCGTCGAACCGGTTGCCGACCTTGCGGTGCAGGGCCAGCCCGGCCCGCAGCAGCCGCCGGGCCGGATCGGTGTCACCCATGCGGTAGCGGATCAGCCCTGTGTGCCCCACCGCGTTGGCCAACTGCCGATGATCGGCCGCCGCCCGCGCCACCGCCATGTGCGTCCGGCTGCTCCGGAGTGCCTCCCCGTAGTGCCCCCAGCACAGCAGCCCGTACGTGGTGTTGTTGAGATTGGTCAGCTCGGCCCGGCGGTCCAGACGCCGCAGCACCCGGGAAGCCTCGTTGAAGTACTCGATGGCCTGGCGGTGGTCGCCGTTGGCTGAGTGGGCAGCGCCGAGATTCCAGATGTTGTTCGCGAGCTGCTCTCCGCACACGTCCCCCCGGCTGGCCTCGACCGCCCGCTCCAACAGTCGGACGGCCCACACGAACTCGGCCCGCCGGTAGCAGGCGGAGGCGAGGTAGTTCAGCATCAGCGCCACGGCCGAGTCGTCGCGCAGCGCCTCCGCCGCTCGCAATCCGACGGTGTGCATCTCGGTCAGCTCGTCGATCTGCCCGCCGTTCCAGAACGGCCGCCAGCAGGCCCAGGCCATCTGCCAGCAGTGCCGGGGGAACTCCTCCTCCGCCATCCGGGACAGGGCTGTCAATGCCATCCGGTTCTCGTCGGCCCAGCTGAGCCCCTGCCTCGCGCACACCTCCACCAGATCCGCGCGGGGTGGCTCCGGCAGGACGAACCCCCGCCGGCTGCTCGGGTACTCGGCTCTCCGCGCGATCTCGGCGGCCGTGTACAGGTGGTGGTCGAGCAGCCGCTCCAGCGCCGCCCGATACTCCGCCGAGTTTCCCGGCTCGTCCAACAGTGTGCGGGCGTACTCACGGACCAGGTCGTGCAGCCGGTACCGGCCCGGTTCCGGCTCCTCGACCAGGTGCGCGTCGACCAGCTCGTCGAGCACGTCCTGAGCCTCGGCGAGTGGCAGTTCGGCGAGCGCGGCGGCGACGGTGTTGTCGAACCGGATGCCCGGGTGCAGGCCGAGCAGCCGGAACATTCGCTGCGCCGCTGGCGTCACCTGGGCGTACGACAGGGCGAAGGCGTCGCCGACGGACCGTTGCCCCGCCGCCAGCTCCGCCAGTGGGTCGCCGGCGTCGCGGAGGCGTTCGACCAGGTCGGCTATGCGCCACCGAGGACGGTGGGCCAGGCGAGCGCCGGCCAGCCGGATCGCCAGGGGCAGGTAGCCACAGCGGCGCACCACCTCGGCCGCGGCCACCGGCTCGGCAGCTACCCGCGCCTCACCGGCCACCCGGCCGAGGAGTTCGACGGCCTCCCCCGCATCGAGTACCGGGAGCGAGGAGGGTCGCCCCTCATCGAGACCGACCAGCCGGCGACGACTGGTGATCAGGGTGAGGCAGCCGGGCCCGGTCGGCAGCAGCGGCGTCACCTGGTCGGCGCTGCCGGCGTTGTCGAGCAGCAGCAGCGCACGCCGCGCCGTCAGCTCGGTGCGCCACATCGCCAGTCGGTCGTCCAGGTCCGGCGGGATCCGCTCCGTCGGAACACCGAGCTGCCGCAGCAGGGCCGCCACGGCCGCGGCCGGGGTGAGCGGCGAGCGGGCGCTGTGCCCGTGCAGGTCGATGAAGAGCTGCGCGTCGGGGTACCGGTCGGCCAGCCGGGCCGCGAGGTGCACCGCGAGGGTGGTCTTGCCGCTGCCCGGCATACCGTCGATCAGCTGGACCCGGGCCTGGTCCTCCTCGATCTCCTTGACCAGCCGCGCGATGGTCTCCTGGCGCCCGGTGAAGTCGCTGATCACTCGGGGCAGCGCCCGGACCGGCGGCATCGGCTGGTGTCCGGGGCCGGCCACGGCCAGGTCACCCGCGAGCACCCGCTGGTGCAGTTCCTGCAATGCCGGGCCCGGCTCGATGCCCAGTTCCTCGGCGTACAACCGACGGCCGTCCTGGTAGACGGTGAGCGCGTGGGCCTGCCGGCCGACGCCGGCCAGGGCGAGCATGAGCTGCCCGCGCAGCCGCTCCCGCAGGGGCTGGCGCTCGACGGCATCGGTCAGCTCGTCGATCAGGTCGGCCGCCAGGCCGAGCCGCAGTTCGATGTCGACGCACTCCTCAAGCGTGTCGAACCGCCGTTCGTCGAGGGTGTGTGCCCGCCGTCGCACGCCGGGGCTGGCGATGCCGTCGAGCGCCGGTCCCCGCCAGAGCGCCAGCGCGGTGCGGAAGTGGCGGCGGGCCTCGGCGAGCTGACCGGCGGTGAGGGCGCTGCGCGCCGCGTTCACCTCGGCGCCGAACACCTCGGCGTCGAGTTCGCCGCCGAAGGTCCGTACGCCGTAGCCGACCGGATCGGTGACGATCGTCTCCGGCGGGATCCCCAACGCCGCGAAGCGCTGCCGCAGGCGGAAGACGCAGGTCTGCAACTGGGCGCGGGCGGTGGCGGGCGGCCGTTCCTGCCAGACCGCGTCGACCAACTCGTCCACCGGCACGATCCGACCGGACCGCAGCAGGAGCACGGCGAGGACGATCCGGTCCCGGCCGGCGGTGAGGGTGCCCTCCCCGGCGCCGACCCGCAAGGGTCCCAGGATCCCGAAGCGCATCGTCAGTCAGCCCCCGCCGTGCAACTTGCGTAGCTCCAGCAGGGTAGCCGCGCCGGTTACGCAGCGCACCACTGTGGTGAGAGCGAGGTGAGAGCAGATCGAAAGGACCGGGGACGACACTGGTGCGGGATGACGGTGACGCATCCGACGGGGGCGGTGCGCCCGCCCGTCCCGCGGGCGGGCGCACCGATGTCGACACCGCCGCAGACTCTCGCCAAACGGTCGGCCCGGCGGGCACCGGTTGCCGTCAGTGGCGGCCGATGGTGAGCACCGGCTTGGTCACCTCGGCGAAGAAGTCGTTGCCCTTGTCGTCGACGACGATGAAGGCCGGGAAGTCCACCACCTCGATCTTCCAGACGGCCTCCATGCCCAGCTCCGCGTACTCCAGGACCTCGACGTGCTTGATGCAGTCCTGCGCGAGCCGGGCCGCCGGGCCGCCGATCGAGCCGAGGTAGAAGCCGCCGTGCTGCTCGCAGGAGCGGGTGACCTGCGCCGACCGGTTGCCCTTGGCCAGCATCACCATCGACCCGCCGGCGGCCTGGAACTTCTCCACGTACGCGTCCATCCGCCCGGCCGTGGTCGGGCCGAACGAGCCGGAGGCGTAGCCCTCCGGGGTCTTCGCCGGGCCGGCGTAGTAGACCGCGTGGTCGCGCAGATACTGCGGCATCTGCTCACCCGCGTCCAGCCGCTCCGCGATCTTCGCGTGGGCGATGTCCCTGGCCACCACCAGCGGGCCGTTCAGCGACAGCCGCGTCTTGACCGGGTACTTGGACAGCTCGGCGCGGATGGAGTCCATCGGCCGGTTGAGGTCGACGCGGACCACCTCGGTCGGGTCCAGGCTCGCCTCGGTGACCTCGGGCAGGAAGCGGGCCGGGTCGGTTTCGAGTCGCTCCAGCCAAACGCCCGACGGGGTGACCTTGGCGACCGCCTGCCGGTCCGCCGAGCAGGACACGGCGATCGCCACCGGGCACGACGCGCCGTGCCGGGGCAGCCGCACCACCCGTACGTCATGGCAGAAGTAGCGCCCGCCGAACTGCGCGCCGATGCCGAAGTTGCGGGTCAGCTCCAGCACCTCGGCCTCCAGCTCCAGGTCACGGAAGCCGTGCGCGGTCATCGAGCCCGAGGTGGGCAGGGCGTCGAGGTACTTCGCCGAGGCGTACTTCGCGGTCTTGAGGGCGTACTCGGCGCTGGTGCCGCCGATCACCACGGCCAGGTGGTAGGGCGGGCAGGCCGCGGTGCCGATCAACCGCAGCTTCTCCTCCAGGAACTGCATCATCCGCGTCGGGTTCAGCAGCGCCTTGGTCTCCTGGTAGAGGTACGACTTGTTCGCCGAGCCGCCCCCCTTGGCCATGAAGAGGAACTTGTACGCGTCCGGCTGGCCGTCCGGATCCTCCGCGTACAGCTCGACCTGGGCCGGCAGGTTGCTGCCGGTGTTCCGCTCCTCCCACATGGTGAGCGGGGCCAGCTGCGAGTAGCGCAGGTTCAGCCGGGTGTACGCCTGCCACACGCCGCGCGAGATGGCCTCGGCGTCGCCACCGTCGGTGAGCACGTGCCGGCCACGCTTGCCCATCACAATCGCGGTGCCGGTGTCCTGGCACATCGGCAGCACCCCGCCGGCGGCGATGTTGGCGTTGCGCAGCAGGTCCAACGCGACGAACCGGTCGTTCGGCGAGGCCGCCGGGTCGTCGATGATCGACCGCAGCTGGGCCAGGTGGGCGGGGCGCAGGAAGTGTGCGATGTCGTGCATCGCCTCGGCGGTCAACGCGGTCAGCGCGGCCGGTTCCACGGTGAGGAACCGGCGACCGCCCGGACCGTTGACGACGTCGACGCCCTCGTCGGTGATCAGGCGGTACTCGGTCTGGTCCGGACCGGTCGGCAGCAGGGAGGCGTACGAGAAGTCGGCGGCGCTGCTCATGACGGCAAAGCCTAGGGCAGAAGGGTCGATCAGTCCCAGCCGCCGGGTGGGGTACCGCGACGCCGCCCGAATCCGGCCCGGTGGATGGTCACTTGCCGGGGTCGGGGGTGGCGCACGACTCGTTCTTCGCACCGCAGGTGTGCTGCGGTCGCGGGTCGCTGCCGGCTCCGGGATCGCCGCCGTCGCTCCCGTTGCCGTCGCCCGACGGGTTCCCACCCGTCGCGCCGAAGCGGAGGTAGCCGATCTCCCGGCCCTCCCCGATCACCATGCCGGCGGGGCCGACCGCGAGCGCGTTCGCCGAGGTTCGCAGCACGGCCAGTTCCCGCCCGGTACGCGGGTCGAGCGCGACCAACCGGTTGGGCTTCTGGTCGGCGACGATCGCCGCGTACGGGGTCAGCGCCGCACCCGCCTTCTCACCGGTCGGCCGGTTCCACCGGACCTGTCCGGGGCCGAGCTCGCGGGCGGAGACCCCGCCACCGTCGGCGGTACGCACGACGGCGTACCGGTCGTCGACGGCGAGCACCCGTTCGGAGTTGGCGGTGACCAGCAACAACCGACCGTCGTACCCGTCGAGGACGGCCTCCCGACCGTCGGGTGAGACACCGACCAGCACGTTCCGGGCGCCGTACGGGTCCTCCCGCTGCACGCAGCCGGCGCTGTCGGCGGTGCGCAGGTTGATCCCCGACTGCTGCCACGCCTCCTGCCCGGTGGCCGAGTCCCGGCCGGAGATCGCGAAGTAGCAGTTGCCGTCCTGGGAGCGGGCGGTGATCCGCAACAGGCGACCACCGATCACGGCGAGCCGCTCGTCCCGGTCGGGCTCGACGTTCTGGAGCACTCGGCCGGTGGCCGTGTCCACCACGTGCACCCGACCGTCGACCGGGAAACCGAGCAGTGGTGGTACCGCCTCCGGGCCGGCCACCCCGTCGTCGATCCGGTTGGTGGTGAACCGGCGGGTGTCGAGCAGGTTCGGGTTGTCGGCGAGCAGGCCGGTGCTGACCCCGGGCAGGAAGGCGGTCCACAGCGGCGCCGTCCCGCGCGGATCCCAGGCACTCAGGGTGCAGTCGGTGGCCGCCACGCAGTGCGCGTCGAGCAGGAGGTTCCGGTATGTCCAGACAGCCACCGCGTCGCCGTCGCGCCGCCGGGTGACGCCGGTGGTCGGGTCGAGCACCTCGTACCCCTTCACCAGCAGCCGGCCCACCGCGACCACGGCGTCCGGCCCGGCGCCGGCCACCGCGCTCCAGTCCGCCTTGCGTTCCCAGAGCTGGCTGCCGGTGGCCAGGCTGCGGGCCTCCACCCGGGTGCGCTGCTCGATCACGAGGGCATCACCGGCAATGGTGACGCTGCGTGGGGTGCCGCCGATCCGCTGCTGCCAGGTCACGTCCGGCTCGGAGATCGGCTGGCGCCGGTTGACCCAGTCCCACATGGTGGGGAATGGGTTCCATACTCCGGTAGCGGCGAGCACCACGACCGTGGTCAGGCCGAGCAGCAGCCAGCCACGTACGCCGAGGCCGCTCCCCTTCGCCACCGGGACACGGTAGCCATCCCCGCCCGCCACCGCCCGCACCGCACCGCGTGTCGTGGCAGGAAGGACCCCTCGTCGGCGCCCCGGGCGGCGGCGCCCCGCATCGACCCCACCCTCGGCGACCGTGACGCTACCGTGCGACGGGGTGCGGGCGGCGACGGTCCGGCACGGTGGGGGCGAGCACCGGCCACAGGGCCAGCGTGGCGACCACCGACGCGGCGCCGGCGACCGCCATCACGACGCCCGGCGCCAGCACCTCGCTCAGCGCGCCCCCACCCGCCGCGGCCAGCCCCTGCGTCGCCATCATGCCGGTGTTGACCAGCCCGAACGCCTGCCCGCGGCGCATCTCGGGAACCGCTTCGAGGAACCGTCGGGCCAGCCCGAGCTGATAGGCGAAGCCCGCGGTGGCCACCGCGAACAGGATCGCGGCCGGCACCAGCGCCGGCCGGGCCAGAAATGGCAGCATGGGTACGCCGAGCAGCAGCGCGAGCCACGGCGTCCAGCGTTCCCGGCGGGCCGGCGCCGCGAACCGACCCACCAGCAGGTCGCCGACGAGCATGCCGCCCGCCCCGGCCATCAGCAGCACACCGGCACTCGCCCCCGGACCCAGGTCGGCCGCGTACGGCACGGCCACCCCCTCGGCGCCGACCAGCAGCGAGCCGGGCAGCCACTGGGCGAGCAGCAGTCCCCGGACCCGGCGGTCGGCGAGCAGTTTCCGGTTGACCCGCAGGGTCTCCCGGATCGCCCCACCGACGCCGGCCCCGCCGCGAGGGCGGACCGGGCGCGGGCCGGGCGGCGGGCGAGGCCGACGCGCACCAGCAGCGCGGAGAGGCCGCAGGTGGCCGCCGTCAGCCAGAGTGCGCCGTACGGCCCCACCAGGCCGAGCAGCAGGCCACCGAGGGCGAACCCGGCCACCTGGGTGCCCCCGGCGGCCACGGTGAGCAGCGAGCGTCCCAGCACGTACCCGTCGCCGCGCAGCATCTCGGGCAGCAACGCGGCCCGCGAGGCGCTGCTGACCGGGCCGAACAGGGCCACCACGGCGACCAGACCGAGCATTGCCGGTGGCGGGAGCACACCGGTGGCGAGCACCGCGACCGTGGCGAGGCGCAGCAGGTCGTAGCCGACGATCAACAGGCGGGCCGGCCACCGGTCGGCCAGCGCCAGCAGGAACAAACCGCCGAGGGCGTGCGGCAGGAAACCGGTCACGTAGGCCAGGGCGGCCAGCAGGCCGGAACCGGTGCGCTCGTAGACCAGCACGGACAGCGCGAGCATCTTCACCGTCTCGCCGATCACGAAGACGCCGAAGCTGGCGAAGATCACCCGGAACTCGACGACTGCGAAGACGTCCCGGAAGGTGGCCGGCCGGTCGGCCGGCGCGTTCATGCTGGTCTTGGTCACGCCGACCAGCGTGGCGGCCCGGACCGGCCCGTTCTATCCTTTCGCTCGGGAACGAAAGGTCGGACGATGCGGATCGAGGTCACCCCGTCGGACATGGCGGCCAGCCGGTACGCCATCTCGCCGCTGGGCGAGGCGGTCTGGGCGCTGCGGCTCTGCACGGGTCAACACGCAGTGCCCGGGCTGGCGCCGTGGGTGGCCCGGGTCCGGCCGGCGTACGACGAGTTGCGCAGACGACTGCCGGCGGTGGGCGCGCTGCTGGCGCTGCTGCGGCGCGGCGGCTACAACGCCGACTTCATCCACCCCGCACCCAGCGGCACCGGCCAGGACTTCTCCGAGGAGCTTGCCGTGGTCCGCGCCACCCCACTCGCCCAGGCCCGCGACGAACTGGCCCGCAATCTGGCGGGGCTCCGGACGCCACCGGCGTACGCCCGCCGGATCTACGAGTCGCCGGACGTGGTGGACCAGCTCGCCGACGCGATCGAGGCGAGCTGGGCGACGCTGGTCCAGCCGGACTGGCCCCGCCTGCGGGCGGTGTTGGAACGGGACCTGGTGCACCGTGCGGGCCGCCTGCTCGCGTACGGCTGGGGCGCCGCGGTCGCCGATCTGGACCCGCGGCTGCGCTGGGTCTCCGGCGGCGGCCTCGGCGCGATCGAGGTGGCCGACCGCGATCCACGCAGCTACTCGCTCGACGGTCGGGGTCTGCTGTTCATCCCCACGGTCTTCGGCATGATGATCAACTATGTCGAGCCGCCGTGGCCGTTCGCGATCGTCTACCGGGCCTCCGGGGTGGCCGAGTTGCTCGGGCCGCCCGATCCCACCCGGCCCGACGACGTGCTGGACCGGCTGGTCGGGCGGACCCGGGCGGCGCTGCTACGGGCGCTCGCCCTGCCCGCCACGACCAGCCAGCTCGTCGTGCAGCTCGGGCTGAGCCTGGGCGGCGTCGGCGACCACCTGGCGGTGCTGCGCGAGGCGGGTCTGGTCGCCCGCGTCCGCTCCGGTCGCACGGTCCGCTACCGGCGCACTCCGCTCGGCGACGCGCTCGCCGGCGACCCCCACCGCACGGCGGAGCGCAGGAGCGGGAGGACGCGGTAGGGGATCTGCTCGGCGAGCGCGATGATGGTGGACGCCCGGGTGATCCCCTCGTACGCCACGATCTGGTCGATCACCCGTTGGAGGTCGGTGTTCGAGCGGGCCACGATCCGGCAGAGCAGGTCACCCGAACCGGTGATGGTGTGCGCCTCCAGCACCTCGGGGATCGCCGCCAGGTGACGGGTGACCGGGTCGTGCCCGTGCCGTTGGCTGATCTCCAGGGTGACGAAGCTGGTCACCGTGAAGCCGAGTGCGGCGGGGCCCAGGTCCGGCCCGAAGCCGGCGATCACGCCCCGGCCGACCAGCTTGTCGAGTCGGGCCTGGACCGTCCCCCGGGCCACCTGGAGCCGGCGCGAACACTCCAGCACCCCGATCCGGGGCTCCTCGGCGAGCAGTTCGATGAGCCGCGCATCCAGCTCGTCGAGCTGGACAACCTGACCAGTGTTCATACGGCAATACCATACCGTTTGTGCAACCTGACCAGCACTGGAGGAGAGGGTTGCCCAGTGAGCCCGCACCCCGCGATGCTCGGCACAAGCACACCATCCCGTCGGCCCACGAGGCCGGCCGGTACGCGAGGGAGGCCACCATGACCCAGGCGATCGACCGACCCCAGCCGACCGAGGAGGTCGACGTCGACGCCCTGATCGGCGCCGTCGACCACGACACCAGCGGTGACCCGTTCCCGGTCAAGGGCCTCGACCACGTTCGTTTCCTGGTGGGCAACGCCAAGCAGGCGGCGCACTACTACTCCACCGCGTTCGGCATGACCTGCGTCGCCTACCGGGGCCCGGAGCAGGGCTACCGGGACCACGCCGAATACGTCCTGACCAGCGGCTCGGCGCGGTTCGTGCTGACCGGCGCGGTCCGGCCCGGCGCCGACGGCACCGACCACGTCGCCCGGCACAGCGACGGCGTCGGCGACATCGCGCTGGAGGTGCCGGACGTCGACGCCGCCTACGCCCACGCCACCGCGCAGGGCGCGACCGGCCTGGTCGAGCCGCACGAGGTGACCGACGAGCACGGCACGGTCCGGCTGGCCGCCATCGCCACCTACGGCGACACCCGGCACACGCTGGTGGACCGGTCCCGCTACCGCGGGCCGTTCCTGCCCGGGTTCGCCGCCCGCGGCCCGATCGTGGACCGGCAGCCGATGATCGACGCCGGGGTGCAGCCGAAGCGCTTCTTCCAGGCGGTCGACCATGTCGTCGGCAACGTGGAACTGGGCCGGATGGACGAGTGGGTCGAGTTCTACCGTCGGGTCATGGGCTTCACCAACATGGCGGAGTTCGTCGGCGACGACATCGCCACCGACTACTCGGCCCTGATGAGCAAGGTCGTCGCGAACGGCACCCGCAAGGTGAAGTTCCCGCTGAACGAGCCGGCCGTCGCCAAGAAGAAGTCGCAGATCGACGAGTACCTGGAGTTCTACCAGGGCCCGGGCGCCCAGCACATCGCCGTGGCCACCAACGACATCCTGGCCAGCGTGGACGCGATGCGGGCCGCCGGCGTCGACTTCCTGGAGACACCGGACTCGTACTACGAGGACCCGGAGCTGCGCGCCCGCATCGGCAAGGTCCGGGTACCGATCGAGGAACTGAAGTCCCGCAAGATCCTGGTCGACCGGGACGAGGACGGCTATCTGCTGCAGATCTTCACCAAGCCGGTGCAGGACCGCCCGACCGTCTTCTTCGAGTTGATCGAGCGGCACGGCTCGCTCGGCTTCGGCAAGGGCAACTTCAAGGCCCTCTTCGAGGCGATCGAGCGGGAGCAGGAAAAGCGCGGCAACCTGTAACACTGTCGAGCGTGACCCAGCCTCCAGCGCATCCGACGCCGCCGTCCGGCGGGCCCGCCCCACGGCCGGCGGCGTCGCGCCGCCCGCCGGCCCCTACCCGGCTCCGTCGCAGTTCACCCCGCCGGGTCAGGTTCCGCCGCCACCCACCCCGCCGGGGCCGCCCCCACCGGGGTGGGTGGCCGGCCCACCCCGCCGGTGCTGGGGCCGGGCGGGCAGCCGCTGGCGAGCTTCGGCGACCGGCTGCTGGCACACCTGATCGACACGGCGATCGCGAGCGGCATCCTGATGGCGCTCTTCCTGCCGGTGTTCCTGGTCGTCTGGTTCCGGATGTTCCGCGAGATCACCCGGACCGACCCCGACGGCGCGCCCGTCCCACCCGAGCCGGACGTGTTCGGAGCGTTCCTCGTGCTGACCGTGCTGTTGCAACTCGGGCTGCTCGTGCTGATGCTCGGGATCTACTGGCTCTACCACGTGGAATACCTGAAGCGGAGCGGGCAGACCGTCGGCAAGAAGGTGATGAACCTTCGCGTGGTCCCGCTCGACCCGACCCGCACGCTGGACCGCCACATGGCGGGAAAGCGGTACCTCGTCCAGTTCGTGGGCGGGTCGCTGGTGCCCGGCGGCAATTACGTCGACGGACTCTGGCAGCTGTGGGACAGGCCCTGGCAGCAGTGCCTCCACGACAAGTTCGCCGAGACCGTCGTCGTTAAGGTGTCGGGGTGAATGAGCGCAGCGAGGCCACCTCGTGAGTGTGGCACCCGGTTGGTACGTCGACCCCGCCGACCCGGAGACCCGCAGGTACTGGGACGGCGAGGGTTGGATCGGCGCGCCCATCCCGGTCGACGCGACACCGCCCGAGGGCCCACCGCCGGCCGAACCCGAGCCACCGGCCGAACCCGAGCCACCGGCCGAGCCGGCAGCCGCGCCCGAGCCGACGTCATCCGCCGCCGGGCACACCCCGCGCCGCCCGCCACCGGCTTTCCGCCCGGCGGCAGCCCCGAGGCCGGTCGCCCGCCCAACTGGCAACCGGGCCCGCCACCGGGCTGGCCGGCGGGCGACGCGCCGCAGGGCACGCCGCCCGGCTGGCCGACCGGCGACGCACGGCACGGCCCGCCGCCCGGCTGGCCGTACCCGACCTGGCCCGGACGCCCGCCCGAGCCCCGGCCACACGGTTTGCCACTGGCGTCGTTCGGCGCCCGGCTGGGCGCCCGGCTGATCGACTTCGGCGTCGTCTTCGCGCTCAACGCGCTGGTGAACGGCTGGTTCGTCTGGCGCTACCTCCGGGAGGTGTCCCCCGCCATCGACGAGTTCTGGCGCCGGGTGCAGACCCAGGACCGCACCACCGAGCCGCTGCCGGCGGCCGGTGAGCAGGCGGGCGCGCTGATCGTGGTGATCCTGCTGATCGCCACCTCGCTCTGGCTGGCGTACGAGGTGCCTTCGATGGCGGCCAACGGGCAGACCTTCGGCAAACGGCTGCTGCGTGTCAAGGCGGTGCCGGTCGAGGCGGACGCTCCGCTGGGCTTCGGTCGGGCACTGCGCCGGTGGAACACCCTCGGCCTACCCACCCTGCTCTGGTACTGCTGCGGTCTCGGCCTGTTGCTCCAGCTGATCGACATGCTCTCGCCGCTCTTCGACCACCCGCTGCGCCGAGCGCTGCACGACAAGCGGGCGCAGACCGTGGTGGTCCAGCTCCCCCGTACCTCCGACGACCGCGCCAACCCCCCGGGAGAGACCCCATGACCGATGGACGACGCCAGCCGACGGTGCGACTGACCCGCGCCGACCTGGACGCGCTGCCCAACTACGTGCCCGGTCGCAGCCCGGCCGACCTGGCCCGCGAGCTGGGCCTACCCGAGGCCATCAAGCTGGCCAGCAACGAGGTGCCGTACGGCCCGCTGCCCGGCGTCGTGGAGGCGGTCACCGAGGCGGTCACCGGGGTGCACCGCTACCCGGACATGGGCGTGGTCGCGCTCCGTCAGGCACTCGCCGAGCGGTACGGGGTGGACCCCGACCGGGTGGCGACCGGCTGCGGTTCGGTGGCGCTGGCCGAGCACCTGGTGCGGGCCACCTGCCTGCCCGGCGACGAGTTGGTCTACTCGTGGCGCTCGTTCGAGGCGTACCCGATCATCGCGGCGACCAGCGGCGCGACCAGCGTGCCCGTGCCCAACGACGCCGGGCACGGGCACGATCTGGCGGCGATGGCCACGGCGGTGACCGACCGCACGCGGATGATCCTGGTCTGCAACCCCAACAACCCGACCGGCACGGCCGTGCGCCGCGCCGAGTTGGACCGCTTCCTCGACGCCGTTCCGGACGACGTGCTGGTGGTGATCGACGAGGCGTACCGGGAGTTCGTCACCGACGCCGAGGTGCCGGACGGGCTGGGCTACGCCGACCGGCCCAACGTGGCGGTGCTGCGCACCCTGTCCAAGGCGTGGGGTCTGGCCGGTCTGCGGATCGGCTTCCTGGTCGCCCAGCCCGCGGTGGCGGCGGCGGTCCGCAAGGTCGTCACGCCGTTCTCGACCAGCACGGCCGCCCAGGCGGGGCGCTTGCCGCGCTCGGCCAGGCGGACGAGGTGCGGCGGCGGTGCGCCCTGGTGGTGGCCGAACGGGAGCGGGTCGGCGAGGCGCTGGGCAAGCTGGTCCCGAACGTACCGCCGAGCCAGGCCAACTTCGTGTGGCTGCCGCTGGGCGACCGGGCGGTGGAGTTCGGCAGGGCCTGCGAGTCGCGCGGCGTGATCGTCCGTCCGTTCCCCGGCGACGGGGTGCGGGTCACCATCGGGACGCCGGCCGAGAACGACGCCTTCCTGGCCGCGGCCGAGGCGGCGCTCGTCTGACGGCTGCGGAGGGCTATTCGCCCATCGGTCCGGTCGCGGCGAGGATCAGCGCCTCCGCGGTGAGGTAGTAGCGCTGGTCGTCCGCGTCCTGATCGACCGGGCGGCGTAGCCGCTCCACCACCACGTACCCGTCGGCCGCGTAGGCCGAACCCGGCGCCCATCCCGTCCCGTCGGACCCGATGTCGAGCACGAACCGCGACAACTCGACGCCGGTCGCCGGGTCCAGGTTGACCAGCTCGTTCTGCTCGGTCAGGACGTGCACCCGGCCGGGCTGGACGGCGATCACCCGGGCCGGCCCCACCGCGGCCCGCCAGCGTTCGGTGCCGTCCGAGGCCGAACGGCCGATCAGTACGCCGTCCGCCACCGCCACCGCCGTCCGATCGACCAACGCCACACCCGGCCCGTCCAGGGCCGGTGCCCGCGCCGGGTCACCGGTTCCGAGCAGCCAACCCCGCGCCGCCATGTCCGCCGACCCCGCCGTCCGCAGCCCGGCGCAGCCGGCACCACCCGGCACGCAGCCGACCAGGGTCGCCGTCAGCTCGCCGGAGTGATCCGGCGGCTGCCAGCGGGCGCTCACCTCGCCGGTCGCCACCGCACGGAATTCGATCACCGGCGGCCCGGTGCAGCCATCCACGGTGAGGAGCTGCCCGCCGCCGGTGCCGATCGGCGCACGGCAGCCCGAGCCGATCGCGGCGCGCCACAGCTCCCGGCCACCGGCCAGGTCGACCGCCCGGACCTCACCGGCACCGGAGGAGACCACCACGTCGCGGCCACCGGCGACCCTGGTCACCGTGAGGCCGCTGGGATCCCAGACGAGGGCCGCGCCGGTACGCCGGGCGGTCCGCGCCCGGTCCGGCCGCGGCCCGTCCGCCCGCCAGGCGACCCGCCCGGTACGCGCGTCGAGCGCCACCAGGCGCCCGTCGGACCAGCGGCTCACCACGGTCGTCCCGCTCACCACCACCGCGTCCAGGCTCGCCGGCCAACGGCGGTAGGACCAGTACGGGGTGCTCCGGTACCGGCCGTCGACCGGCTGGTCGGCGTAGACCTGGCGGGAACCCGAATACACCCGTAGCCGACCGTCGACGATCAGCGGAGCGACCGGCAGGCGGCCGACCACTCCGGGATCCGGCACGCTGAGCGGCGGGTAGTCGCCCCGGGCGACGGTGCTGACCTCAGCCGGCGCGAGGACGCGGTACGTGACGACCGCCACCACGGCGGCTACCCCCAACGCCACCAGCGCCGCCACGACCCGTCGCCCCGTCGCCAACCCCATGCCGCACCTCCGCCCGGCACCCTACCGAGCGGCCGGTGCGGCGCAGGGTCAGCCCCGAACCGGATGGCGATCAGGCCGCCTCGGCGGGCCGATCGACGGCGGCGGCAAGCGCGGCGAGATCCTGTCGCAGCACCTTCTCCACCGCCTGCGCGGCCAGCCCACCGAGCAGCAACGCGACCGCCCGTCCGGACGGCGCGGCGGGCTGCGCCGTCACCGCCACCGTCACCGCGGCATACCGGCGCCGTCGACGGCGCACGTCGCGCAGCGTCCAGATGATCCGGTAGTCGACGCCGTCACCTGGCGAGCCGAGCACCAGCCGCCGGGGCGGCTCGACCGACAGGACCACGAACTCCTCAGCCCGCATGCCGCCGTCCGGCCGGATCCGCGTCTCCCGCCAGGACGTGCCCGGACCGAGTCGAGTCGGCCCGCAGCGCGGTTCCGGTGTTGCCACCGGCCCGTTTCTGCGGACCGCTCGCCGAACCCGCCGTGCGCCTCTCAACGCAACGGGCTCTCCACGGTTTCTGCCGTCAGGCTTGGTTCGTTGTTGCCCAGGGGGTAGGGATTCTGCTGCGACGGCGATACCGAGTAACGGCGGTCGACGCGATGTTGTGCAGTTCGATCCCGTCCGCCGTGATGGTCCGCCACCCGGTCGGGGTGCGTAGCCAGCGGTGGACGTCCTTCCATCTCCAGCGTCGTTTGGCCTTGACCCAGCGAACAACTCGCCACCAGATGAAGTAGCCGAGCCGGTCGAAGGTGTGTTTGGCGACGGCGTGTCGGAAGTAGTTGGCCCAGCCACGCGTGATCTGGTTGATCCGGATCAGCGTTTCTCCCAGGTCTTGCTGTGACAACCTGCGCGTCAGGGCACGGATCTTGTCCTTCAGTGACCGGACTGGGCGGTCACCGATGAACGTGTAGACGTGCCACTGGTCGCGGGTGCCCATCTTGCGTCTCCACCGGATGCGGAAGCCCAAGAAATCGAACCCGTCGGCCATGTTCACGATCCGCGTCTTGGACGGCGACAGTCGCAGTCCCAGCGGAGCGAGCACGGCCGCGACGTCCTCGCGCAGCGCCTCGACGTGATCTCGGGTGCCGAACACCATGACGACGAAGTCGTCCGCGTAGCGGACCAGTCGCCACGTCGCCTGCCCCCGATCACGTCGATAGTGGCGCCGATTGTCCGTCGACATCCGCCCGCCGGGCTTCCACTCACGGTGCAGGTGCTCATCGAGCACACTCAACGCGATGTTGGCCAGCAGCGGTGACAGGATGCCCCCTTGCGGTGTGCCGGTCGGGGTGTCGCGTTCCTCGCCGAGCTCCGTGAGGACCCCGGCCTTGAGGAACGCTTTGACCAGCGCGAGCACACGCTTGTCCTTGACCCGATGCCGCACCCGGTCCATCAGGGCCGTGTGATCAATCGTGTCGAAGCACGCCTCGATGTCGGCATCCAGCACCCAGCGGTAGCCTCGGCTGCCGAACAGGTGGATGTCGGCGATCGCGTCGTGTGCTCGCCGGTTGGGCCGGAACCCGAACGAGACCGGCTCGAAATCGGCCTCGAAGATGGGTTCCAGGACGAGTTTCAGGGCGGCCTGCACGACCCGGTCAGCAACGGTCGGGATGCCCAGCTTGCGGACCTTGCCCGACCCACCCGGCTTGGGGATCTTGCGTTCCCGCACCGGCTGCGGACGAAAAGAACCGTCCTTGACCGCTGACCTGATGTCGTCCAGGAACGCCGGGACGCCGATCTCCCGTTCGATCCGGGCAACCGTGAGGCCGTCCGAACCGGCAGTCCGCGCCCCGGTATTGCCCGCGACCCGCTCGAACGCCACGATCAGCGTCGCCGGGTCGTGCACGAGGTTGAACAGGTCGTCGAACCTGCGGCCAGGATCAGCCGCAGCCCAACGGTGAAGCTTGGTCTGCATCCTCGATACCCACCCGAACCCGTCCTCACGGACGTGTTCCGGTGGAGCGCCGCCGTTCAGTGGCGCGTCTTTCGGCATTACAGCGTCCTTCCTTCTCGAAACCGCTGCCGTCCTTCCCCATGTGGTCGGCTCTCCCGACCTCGGAGTACTACGACGGCTCCGCCCCGCCCGACGCGTTCAGCAGACGATGTGCCTATCCCGACCATCGGACTGGCTGCCCGCCGTCGGGACCCGCCGCCGGACGGTTCCCGTGTTCACTGCTGGATCGCTCATCGAAGGAGGCACCCGACTTTGTCCCCGCGGCATCGCCACGGCTACGCCGCAGACCTTCACCATGGCCTCCCTGCGGAGGTGAAAATCCCCGCTCAGAAGTTCCCCGCCCGTCTGAAAGAGCAGGTGCGCACCGCGACCGGCCCAGATCCGCCAGGTTCGAGCCGGTGACCACTTAGGAGACGTAAACGCCGGTTCCTCGCGTATGCCTTTCCGATTCGCTAGCCGGACCCGCACCATCTGGCAGTGCTGACACGCCCCGGCGTTGTCAGGGCCGCTTGCCACCCTCCCCGGCACCTCCCGGATCAGGCTGCCCCCAGCTTCGCCAGACCGCTGCGACGGCCCGACGGAGAAGGTCTCTCACCTCCACACAATCCAACAGCGCCTCACGGCGCACACTCACCGGGGGTCAGCACCTCGACAGGACCTCCGCCGGACGCGCGCCGGGGCAGATCGGTGAGCACCCGCCACAGGTCGGTCGCGGTCGCCGCGACCACTCCGTTGACCGCAACAGTCGACATCCCACCTCCCGTGGCGTCGACGGTACGCGGTGTGCACGCGGCTCGGGGTCCCCGGCCGGAGAATCCGCCACCGGAGACCCCTTCGGGCGTCAGCCGGTGAACCGTCCCGCCCGGATCGCGTCGACGAACGCGCTCCACCCCGGCGGGCTGACCACGAGCACCGGCCCCGCCTGGTCCTTCGAGTCGCGTACGCCCACCACACCGTGGACACCGGCCAGATTGTCGGCCACCTCCACACAGAGGCCCTGGTCGTTCGAGCGGCTGCTGGTCCGCCAGACCGCGCCCACGAGATCATGCATCGTCGTCATCTCCCTCAGCTTTCGACATGCCGCCGGCCGGGACCGGGCCGACCGGAACGGGGGGCGCCGGCCGGCCCGGCGCCGCGTGGCGACGGAATTCCGAGGCGATCAACGAAGACGGTGACGGTCCTTGATCGCACAGCGGGTGCGATCAAGGACCGGTGTCGGGTACAGGTCAGTTGGGCGGCAGCACGGTGCCCGTCACCTCGCCCAATGCGATGGTGGTGCCGTCGGGCCCCGGAGCGGTGGCGGTGATCGTGACCGTGTCACCGTCGGCGAGGAACGTCCGTTCCGCACCGCCGACGGTGACCGGCTCGGTGCCGCCCCAGCTCAGTTCCAGGAACGAGCCGACCTGGTCGCGCCGCGGGCCGGACACGGTGCCGGAGGCGTAGAGGTCACCGGTGCGCAGCGAGGCGCCGTTGACGGTCAGGTGCGCCAGTTGCTGGGCCGGCGTCCAGTACATGCCGGCGAACGGCGGCTCGCTGACCGGCTCGCCGTTCCAGCTCACCGTCAGCCGCAGGTCCAGCCCCAGGTGTGGCTCGTCGTTCAGGTACCCGGCCACCGGCGGATCCTGCTCCGGGCCCGCGACGAAGGCGTGCCGAAGCGCGTCCAGCGGAGTCACCCACGCGGCGACCGAGGTGGCGAACGACTTGCCCAGGAACGGGCCGAGCGGCTGGTACTCCCATGCCTGGATGTCCCGCGCCGACCAGTCGTTGACCAGCACCACACCGAAGACGTGGTCGGCGAAGTCGGCGACGGCCACCCGGTGGCCCAGCGGGCTCGGCACGCCGACCACGAAGCCGACCTCCGCCTCGATGTCCAGGCGCGCCGAGGGGCCGAAGACCGGGCCCTCCCGGCTGGGCCGCTGACCGTGCGGTCGTACCACCGGGGTGCCGGAGACCACCACGGTCCCGGCCCGCCCGTGGTAGCCGATCGGCAGGTGCTTCCAGTTGGGCAGCAACGGCGGCTGGCCGGGGCGGAAGATCAGACCGACATTGGTGGCGTGGTGCTCGGACGAGTAGAAGTCCACGTAGTCGGCCACCTCGAAGGGCAGCTCCATCCGTACCTGGTCCATCGGCACCAGCAGCGGCTCCACCGCCGCCCGGTGCGCCGGGTCGGTGAGCAGTGCGGTGATCCGCTGCCGCACGGCGGTCCACTGCGGCCGGCCCAGCGCCAGGAACGCGTTCAGCGTCGAGCGGCCCAGCGCCCCGCCGGCCAGCACCAGCTCGGCGGCCTCCGCGCCGGCCAGGTCCAGCACGAACCCCCCGACACGTACGCCGATGCGCGGCTCGCCCTCGCCCGCACGGAAGACCCCGTACGGCAGGTGGTGCACCCCGTAACCGGAACCGTCGGCACCGCTCACCCAGCTCATGCTTCGAAGCCTCCGTTCACCAGCCCCAGCCGGATCAGATCGGTAAGTGGTTCCACGACGCTGCACGAGCCGAAGCCGACCCACAGCGGGCGGGCCACGTCGTGGCGGCCGTCGGTGGCCTGCACCAGCGGCCGTTCGTCGCGCACGGTGAGCAGCTCCGCGACGGCGGCCACACCGGCGCCGTCGGCGGCGGCCAACGTCGCGGCGAGCACGTTACCGAAGCCGTGATGGGTGAAGCCGGTCTCCGGGTCGACGTGCCGCACCGCGTGGTGCAGTCCGGCGGTCAGCTTGAACGGCAACCGCCGGTCGCGGCACGCCCCGATCACCGCGGCCAGCTCGGCCGGACCGGGGAAGAGTTCGGCGGCCAGCCCACCGGTGCGGAACTTGGCCGCCACGGGCAGCCCTCGGCGCGGGCGGCGGCCAGCGCGTCCAGCGCCGCCGTCAGCCCGAACGTCAGCGGGATCTCGGCATAGACGGTGGGACCGCCGGCGGTGCGAGCCAGTTCGACCAGGTCGGCCGTGCCGGGCAGCGGGTCCTCGCCACGCTTGGCCACGGCGGCCTCGACCTGCCGGATCTCGACGCGCGGGTCGGCGCCGGCACACGCCTTGCCCAACTGGCCGAGCGGGACGTCGCCGACCGCGCCGACCGTGATCCGCTCGTCGTCGCCGAGCAGGCCGGTCAGCTCCGCCAGCCGGGACACCGGCAGCAGCAGCGGGCCGACCAGGTCGGCGTACCACGCGGTGCGGTGCCGCCGGTGGGCGGCGACGGCGTCGGGCAGCGACGCGTTGCCCGGCGGGAAGACGGCGGCGTCGTCGACCAGGCCGGCGACGAGGGCTGGCAGCTGCGTTGACACGAGACAACAATGTACGGGACGCTACAAGAAGCGGACAACAGTGTCCGATAATCGGACGCTTCGGTCTGGTAACCGGGAGGCGACATGCCGTACTACCGCAGCGTCGGCGAGCTGCCGCGCAAGCGCCACACCCAGTTCCGGCAGCCCGACGGCAGCCTCTACACCGAGGAACTGATGGGCCAGGAGGGCTTCTCCTCCGACTCTTCCCTGCTCTACCACCGGTACGCCCCGACCGCGATCGTCGCCGCCGAGGAGTTCACCCCGCCGGCCGTGACCCGGGCACCCAACCTGCCGCTCAAGCCCCGTCACCTGCGTACCCACAAGCTCGACGGCACCGGGGCCGACCCGATCCTCGGCCGCCGCTACGTCCTCGCCAACGACGACGTGCGGATCGCCTACGTCCTGGCCGACCGACCGTCCCCGCTGTTCCGCGACGCCACCGGCGACCACTGCCTGTACGTCGAGGCGGGCACGCTGCGGGTCGAGTCGACCTTCGGCGTGCTGGACGCGGTCGCCGGCGACTACGTGATCATCCCGACCTCGACGGTGCACCGCCTGGTGCCCACCGGTGACGCGCCGACCCGACTGCTGGCCATCGAGGCGTCCGGACACATCGGCCCGCCCAAGCGCTACCTGTCCGTCCGCGGCCAGTTCCTGGAGCACTCGCCGTACTGCGAGCGCGACGTCCGGGGTCCCGACACCCCGCTGCTGGCCGACGGCACCGACGTGGAGGTGCTGGTCCGCCACCGACGCGGCTGGACCCGTCACGTGTACGCCAACCACCCGTTCGACGTGGTCGGCTGGGACGGGCACCTGTACCCGTGGGCCTTCTCCATCCACGACTTCGAGCCGATCACCGGGCGAATCCACCAGCCGCCGCCGGTGCACCAGACCTTCCAGGGCCCGAACTTCGTGATCTGCTCGTTCGTGCCACGCAAGGTCGACTACCACCCGGACGCCATCCCGGTGCCGTACCACCACCACAACGTCGACTCCGACGAGATGCTCTTCTACACCGGCGGCAACTACGAGGCCCGGCGCGGCTCCGGCATCGAGCAGGGTTCGATCTCGCTGCACCCGTCCGGCTACACGCACGGCCCCCAGCCCGGCGCGGCGGAACGCTCCATCGGGGTGGACTTCTTCGACGAGCTCGCGGTCATGGTCGACACCTTCCGGCCCCTCGACCTCTGCGACGCCGCGACGGACTGCGAGGACGACGCATACGCCTGGACCTGGGCCCGCCGCCCGTAGGGCGTAGGGCGTGTCATACGGATCTTCGCCGGCCTGCGACGGGCCCGGGCGCCAGGGAGGCGGTCAGGCCACCGGCCTGGAGAAGACCGCCGACCCGGCGGCAGTGGCGACCGCGACGGCCAGGACCAGTGACCACGGGCTGCCGGACAGGGCGTAGAGAAGGATCAGCGCGGGGCCGACGCCGGCAGCGTAGACGGCGAAGGCGAGCGGGCGGTCCGTGCGCCGCAGCACGGGCAGCACGGTCCGGCTCAGGCCGGGCAGTGCCGCCGCGTGCCGCCACACCACGATGCCGCCGCCTGCCGCGGCCAACGCCGCCACCAGCCGGGAGAACCCGGAACTGGTCGCGGCGGAACAGCCGACCACCACCGCGGCCACCAGCGACCAACCGGCGCCCCAGAGCACGAGCTGCCGCAGGCCGGCCGGCACGGTCCGGCGCGCGACGACCGGCCCCACGTCGGCCGACCCGGCACCGAGCTGGCCCGCGCCGGTCCCACCGAACGCCGACACTTCCCGGCCCTCGTCGATCCGGCCGGGCTCGTACGAGCCGACGCCGGGACGGCCCAAATCCGGTCGGCTCTCACCGGGACGGTCTGGCTCGTCCCGATCCTCGGCGGCACCACTCGGCCCGTCCCGCGCCCCGTCGGGGCGGCCCGGATCGGTCGGAGGCAGGTTCCCCACCGCAGCCTCGGCCAGTCGCTCCAGCATCGCGCTCCAGCGTCGCTGCTCCAACCTCAGCACGCCGACGTCGTCGCCCGATTCGGCCAGTCGCGGATCCAGCCGCAGCGCCTCCCGGTAGGCCCGCTCGGCCAGGTCGTACATCTGCATGTTGGCCGCGACCAGGCCGAGCACCAGATGCGCCTGCGGCTCCTCGGGGGCCAGTTCCACCCCGTGCCAGGCCGCGTTCAAGGCGGGCTGGCCGTTGCGGGAGCCGGCGAGGATCGCCGCCGCGCTGCGCTGGGCATACCCGTCGTCCCGGCCAAGCGCCAGGATCTCGTCGGCGGTGCGTGCCGCCTCCGCGTGCCGTTCCAGGTCACCGAGGGCCAGGCCACGGGCGACGAGCGGAGGGAGCTGGCCCGGTGCGGCGGACACGGCGGCCTCGGCCGCGGCAAGCGCCTCGGCGGGCCGGCCGGCGGCCAGCTGCACCCGGGCCAGCATGGTCGACACCGCGGCGGCGGTGGGGTCGAGGGCGAGGGCGAAACCCAGTTCGGCGACGGCCTCGTCGTAGCGGCCCAGCTCGGCGAGGAGCGTGGCGCGCTCAAGGTAGCCGTCGGCGGCGGGCGGGTCGGTGGGCACGTCGGCGGACATCGCGGCGAGCCTAGGCGCTCGGCTGCTCGTACACCAGGGCAACCGCGATCCCGGCGAGCCCCTCGCCGCGTCCGGTGAATCCCAGGCCGTCGGTCGTCGCGGCGGTGACGGTGACCGGCGCGCCGACCGCCTCCGACAGCACCCGCTGCGCCTCGTCCCGACGCGGACCGATCTTCGGCCGGTTCCCCACCACCTGGACCGACACGTTGCCGATGGCGTAGCCGGCCGCGTTCACCCGCCGGGCCGTCTCGGTGAGCAGGGCCACCCCGCTGGCCCCGGCCCACGCGGGCTGACCGACCCCGAAGTTGGCCCCGAGATCACCCAGACCGGCGGCGGAGAGCAGCGCGTTGCAGGCGGCGTGGGCGGCCACGTCCGCGTCGGAGTGCCCGGCCAGGCCGTCCTGTTCGGGCCAGTGCAGGCCGGCCACCCAGCATGGCCGGCCGGCCTCGAAGGCATGCACGTCGGTCCCGATGGCCACCCGAGGGACGATCATGATCCGAGGGTACGCGCTACCGCTCCGTGGCCAGCAGATGCTCCGCCACGGCCAGGTCGAAGGGTCTGGTGATTTTCATGGCGTGTTCCGAGCCGGGCACGCAGTACACCGGCACGCCCTGCTTCTCCACCAGCCCGGCGTCGTCGGTGAGGGCGTCGCCGGCAGCGGCGTGCGCGGCGGCCAGCACCGCCCGGCGGAAGCCCTGCGGGGTCTGCACGGCGCGTAGTGCGGCCCGGTCGACCGTGCCGAGCACCAGCCCAGCCGCGTCGACCTCCTTGATCGTGTCGACGACCGGCAGGACGGGGATCACCGCGCCATGACCCGCCCGGACCGCGGCGGCCACCGACTCCACCAGCGCGGCCGGGGTCAGCGCGCGGGCCGCGTCGTGCACCAGGACGATGTCGGGGCCGGCCGGCACGGCGGCGAGCGCGGCGGCCACCGAGGCCTGCCGTTCCGCCCCACCGGGCACCACCGTCACCGGTGCGATCGGGGCGAGCAGGTCGCGCACCACGGAGACCTCCGCGACCGGGGCGGCGACCACGATCGTGTGCACCGACCCGGCCGTGGCCAGCCGACGGACCGCGTGCACCAGCAGGGGTTCCCCGGCCAGCAGCCGCAGCGCCTTCGGGCGACCAGGCCCCAGGCGTACGCCGGCACCGGCCGCAGGCACAAGGACCGCGACGTCACCGCGCGGATTGAGCTGCGCGGTCACGTCGCGGTCCTCGACGGTTTCTTCGCTACGAATCGGGTACGACGATGCTGTGCGGACTAGGCCTCGGTCAGCACCTTGTCGAGCAACGTCTCCGCCTCGTCCTTGGTGCTCTTCTCGGCCAGCGCGACCTCGCCGACGAGAATGTCGCGGGCCTTGGCGAGCATGCGCTTCTCGCCCGCGGAGAGCCCCCGCTCCCGCTCGCGGCGCCACAGGTCGCGGACGACCTCGGCCACCTTCAGCGGATTGCCGGAGGCCAGCTTTTCCAAATTTGCCTTGTAACGCCGCGACCAGTTGGTCGGCTCCTCGGTGTGCGGAGCCCGGAGAACGTCGAAGACCTTGCCGAGGCCTTCCTCGCCCACCACCTCGCGCACGCCCACGATCTCGGCGTTCTCGGCTGGCACCCGGACCGTCAGGTCACCCTGCGCGACCCTCAGGACGAGGTACTGCTTGGGCTCGCCCTTGATGACCCGAGTCTCGATTGCCTCGATGAGTGCGGCCCCGTGGTGGGGGTAGACAACGGTCTCGCCGACACTGAAAACCATAGGTTCGAAACCCCTTTCGCTGTGTCTAGGGTAACACGCTCAGGCACCGATGTCTCACCGCTGTCCTGACCGTTGGCGCAGCTCAGGGGCCCTGTGAGAGGTATTTCTTCGGCTTGACAGACCGCCCAACCGATGATTCGAACACGCTCCGTAACCTAGGGATGACCACCGGACACAGCCGCGACGAACGCGGAGATCCGGCGGCGCAAGCGCTGAGGTTCCGAGGCGCAAGCGCCGAGATCAGAGGCTACGCACCCACCCCATGGTATCCCCCCGCGCCCGGCTGCGGGCAGCGGTAGCGAGACCGCGCCCGATGCGGGAGGCTGGAGGAGTGCCGCCTCCGCGCACCCGCAAGGTCCAAGGGGGTCGTAATGGGCAAGGCTGACGCCGACGGTCCGGGGCTGCCCGACCTGCCGCCCGAGTGGGGTCGAGTGGTCGTCCCGGACGACGCCTCCGCTCTGGCCGACGAGGCCGAACAGGTACGTCGCGAGTTGCGCCGCCGGCCGGCGGACCACCACCACCGCTGGCGCCCACCAGCCCTCCCCGTGCTCGTGCTGGTCGTCGCGCTCGTGACCACCATCGCCGGCCTGGCCGCCGCCAGCTGGCCCCGGACCGGCCGTTCCCCGGGACCAACCACCAGCACCCCCGACCCGGCGCCCGCGCAGCTGACCGGTCGCCCGCTGCCCGCCCTGGACCTGGTCGACGCCGGGCAGTCGCCGGTGCCGCTGCGCGGACTGCTGCCCGCCCTGGTGCTGCTGGTCGACGGGTGCGCCTGCCCCGACCGGGTCGCCGAGGCGGCGGCGGTGGCGCCGGACGGGGTGACCGTGGTCGCGGTCGTCGGAGCACACCCGCAGCCGCACCGCCGGACACCCGGGTGCGGATGCTCGCCGACCCGGCCGGCGGCCTGCGCGCGTTCCTGCACGTGCCGGCCAGTCCGGACGCCGCCACCGCGGTGCTCGCCGACCACAACGGCCGGATCACCCTCGTGGTACCCGCGGTCGGTTCGATCGCCGACCACCAGCTCGAACTGGCCCGGCTGGCCGGCTGAGCCCGACCGGCCGACTCGCCCGACGAGGCACCCCACCGGCGTGACGGCCGCCGGCGGACCGGCACCGCTCACCGCAGGACGATCAGCCGGGCCTCCACCTCAACCGGATCCGCACCGGCGGGTGAGAACGACACCCGCATCGCGGCACCGGTGCCGATGACCTCCGTGGTGGCCATCGCACCGTCGCAGCCGACGGTCATCGGGTCCGCCGCCCGGGCACCGGCCACGACGACCAGCAGTTCACCCGGGCCGGTACAGCTGAACCACAGCAGGTGCCGCTCGTCGTGGGAGATCCGGGTTTGCCGGACGACCGCGGCGCCCGCGTCGAGCAGCGCCCGCTCGGTCCACACCACCTCGCCGTCCCTGGGCCACCTGCCCGTGGCAGCCGCGTCGGGAGCGACGCCGGCAGTCCCCGTCTCCCCTCTCCCGACCACCGCGCCCGTGCGGGGATCCACCACCAGGTAGGAGGAAGCCGCATCGGGATCGTCGCGCACCATGGCGCCGGTGGCCCGGTTCTCCGGCCGGTAGCTGGCGGGCAGCGGGAATCCGTCCGGCGAGACCCCGACGCCGGCCAGTGCGCCGGGCCGGGCCGGTGACGGCGCCTCCGCCTGCCACCACCAACCACCGAGGACCAGCGCGGCGACCCCGGCGCCGGCCAGCAGGGCTCCGCGCAGCCGACCAGCCGCATCGACGTTCATGGTGACCAGGGTAGCCCGCACGGTCGTCAGGCGTGCCGTTCCAGCAGCGCCGCGTAGAGGGTCAACCCGGGGCCGAAGGCCAGCATCACCACACGACGCGGGGAGGGCGCGGCGCGGAACAGGCGGTCGAGGATCAGCAGCACCGTCGGGGACGAACAGTTCCCGTGCCCGGCCAGGGTCTCCCGCGACGCGGCCAGCGCCGAGGGCGCCAGGTCCAGTTCCCGCTCGACCACGTTGAGGATGCGCGGCCCACCCGGGTGCACCGCCCAGCCGTCCACCTCCGACAGGCTGGTGCCGTGCCGGGCCAGCAGGTCGTCGACCAGCCCCCGGACGTGGGCCGACAGCACCTGCGGCACCTTCGGCGACAGGCCCATCCGGAACCCGGTGTCGGTCACGTCCCACGTCATGTGGTCGGCGGTGGACGTGTCGGTCACCGACGCCACCTCACGCAGGGCGTACCCCCGGCCGCCGGGAACCACCACCATGGCGACCGCGGCATCGGAGAAGAGCGCGTGGGAAACGATCTGCTGGGTGTCCACCCGGGCCGACGACGGCTGCAGGTGCAGGCTGGTCAGCTCGGCGCAGAGCAGCAGTGCCGGGCGCCCCCGCGCGGTGACGAAGTCACCGACCGCGCCCAACCCTGGCAGCGCGGCGTAGCAGCCCATGTGGCCGATGAACATCCGCTGGGTCGACGGGGCCATCCCCAGGTCCCGGGCGAGCAGGATGTCCAGCCCGGGGGTGGCGTACCCGGTGCACGAACAGACGACGAAGAGACCGACGTCACCGGCGTCCAGGCCGGCCGCGGTCAGCGCCCGACCGACCGCCTCCTTGCCCAGTGGCAGCGCCTCGACCTGATAGCGGCGCATCCGGCGCTCCGTCGGCCAGTCGGAGACATCCTCGATCAGCGGGTTGACCGCCGCCTGCCGCCGGGTCACCCCCGAGTTCGCGAAGATCCGCTCGGCGAGCGCCCGGGTGGTGCCGGAGAAGTGCCGGGAGAAGAACCTCTCCCACAACTCCTGCTGGTTCGCGGAGGGCGGTTGGGCCGTGCCCAGGCCCGCGATCACCGGTACGGACACGGTCCCACCTTCCTCTCGCTCGTGCGCTCCACCCTCACCAACGAGGGGCCGATCCATCACGGTCCGGGTCGCCGCCGAGGGCGGCGATGCCGAGCCAGTCGGCGCATACGTCGGAGGTGGCCGGATGCAGCGACCCGCAACGGGCGTCCCGGTAGAGGCGCTCCAGCGGATGACCGCGCCGGGTGGCGGAGGTGCCCGCCGCCTCCAGCATGGACGCCGCCACGTCCGCCGCGGTGGTGCCGGCCAGCAGCTTGGCCCGCCACACCCAACGGTTGGTCTCCGCGTCGCCCGGCGCCTCGTCCACCCGGCGGGCCGCCTCGGCGACCACCAGTTGAGCCGCCGCGACCGCGGCGTCGGCGCGACCGAGCCGAGCGCGGACGGCCGGCAGGCCGGCGAGATTGCGGGTGTTCAGGTGCTCCGCCGCCGCGTCGACAGCCGCCCGGGCCACTCCCACGTAGACGGCGGCGTAGCTGGCCACCAGCCAGTGCGGCATGAGCTGGGCAACCACCAGGGCCAGCCCCTCCACCCCGCCGAGCAGCCGGTCGGCCGCGACGGTGACGTCGAGGTGCAGGTCGTGCGAGGCGGTGGCGCGCATGCCGAGGGCGTCCCAGGTCGGTTCGACGGTCAGCCCGTCGCCGGCCGGGACCAGGAACTGCGAGACCATCGACGGATCGGTGACGCTGCGGGCGGCGACCAGGTATCCGGCGGCGTGACCGGCGCCTGAACAGAAGGTCTTGCCGCCCTTGATCCGCCAGCCGCCGACGACCGGCTCGTAGACCGTGCTGAGCTGGGACAGCCGGGCGCCGACGCCGCGCTCGCTCATCGCGACGGCGTACCACGCCCCGTCGGCCGCCGCCCGCAACAACCGGTCGCGGGCCGCCAGCGCCTCCGCCGGGATGCCGAGCGCCTCGGCCATCTCCTCGGTCACCGCACCAAGTGCGCCGGTGACCGAGGCGTGCATGTTGAACACCAGCGCGGTGGCGCCGTTGCCCCGGGCCAACTCGGTGGCGACGGTCGCGTATTCGGCGAACGACGCGCCGATGCCCCCCAACTCGGCGGGAACCATCAGCCCGAACAGCCCGGCCGCCCGCAGGTCGGCGAAGTCGGCCACCGGAAACGAGCCGTCCCGGTCGTGCGCGGCGGCCCGGGCCGCCAGCCGGGGCGCCAGCCGCCGGGCGGCGTCCAGCGCCGGCCTGCCGCGCTCGCTCAGGCCGACACCGGCGCTGTCTCCACTCATCGAAGCCCTCCTCGCCCTTCGGCGTACCCCCGCCGGAACCCGTTATCCGTTACGTAGCCCACGACCCTGGTAGAGCACGGCGGTCGAGCCGGTCGGCACGATGCGCGGTGCCCGATCGGAGGTCGTTACGCCACCGAGCGCCCGGTGGGTCAGCCACCGAAGTAGCCCGGGCACGCCGGGGCGGATGCCGCGGACGCTCAGGTCGACGCCGTGCCGGGCGCACTCGGCCAGCAGCTCGCGGTCGTCCACGAACAACCGTGGATCGTGGATTCCGCGCGGCACGGTCGGTAGCCGCTCGGCGAGGTGGACGGCGACCAGCCGGCACAGGGCGGTGTCGTTGAGGGTGTCCAGCACCAGCAGGCCGCCGGGGCGCAGCAGGCGGCACGCCTCGGCGACCGCGGCGCGCCAGTCCGGCACGTGCTCCAGCAGCTCACCGGCGGCGACCACGTCGGCGCAGCCGTCCGCGAGCGGCACCGCCGTGGCATCGCCGTTCACCGCCGTCACGCCGTGCGCGACCGCCTGGGCCAGGGCCGAGCGGGTCAGGTCCACCCCCACGTGCCGGTAGCCCTTGCCGGTCAGGTGCGGTGCGAGCAGGCCGGCGCCGCAGCCCAGGTCGACCAGGAGCGCACCCGGTCGGGTCGCGGGCGGCACCAGCGCCGCCCGCGCCCGGGCCAGCCAGTGCAGCATGGCGAACGCACCGTCCGGCCGCCACCACTCACCGGCCAGGTCGTCGTACTGGCGCGGATCGTTGCGGGGCAGGCTCGGGCCGGCTGCACGCATGGCACGAGCGTGGCACGACTCCCCGGTAACGACCAGACTTCCGTTATGTCGTCGACGGTGTTAGGGCTGGTCAGAGCGAGCCATCCGGAACCGACCGCCGCGGTCGCCACAGTGGCCGGTCTGCTCGCGGCCGGCGTCGGGCATCCGCCCGGCGGGATCGCCGCGGTGGCGCTCACCGTGACCGCCAGCCAGCTCGCGGTCGGCTGGACCAACGACCTGCTCGACGCCGAGCGGGACGCCGCGGTGGGGCGTACCGACAAACCGGTGGCGTCCGGCGTGGTCTCCCGGCGCACCATCGCCGTGGCCGCGACGCTGGCCGCCGGCGCCACCGTGGCGCTGGCCCTGGCCACGAATCCGGTGGCGGCACTCTGGGCCACGGTCGCCCTGGTGTCGGCCCTGCTCTACGACTGGCCGTTGAAGTCGACCCCGGTCTCCGTGCTGCCGTACGCGATCTCCTTCGGCGCGCTGCCCGCCTTCGTGGTGCTGGCGCTGCCCGGTGCACCGACGCCGCCGTTCTGGCTGGTGGCCGCCGCCGCCCTGCTGGGTGCCGGCGCCCACTTCGCCAACGTGCTGCCGGATCTCGCCGACGACGCCCGGACGGGGGTCCGCGGGCTGCCGCACCGGCTGGGTTCGACGGGCAGCCGGGCCGCCGCCGTCGGGTTGTTGATCGCGGCGACCGGCACGCTGGTGCTGGGCCCGCCCGGGCCGCCGTCGGGCGTGGGCCTCGCGGCGATCGCGGCCACCGTCGTGATCTTCATCCTGTCCTGGTACGCGGGCCGGGCGGCCGACCGGGCCGGGGGCGCCCGGTGGCCGCCTTCCGGGCGGTGATGCTGGTGGCCCTGATCGACGTCGTCCTGCTGGTCACGAACGGGCGGCTGATCTGAGCCGCACCCCGGCAGGTGACCGCGCCGGGTCCCCGTGCGGGCCGAGATCGGCCCCAACTACCCTGGAGCGCGGTCTGCGCGGGCATGGCCAGCGGTTCCGGCGGCGTAGCCGGGTGTGATCGTGACGAGGAGGACCGACGTGACGCGCTCGATCAGGGGTTCCCGGCGGGCTGCCGTGCTGCTGCCCGGGATCGCGGCGGCGGCCGGGATGCTGCTGCTGTCCGGGTGCGGCGCCGGCCAGATCGCCGAGACGGCCAACAAGGTGCCGTCGGCCCAGGGCGTCGACTTCCAGGTCGGCGACGGGAGGTACGCCGTCCGCGGCGCCCTGATCGCCTACCCCGGGATCGAGGGCTACCAGGCTGGCGACGACGCCGTGCTGAACGTGGTCTTCTACAACGACTCGCCGGACCCGGTCACCGTGACCGTCACCTCGCCGGAAGCCCGCGCCGTGGTGATCACCACGGTCGCCGCCGCGACCAGCCCGTCGCCCACCGGGTCACCCTCGCCGGACGAGTCACCGTCCGCCTCCCCCACCGCGGGGCCGGCCCGGGTCGAGGTCCCGCCGCTGGGCTACGCGCAGCTCAACACCGAGGGTGAGCAGGTGCTCCAGCTCGTCGGGCTGAGCCAGTCGGCGCTCCCGGGCCAGAACATCACGCTGGCCTTCGACTTCGGCGGCGCGGACACGGTCACCAGCTCCGTCCCGGTGGCCGTGCCGCTCACTCCGGTTCCGCCGCCGTCGCCGATCATCGAGCGGCACACCGAGTACGAGGGCGAGGGCGGCCACTGAGCCGTTCCAGTGCTTTCCGGCGTCGCCGGCGTGGGCTGACCCGTGCCGGCGGCGCCGCCGTCGTACCCGGGGATTAGCGTCCCCCCGGTGAGCATCTCCCGATCGACCCCGTCCCGGACACCGGCTGGCGGGCGGGGCAGGGCGTCGGCCCGCGAGCCCCGTCCCGCGTACGAGTGCGACGCCTGCGGCCACCAGCCACCCAAGTGGGTGGGACGCTGCCCCGAGTGCGGCGAGTGGGGATCGGTGGTCGAGTGCACGGTCACCGGCCCGACCGTCTCCGGCCGCGTGGTCAGCTCCCGGATGCCTGCCGAGCCGGCCCGGCCCATCGCCACCATCAGCGCGGCGCCGGCCCGGGCCCGGCCCACCGGCGTCAGCGAGCTCGACCGGGTCCTCGGCGGCGGCCTGGTGCCCGGAGCGGTGGTGCTGCTCGCCGGCGAGCCGGGGGTCGGCAAGTCCACCCTGCTGCTCGACGTCGCCCAGCAGTGGGCCGCCGGAGCAGGCAGCCCGTCCCTGGTGGTCAGCGGCGAGGAGTCGGTCAGCCAGGTGCGACTGCGCGCCGAGCGGATGGGCACCCTGCACGATCAGCTCTATCTGGCCGCCGAGAGCGACCTCGCGGCGGTGCTCGGTCATCTCGACGCCGTCAAGCCCGGTCTGCTCGTCCTCGACTCGGTGCAGACCATCTCCACCACCGGCGCCGAGGGGGTGCCCGGCGGGGTGACCCAGGTCCGGGCCGTCACCGCCGCCCTGGTCGCGGTGGCCAAGGAGCGCGGCGTCGCCACCGTGCTGGTCGGGCACGTCACCAAGGACGGCCAGGTCGCCGGCCCCCGGGTGCTGGAGCACCTGGTCGATGTGGTGCTGCACTTCGAGGGCGACAAACACTCGTCGCTGCGGCTGGTGCGCGGTGTGAAGAACCGGTTCGGCGCCGCCGACGAGGTCGGCTGTTTCGAGATGCACGAGGGCGGCATCAGCAGTCTCGCCGATCCCTCCGGGCTGTTCCTGACCCGCTACGCCGAGCCGGTGCCGGGCACCTGCGTGACGGTGGCGATGGAGGGTCGCCGGGCACTGGTCACGGAGGTGCAGGCGCTGATCGGCGCCACGGTGGCCGGCTCGCCCCGGCGCACGGTCTCCGGGCTGGATTCGGCCCGGCTGGCGATGGTGCTCGCGGTCCTCCAGCGGCGCACCGAACGACTCACCCTGCACGATCGGGAGGTCTTCGCGGCCACCGTCGGCGGCATCCGGGTGGTGGAGCCGGCGGCCGACCTGGCGGTCGCCCTCGCCGTCGCCTCCGGCGGGCTCAACCTGGCGATCGCACCCCACCTGGTGGCGATCGGCGAGGTCGGCCTGACCGGCGAGGTGCGCCGGGTGGGCGCGGTGCCCCGCCGGCTGGCCGAGGCGGCCCGCCTCGGCTTCCGGTTGGCCCTGGTGCCGCCCGGTTGCGGGCCGACGAGCAGCGGTGCCGGTCCCGAGCAGATGCGGGTGGTCGAGGTCGGCGACGTCCGGTCGGCGTTGCAGGCCGCGGCCCGCGCCTCGGCGGAGTGAGCGGTGTCTCCGACGGGCGCGCCGGACGGGCCGGACGGAATCGTGACACATCACAGTAACCACGAGAGCACCCACCGCACGGCAGTCCGTAGACTGTGCCCGTGCCGATCGACCGCGATACCACCAAGCCTGCCGGCGCGACACCCCACGCCCGCACCGGCGCCGTGGGCTCGCCCGCCCGTCCGATCAGCGTGAGCGTGACCGGAGGCGGCGGTGCCGGCGACCCGCTGCGCGCCAACCTGGCCCTGATGGCACCGGGCACCGCGCTGCGCGACGGCCTCGAGCGCATCCTGCGCGGTCGGACGGGGGCGCTGATCGTCCTCGGCTACGACAAGGTGGTCGAGGGCCTGTGCACCGGCGGTTTTCCGCTGGATGTCGAGTTCTCCGCGACCCGGGTGCGCGAGCTGTGCAAGATGGACGGCGCGGTCGTGCTCTCCAGCGACGGCACCCGGATCGTCCGAGCGGCGGTGCACCTGATGCCCGACCCGACCATCCCGACCGAGGAGTCGGGCACCCGGCACCGCACCGCCGAGCGGGTGGCCCGGCAGACCGGCTATCCGGTGATCTCGGTCAGCCAGTCCATGCGGATCATCAGCCTCTACGTCAACGGCCAACGGCACGTGCTGGACGACTCGGCGGCGATCCTTTCCCGGGCGAATCAGGCGCTGGCCACCCTGGAACGGTACAAACTCCGCCTGGACGAGGTCTCCGGCACCCTCTCCGCGCTGGAGATCGAGGATCTGGTCACCGTACGCGACGCGGTGGCGGTGGTGCAGCGGCTGGAAATGGTCCGCCGGATCGCCGACGAGATCGCCGGCTACGTGGTCGAGTTGGGCACCGACGGCCGGCTGCTCGCCCTGCAACTGGACGAGCTGATGGCCGGCGTCGACGCCGACCGCACCCTGGTCATCCGCGACTACCTGCCCACCGGCCGCAAGTCCCGCACCCTCGACGAGGCCCTGGTGGAGTTGGATCTGCTCAGCGCCACCGAGCTGATCGACCTGGTCTCCGTCGCCAAGTCGATCGGCTACCCAGCGGTCTCCGACGCGCTGGACGCGGCGGTCAGCCCTCGTGGGTTCCGGCTGCTGGCCAAGGTGCCCCGGCTGCCGGTGGCCGTGGTGGACCGGCTGGTGGTGCACTTCGGGAGCCTCCAGCGGTTGCTGGGCGCCACGGTGGAGGACCTCCAGGCCGTCGAGGGCGTCGGCGACGCCCGGGCCCGCGGGGTACGCGAGGGACTGTCCCGGCTGGCCGAGGCCTCCATCCTGGAGCGCTACGTCTGACCGGGCCACCCTGGTGCGTGTCGACGTCCTGGCCGGCCTGCGGCGGGCCCCAGGCAACGACCGGCCGCGTCGGACGCCCTAGCCGAGGGTCAGCTTCGCCGGCTGACTCAGTCGGGTGCCCACCCGGGCGAAGACCTCGTACGTTCCGGCGGGCACGGTCGGGCCGTTCGCCAGCCCGTTGGCGCACCGGCTGCTGCCCCGGCCGTTCCAGCCGACCTGGTAGGAGCGTTCGAACCCGGGGGTGAAGGACTGCACGTCCGAACCGGAGGCGGTGCCGCAGGTGTCCGAGGACCACACCACCTCGGCGCCGGACTTGATGTAGAGCTCCTGGACGGTCGCGCCGACATCCCGGCTGCACGTTCGGTCGGACCGGTTGCGCACCTTCAGGTGCAGATCGACGGAGGCGCCGGGGGCGACCTGCGCGGGCAGCGCCAGGGCGGTCACCGCAAGTTCCGAGTCCACGCAGGTGCCCTCGTCCGTCGCCGGATCCACCGTCGGTGGGTCGTTGCTGAGACTCGGCTCGGTATCGGGATCGTCCGCCGGAGTGGACGGGTCGGCACCGGCGTCGCCCGACGGCGGTGAACCGGTCTGCGGAGTCAGCACCGATCCGGTGGGATCCGGCGTGCCGGTCGCCACGACCGGGTCGGCTTCGCCGTCGCCGGTCGCGTCGTTGCCGCCGTCCGGCCCGTTGAACGAGTAGAGCAGGACAACCAGGAAGAGCAGAACCGCGCCGAGCACGACGGCACGACGCCGCCAGTACACGGCGGGAGACAGGGGGCCGACCGTCAGACGCATGATGCCTCCACCGTAGCGGCGGCGTGAGCGACGGACGGTAACGACGCGCCGTGGCTCGACCGCCCCATCCGATCCGACCCTCCAATCACGATGGTCCGCCCCGACGGCAGGCTCGCTGCGTCACCGACGGTGACCGTGCACGTGCTTCAGAGATATACCTTGCGCTGGTAGATCGCGTGGGCGCCGGCGACCCGGTCCAGGAAGAGCAGGCCGGCGCAGTGGTCGATCTCGTGCTGCAACGCGCGCGCCTCGAAACCGTCCGTAACCAGGCGTGCGACCTTGCCGCTGCCCGGCAGCATCCCCTCGACCACCAGCCGACTGGCGCGCTTGACGTCGCCGGTCAGATCGGGCACCGACATGCACCCCTCCCGGCCCGCCTTCCACCGGGTCGCCTCGACCACCCGGGCGTTGCACAGGGCGAACACGCCGTGCACGGTGATCGCCTTCGGATGGCCGGTGACATCCACCGCAAAGACCTGCGCACCCACCCCGACCTGGGGGGCGGCCAGACCGACGCAGCCGGGCGAGACCCGCATGGTGGCGATCAGGTCGGCCGCGAGTTGCACGGTCTCGCCGGCCGTCGGGTCGACCTCCGCACCCGCCCGGCTGAGCACCGCCTGCGGCGCCGACACCACCGGGATCACCCGGCCGGCACCCAACGCCTCCGGCGCCCAGTCGCCGAGGCCCTCGTACGTCTCGGCCCGTGGGTCCGGCTCCGGCCGGCCCGGCTCGCCACTCACAGCAGATCCGGTTCGGCGGGTCGGAGGGTCACCTCGACACCCAGGCCGGCGGCGGCGTCGGCCAGCCGCCCGAGGAGCACCTCGGCCGCACCCGGTGGCAGTTCGACCTCGGCGACCACCACGTAGAGCGACCCCGACAGCCGCGTGCTCAGATCGGTGACGTTGCCGCCGGCCTCGGCCAGCACCCGGGTCATCGCCGCCACGATGCCCATCCGGTCGGCACCGTGCACCGCCATCACGTACGGCTCGCCGGCCGGAACCGCCGCGCCGTCGGGCGTCACCGCGCGCACGGTGGCCAGCAGCTGACCGTCGGCGGCGAGCGGGGCCAGGGCGGCCTCGACCTCGGCGGCGGCCGGGCCGACGCAGATCAGGGTCATCGCGAAGTGCCCCCGCAGCCGGGTCATCGTGCTGTCGGTGAGGTTGGCTCCGAGCCGGGCGAGCACCTCGGCGACGTCGGCCACGATGCCGGGCCGGTCCCGGCCGATGACGGTGATCGCGAGCTCGTTCATCCGGGCATTCTGCCCGATCCGTGCGCGCTTCCGGGCGGCGGCCCGCCCGGACCGTCCAAACGCCGGGACCGCCGCGCGTGAGATCATCGGCGGCGCGATGACAGAACCCACCTTCGCCGGCCGGGTGAGCCGGTGGTACGAGCAGAACGCCCGGGACCTGCCGTGGCGCAGACCCGACGTGAGCCCCTGGGCGATCCTGGTCAGCGAGGTCATGCTCCAGCAGACCCCGGTCGCCCGGGTGCTGCCCGCCTGGCAGGCGTGGCTGGACCGCTGGCCGACACCGACCGCCCTGGCCGGCGACAGCCCGGCCGACGCGATCCGCATGTGGGGGCGGCTCGGCTACCCCCGCCGCGCGGTACGGCTGCACGACTGCGCGGTGACCATCGTGGAACGCCACGGCGGCGCGGTCCCGGCACGGCTGGAGCAGTTGCTCGCCCTACCCGGAGTCGGCACGTACACGGCCCGGGCGGTGGCCGCCTTCGCATACGGCCAGCGGCACCCGGTGGTCGACACCAACGTGCGCCGGGTGGTCTGCCGGGCCATCGCGGGAGAACCGGACGCCGGCCCGGCGACCCGGCCCGCCGATCTGGTCGCCACCGAGGAGTTGCTGCCCGACGAGCCGGCCGCCGCCACCCTGGCCAGTGCCGCCATCATGGAGTTGGGGGCGCTCGTCTGCACCGCCCGCTCACCCCGTTGCGGCGCGTGCCCGGTCGAGACGGCCTGCGCCTGGCGAGCCTCGGGGCAGGTTGCCCCGCTCGGCCCGACCCGCCGCCCGCAGCGGTACGCGGGCACCGACCGCCAGGTTCGCGGCCTGCTGCTCGGGCTGCTCCGTGAGGCGACCGGGCCGGTGCCGCACCAACGCCTGGATCAGGTGTGGGCGGACGACGTGCAGCGTGCCCGCGCGCTGGCCGGTCTGGTCACCGACGGGCTGGTCGAGCCGATCGGCGAGACGTCGTTCCGCCTGGTCGGGGACGAGCCGCCGGCGCCGGTGGCAAGCTGAGGGCCGGCCCCGCGCGGGCCGGCCCTCAGCCGTTCGATGTGCTCTCGTGGGTCAGGCGGAGTAACCCCGGCTGGCGATCCAGTCGGCCAGCGCGTCGGCGCTGATCCAGTACTCGGCCTGGGCGGGGTTGGCCGAGTCGGCGATCTTCACCTGGTCACCGTCGCCCCGGTAGCCGGTCACCGAGATGTAGTGGCCGCCCTCGAACGAATGGCTCACTCCGTCGGTGTCCGTGGCGGTGCCGATGACGTTGGCCACCACGCTCCGGCCGTCGTCGACGGCACGGACGATGTCGTCCCGCAGCCGGTCCGTCTCTGCCTTGTCGGCGGCCCGACCGGGAATCTCCACCGTGCGGTAGACATCCCTACCGGCCTTCTCGTTCAGGGCCTTGGTGATCAGATGTGCCGAGTCGGTGCCCCGCTCGGTGGTGCCCATGTCACGGGCCAGGTCGTCCTGGGAGACGTCCTTGTCCATGGCGGTCAGGGCGTTACGTACGGCCGCCGGGCCGCAGTAGTAGAAGTTGGGCTGGGCTTCGTAACGAACGTTCAGCTGCCGCTCGCCCTTGCCGTGCCCGCGCTCGGCCACCGCGGCCAGCGGGCTGGTGCTCGGCGGAGCGGCGAGCGCGCCCACCGGGGCGGCGACCATGCCACCGGCGCAGACGGCACCGGCAGCGGTCAGGGCAGCCCTACGAATCAAGGTAGTCATGATCATTGCCTTCCGTCTCGGGGATCGACACGACACCTGGAAGTGAGGATGTGGATACCGCGTCGGGAGGAAGCAGCAGGAGCGCCCGCGGCTGTCGGGCCGAAGCTCCCGGCCAGGTGTTCAACGGCCCCGGCAGGCCCGGCATTCCGGGCCCGCCTGAGCAGGACCGCCGCGGTTACCCCCAGTACAACGCCCCCCGGCTCCGGCCCATGCCGCAGCAAACCGTGACGGCGGCCACACCCCCGCGGCCCGGAGTCGACCGCGGCGACCGGCATGGGATCTGGACCGCCAGCCGCGAGCAATGTCCGTATTCCGGGTGACCGACGGCGGTCGGTGGCCGACCCACCCACCGGTCGCCCCGGGCACGGGGACAGCAGACGACGGCGGTCCGGTGGCAGATGCCACCGGACCGCCGCTGTCGGCTGGAGACCTACTCGTCGGCACCCGCGGTAGCGGTGCTGCCGCCGAGGTCTGCCGGCACGGCGTCCGGCACCTGGGCCGGCCGGTCGGAGCCCTGGAAGACGAGCTTGGACTTGTCGATGTCGTTCGGGTCGCCCTCGCAGTCCACCACGACGATCTGACCCGGGGTCAGCTCGTTGAACAGGATCCGCTCGGAGAGGTTGTCCTCGATGTCCCGCTGAATCGTGCGACGCAGCGGACGGGCGCCCAGCACCGGGTCGAAGCCCTTGGCCGCCAGGTACTTCTTGGCGTTCTCGGTCAGTTCCAGACCCATGTCCTTGTTACGCAGCTGGGCCTCGATCCGCTGGATCATGATGTCGACGATCGAGAGGATCTCCTCCCGACGCAGCTGGTGGAAGACGATGGTGTCGTCGATCCGGTTCAGGAACTCGGGCCGGAAGTGCTGCTTGAGCTCGTCGTTGACCTTCTGCTTCATCCGGTCGTAGGTGGACTCGGAGTCCTCCGACTGCTGGAAGCCCAGCGAGACCGCCTTGGCGACGTCCCGGGTACCCAGGTTGGTGGTCAGGATGATGACCGTGTTCTTGAAGTCCACGATCCGACCCTGACCGTCGGTGAGCCGACCGTCCTCCAGGATCTGCAGGAGCGTGTTGAACACGTCCGGGTGGGCCTTCTCGATCTCGTCGAACAGGACCACCGAGAACGGCCGACGGCGCACCTTCTCGGTCAGCTGCCCGCCCTCGTCGTAACCGACGTAACCGGGAGGGGCACCCACCAGCCGGGACACCGTGTAACGGTCGTGGAACTCGGACATGTCCAGCTGGATGAGAGCGTCCTCGCTGCCGAAGAGGAACTCGGCGAGCGCCTTGGACAGCTCCGTCTTACCCACACCGGACGGGCCGGCGAAGATGAACGAGCCCGACGGGCGCTTCGGGTCCTTCAGGCCGGCCCGGGTCCGCCGGATCGCCTTCGAGACCGCCTTGACCGCGTCCTCCTGGCCGATGACGCGCTTGTGCAGCTCGTCCTCCATGCGCAGCAGGCGCGAGGTCTCCTCCTCGGTCAGCTTGTAGACCGGAATGCCCGTCCAGTTGCCCAGCACCTCGGCAATCTGCTCGTCGTCGACCTCGCTGACGACGTCCAGGTCACCGGCCTTCCACTCCTTCTCCCGCTGCGCCTTCTGGCCCAGCAGCTGCTTCTCCTTGTCCCGCAGCTGCGCGGCACGCTCGAAGTCCTGCGCGTCGATCGCGGACTCCTTGTCACGACGCACCTGGGCGATGCGCTCGTCGAAGTCCCGCAGGTCCGGCGGCGCGGTCATCCGGCGGATCCGCATCCGCGCACCGGCCTCGTCGATCAGGTCGATCGCCTTGTCCGGCAGGAACCGGTCGGAGATGTACCGATCGGCCAGCGTCGCGGCAGCCACCAACGCGGCGTCGGTGATGCTCACCCGGTGGTGTGCCTCGTACCGGTCCCGCAGGCCCTTGAGGATCTCGATGGTGTGCGCCAGCGACGGCTCACCCACCTGGATCGGCTGGAACCGCCGCTCCAGCGCGGCGTCCTTCTCCAGGTGCTTGCGGTACTCGTCGAGCGTGGTCGCGCCGATGGTCTGCAGCTCGCCGCGGGCCAGCATCGGCTTGAGGATGCTCGCCGCGTCGATCGCGCCCTCGGCGGCACCCGCACCCACCAGGGTGTGGATCTCGTCGATGAACAGGATGATGTCGCCCCGCGTGCGGATCTCCTTGAGCACCTTCTTCAGGCGCTCCTCGAAGTCACCGCGGTAACGGGAACCGGCCACCAGCGCACCCAGGTCGAGCGTGTAGAGCTGCTTGTCCTTCAGCGTCTCGGGCACCTCGCCCTTGATGATCTTTTGGGACAGCCCCTCGACCACGGCGGTCTTGCCGACGCCGGGCTCACCGATCAGGACCGGGTTGTTCTTGGTACGGCGGGAGAGCACCTGCATCACCCGCTCGATCTCCTTCTCGCGCCCGATCACCGGGTCGAGCTTGCCCTCCCGGGCCGCCTGGGTCAGGTTCCGGCCGAACTGGTCCAGCACCAGGCTGGTCGACGGCGCGGCCTCACCCGGCGCGGTGCCCGCCGCGGCCGGCTCCTTGCCCTGGTAGCCGGAGAGCAGCTGGATCACCTGCTGACGGACCCGGTTCAGGTCGGCGCCGAGCTTGACCAGCACCTGGGCCGCGACGCCCTCACCCTCACGGATCAGACCGAGCAGGATGTGCTCCGTACCGATGTAGTTGTGGCCGAGCTGCAGCGCCTCGCGCAGCGACAGCTCCAGCACCTTCTTGGCCCGGGGCGTGAACGGGATGTGCCCGCTCGGCGCCTGCTGACCCTGACCGATGATCTCCTCGACCTGCTGCCGGACGCCCTCGAGGGAGATGCCGAGGCTCTCCAGAGCCTTCGCGGCAACGCCTTCGCCCTCGTGGATCAGACCGAGCAGGATGTGCTCTGTCCCGATGTAGTTGTGGTTGAGCATCCGGGCCTCTTCTTGGGCCAGGACGACAACCCGTCGCGCTCGGTCGGTGAACCGCTCGAACATGCCCTCGTGCTCCTCACGTGCCGTGCGCACTCGATCTTGGTGGTCAAGATCCTCGGCGGGGCCGGATACGCAAGCGCCCGGGACGGGCGTCCGCGCCTCTTCACTCTATCGCCGCGAACCGACTCGGCTGACCTCGTGTGTCTACCTCGTCGGTCCGGTACGCGTCGTTTTGCCCAACCATCCACGCTCAGCGGGTGTTCCGGGCATGGCATCTGTACGCGCAGAGCGAAATTCGGCCGGTAGCCGGGGAGCGCCGGGAGCGCCGCACGGAGGCGTCCCGGCATGTCGAAGGCACCCCCTCGGGCGCCCTCCACAGGCTGTGGACAACGAGTCCACCGGCTGTGGACAACGCCCCGCCGACCGAAATCAGTCCCGGTGGCCAAGCCCGCGGTCGAGCCGCACCGGAGGCCGGGCGACGGCGCCCGGCGATGGGCTCCGGCACCGGACCGACCCGAAGACGGTGGCGCCGGCCCGGAGAACTGCTCCCGGGCCGGCGCCATGGGCGACCGTGGGCCTGGTCTCAGTGACCGGCCTTCGAGTGGTACTCGTCGACGATCTCCTGCGGGATCCGGCCCCGGTCGGAGATGTCCCTGCCGGCCTTGCGGGCCCAGGCCCGGATGGCCTTGTTCTGCTCACGATCGGCCGTGGCGCCACCCCGGCCGCGGGCGGCACGCCCGCCGACGACCACACCGCCGCGACCGACCTTGGTGCCGCTGGCGATGTACGGGGCGAATGCCTCACGCAATTTCTCCGCGTTCGGACCCGACAGGTCGATCTCGTACTGAACGCCGTCGAGCGCGAACTTGACGGTCTCGTCCGCGTCCCCGCCGTCCAGGTCATCGACCAGCTTGTGAATGATCTGCTTGGCCACGTCCCACATTCCTTTCGAGCAGGGCTGCTCCGGTCAACTGCAAGAGCACAATAACCCGTGAGATGCTTGCCGCGTCAATAGGATGCGGTAACGACCCGGTAGATTCTCGTAGGACTACTCGGGGCGGACCAACGGGAAGAGGATGGTTTCCCGAATTCCCAGGCCGGTCAGCGCCATGAGGAGCCGGTCGATTCCCATTCCCATGCCGCCGGCCGGGGGCATTCCGTACTCCATCGCCCGGAGAAAGTCCTCGTCCAGTCGCATCGCCTCGTCGTCACCCCGGGCAGCCAGTTGCGCCTGGGCGACCAGCCGCTCCCGCTGCACCACCGGGTCGACCAGCTCCGAGTAGGCGGTGGCCAGCTCGAACCCGAGCACGTACAGGTCCCACTTCTCGGCCAGGCCCGGCTCGCTGCGGTGACCGCGGGTGAGCGGGCTGGTCTCCTCCGGATAGTCCCGAACGAAGGTGGGCGCCTCCAGGCCGGGTACCACCAGTTCCTCGAAGAGTTCCTCGGCCAGCTTGCCCGGCCCCCACTTGGGGTCGACACCCAGGCCGACCTTGTCCGCGTACTCGACCAGACGGGCTCGCTCGGTGCGGACCGTGACCTCCTCGCCGAGCGCCTCGGAAAGCACGCCGAACAGGCTGACGGAACGCCACTCGCCACCGAGGTCGAACTCTCGCCCGCTCGCATGGCTGACCACCGTCGACCCGCTCACCGCGACCGCCGCCTGCTGGACAAGATTGCGGGTCAGCTCGGCCATGGTGTTGTAGTCGCCGTACGCCTGGTACACCTCCAGCATCGCGAACTCCGGCGAGTGCGAAGAGTCGATGCCCTCATTACGGAAGTTGCGGTTGATCTCGAAGACCCGCTCGACACCGCCGACCACGGCGCGCTTGAGAAACAGTTCCGGCGCGATTCGGAGATACAGATCGGTGTCGAGTGCATTGCTGTGGGTCACGAAAGGTCGGGCCGCCGCACCCCCGGGCAGCAACTGCAACATCGGGGTCTCGACCTCGATGAAGGCCTGTCCGTGCAACGAATCACGCAGACTGCGTACGGCTGCGGCCCGGGTACGTACCATCTGACGCGCCTGCGGACGGACGATCAGGTCGACGTAGCGCTGCCGGACCCGGGCCTCCTCGCTGAGCGGCTTGTGGGCCACCGGCAGCGGGCGCAGCGCCTTCGCGGTGACCGCCCACTGCTCGGCCAGCACCGACAGCTCGCCCCGGCGGCTGGTGATCACCTCGCCGGTGACTCCCACCTGGTCGCCGAGGTCGACCAGGCGCTTCCAGTCCTCCAGCCGCACCGCGCCGACCCGATCCAGCGACAGCATGGCCTGCAGCTCGGTGCCGTCGCCGTCGCGCAGGGTGGCGAAGCAGAGCTTGCCGGTGTTCCGTACGAAGATCACCCGACCGGTGACCGAGACCTGGTCGCCGGTGGCGGTGTCGGTGGGCAGGTCCGCGTAGCGCTGCCGCACCTCGGCCAACGTGGCGGTACGCGGGTAGCTGATCGGGTACGGCTCGACGCCGTCGGCGAGCATCCGGTCCCGCTTCTCCCGGCGGACCTTCATCTGCTCGGGAAGGTCGTCGGCGGGGTCGACTGGCACGGGGCTCTGCTGGGTCACGGCACGCTTCCTCGGCGGGAGAATTCGGGCGGGGTCAAGCCCCGAGCGTACTCAAGCGCCTCGCCGACCGTTACTGGATAGCCCGCCGGTCATGACCGACCCCACTGCCGCCCTCTCGTTCGGCGTGGCCGCCGCCGAAACCGGACCTGGTCGACCAAACCCCACCGCAAAGAGCCAGGAACAAGATCAGACATTCCGCTCGTACACCATGCGCAGCCCGATCAGCGTGATCATCGGCTCATGGTGTGTGATCGTCCGGCACTCGTTGAGCACCAGCGGGGCCAGCCCGCCGGTGGCGATGACCGCCCTCAGCTCACCCAGTTCGGCTGCCATCCGCTCGACGATCCGGTCCACCTGTCCCGCGAAGCCGAAGTACAAGCCCGCCTGGAGGCACTCGACGGTGTTCTTGCCGATCACCGACCGGGGCTTGGTCGCCTCGACCTTGCGCAGCTGAGCGGCCCGGGCGGCGAGCGCGTCGAAGGAGATCTCGATGCCCGGTGCGAACGCGCCGCCGAGGAACTCGCCCCGGCCACTGATCACGTCGAAGTTGGTGGTGGTGCCGAAGTCGACCACGATCGACGGTCCGCCGTAGAGGGTGTACGCGGCCAGCGTGTTGACCACCCGGTCGGCACCGACCTCCTTCGGGTTGTCGATGGCCAGCTGCACCCCGGTGCGGACGCCGGGCTCGACGATCACGCTCGGCAGTTCGCCGTAGTAGCGGGTCAGCATGGTGCGCAGCGATCGCAGCGCGGCCGGGACGGTCGAGCAGGCGGCCACACCGGTGATCTCGACGGCGTCACCGGCAAGCAGTCCGCGGAACATCAGACCCAGTTCGTCGGCGGTCGAGCGGGCGTCGGTCTTGATCCGCCAGGAGTGCACCAGCTTGTCGCCGTCGAAGGTCGCCAGCACGGTGTTGGTGTTCCCGATGTCGATGCAGAGCAGCACGCACGCAGCCTAGACGGGCCTACTCAAGCCGCAGGTCCAGGGCGATGTCCAGGATCGGCGACGAGTGGGTGAGCGCGCCGACGGAGAGGAAGTCCACGCCGGTCGCCCCCACCGCGGCGGCGTCGGCGAGCCTCAGCCCGCCGGTCGCCTCCAGCTCTGCCCGGTCAGCCACGGCCGCCACCACGGCGGCGAGCACCGCCGGAGACATGTTGTCCAGCAGGAGGAAGTTCGCCCCGGCCTCGACCGCCTCCACCGCCTCGGCGAGCGTGTCCACCTCCACCTGCACCGGCACGTCCGGGAACGCCTCCCGGACCCGCCGGTAGGCGGCCGTGATCCCGCCCGCGGCGACCTTGTGGTTGTCCTTGACCATGGCGACGTCGTGCAGGCCCATCCGCTTGTTGGTGCCACCGCCGGCGCGGACCGCGTACTTCTCCAGGGCGCGCAGGCCCGGAGTGGTCTTGCGGGTGTCGAGGACCATCGCCTTGGTGCCGGCCAGCGCGTCCGCCCAGGCCCGGGTGTGGGTGGCCACCCCGGACATCCGGCAGAGCAGGTTGAGGGCGGTCCGCTCGGCGGTGAGCAGCACCCGGGTGGGGCCGGTCACCGTGGCCAGCACGTCGCCGCGAGCCACCCGTTCGCCGTCGTGGGCCACCAGTGACACCTCGACGGTACGGTCCATCCCGGTCACCTCGGCGGTCAGCTCGAACGCGGCGGCGGCCACCGCCAGCCCGGCCACCACGCCGTCGGCCCGGGCCACCAGGTCAGCGGTGTCGGTCTGCGCCGTCGGGATGGTGGCGACACTGGTGACGTCGAGCCGGTCCGGGCCGAGGTCCTCGACCAGGGCGTTCTCGATGATCCGGCGCACCTGGTCCGGGTCCAGCCCGGCCGCACGCAGCATCCGATCCGCAGCCGTCACGGAATCTCCTCCCAGCGGGTGGTCAACCGGCCCTGCGCCCCGATGGCACCGACCAGGTGGCCGTGCCACCGCTCGTCGGCCGATCCGAAGTCCTCCCGCCAGTGGCAACCCCGGGTTTCCCGGCGGGCGTACGCGGCGGCCACCAGCGCGGCGGCCACCGTGACCAGGTTCGTCGCCTCCCAGTCGGCGGTGCGTGGGATGCCGCGACCGGCACCCAGTTCGACCAGGCCGGTGGCGGTCCCGGTGAGCGTCGCGGCGGAGCGGAGCACGCCGGCACCGCGGGTCATCGCCCGCTGCAACTGCGGTGTCACCGCGGCGGGCACCACCCAACCACCGCCACCGCGCCAGGCACCGGTGTCGGCCGGGTTGGCCTGCTCCGGCAGCCCGGCCGCGACGTGGGCGGCGATCCGTCGGGAGAAGACCAAACCTTCCAGCAGCGAGTTGCTGGCCAGCCGGTTGGCGCCGTGGACGCCCGTGCAGGCGACCTCACCACAGGCGTAGAGGCCGGGGATGGAGGTCCGGCCGTGCAGGTCGGTGCGGACCCCGCCGGAGGCGTAGTGCGCGGCCGGCGCCACCGGGATCAGCTCGCTGCCCGGGTCGACACCGATGGCCAGGCACGAGGCGACGATGGTGGGGAAGCGCCGGGCCAGGAAGTCACCACCAAGGTGACGGGCGTCGAGGTAGACGTGGTCGTCGCCGGTGGCCAGCAGCACCCGGTGGATGCCCTTGGCCACCACGTCGCGCGGCGCCAACTCGGCCAACTCGTGCTGGCCGAGCATGAAGCGCTTGCCGTCGCCGTCCACCAGGTGCGCGCCCTCGCCCCGCAGCGCCTCGGATACCAGCGGCTGTTGCGCGTGGCCGGCGCCGGGCACCCGGGAGTGCTCCGGCACGATCAGTGCGGTCGGGTGGAACTGCACGAACTCCACGTCGGTGACCGCCGCCCCGGCCCGCATGGCCAGGGCGACCCCGTCGCCGGTCGAGACGGCCGGGTTGGTGGTCGCCGCGAAGACCTGGCCCATCCCGCCGGTGGCCAGGACGACCGCCCGAGCCAGCAGGGCGCCGACGCCGTCCTCGCTGCCCTCGCCGAGGACGTGCAGGGTGATCCCGCACGCGGGGCCGAGCCCGTCCGGACCGTCACCGGGGGCACGCAGCAGGTCCAGCACCAGCGCGTGCTCGACGAGCCGGATCCACGGGTCACGGCGTACCGCGGCGTGCAGGGCCCGCTGCACCTCCGCACCGGTAGCGTCGCCACCGGCGTGCACGATGCGATCGGCCCGGTGACCGCCCTCCCGGGTGAGCATCAGCGAGCCGTCGGCGTTGCGGTCGAACTCGGCACCGAGACGGATCAGCTCCCGCAACCGGGTCGGCCCCTCCTCGACCAGCACGCGCACCGCCGCCGGGTCACACAGGCCCACGCCGGCGATCTCGGTGTCGGAGGCGTGCCTGGCCGGATTGTCGGCCGGGTCGAGCACCGCGGCGATGCCGCCCTGCGCCCATCTGGTCGAACCGTCGTCGATGTTGACCTTGGTGACCACGGTGACGTGCAGGCCCGCCTCGCGCAGGTGCAGCGCCGCCGTCAGCCCGGCCACCCCGGAGCCGACCACGATCACGTCGGTGGTCTCCACCCAGCCGGGCGCCGGTGCGGCCAGCAACCTCGGCAGTGCCGGCAGGCCGACGGTCGGTAGGTCCATGCCTCACAGTCAACCCGAATGTCTCTCGGCTCGGGCGGCGGGGGCGGGACGAGTGGTTCCGGCTACTTCGTCCGGACCGGCAGCCCGGCCGGCCCGGCGCCGCTGAGCGACCCGGTCACGCTGCGATCGCTGAGCCACAGGTAGCAGCGCACACCCCGGTCGCCGACCCGCCACCGACCGGCGCCGGGTGGGCGGACCACCACGTCGCTGCGGAAGACCAGGTCACCATCGTCGGGCAGGCCGGCCCAACGGGCGAGGACGGAGCGGCATCCGGCGTAGAACGGCGCCCATTCGGCGTTCCGCGTCGGGTACGGGCGATCCGGTGCCGGCCACACCCCGGCGAACTCGGCGTCGTGGCGCTCGGCGCACTCCACCGGCACCAGGGTCTGCACCACGCCACCCCGGCCGGTACGCGTCTGCTGGCAGCCCAGCCTCAGCGCCGACGGTGCCCGGAGCGCGTCCCGCAGGGAGCCGGTACGCGGCACCACGGTCGCCGCCGCCTCCACCGTGTCGACCTCCATCAGGTCGCAGCGGTACCACCGGGAACCGGCCACCCAGCCCGGCTCGGACGGCACCGCGACCGCCAACCGGAGCCGCCCGGCCCGCCAGTTGTCGCCGACGTGGCCGCTGGCCCGGTCGTCGCACTGGGCGAAGGCGGTACGCAGTTCGGGCGAACCGGTCGCCGGTGGGTCGTCCTGCCCTCCGGCAAAGGCACCGACGTGCACCGTCTCCACCCGGTGCGAGGCGGCGCAGTCCACCGGCGCGTACGCCCCGAGGGGCACCACGTCGGCGAAGTCGGCCTCGTGGCAGACCCCGGCGGCGGGGGTGAACGGGCCGGGTGACGGCAGTGCCGGCCAGTCGTCGACCAGGTCAGCGTCCAGCCCGCCGGACCCGGTGCAAGCCGCGAGCAGCGCTCCCACGGTGAGGGCCGCGACCAGGGTTCTCGTCGCACGTTGCATGACGCCGCCTCCCCCAGTCAGCGGCCGTCCCCCGACGGCACCCTCAGGGTAACCAGAAATGACCTTCCGGTGACAGACCGGAATCGCGGCGCATCTGTCACGGCCGCCGGCCAGGGGGCGTTCTGTCACGAGCGACCGAGAGGACCGCCCTCGGGTCACCTCGCCAGCGACGACGGCGTCCTACACCGACAAGGGGTTGGCGACGGGGGTGCCGGCGGTGCCGGGGGCCGCGGTCGACGGGTCGGCGCCGAGGTCGACGACCTTGTTGTCCGCGTCGACGTGCACCACCCGGGGCCGGTACGCGCGAGCCTCGGCGTCGTCCATCTGCCCGTACGAGATCAGGATGACCAGGTCGCCCGGCTGGACCAGGCGGGCGGCGGCGCCGTTGATGCCGATCACGCCGCTGCCCCGCCGGCCCGGAATGACGTAGGTCTCCAGCCGGGCGCCATTGGTGATGTCGACGATCGCCACCTGCTCGCCGGGGAGCAGGTCGGCCGCGTCGAGCAGATCCTCGTCGACGGTCACCGAGCCGACGTAGTGCAGGTCCGCCTGGGTCACCGTGGCCCGGTGGATCTTGGACTTCAGCATGGTGCGGTACATCAGGATGCCTTTCGCGCGAACGTGACCGGGGTCAGGAGGCCGGGGCGAGCCGGACCGGGGCATTGTCGATCAATCGGGTACCGCCCACCCAGGCGGCGACGAGCAGCCGGGCCGGGCCGCGGACCGGACCCGGCTCCAGGTCGGGATCGGTGAGCACCAGGTAGTCGAGCCGCACCCCGGACCCGTCGACCCCGAAGGCGACGTGCGCGGCGGTCAGCACCGCGGCGGCGTCACGGCCGGCCTCGGCGGCCTCGGCACCCGCCCGCAACGCCCGGGACAGGCTCAGCGCCACCCGCCGCTCGGCGCCGGAGAGGTAACGGTTGCGGCTGGACAGCGCCAGCCCGTCCGGCTCCCGAACGGTGGCCACGCCGACCACCTCGACCGGGACGTCCAGGTCCCGGCACATCCGCCGGACCAGGGTCAACTGCTGGTAGTCCTTCTCGCCGAAGACGGTCAGATCCGCTCGGGTGAGCTGGAGCAGCTTCAGCACCACGGTCAGCACGCCGTGGAAGAAGCCCGGGCGGCTCAGCCCCTCCAGATCCTCGCCGAGCGGCCCGGGGTTGACCCGTACCGCCGGCTCGCCGCCCGGGTACATGTCCGCCACCGAGGGGGCGAAGACCAGGTCGGCACCGACCCGCCGGCACACGTCGAGATCCGCTTCCAGCGTGCGCGGGTAGCGGTCGAAGTCCTCGTTCGGCCCGAACTGCAACGGGTTCACGAAGATCGTCACGAGCACGTGGTCGGCCCGCTCACGGGCGGCTCGCAGCAGCGCCTCGTGCCCCTCGTGCAGCGCGCCCATCGTCATCACCACCCCCACCGTCCCGGTGCGGGCGGCCCGCCACCGGGCCAGTTCGGCACGGGTGTGCACCACTTCCGTCATGTGATCCACCTCGCTCGACAGCTGAGTTCCGCCGGCCGTCACGCCGCCACCCCGGCCTGCTGACCGGCCAGGACGCCGAGCAGCGACTCCGCGTCGACCGGACGCAGCCGGCCGGCGGCCACGGCCCGGTCGGCGGTACGCCGGGCCAGGGCCAGGTAGGGGGCGACCGACTCGGGTGCGGTGGCGGCGAGTTGGGCGAGGTGCCGCTGCACGGTGCCCGCGTCGCCTCGGGAGACCGGGCCGGTCAGCGCGTCGTCGCCCAGGCGCAGCGCATTCTCCAGTGCGGCGTGCAGCAGTGGGGCCAGGACCCTCTCGGGCTGGCCCACCCCGGCGTCGCGCAGCCGATCGGCCGCCTCGTTGACCAGGGTCACCAGGTGGTTCGCGCCGTGTGCCAGCGCCGCATGGTAGAGCGGTCGGTCGGCATCGGTGATCCACTCGGGCACCCCGCCGAGGTCGGCGACCAGCCGGGCGGCCAACGGGCGCAACTCGGTCGGCGCGGTCACCCCGTACGAGATGCCCGGCAGCCGGCCGAGATCGTCGGGCGAACCGGTGAAGGTCATCGCGGGGTGCAACGCCAGCGGGCGGGCGCCAGCTGCGCGGGCCGGGGCCAGCGCCGCCAGGCCGTGCGCCCCGAGGTGTGCGCGACCACCTGGCCCGGGCGCAGCGCACCATCGGCGGCCAGACCGGCCACCACCCCGGCGAGCGCGTCGTCCGGTACCGCGATCAGCAGCAGGTCGGCGGCGACCCGGGCGACCTCGGCGGCGGACCGGCGGGGACCGCGGGCAGCAGCAACGCCAGCCGGGCCCGGGACGCCCCGGAGGCCCCGGTGGCGGCGACCACACGATGGCCGGCGGCGGTCAGCGCGGCGCCCAGGGTGGCGCCGACCCGACCCGCGCCGATGACGCCGATCGTCAACGCAGCAGGGGTGGCGGCCCGGGTCGAGGCCACGGGCGCGGACCGCCGACGGGCGGCCAGGCGGGTGCGCAGCGGTGCGCTCATGTCACGATCCAGTCCTCGAGTGGGGTACCGGTCGAGGCCAAGTATGCGTCGCTGACACGGATCCGAAACAAGGATGTGTGAAATCGTTCACCGGTGTGGAGGAGGGCCCGATGTCGATGCTCTGGCGGGACGCGATGCAGCTGGCGCTCTACGGGCCGGCGGGCTTCTTCGTCTCCGGAGCCGGCCCGGCCGCGCACTTCCGCACCAGCGTGCACGCCTCCCCGGTCTTCGCCTCGGCCCTGCTCCGGTTGATCCACCAACTCGACGCCGCCCTGGACCACCCCGACCCGTTCGACGTGGTGGACGTCGGTGCCGGCCGGGGCGAACTCCTCGATGCTCTCTCCGTGGGGGTCGCCTCGCCCGAGTCCGCCGAACCGTCGCCCGCCGCGCCGGTTCCGCTGGCCCGGCGGGTACGGTTCACCGCCGTCGAACTCGCCGCGCGCCCCGCCGACCTGCCCGACCGGATCACCTGGACGAACGACATCCCCGCCGGCATCACCGGCCTGCTCCTGGCCACCGAATGGCTCGACAACGTCCCCCTCGACCTGGCCACCTGCACCGAGGACGGCTGGCACCACCTCCTCGTCGACCCCACCACCGGCGAGGAGACGACCGGCGCGCCCGTCGGCCAGGAGGACGCGGCATGGCTACGAGCGTGGTGGCCCGGGCCGGCCTGCGTCGACCCGGGCGCCGCTGCGCAGGCCGTGCCGGACGGTCCGAGTCCGGCCGGGTCGGGTGCCCGGGCAGCCCCCACCGACCCCACCCACAGGCCGGAGCGTGCCGAGATCGGGCGGACGAGAGACGAGGCGTGGGCCGACGCCGTGAGGCACGTCGACCGGGGACTGGTGCTGGCCGTGGACTACGGGCACCTGCGCGGGGCACGGCCGATCGGCGGGTCGTTGACCGGGTACCGCGACGGGCGCCAGGTGGCGCCGGTGCCGGACGGGTCGTGTGACATCACCGCGCACGTCGCCATCGACTCGGTCGCCTCCGCCGGTGAGCGGGTCGCCCGGTGCGCGTACTCCCTGGGATCGCAGCGGGACGCACTGCGGGCGCTCGGGGCCGACGGCGGACGACCACCGCTGAGCCTGGCCGGCCGCGACCCGGTCGGATACGTGCGGGCGCTGGCCGAAGCGTCGGCGGCGGCCGAGCTGACCGATTCGGCCGGCCTCGGCGGGCACTGGTGGCTGTGGCAGCCGGTCGGCGTGCACCGCCGGGACCGGACGTTCATGGCACGATGGCGGGTATGACCACGGGCGACCTGCGCGAGCTGACCGTCGGCACCGGCGCCGGGCTGGTGGCGGGTGACGGCGGTGAGCAGCTCGGCACCGACATGGTGCTCAACATCGGGCCGCAGCACCCCTCCACCCACGGCGTACTGCGGCTCAAGCTCGTCCTGGACGGCGAACGGGTGCTCGCCGCCGAGCCGATCATCGGCTACATGCACCGCGGCGCGGAGAAACTCTTCGAGGTACGCGACTACCGCCAGATCATCGTGCTGGCCAACCGGCACGACTGGCTTTCGGCGTTCGCGAACGAGCTGGGCGTGGTGCTCGCCGTGGAACGGCTGATGGGCATGGAGGTGCCGGAGCGGGCCACCTGGCTGCGGATGACCCTCGCCGAGCTGAACCGGGTGCTCAACCACCTGATGTTCCTCGGCTCGTATCCGCTGGAGATCGGCGCGATCACCCCGATGTTCTACGCCTTCCGGGAACGGGAGACGCTGCAGGCGGTGATGGAGGAGGTCTCCGGCGGGCGGATCCACTACATGTTCAATCGGGTCGGCGGGCTGAAGGAGGAGGTCCCGTCCGGGTGGACCGGGCGGGCCCGCGCCGCGATCGGCGAGGTGCGCCGCCGGATGCCCGACCTGGACAACCTGATCCGGCGCAACGAGATCTTCCTGGCCCGTACGGTCGGGGTGGGCGTGCTCTCCGCCGCCGACGCCGCCGCGTTCGGCGCCTCCGGCCCGGTCGCCCGGGCCTCCGGGCTGGACCTGGACCTGCGCCGCGACGAGCCGTATCTCGCCTACGACCAGCTCGACGTACCGGTGGTCACCCGCCGCACCGGCGACTGCCACGCCCGCTTCGAGGTGCTGCTCGACCAGGTGTACGCCTCACTCGACCTGGCCGAGCAGTGCCTGGACCGGGTCGACCGGCTCACCGGGCCGATCAACACCCGGTTGCCGAAGGTTCTCAAGGCGCCCGAGGGGCACACCTACGCCTGGACGGAGAACCCGCTCGGCATCAACGGCTACTACCTGGTCTCCCGAGGTGAGAAGACGCCGTGGCGGCTCAAGCTGCGCACCGCGTCGTACGCGAACGTGCAGGCGCTGGCCACCCTGCTGCCCGGCTGCCTGGTGCCCGACCTGATCGCCATCCTGGGATCGATGTTCTTCGTGGTCGGCGACATAGACAAATGATCCTGGGGCGCCGTTGGCCGAACGCTCCCGGCGGGTCGGCTGCCGGCCCACCACACGGTCAGCGCCAGCGGTTGGCACCGCCGTCGTGGGTCGGGTAGCCGTAGTCGGGCTCCTCGACCTGGTGTCGCCGGCCGTACGCTTCCGGACGCCGTCCGCGCACCGGCTCGGCCTGGTAGCCGTGGGCCGGCTCGGCCTGGTAGCCGTAGCCCGGCTCGGCCTGGTAGCCGTGGACCGGCTCGGGCTCGTACCCGTGGGCCGGCTCGGGCTGATATCCGCGCTGGCGGGGTGGTCGCCACTCCTCCGGCACGGGCACGCCACCGGCTGGTAGCGCCGCGCGATCCTCCGGCTCGCCCCAACTGTCGCGCCATGGCTCGTCGCCGTGGGCACCCCGACGCGGCTCGTCGCGGCGCATGCTGGCCCAGCGGTCCTCCATCCGGTACTCCGTGCCACCCGGATCGGCGTGCACCTCGGCACGACGCTCACCGATCCGCAGCTCCCGGCCGCGGTCGTCGTCGCGCACCGCGGCCCAACGATCACCGGCGCGCAACTGCGCCCAGTACTGGCCGGTGTCGTCCACCCGGTGTTCCGGACCGGCTGGAGCCGGTTCGGCGGCCCCCTCCCACTGCCGGGCAGCGCCGTCCCAACCCCGGTCGTCGGGCGGCGTTTCCCAGTCGCGATCGTCGCGGGCCGCACCCGCCCAGGAACGCTCGTCGTCTCGGGCCGAGCCGGACCAGGAACGGCGTTCGTCCGCGTGGGACCGCGAACGGTCGTCGCGGTCCGTGCCGCGGCCGTCCCGGCCGCGCTCCTCCGGCTGTTGGGCCGACCAGGGCTGCACGTAACCGCCGTACCGGTTGCCGGACTCACCGCCACCACCGTCCACCACGGTGTGTCGAGTGGTGACGTGCACGGTCTCGGTGTGCCGGACCACACCGGGCGGGCGGGCGGCCGGATCGCCGGAACGGTTGTCCTGCTCCCGGCTTCCCGGCGAACCGTAGACCCCGGCGGAGCCACCGGGTGGGCGGTCACCGCCGTGACCGGCCGCACGCTCCCCGCCGTACCCGCCCACCGGGCCGTGCCCCGCGGCCTGGGCCGTGCCGTACACCCCGGCCTGTCCGGCCGGCCGTTCGGCGTAACGCGCCGGAGCCTCCGGTTCCGGCACCGGCACCCGGCCCGGCCCGGCCCGGGCGGTTCCTCGGCGCCAACCGACGGGGCGCCGGCGGAGTCGATGCGGCGACGCAGCCCGGTCAACGCCTCCTGGACCCGCTGGGCCTCGTCGAGCGCCTGGTTGCCTCGCTGGGCGGCGGCCACGATCTCACCGCGCAGCTCCCGCCGCAGCTCGTCGATCTCCTCGCGCAGCTCCTCGGTGTGAGCCCGCCCGCCACCCTCGGTACGCAGCGTGATGGAGAGCCCGATCAGGACCACGGCCAGGATGGCCAGCACCGCGGCGAGGCGCAGCGGTCCGTTGCCGTCGGAGACCAGCAGGATCAGCGCCGCGACCGGGGCCAGCGCCACACCGCCCCAGAAGAGCGCGGTGAGCAGCTGTGGATTGCGCGAATCGGCGGGCACCGGGGCGGGCATGGGTCCGCAGCCTACCGAGAGTTGCGTCACCTGGGAACGGCTCGACGGGAGGTGCCCCGCGAGAGTTCAACAGCCCTCGGGGCTCGCCCCGGCGCCGGCCCGGGCGACGACGACCGCGGGCGCCCGGGCCGAGGTGGTCCGGACGCCCGCGACGACCGACTCAGAGAGACCGGCAACAGGGCGGTGGCGGCGAGGCGGGTCCTGGCCGAGGATGGCAAGGTGGAGGAGGAGGCCATGCCGGTGTTGCACGGCCGACGACGACAACGCCGCCAGCCGAAGCGCCAGGGCGCGCCGCAGCCCCGCCAGTCCTGTTGCCGGTCTCTCTCAGTTCTGTGCGTAGGCCGCGTCGGTGGAGAAGACCAGGCCGACACTGATCGTGCCGTTACGCAGACCGGTCTTGGTCAGCGGTCCACCCCCGTCGAGCGAGGAGAACGAGCCCACCGCCAGCCCGTAGGTCTGCTCCAGCCCCGGCTTGCAGAACGGGCGCTCCTGGCACTCCGGCGGACCGCCCAGCACCGTCGCCGCGCCCGAGCACTTCTCGGCCAGCTCGGACAGGGTCCGCACGCCGTACTTCTCGGAGAACTCGCTGGTGACGGCGAAGGCGTTCTGGGTCTGGGCGGCGGCCGGCGCGCCGAAGCTCAGGCCCACCTGCTCGCCGAGACCCCGCAACGCGGTGACGGTCTGGTCGACGTCCGGCGAGGAGACCGGCTGGGCGCCGCTGTTCACCTTGCCGTTGAGGAACTCGGCCATGGTGGCCGCGTACTCCGGCACGACCTGGATCTCGCCCTTCTCCAGCGCCGGCTCGTACAGCTCGCGGTTGCCGATCTGCTGCACGTTGACCTGGTAACCGGCGGCGGCGAGCTGGATCTTGTAGAGCTCGGCGATGATCTCGCTCTCGGTGAAGTTGCCCGCCCCGACCGTGATCCGCCCGCCCGACCCCTGCTCGACTCCGTCGGTGAGGCCGTTGGCGGCGGCGAACTCCTGCGCGGCGACCTGCGCGCTCTTGCGGTCCGTGTCGACCGCCTTGTTCAGCAGCACCAGCTTCGGGGTGTCGAGCGCCGCGGAGACCTTGTCGAGCGCCGCTACGAGCGGTGGCGTGGCCACCTTGCTGTTGATCGCCGGAATGATGTTGTCGGCGTTCTGCAGGGACTTGTCGTCCTCGAGCGCCACCAACTGCTCGCCGGCCACCGGAGCACAGCCCTCCCCCGAGGCCCCCTGCTGCGGTGCTTCGGTGCCGGAGGAGCCGGCGTCGCCGCACCCGGCCAGCACCGTCGCCGCGGCGACGGCACCGACGACGGCAATGGACAGTCTTCTACCTGCGCGCATGAGCCCGCCTTCCGTGTCCCGGCGCGACCCGTCCCGGGCCGGCCGCGTGTCCGACGGGCGATCCGCCCTCCGGCCGCCCGCGAATTCCACCCAACATCCTGACCCGGGCCACCGACAACCCAACGAAGCGTTCGTCACCGGAACGTCACCTTCCGTCCCCGCCGCACCCGCCCGCGGGGGCACCGACCAGTGCCGGCCGTGGTGCCGCCGACGTCAGGAGCCGGCGACGGCGTCCGCCGCGCGCCGCCCGGCCCCACGCCTGGACCGGCGCAGCGGACGGGGGGTGACCAGCCGCTCGACCAGCGCGAAGAGCAGTTCGACGGCGAGTGCGAGCCCGGCGACCAGCAACCCGCCGGCGAGTATCTGCCCGCCGCCCACCGCGATGCTGAGGCCGAACCCGAACCGGATGATCTCACCCAGGCCGCCACCGTTGACGAAGGTCGCCAGCGCCGCCGTGGCGACGACCTGGACGGCGGCGGTCCGGAACCCGGCCGCGAGATAGGGCACCGCCAGCGGCAACTCCACCCGGCGCAGCACCTGAATGCCGGTCATGCCCATGCCGCGGGCCGCCTCCCGGGTCTGCGGATCGACCTGCCGCACCCCGGTGTACGCGTTCGCCAGCAGCGGCGGCACCGCGAACACCGCCAGGGCGACCACCACCGCCGGCCGGCCGAACCCGAGGAAGGTCAACGGCAGGATGGTCAGCAGGGCCAGCGTGGGCACCGCCAGGGTGAGATTGGAGACGAGCACCACCAGTCCGCCCCCGCGACCGGTGTGGCCCAACCAGAGCCCGAGCGGCCAGGCCACCAGGCAGCCCAGCAGGACCGCGGCGGCCGACATGCTCACGTGCTCGCCGAGGCGGTCCAGGATGCCGCCGGGATTCGTCCAGTTCAACGGGTCGTTGAGCCAGATCACCGCCTGCTGCACGGGGTTCATCGCGGCCTCCCACCGGTCACCGGCCGCCGGCCGGCCGTCGCGGCGCTCATCCGGCCCGCCCGCGCAGCCACGGGGTGAGCAGCCAACCGGCTCCGACCAGGAGCAGGTCGAGCACCAGGGCCAGCAGGACACAGAGCAGCGTCCCGGTCGTGATCTGGGCCTTGTAGAGGTTGTTCTGGAAACCGGCGAAGATGATCTGCCCGAGGCCGCCGCGGCCGATCACCACGCCGACGGTGACCAGAGCCACCGTGGAGACCGTGGCCAGCCGCAGGCCGGTGAGGATGCCCGGCACGGCCAGTGGCAGCTCGACCCGCAGCAGCCGCCCGAAGCGGCCGTACCCCATCCCCTCCGCCGCCTCGCGGACCTCCGCCGGCACCTGGTTGAGCCCGGCCACGGTGTTACGGACGATCACCAGCAACGCGTACAGCACCACCACGCTGAGCACGGTCGCGGCACCGATGCCCAGGTAGGGCGCGACGAACGCGAACACGGCCAGGGACGGGACCGTGTAGAGCACTCCGGTGAGTGCGAGAATCGGCCCGGTGAGCGGCCGGAACCAGTACGCCACCACCGCCAGCGGGACGGCGATCAGGGCGGCGATCAGCACCGCCCGGAGCGTCAGCGTGGTGTGATCGCGCAGGGCGGCGAGCACCGTGTCAGAGTTGTCCCGCACGTACTGCCAGGAGAACCACGGGTTACCCGGGTCGGCCCGGTAGCTCAGGCGGAAGGACATACGTGGACGTTACCCCGGTCGCCGGCGGCGATCAGCGTGCGGCTTCGATCACCCTCGACGGCATCGCCAAGCGTTACCCGGACGGCACCGAGGCGGTCCGCGAGCTCAGCCTGCACGTCGACGCCGGCGAGCTGGTCGTGCTGATCGGTCCCTCCGGCTGCGGCAAGTCGACCGTGCTGCGGATGATCAACCGGCTGATCGAGCCGACCGCGGGCCGCATCCTGCTCGGCGACTCCGACGTCACCCGGGTCGACCCGGTGAAACTGCGGCGGCAGATCGGCTACGTCATCCAGAACGTCGGGCTCTTCCCGCACCAGACGGTGGCCGCCAACGTCGCCACGGTGCCCCGCCTGCTCGGCTGGTCCGCCGACCGCACCCGAGGTCGGGTGGCCGAGCTGCTGGAACTGGTCGGTCTCGATCCGGCGCAGTTCGGCCGGCGCTACCCGCACGAGCTCTCCGGCGGCCAGCGGCAGCGGATCGGCGTGGCCCGGGCACTCGCCGCCGACCCGGTGGTGCTGCTGATGGACGAGCCGTTCTCCGCCGTCGACCCCATCGTGCGCACCCGGTTGCAGGAGGAGTTCCTGCGGTTGCAGGCCGAGGTGCGCAAGACCATCGTCCTGGTCACCCATGACCTGGACGAGGCCGTCCGGCTCGGCGACCGGATCGCGGTGCTCTCCGAGGGCGGCCGGCTGGAGCAGTACGACAAACCGGCGGCGCTGCTCGGCACCCCCGCCACCGGGTTCGTCCGCGAGTTCGTCGGGGCCGACCGGGGCATCCGCCGGCTGGCGGTCACCCCGGTCACCCGCGAGGTCCTCGATCCGCTGCCCGCCGACGGCGGGACGGAACTGCCGGCGGTGCCGCTGGGCGGCTCGGCGTACGACGCGCTGGCCGTGCTGCTCACCTCGACCGGTGGCCACGCCGTCGTCACCGAGGACGGGCGGCCGGTCGGGATGCTCACCCGGGAGCGCATCCTGGCCCTGGCAGAGCCGGCCGGCTGAGGACGAACGAGCAGCCGGCCGGCCACGCCGTCAGCGCCGTCCCCGGTAGCCGCCCAGGGTGGCGATGCCGATGATCCAGCCCGTGAAGAGGCCGTACTCCGCGCCGTCACCGGCGGCCTGGAAGGCGCCCAGCAGCGACGGGTCGGTCCGGATCAGCGTGGTCAGCAGGGCCGCGAAGGCGCCCGCGAAGATGTACGCCGCCCAGCCGGCGAAGAACTGGCTGAGCGTGCCCCGCGCGCGGGCAAGCTGGGAGCCCGGGAGCAGGTAGAGGAACACCAGGGTCAGGACGACCACGAGGATCGCCTTCAGGTCGTCGGCGAAGACCTCCTGGATCGAGTCGGAGGAGTCGAATCGCCAGGCCGGCCAGGCGAGCAGTCTCAGGAACCACCCGCCGGCGCTGTCCGGGTCGGTGTTGTCCCTGGCCCAGTCGACGTACCAGGGGCTGCCGAAGACCAGGACGAGGATGAGCGCGGCGAGGGTGCCGGCGCCCGGTGCGGACTTGTATCGATTGGTGAGAGCCATGGCCCCGCTATTTCCCAACGGATCGACGCGGGCAAACGCGAGGCCCCATTTATGGGGTTACGCCGGGCTCGACCGATCAGTGCTTCATCAGATAGTCGATGAAGGCGGCACGCAGCAGCGGTGCGGACTCCTCGTAGCCATGACCGGTCATCTCCCGCCAGAGGGCAGCCGCCTCGTCGATCGTCGGCCCCACCGAGTTCGGGGCGCCGTCCAGCGCCGCGGCCTCGTCCGCGTTCGGCAGGTGCCGCAGCACCGACCAGAAGAACCCCACGTCCCGGCGCTCCCGGGCCAACGCGAACGCCTGCTCCCGCAACTCCTCGGTGGGGAGGACGTCCAGCTCCTCGAACGACCGGCCGCCGGAGATCGATGATGTCTCGGTCATGCGCCGAGCCTAACCGCCGAGATCACTTCTCGCCGCGCCGACGGGCGCGGGACGGGTCCCACCCTCACCGGTCCTCGGCGTCCCAGGTACGCGGGCCGGTCTCCCACCGCCGGGGTCCCCACGGGTCCGTGGTGCTCGCGGTGGGCTGGGCCGGCATGACGGGCGGCCAGTCCGCGACCGGCTCGGGCTGCGGCACGCTCCACCCACCGCCCGGTGTGGCGTCCGTGGTGGGCGACGGCGGCACCGGCAGGGCCGCCGGTCCTGGCGCCGGGCGTCCGTACGTCTCGACCAGGCGGGTTACCGCCAGTCCGGCGGCCAGCACGGCACCGGCGACCGCCCACCGGCTGACCGTCCAGCCGCGCGCCGACGCGTAGGCGAGGAACAACCCGATCGCTCCGGCCGTCACCAGGGTGCCGAACACACCGCCCCGCAGCCCGAACGCGCTGGTCCCGGCCAGCAGCGCGGTGCCCACCGCCAGCACCGTCCAGTCCAGCCCCGGAACCGGAGTCACCGCACCGTCCGCCGCGGCCACCAACGCGCCGGCGAGCATCGCCAGCAGGGTGGAGCAGACGTACCCGCCGGTCGTGGCGACCGCGGCGGCCACACCTCGCCGACGGGCCGGATCGGCGACCGGGCGAAACCGACCGACCAACCGCCGGATCGGGCCCACCGCGCCGAACAGCCCGCCGAACACCGCGATCGCGGCGAAGCCGACGAAGAGTTGCCCCGCGGTGCTCCGCGGATCGTAGTTCCCCTGCACGAGCACGGGCGCGGACCGCTGCTCGATATAGACGACGACGGCGGCCGCGCCGCCGAGACTGGCCACCCAGCCCGGCACGTGCAGCAGCACGACCACCAGTCCCAGCAGCAGCCCACCGATCGCGGCCACCCCGGCGGCGGCGCCGACGACGAGCACGCCCCGGTCGCTCTGCTCGGCGAAGTGCAGTCCGGCCGCGACCGCCACCGGCCCGATCGCGAGGTTCACCGCAGCCGTCCGCAGGCTCAGCCCGGCGGCCAGCGCCAGCAGGCCGAGGCCGACCACCTCGACGATGAGGCCCCGCAGACCGCTGCCCCGCAGCACCGCAGGATCCTCCCGCCACACCAGGTAGACCAGCGCGCCGAAGCCGAGCAGCAGCAGCGTCTCCCAGACGATGTGGACACCGAACCGGTCCGGGCCTGGCTCCGCGTGGGTCTCCTCGGGGAGCGGGCCCGCCCCGGGGGCGTCCGAGGTCGGCTCCGGCGGTCCGCTCCGCACCGGTTCGTCGTACCCCATGTTTCCTGCCTCCCAGCGGCCGCCCGGACTCCCCGACGCGCGGGCGGACCGGCGGCGGGGCGTTGCCTTGCGGTCGCAGGCACCGTACCCGCGCTCGGAGCCGGGGCGTAACCCCCTGCTCAGCGACGGCCCGGGCGGCTCTCCCAGTCGTCCGGCTCGTTCTCGTCGTCGGGCCGGTCCGGGACCCGGCACGACCGCTCCAACCAGAGCGCGGCAGCGACCAGGGCGACCGAGGCCAGCAGGCCGGCCACCGCGGCCGGACGGTCGTCGGTGGCCGCCCGGGTGGGCTGCACCAACAACCAGCCCGCCAGCCCCGCGTATCCGCCGGCGAAGATGGCGCCGACCAGGGCGGACGCCTTGGCCAGTACGACGAACCGGGCGACCACCAGCGGGTTGACCGGTTCGCGGCCGGGTCGGCGCTCGATCCGACCCCGGGTGTTGATCGCGGCGTACGCCTCCAGCACGGCAAGCCCGGCCAGCGTGACCACCGGCAGCCACGGCAGCGGCGGGAGCTGGTCGTAGTAGAGGCTGCTGACCAGCAACCAGGCGACCGCTGCGGCGGCGAGAGCGGTCACCACCAGGGTCGAGATACGGGTGGGGCCCATCCGCGACCCATCGGGCGGTGGCGACTCACTCATGCCGTCGACTCTAACGTCAGATCGGGTCGAGGGCTCAGTTCCGGCACCTCGGCGGCGACCGGCCCGGAGGTGAGCAGGTCGGTCAACCATCCATGTCCGGGCAGTTGACCGTAGGGCTGGATGTCGATCCACGGCCGGAGTACGAAGGCCCGCAGATGTGCCCGCGGATGCGGCAGGGTCAGCTCGGGATCGTCGCTGAACACCGGCTGGTCGTCGGCGGTCCACACCGCGACGACGTCGACGTCGAGCGTTCGGGGCCCGAAACGCCGCCGCGGATCGCGGGCCCGGCCGGCGGCTCGCTCCGCCGCCCGCGCCCGCACCAACCAGTCGTACGGACCGGCGGTGGGGTCCGCCGCCAGCAGCACGGCGTTCAGGTACGCCGGCTGATCGGCGTCGCCCCACGGCGGGGTCTCGTAGACCCCGGAGACCACCAGGACGCTCTCGCCCAGCGCGGCGAGGGCGGTGCGCAGGTGACCGAGTCGGTCACCGAGGTTGCTGCCGAGGGAGAGCACGGCACGGGTCATCTGGTACGCGTCCGGCGCATCGTCACGGCCACGTCGGTGAAGGCGTGCGGGACCGGCGCCTCGGGCTTGTGCACCGTGACCGTCGCGCCGGACACCCGCGGGTCGGCCAGGCAGACCTCGATCAGCCGGTCGGCGAGGGTCTCGATCAGGTTCACCGGCTCGCCGGCCACCACCTCGACCAGGCGCTCGGCCAACTCGCCATAGTGAACGGTGTCGCTGACGTCGTCGGATCGGGCGGCCGGGGCGAGATCGAGTTCCAGCACCGCGTCGATGACGAACTCCTGCCCACGGGCGCGTTCGAAGTCGTACACCCCGTGCCGGCCGGGTGCCCGCAGGCCGGTCAGTTCGATCCGGTCGCTCACCACGGGGCCTCCCGGTCCGTTCCGTCGGGCCGGCTCCCGGCACCGGCGACCACCGCGTCCCCGGCCGGCCACCCGGCGGCGAGGCGGGGACGGCCGGTGGCCTGCCAGACGGCGAGCGCGTCGACGGTGGCACGGACGTCGTGCACCCGCACCCCCAGGCCCCGGCCGCGACCGCGAGCAGGCTGGTGGCGACGGTGGCCGGCTCCCGCCCGTCGATCGGACGCGGCGTCCGGTCGACGCCGGCCAGCAGCAGGCCCAGGTACGACTTGCGGCTCGCGCCGAACAGCAGCGGATAGCCGAGGTCGAGCAGTTCGGGCAGCCGGGCGCTGAGCTGCCAGTTGTGTGCGGCTGTCTTGGCGAAGCCGAGACCCGGGTCCACGACGATGCGGTCCGGGGCCACTCCGGCGGCGAGCGCCGCGTCCACCCGCTGGCCGAGTTCGGCGCGGACGTCGGTGACCACGTCGCCGTAGTGGGCCAGCTCGCTCATCCGCCGGGAGTGGCCCCGCCAGTGCATCAGCACCCAGGGACAGCCGGCGTCGCGGACGACACGGGCCATGTCCGGGTCGGCCAGACCGCCGGAGACGTCGTTGACCACGACCGCCCCGGCGTCGAGGGCCGCCTCGGCGACCCGGGCGCGGGTGGTGTCGATGCTGACCGGCACGTCGGCCGTGACCAGTTCCCGGACCACCGGCACCACCCGGGTGATCTCGGTCTCCGCGTCGATCCGCTCCGCACCGGGCCGGGTCGACTCGCCGCCGACGTCTACCAACCCGGCTCCGTCGGCTCGCAGCCGGACGCCGTGTGCGACAGCGGCCTCGACGTCGGCGTAGCGTCCGCCGTCGGAGAACGAGTCGGGCGTGACGTTCAGGACGCCCATCACCACCGGGGCCGGGGCTCGCACCAGATCGGTCACGACTAGGACCGTACCGGTCGCTCCACCCGCCGCAGGCAGCCCGGTCCAGGGCACTGACATGCGAATTGAAACAAGTGTACGATCGGTCGTCCGGGTCGCTTCGGGCAGACTCTTCGCGGCTTGTCGCAAAGGGGGGCGGCCCGTACGCTGTGAAATTGCCCAGCATCGAGATGGCGACGCTTGGAGGGAGGGCCAGAGCGGGGGCAATCCGCCCGAAAACCGCCACCCTCCGTGGTGAGCAACGCACGCAGCGTCTCGGACACTGCGCCGAGTGAGCACCGATCCCGCAAGGCCTACTGCACCACCGCGGCGCCGCCGGCCGCGACTTGGGGAGGTTTCAGTGATCGCCATCGAGCTGATGGAATCGGCGTCAACAAGCGCCGCCCACCTGCTCTCCACCCTGGCGCATTCGATCCCACTCGCCGCCGAGGAGCCGAAGGGGATCAACACCGAGGGCGTCGTCACCTTCTTCGCCAGCAAGATCGCTCCGATCCTGCTCGCCGTGCTGGGCGTCATCTTCATCGGCCGCGCCAGCCGGGGTGAGATCTCAAAGGTGCTGACCAGCTCCGCCATCGCGATCGTCGGGTTGGCCTTCATCGCCGGAGCCGCCACCCTCTTCTTCATCGGCGACTTCCTGATCAACCTGATCTTCGAATAGGCGCGGGCACGAGATGCGGCTGCGCACCGACGACGACATCTACCGGGCCCGCCTGGTCTATCTCGGGCCGCCCGGCTACACCCTTCCGGTCCACCTGCCGTACGCCCAGTACGGGCTGTTCATCCTGCTCGTTCCCCTCTACATGTTCATCCACTGGCTGTTCACGTTGCAGGTCGAGCTCTTCCCCGCCTGGGAGATCGCCCTCGCCATCGTGACCACCTCGTTCGTCTTCCGGTACGTCGACCCGGACCGTCCGGCGCGCATGGTGATCCGGACCGCCCTGACCGACTGGCGACGCACCCGGGAGCCGGCCGCCGAGCAGCGCGATCCACGCCTGGTCGGTAGCAGGATCAGGATCCGGGAGGAACTGGCATGACCGGCTGCACGCCGTACGGGCCGAACGAGGACACGGGCAGGGCGATCGCATGAGCCGCTCCGCCACGCCGGGATCCCCGGCCGGACGCCCGCCCGCACCACACGGTAACCGTGCGCGGTCGTTCGACTACCCGGAATCCGGCGAGCTCGACGAGGCCACCCTGGACCCGGCGCTCGCCGCCACTCCAGGTCACGGCAGCGTCGGTGTCTTCCAGGCGCCCCGCCCGCCGCAACGCCGGTCGGCCCCGACCGAACCCGGCCCGGCCACCCGCGACGGTGCCGACATCGACTCACCCTTCCTCGATCTGTTCGGCGGCGCCTACCCGCGGCCCGGTTCCGCCCAGCGGGGCAACGCGCTTCCCGCTCGGGCCGTGCCCCAGCAGGCGATCCCGGCCACGACGCCGCCCACCGCCGGGCCCGCACCGGCGAACCACCGACCGGCACCGTCCCCGGTACCCACGCAACCGCCCGGCGGCGCACCCGCCGCGTCGCCGGTCCGACCGGCCGAGGACGGCGCGTCGGCCACCGCCCGGCCGCCGGCTCCCGCCCGGCAGGCCCCGCCGCCCGGCGACCGGCTGCCCAGCGCCCGGCCGCCCGCCGACGACCTTCCCGCCCGCGAGGACCGATCCGTTCCCGACGAGGCGCACCCGAGCGACGCCACGACCGGGACGCCGCGTCGGGCAGCTACGCCGGCCACCCGCACCACCGCCGCCCCCCGACAGCGTTCCGTGGACGGCCGCGAGCGGCCGGTCAAACCGGCCCGGGTCCGCGCACCGAAGATCAAGTTCGGTGATCGCGATCCGGCGGTCGAGCTGGCCATCACCGAGATCGCCGGTCACCTGACCTTCACCCCCAACACGGTCACCGCCTGGTACTGGCTGCCCGAGGTCCGCTGGGCCTTCCGGCCGGACGCGGAACGCGAGGCGCTGCTCTCGGCAATCTCCGAGCAGTACGCCGGCCTGGCCGGTTTCCGACTGCACCTACGCCGGACCACCCGGCCCTTCCCGGCCGACGAGTGGGCCCGCACCATCGACGCCAACACCACCGCGCCGCTGCCCGACGTCCCCGGCACCCCCGGCTGGGCCGAGCATCTGGTGGCCGCGCAGCGGCACCTGCTCTCGGTCAACCACGCCGAGGGGCAGACCTACCTCGGCGTCACCTTCGCCCGTCGCTCGCTCGGCGACTCGCTCACCGAGCGACTGCTGCGCACCTTCGGCCGCGGCGTCGCCGACGGTGAGCGACGCCGGCTGGGCCGCACCGTCGAGCAGTTCGACGAGGTGCTCGGCGCGTTCGGCATGCGCGGGCGGCGGGTCACCGCGCAGGAACTGGAGTGGCTGCTCTACCGGTCGGTGGCGCTCTGCATGGCACCGCCCGGCGCGCTCTCGCCCATCACCGACGGCCGCTGGGAACGCGGTGACCTGCTCGCCCTCACCGAGCAGGTGGAGCGCTACCGCACCCCGTACGGCTCGACGGTGAAGTTGGTCAACCGGATGACCGGCGAGGAGCGGCACGTGGCGGTGCTCGCCGTCGGCCGGATGGAACCGCTGGAGATCCCCGAGCGGCACGAGCCCTGGCTGCACTTCCACGAGCGCCTGCCGTGGCCGATGGAACTCTCCACCCGGGTCGACATCCTCGGCTCCGGCGACTCCTTCCGCAACCTCGAACACCGGCTACGAATGATCCGGTCGCAGCAGCTCGACTACGCGGAACACGGCATCGACGCTCCGCCGGAGCTGGAGCGCCTGGCCAAGCGCGCACTGGTGATCGGCGACGAGATGACCACCGGGCTGCCGGTCGACTCAGCCCGCGCTCACGGCTGGCACCGGATCGCGGTCGGCGGACGCACCCGGGAGGAGTGTCTGGAACGGGCCCGCCGGCTTATCCAGCTCTACTCCCGCGAGCTGCGCGTCTCGCTGCAACACCCGAAGAACCAGGACTGGCTGGCCCGCGAGTTCATCCCCGGCGAGCCGATCGCCAACACCGGATACGTCCGCCGGATGCCGGTCCCCCTGCTGGCGGCGGCGCTGCCGCAGGCGGCGTCCACCGTCGGCGACCGGCGCGGCGACCTGATCGGGCGTACCGCGGGCACCTGCCGCCGGCCGGTTTTCCTCGACCTGCACTTTCCGATGGAGATCCGCGAACGCTCCGGCCTGGCGGTCTTCGTGGCCGAGCCGGGCGGCGGCAAGTCGACACTGCTCGGCGCGCTGGGCTACCTGGCCGCCCGCCGGGGCGTGCAGGTGACCCTGCTCGACCCCTCCGGGCCGCTCGCCCGGCTCTGCGCGATGCCGGAGCTGCGACCTTACTCCCGCGTGCTGAACCTGACCGGTTCCGAACACGGCACCCTGGCGCCGTACTCGCTGATCCCGACACCGCTCCGCAGCGAGTTCGGCGCCGGTGCCGGCGGGGACCGGGAGTTCGAGATCGCGGTCTCCAACGCCCGGGCCGAGCGGCGGATGCTGGTGCAGGACATCTGCATGATGCTGGTGCCGCCACAGGTGGCCCGCGAGGCATCCACCGCCACCCTCTTCCGGCACGCCGTCCGCCAGGTGCCCGCCGAGGAGACCTCCACCCTCGACGACGTGGTCGCCTGCCTCGGCCAGCTCGACGACGACGCCGGCCGGGAGTTGGCCAACCTGCTGCTGGACACCGCCGAAATGCCGCTGGCGATGCTCTTCTTCGGCCGCCCGCCGGACGGCCTGCTCGGCGCGGACGCGGCGCTCACTGTGATCACCATGGCGGGCCTGCGGTTGCCCGATCTCAAGATCGAGCGCGAGTACTGGTCGGCCGAGGAGGCACTGGCCCTGCCGATGCTGCACACCGCACACCGGCTGGCCGTGCGCCGCTGCTACGGCGGCTCGATGTCGTCCCGCAAGCTGGTGGGCCTGGACGAGGCACACTTCATGGAGGGCTGGCGCTCCGGCCGCTCGTTCCTCGTCCGGCTCGCCCGCGACTCCCGCAAGTGGAACCTCGCCGCGCTGGTCGCCTCGCAGAACCCCCGCGACATCCTCGGCCTCGACGTGCAGAACCTCGTCTCCACCGTCTTCGTCGGCCGGATCGCCGAGGACGCGGAGATCGCCTCCGAGGCGCTGCGCCTGCTGCGCGTACCGGTCGACGACGGCTACGAGGCCACCCTCGCCTCGCTTTCCACCGCCGACGCGACCTCCGCGCACCGGCTCGGCTTCCGGGAATTCGTGATGCGCGACGTGGACGGCCGGATCCAGAAGGTCCGGGTCGACGTCTCCTACGTGGACGGACTACTGGACCACCTCGACACCACTCCCGCCGCCATCGCCGCCGCCGCAGGGGTGCTGCCGACCGTGCTGCCTGACCTGGAGGCGTGACATGGCGAGGGCCCGGGCACGGATCACGGCGCTCCTGCTGGCGCTCGGCGTCCTCGCCGCGGCCACGATCGGCTGGTCCGGCCTCACGGCCACACCGGCGTATGCGGCGCCGCCCGCGTACCAGGCCCCCGCCGAGCTGTGCACGACGCAGGAGTGGCAGGTCGACTTCCGCGCCTGTGTCGCCAAGCTCAATCAGGTCGCCTCGACTGAAGCCAGCTGCCTCAAGCCGCCGACACCGAACGCGCCGGACTCCGGCATCGCCGGCTGGTTCGCGTCCCGCCCCGACGCCTCCAAGCTACCTGGCCCGAAGGGTTACTACAGCGACTACGGCTACGCCGGCTACAGCTACAGCACCTACGATGTCGAGACCGGCTGCGCGACCACGCTGCTGCACCCGGACTACAAGTTCACCAACACGATCGCCAACGGCGAGTTCATGATGGCGACGGCGATCATCGGCGCCTCGAACGCACTGCGCGAGCGCGCCTGGGATCCGGGCACGATGTGGGGCTGGGCGGATCCGCTGGTGGACCAGGCCACCAAGGCGATCTACCAGAAGGTGTTCAGCGTCTTCGGCATCGTCACGCTCTGCGTCGTCGGGCTCTACCTGCTCTGGCGCTCACGCCAGTCCGACATGAGCGGCGCGATGACGACGGCGGGGTGGGCGCTGGTGGTGATGGTGGCGGTCACCGCGCTGGCCGCCTGGCCGGTCAAGTCCGCCAACCTCGCCGACGGCGCCCTGGTCTCCACGCTGGGCGTCGTGCACGACGCCGTGGGTCCGGCCTCGAAGGACGTTCCGCCGGACCGGTGTGCGATGCCCAACCCGGATGCCTGCACGGACAAGCGCCCTCCCGCGGTCCGGGCCAGCGACACGGCGGCGGAGGCGATGCTCTACCGGAACTGGCTGCGCGGCGCGCTCGGCTCGGCCGACAGCGAGACCGCCAAGAAGTACGGCGCAGCGCTCTACGATGCCAAGTCCCTCTCCTGGGAGGAGGCCGAGAAGATCCGGGCCAACCCGCAGACACGCGAGGCCACCATCAACGCCAAGAAGCAGCAGTGGATGACGGTGGCGGCACAGATCGAGCGGGAGGACCCGGAGGCCTACGAGTACCTCCAGGGCGTCCGGGACATGGACCGGGTCGGCGCCGGATTCATCGCGGTGGTCGCCGCCCTGCTCTTCGCCATGTTCGACCTGACCGCGTCGCTGCTGGTCCTGCTGGGCTTCCTGATCTTCCGGTGGGCGGTGATCGCGGCGCCGATCCTGGGCACCGTCGGTCTGCTCCGGCCGGCCAGCGCCGGCCTGCGCCGGCTCGGCAACGCCGTGGTGGCGGCGCTGTTCAACATCGCGATCTTCGGCACCGGTGCCGCCGTCTACCTCTTCGCGGTCGACCTCATCACGAGCACGCCCGCGCTGCCCGGCTGGCTCCAGGTGGTGCTGGTCTGGCTCTGCGGGGTGGTCGGCTGGCTGCTGCTGCGCCCCTACCGGCGGATCACCCAACTCGGCGGCAAGGACAGCAGCGAGGCGGTCAGCTCGGCGGGTTCCTGGCACCGGCGGTTCTTCCGGGACATGCGGACCGCGTCCCGGCTCGACGTCGCCGAACCCGGCGGCACCGCCGAGCCCGTGGTGGGACGACGCCGCGCCGCGGCGCCGCTACAGCCGAAGGTGCGCCCGGAGGCTCGCCCGGATCCGGTCCCGAGCGACGCGCCCACCCCCGGGAAGCGTCCGGATGACCGGGCGGCGGGCGGGACCGACGGTCCGGCCCGGGAGCGACGCACCGGGGACCGGCCGGTCGCCCCCCGACCCCGTCGCCGCCAGCCCGCCTCCTGGACCGAGCCGGACGTGCCGGAGGAGAACCCGTCCTTCGTCATCTACCGCCCGGGATCAGCGGAGCAGGCCCCCGAGAGGCCGGCACCCCAGATCCGCTCCGAGGCCCGGTAAGTGCCGTGCGGCGGGCGGTCGAGTTCCTGGTCACCCGGTTGCTGCGGTCCCGGCTGGGCGTCGCCCTCGGCATCGCCGTGCTGGTGCTCGGCGTGGTCGGCGCGGCCCGGCTGGTCGCCGGCCCCGCCGACCCCACCGCCGGGCTGAGCAACCGCCCACCTGATCCGATCACCACCGTGCATCCCAGCACGGGGGACGACGGGGCGATCTCGACGAGCACCGCACCGTCACCGACGACCCGACCCGGTGCGGCCACCCCGGAGCGGGTCGCCGAGCGCTTCGCCGCCGCATGGCTCGGTCAGCGCGGTCAGACCGCGGAGGAGTGGCAGCAGGGCCTGCGTCCGCTCTCGACCCCCGCTCTCCGCGACAGGCTCGCCGGCGTGGACCCGGCCGGCGTACCCGCCGGCGAGCTGACCGAGGGCGTCACCCTGCGTCCTCGCGGCGAGACCTTCGTGGAGGCGTTGATCACGCTCGACACCGGACAGCTCCGGCTCGAACTGGTGGCACCGGACGGGCGGTGGCTGGTGGACGCAGTGGACTGGGAGCCGGAATGAGTGACGAGAGCCGCCCGCGCCGCCGGCCGGTCCGGGTCGGCGCCCTCGCCGCCGCGCTCACCGCGACGCTCGCGTTGCTCTGCTGCACGGGTGGCGCCGGCGCCTTCTTCCTCACCGACCTGGGCGGTGACGCCGCCGAGCAACTCACTCCGGCCAACCTGGAGTGCACCGGGGACTTCGAGGTCGACGTCACCGGCAGGATGCCCCGCTTCGCGCAGTACGGGGAGCGCCAACTGCGCAACGCCGCAGTGATCATCCACGTTGGCCAGGAGATGAAGGTGCCACCGCGGGGCTGGGTGATCGCCGTGGCGACCGCGATGCAGGAGTCCCGGCTGCTGAACCTCGCCAACCGCACGGTCGGCGAGTCGCAGGACATCCCCAACGAGGGCATCGGTGCCGACCACGACTCCGTCGGGCTGTTCCAGCAGCGGGCCTCGTGGGGCACCGTCGCCCAGCGGATGAACCCCGAGTACGCGTCCCGCAGGTTCTACGAGAAGCTCGTCGGCGTGCCCGGCTGGGAGAAGTTGCCGCTCACCGAGGCCGCTCAACGGGTGCAGATCAGTGCCTATCCCGACGCGTACGCCAAGCACGAGGAACTCGCTGCCCGGATCGTCAACGCGCTGGCCGGCGGTGCGGCCCGGACGGCGTTTATCGCCGGGCAGCAGGTGTGCGACGCCGCCGCGGCCGGCGAGATCGCCGCCTCCGGATGGACCGCCCCGATCCCGGGCGGCGTCGGCTCCGGTTTCCGGACCGCCAGCCGTCCCGGACACAACGGCGTGGACATCGCGGCTCCGAAGGGCACCCTGATCAGGGTCGCGGCGACCGGCCGGGTCCTGGTCTCCCGTTGCGACCCCGACTGGCGGGGGCGACTCAGCTGCGACGTGGACGGCTGGCCGGGCAAGGGCGGCTGCGGGTGGTTCGTCGACGTGCTACACGCCCAGGGCCTCATCACCCGCTACTGTCACCTGGTGGGTCGTCCCCGGGTCGCCCCAGGTGACACCGTGCAGGCTGGTGAGGTGATCGGCGAGGTGGGCAGCAGCGGCAACTCCTCCGGACCGCACCTGCATTTCGAGGTGCACGTCGACGGCGACCGCAGCAGCCGGGGCGCCATCGACCCGGTGCCGTTCATGCTGTCGAAGGGCGCGCCGTTGAAGGGCGCCGGGTGAACCACCCACCGTCATGACCGAGCCGTTTCCGGACCCGTTCGCCGGCCAGCCCGACTGGGCGCCGCAGCCACCGCGCCCGATCGAGATCGTCCCGGCGGTTGGACGCGTCGAGCTACGCGGACAGCGGGTGCTGGTCGGGCTGCCCGGGCTGGGTTGGCGTGGCGACCTGCGGGCCGACGAGCGGGTGGTGCAGAACAGCCGCACCTACGTCCCGGTCATCCCGGAACACGAGTGGTACCGCGCCGAATCCGATCAGGTGGAGGTGTTCGCGCCGCTGGTGCCGGTCGAGCGGGTCTGGGTCGAGACGGTCGGCCCCCGGACCACGCCGGACAGCGGATTGCGGCTCGTCTCGCTGGACGCTCCCGCCCACCGGGCACCCACCCCGGTCTTCGAGGCGGACTCGGTCACCGGTCGCCGGGTCGTGCACATGGTCGGCGTCGTCGAGCATCGCGACCTGCGCGCCGTAACCGAGACCTACTCGGGCGCCGAGGGGGACATCTGCGTACGCGTCGCGCCCGAGGTGGAGTGGTACCGCTGGGCCTGGCGCGGCCAGTCACCGACCACCCTGGAGGTCCCGGTCCACATGCTGTGGGTGGAGTAGCAACCTAGCTGGCCGCCCCGCCGAAACAGACCCTCCAGCCCTCGCTCAGCCGCGTGGTGAACGTCCACGACTGCCGATCGCTCTGCCTGATGCCATCTACCTGAGCGGAGAAGGTGAGGTCGACTTGCACCTTGGCGTGGTCGCCGTCCTGATCCACCTGAAGTCTTCCCCAGCTGACCGACATCCTGGTCCCGAACCGCTCCTCGCGGGCTGCCAGATCCTCCCTGAGCAGCCGGAGCTGGTCCAGATCCGTGTTGCCCCCGCAGGTGAAGAGGTCCGCTCGGACATCATTCCGGTCCACCAGGAACGCACGGAGGTAGTTGTCGACCACCACGTCAGGAGCGCTGCGGTCTGGGGTGGTGGCTCGATCGTAGACGAGGTAGCCGACCACCCCGCCGCCCAGGCACAGCGCCGCGACCACCCCGGCGACCACCGTCAGCACGGTTCCCAGCCGCCGCCGGGGTTGTTGCGGGACCGGCGCGACCGCGGGCGGCGCCAGTTCCTCCGGCGGCGTCCGTTGCGCCGGTACGTGGGAGACCTGGGAACCGGCGGAGGGCGGCACTGATTCCACCCCCTGAGGCTATCGGCTGGACGCCGTGGACCCAATGCCCCAGATTCAGCAGATCGTGACGGAACACTGCCGACCGGTGAGATCCACGACAACACCCACGCACCGCCGCGGCGCATCCCGGAGGTCGAGCCTCCGCTGGGATACCGTCTTCTCTGCCCGGCGAGTGGGTGCCGACCTCGGGCGGAGGAGGTGGACACGGTGGGCGGTCCGACGGCACGGACGCTTCGCGCCGCCGCGTTGCACCGCCGGGCAGCCGCGACGGTCGCCGCGGCGGCAACGGTTCTCGACGAGACCCGGCCGGCTCCGGCCGACCAGCGTCGGCAGTACGCGCTGGCTGAGCGGATGCGGGCCGCGGCCGCCCTCCTCGCACCGGGTTGGGCCGGCGCCACCATGGATACCGTCGAGCCGGCCGCTCCGGCCGGTGAGGGCCCACCGCCCTTCGTCCGGATCGGCACTGCGGCGCCGCTGGACGACGCCCGCTTTCCCGCCCTGGTTCCGCTGCTCGGCACCGGTCACCTCGTGTCGGACACCGATGCGCACGACCCACGGGTAGCCGGGCTGTTGCGGGCCGTGCTGCTGCGGTTGCTGGCGGCGACACCGGCGGGATCCCTACTGGTACGCGCGGTGGACGCGACCGGCGCGACACTGGCGCCGTTCGCGGCGCTCGGCGACGCCGGGGTGCTCTCCCCGCCGGCCACGGACACCGCCGGGCTGCGGGCCGTACTCACCGAGGCGGAGCGGTGGGTGGCTCCGGGTTCGTCCGGTGCCCGCCGGCACGACCGTTCGCTGCTGCTGGTGCTCGCCGCCTTGCCCGAGCAGGCCGGGCCGACCGACCTGGCGCGGATCGAGAAGCTCGCCGAGCTGGGGCCGCCCGCCGGGTTGCACCTGGTTGTCGCCGGGTGGCCGACCGGACGGCCCGCGCTGCCCAGCGCCACCACGGTCTCGACGCGGACGGCGTACGCGCTGCTGGGCGACCCGCCCGGGGCACCGTTCGCCACCGGGGGCACCGGCCCTCCGGGTGGCTTGAATTCGCCCGTCTTCCTCGAACCGGATCCACCGGTCGAACTGGTCGACCGCGTCTGCCGCCGGGTCGCCGCCCAGATCGAGGCCGGCAGCCGGCTGTCCCTCTCGGATCTGTTGCCGTCAGCGGAGGGCGACCTGTGGCAGGCTGACGCGACGGACGGGTTGGCCAGCACGGTCGGCGACGCCGGTGGCCGGCCGGTCTCGCTCGGCTTCACCGAACTGACCCCGCACTGGCTGGTGAGCGGCCGTTCCCGGGCCGGCCGGTCGGCCTTCCTGACCACGGCGCTGCTCGGTCTCGCCGCCCGGTACGGCCCGGAGGAGCTCTCGCTCTACCTGGTGGACCTCGGCGCGGGCGAGTCGTACGCCGAATTCCTGCAGACCGAGCGGGACCGGTCCTGGATCCCGCAGGTCCGGGCCGCCGCGATGGCCGCCGATCGGGAATACGTGCTGGACCTGTTGGACCAGCTGACGGCCGAGGTCCAGCGGCGTGTCGAGGCGGGTGCCCGCGCCGGTGGCCAGCGTTTCGCCGAGTTGCGCCGGCACCGTCCGTTGCCCCGGATCGTCTGCGTGGTGGACAGCCTGCCGGTGCTCTTCGCCGAACGGGATCGGCTGGCCGCCGAGGCCGCTGTCCGGCTGGACGCGTTGACCAGGTCCGGTCGGGCGTACGGTGTGCACCTGGTGCTCGCCGGCGAGGGCGATCTGGGCCTGGGCGCCCGCTCCGACGGTGGGCAGCGGGATTCGCTGCTCGGCCAGTTCCCGGTGCGGGTCGCGCTGCCCGGCGGCGGGGCGGTGCTGGAGCCCACCAACGACTCCGCGGCGGGACTGCCGTTGGGCAGCGCGGTGGTGAACACCGCCGGTGGGCTCGGCGGTCCTCGGGGCGCCATCCGGGGTCACGAGCGGCTGGTGCGGTATCCGGACCCTCCGGACGAGCCGGACGCCGTGGAGGGGCTGCGCCATCGGCTCTGGGCGGCCCGTCCGAAGGACGCTACCTCACCCGTGGTCTTCGCCGGGTACGCGCGCCCGCTACTCGGCAACGATCCCCGCTACCGGGCGGCCCGTTCCGGGCAGGCACTGGCCCCAGCAGCGCTGCTCGGACGGGCGGTGGACGTCGCGCGAAGCACGGTGGCGGTGCCGTTCGGACCGGCCGCGGGGCGCAATCTCGCCGTCCTCGGTCCCCGCTCGGCGGCGAGCCGGCTGCTGGCGACCGCCACCCGCAGCACGGCGATCCACCATTCGCCGGGTACGGCGCGGTTCGTGGTGGCCGCGCCGGACCCCGAGGCACGGCCACTGGCCGACGCCTCGCGGCGGAGCTGGCCGGGCGGCACCCGGTCGAGACGGTGGACCTGGCCGGGCTGCTCGCCGTGATGGACCGCGGGGAGCCGGCCTACCTGGTGGTCTTCGGGCTCGACGTGGCGCCGCCCGAGCAGTTGCCGCCGGCTCGGCTGCGCACGCTGCTACGGGACGCCCCGCCGGCCGGGCAGCACCTGCTCGGCTGGTGGCGGACGGTGCCGTCGTTCGCGGCGCTGATCGAGCCGGACGAAACGGTCGACAAGCTGACCGCCGTTGCGGTGGCGGGGGTGCCGGGAGCCCAGCTCACGCCGGTGTTCGGCCGCCCGGTCGAGTGGCGCCCCCGACCCGATCGGATCGTGCTGTGGGACGGCCCCGGCGACCGCGGCGTGGTGCTGGTGCCGTACGACGAGGCGGAGGAACCGGAATGACTCCCGGTCAGGCACAGACCACGGCCGGCCGGCCGGTTCGGCAGCGGGCGGCTGGCGCGTCCGAGGATCCGGTGCCGGCCGCTTGGGCCGACTACCTTGCCGCCGCCCGGCAGCTGGACGGGGTACGCCGGGGCGCGGCGACCGCCGCGAGCGAGCAGGCCCGCACGGTTCAGGCCGCCCGGGAGGAGCTGGCGGCGGTACGCACCCGGCTGGCACCCCAGGAGGCCCGGCTGCGTGAGCTGGGCGTACCACCGATCTCGTTGGTGCCGACGCCGCCGGAGCTGACCGAGGCGGCCCGGTCGATGGCCGGTGGTCCGGCGGTGGCGCTGTCGGCGCTGCGCGACGCCGGGCGGTGGGCGCACGCGGCGGACGACACGCTCGCGGTCCGCGGCCTCCCACGAGTGGCGCACTGGCCGTCCGGCCCGCGCAACCTGCTGGTGTACGCGCCGCTGGGGCTGATCGTTCCACTGCTCCTGGTGGGTGTCTATGCGCTGACGGGCGCTGGTGCGGTGACCGTCCTGGCGCTGGTGGTGGGGCTGCCGGCACCGGCGGTCGCGTTCGGCGTGGGTTGGCTGGCGGTGGGCCGGCTCTTCCCGCCCCGGTCCGGCGAGCGGGTGGATCGCACTGCCCGCTTCGGCGCGCTGGCCTGCCTGGTGCCGGCGGTGGTGACCACCGCCGGGATCGTCCTGGCGATGCTGGCCGCCTGATCTCGTGCCGGTCAGCGCGGGATGATCAGGGCCATCGCCTCGGCGCGGGACTTGGCATCCCGCTGCAGGGTGCCGCGCACCGCCGACGTGATGGTCTTGGCACCGGATTTCTGGATGCCGCGCATCGCCATGCACATGTGCTCGCACTCCAGCACCACGATCACGCCCCGCGGTGCCAGCCGCTCCATCAGCAGGTCGGCGACCTGCGAGGTGAGCCGCTCCTGCACCTGCGGCCGGCGAGCGAAGACCTCGACCAGCCGGGCCAGCTTGGACAGGCCGGTGATCCGCCCGTCGGGCCCGGGGATGTAGCCGATGTGGGCACTGCCGCGGAACGGCAGCAGGTGATGTTCGCAGAGGCTCATCACGTCGATGTCCCGGACGAGGACCAGTTCCTCGTGGTTGGCCTCGAAGGTGGTGGTGAGCACGGTGGCCGGGTCGACGCGCAGGCCGGCGAAGAGTTCGGCGTACGCGCGGGCCACCCGGGCCGGGGTCTGCAGGAGGCCGTCACGGTCCGGGTTCTCGCCGACGGCGATGAGGATCTCGCGCACGGCCTTCTCGATCCGGCCGAGATCCATGGTTTCCTCGACCGGGCGGCCGGTGAGGCGACCGTTGACCAGCCGTGCGGCGATGTAGTCGAGGTTGCCGTTGTCGGGCTCGGTTGCGGAGGCGGCCAGTCCCCGCTGTGGGGAACTGGCCGCCGTGTCGTCGGTGCTCAGTGCGAACCGTCCGAGTTGTTCGAGCTGGGGCCACCCACGGTCGCCTGCGCGCCGTCGGCCTCGGCCTGCACCTTGAGCGCGTCCTTCTCAGCCGGGGTGAGCACCGGCGGCTCGGTGGAGGGCTGCCGCTTGCCGAAGCCGTTGTACGGAGCCATCGGCGGCCGCTTGACCACCCGGGCGCAGATCCGGGCCATGTCGGCGGTGGAGAGGGTCTCCTTCTCCATCAACTCGAGCACCACGTTGTCCAGGACGTCCCGGTACTCGACCAGGATCTCCCAGGCCTCGTCGTGGGCCAGTTCGATAAGTGCCCGCATCTCGCCGTCGATCTCGGCGGCGACCACGTCGGAGTAGTCCCGCTCGTGGCCCATGTTGCGACCGAGGAACGGCTCGTCGCCGCTGGTGCCGTACTTGATCGCGCCGAGCTTGGAGCTCATGCCGTACTGCGTGATCATCGCGCGGGCCAGCTGGGTGGCCTTCTCGATGTCGTTGCCGGCACCGGTGGTGGGCTCGTGGAAGACGAGCTCCTCGGCGGCCCGGCCGCCCAGCGCGTACGCCAGGGTGTCGATCATCTCGGCGCGGGTCTGGGTGTACTTGTCCTCCGTGGGCAGCACCAGGGTGTGACCGAGGGACCGGCCGCGGGACAGGATCGTCACCTTGTGCACCGGCGCGGCGTGCGGCAGCGCCCAGGCGACCAGGGCGTGCCCACCCTCGTGGTAGGCGGTGATCTTCTTTTCCTGGTCGCTCATCACCCGGGTACGCCGCTGCGGGCCGGCGATGACCCGGTCGATCGACTCCTCCAACGACTCGTTGGAGATCGCCCGCTGCTCCTTACGGGCGGTCAGCAGGGCCGCTTCGTTGATGACGTTCGCCAGGTCGGCGCCGCTGAAGCCGGGCGTCCGCTTGGCCACCGCGTCGAGGTCCGCGTCGGGCGTGAACGGCTTGCCCTTGGCGTGCACCCGGAGGATCGCCTTGCGGCCCTCCATGTCGGGGGCGTCGACCGGGATCTGACGGTCGAACCGACCCGGGCGCAGCAGCGCCGGGTCGAGGATGTCCGGCCGGTTGGTGGCGGCGATCAGGATGACGCCGCCCTTGACGTCGAACCCGTCCATCTCTACGAGCAACTGGTTGAGAGTCTGCTCGCGTTCGTCGTGGCCGCCGCCCATGCCGGCACCACGGTGCCGGCCGACGGCGTCGATTTCGTCGACGAAGACGATGGCGGGCGCGTTCGCCTTGGCCTGCTCGAACAGGTCACGGACTCGGCTGGCCCCGACACCGACGAACATCTCCACGAAGTCGGAACCGGAGATCGAGTAGAACGGCACCCCGGCCTCGCCGGCGACCGCCCGGGCGAGCAGCGTCTTGCCGGTGCCGGGCTGGCCGAACAGGAGTACGCCCTTCGGGATCTTCGCGCCGAGCGCCTGGTACTTCGCCGGGTTCTGCAGGAAGTCCTTGATCTCGTACAGCTCCTCGACGGCCTCCTCGGCGCCGGCGACGTCCGCGAACGTCGTCTTCGGCGTGTCCTTGGTGATCATCTTGGCTTTGGACTTGCCGAAGTTGAGCACCCGGGAGCCGCCGCCCTGCATCTGCGACATGAAGAACAGCAGCAGGAGCACGAGCAGGACGATGGGGAGCAGGTTGACCAGCAGGCTGACCCAGATGCTGTCGGACGACACCTCGGTGTCGGCCGGCCCGGTGACCCGGTTGTTGGCCTTGGCGTCGAGGACCTGGTTCCAGACCTCGTTGCCGACCTCGTACGGGAACTGAGCCTCGATCAGCTTGGTCGTGGTGTCACCGAACTCGGCCTCCTCGGCCAGTTCGAGCTGGATCGTCTGTTCCTTGTCCTGGAAGACGACCTTTTCTATGCCGCCCTTGTTGAGCTGGTCCAGCGCGACGGATGTGTCCACGCGGTGGTAGCTGGGACCACCGGTGAACAACTGACTGAGCACGACGGCGCCGAGGATGACCAGGATGACCCAGAACACCGGTCGGCGGAAGAAACGCGTACGTTCCATGCTGTTGTCGAGCGCCGAGACGCCCGCATCCTCCTGATCGACGTCCTGACCGACTGTGGGTGTCGCCGCGGGGCGGCTGCCGGAGCCGCCGTGCGGGCCGGCCTCGGCCCCGGGGCGCGGATTGCCGCACCACGGTCATTCGACGGTACACCGTGCGAGACGGATGTGAGCTGGCGAGCCCGGCACTTACGCGCACGGCGAACCGGCTGTCAGCCGGCGTGACCCGGAGCTGACCCCCGCGCCACCGGGGTCCACGGTAGTCCGATCAGCTGAAAGTCGGCTGAACGCCGGTCGGGCGCGGCGCCGGGAGCCGGCGGCGGGGACGGTCAGGAGCGGGCGTACACCTCCGGCTTGAGCACGCCGACGTACGGCAACTCGCGGTAGCGCTCGCCGAAGTCGAGACCGTAGCCGACGACGAACTCGGTCGGGATGTCGAAGCCGACGTACCTGACCGGCACCGGCACCTTGACCGCGTCCGGCTTGCGGAACAGCGCGACCACCTCGACGCTGGCCGCCGACCGCGACTCCAGGTAGCGCAGCAGCCAGGAGAGGGTGAGCCCGGAGTCGACGATGTCCTCCACGACCACCACGTGCCGGCCGGCGATGTCCCGGTCGAGGTCCTTGAGGATGCGCACCACGCCGGAGGAGGTGGTGCCCTGCCCGTAGGACGAGATGGCCATGAAGTCCAACTCAGCGGGGGGACCCTGACGACCGAGCGCCCGCGCGAAGTCGGCCATGAACATGACCGCACCCTTGAGCACGCAGACGAGCAGCAACCCGTCGGAGACGTGGGCGTAGTCCGCGGAGACCTGCTTGGCCAGTTCCGCGGTCTTCTCGCGAATCTGCGCCTCGGAAATGATCACGTGGTCGATGTCGGCGTCGTACCAGGAGCCGTCAGCCATGCCCATAGCCTGCCGTACGCCCCGGGTTCTTCGTCGGCGGGGCCGCCCCTTTCGGCGCGACCCCGGCCCGGATTTTCCCGACTGGCAGGACCAATCACCTCAGCAGGGGTGAGATCGCCACCGGCGACCCCCCTCGGACGGCTTCCAGTCCGCGGAGTCACGGCTGTCGGCGGTCAGTCCCACGGCGGACAGGAGGGCAAGGAGCAGGAAGAAGAGCAGGAAGAGCAGGAATCCCATGGCGGCGCTCGCTTTCACGCGTTGCTGGTGTCTGTCGCCGCCGGTGCGCACCGGACAACTGCCAGTCTGCGGTTCGCGCCACCCACCGGACAGTGGCAGGGATGCCATCCATGCTCGATTTTCCGCCACCCGTGCGGTTACCCTCGTCACATGCTCCGCTCGGTCGCAGTGCTCGCCCTGGACGGGGTGGCCCCGTTCGAGCTCGGCGTGCTCGCCGAGGTGTTCGGCACCGACCGCACCGCCGACGGCCTGCCCGGCTACCGCTTCGACGTGTGCAGCCCGCAGGGTGCCACGGTGCGCACCTCCGCCGGCTTCCACCTGGTGCCCAGCGCCGACCTTGGCCCGCTCGACGAAGCGGATCTGGTCGCCGTCCCCGCGCACGACCCCGCCACCACCGCTTCGGTGCAGGTGCACGAGGCGCTGCGTCGGGCCGCCGAACGGGGGGCCCACCTGTTCAGCGTGTGTGCCGGCGCCTACCTGCTGGGGGAGGCGGGGCTGCTCGACGGCCGGGAGTGCACCACCCACTGGCGGCACGTCGACGAACTGCAGCGACGGCACCCGAAGGCCCAGGTCCGCTGCAATTCGCTGTATGTGCAGGACGGGAGGCTGCTCACCAGCGCGGGCACCGCCGCCGGCATCGACGCCTGCCTGCACCTGGTACGCCAGGAACACGGCTCGGCCACCGCCACCAAGCTGGCCCGTCGGATGGTGGTGCCACCGCACCGCGACGGCGGCCAGTCGCAGTACGTGGAGGCGCCGATCCCGAGGGCACCGGAGGCACCCACCCTGGAGCCGGTGCTGGAGTGGTTGATGGGGCGCCTGGACCGGCAGATCACGGTCGACGAGCTGGCGGCGCGAGCCGGGATGGCGCCGCGTACCTTCGCCCGCCGGTTCCGCGCCGAGACCGGCACCACGCCGCACGACTGGTTGACCAACCAGCGGGTCCTGCTGGCCCGGCGGCTGCTGGAGGACACCGGGCTCTCCGTGGAGGCGGTCGCCGACCGGGCCGGCTTCGGCGACGCCGCCGCCCTGCGACACCACTTCACCCGCCGGGTCGGCGCCACCCCGCACGCGTACCGCACCACGTTTCGCGACCGCGCCCCGACCGGCTGACCGGCCGCAGCCGTCGCTCCGGTCGGCCGCCCGGCGCGACGGCGTCGGAAGCGATCGGTTGCGCCGACCCTCAGAAGCCGCCCACACCCCCGTCGACCCGGGACTCGGAGCCGACGACGTACCCGCCCTCGGCACGGCGCCAGATCGCCTGTCCGTACCCGAAGACGCTGGGCTCCGGCGCGACGGTGACCCGGTGACCCCGGGCCCGCAGGTCGGCGACGAGCGCCGCACCGCCCGGCCCGGCGGCCAGGTGTTCCTCGACGAGCAGCGAGCGGCCCGTGTGCCAATACCAACGGGGCGCGTCCAGCGCCGCCTGCGGGTCGAGCCCCGCGTCCACGGTCGCGGAGATCAGCTGGACGTGGCCCTGGGGCTGCATGTGCCCGCCCATCACCCCGAACGGCCCGACCGGCGCTCCGTCCCGGCTCAGGAAGCCGGGGATGATGGTGTGATACGGCCGCTTCGCCGGGCCGACCACGTTCGGGTGGTCCGCGTCGAGCCGGAAGCCGAGGCCACGGTTCTGCACCGCGAAGCCGTACCCGGGCAGCACCACGTGCGAGCCGAAGGCCAGGTAGGTGGACTGGATCAGACTGACCATCATGCCGCCGTCGTCGGCCGTGCAGAGGTAGACCGTGCCGCCGCGCTCGGGCTCGCCGGCAACCGGGTCGGCGGCGCCCGCGGTGATGGCCGCGCGGCGCCGGGCCAGGTACCCGGGCGTGAGCAACGCCGCCGGTACGGGTCTCCGGTCGGGATCCGCGACGTGGGCGTGTGCGTCGGCGAAGCCGAGCTTGATCGCTTCGATCTGCCGGTGCGGCCAGAGCGACGCCTCGGCCGGGTCGAAGCCGTCGAGGATGCCCAGGGCGAGCAGGGCGGCCAGACCCTGCCCGTTCGGCGGCAGTTCCCATACCTCGTGCCCCCGGTAGCGCACCGAGATCGGATCGACCCAGCTGCTCGTGTGGGCCGCCAGGTCGTCGGCGGTGAGCAGCCCGCCGGTGCGGGCGGCGTGGTCGGCCAGGGCCGCGCCGATCCGCCCCCGGTAGAACTCCTCCGCCCGGCTCTGCGCGATCAGCCGCAGCGTCCGCGCCGCGTCCGGGTTGCGCCACCACTCGCCCGCACCGGGTGCCCGTCCGCCCGGCGCGAAGACCCGGGCGAAGTCCGCACACTCCGGACCGGTCGACCCGGCGTGGCCGGCGACCGCCCGGGCCCACGCCGTCGCCGTGGCGGTGGAGACGGGATGCCCGCGCTCGGCATAACGGATGGCGTCGACGAACAGCTCGGCGAAGGGCAGCGAACCGAACCGGTCGTGCAGATCGCGCCAGCCCGCCGGCACGCCCGGCACGGTCACCGGCAGCCAGCCCCGGGCCGGCATCGCCGGGCCGGTGGCCTGGGCGCCGCCCAGCGCCTCGACGGGCGCGACGCCCCGGCCGCCGGTCGCGGCCAGTACCAGTTCGCGGGTCAACCCGGCCGGTGACCGGCCGGAGGCGTTCAGACCGTGCAGCCGCTCCCCGTCCCAAACGATGGCGAACAGGTCGCCACCGATGTCGTTCGACGGAGGCTGCACGACGGTCAGGGTGACGGCGGTGGCCAGCGCGGCGTCGACGGCGTTTCCGCCGCGCCGCAGCACGCCCAGGCCCGCTGCCGCGGCCAACGGCTGGCTGGTGGCCACGGCCGCGCGCGGGGCGAAGAGTGGCTGCCGGGGTAGGTCATTCCCCGAGCACACCGTCCCCCACCCGCCGGCCGGGCGGGCGCCCCGCACCGGCCGGCCCCGGCGGCGGGGGCCGCTCCGGCAGCAGGCGGCCGTCCCGGCGGAGCACCCGCAGCCCGCCCGGCAGGTACGCCGCACCCTGTCCCCGCCACGCCGTGACGAGCGTGTCGAGCGCGGCCATGTGCCGGTGCGACAGCGCGGCCGGCGGCGCGCCGAGTTCGTGGGCCCAGACACGCAGCACCCGACCCCGCACGGCGGTGGGGAGGTCGGCGAGCGCCCTGACGGCCAGCCCGCCGTCGGGATGCCGGGCCGCGGCCAGTGCCTCCCCGGCGAGGTCGTCCAGGACCGCGTTGTCCGCCGCCAGCAGCCGGGCGGTGCGGGCGAGATTGTCCAGCACGCCCGCCCCGAGGGTCCGGACCAGTACGGGCAGCACGTCGGCGCGGACCCGGGACCGGGTGTACGCGGGATCACTGTTGTGCGGGTCCTCCCACGGCGTCAACCCGAGCGCCGCGCACGCGCCGCGGGTCTCGGCCCGCGCGATTTCCAGCAGCGGTCGCACCAAGGCGACACCGCCCAGGTCCCGGCGTGGCGGCATCCCGGCCAGCCCTCGTGGGCCGGCGCCCCGGGCCAGCGCGAGCAGCACCGTCTCGGCCTGGTCGTCCCGGGTGTGCCCGGTCAGCAGGGCCGCCGCGCGGTGCCGCCCGGCGACCTCGACCAGCGCCTGGTAGCGGGCCTCGCGGGCCGCCGCCTCCGGGCCGCCCGGCCGGCCGGCGACCTCGACCCGGACCACCTCCACCGGTGCCAGGCCCGCCTGTTCCGCCCACCGCGCCACCGCCTCGGCCCGGGTCGCCGACCCGGCCTGCAATCCGTGGTCGACGGTCACCAGTCCGGCGCGGCGGCCGGCCCGGGGTGCCACGAAGGCGGTCGCCGCGGCCAGGGCGAGCGAGTCGGCACCACCGGAACAGGCGACCAGCACCGGCCCGTCCGCCGGCAGGTCGGCCAGCGCATGGCGGACCGCGACCCGGATCGCGGCGACCGGCGGGGCGAGCGGGGCCATCGACGCGGCGTGCTCAGCCGGCGGTCGGCACCGGGCCGACCGGCCCGTGCACCCGCGCCACCCAGGCGTCCGGTTCGCTCAACTCGGCGAGCCGGGGCAGGGTCAACGGTGACTCGAAGACGCGGTTGAAGCCGGCCATCCCGACCCGGTCCACCACCGCGTGCACGAACTTGCGGCCCTCCGCGTACTGCCGCATCTTGACGTCGATGCCGATCAGCCGCCGGACCGCCTTCTCCACCGGGTTGCCCGCCTCGCGGCGACGGTTGAAGCTGGCCCGGATCCGCTCGACGCTCGGGATCACCCGGGGGCCGACGCCGTCCATCACGAACTCGGCGTGGCCCTCCAGCAGGGTCATCAGCGCGGTCAGCCGGTCCAGCACGGCGCGCTGTCCCGGCGTCTGCACGAGATCCAGCACACTGGTTCGGCTCTGCGGGTTCCGCACCACGTCGGCGAGGGTGCCCATCCCCCGGCGCAGCCGCTCCAGCAGATGCTCGCCGCCCTGCGCGGCGTCCACGAATGCCTGCACCTCACCGAGGAAGTACGCACGCATCCACGGCACGGCGGTGAACTGCGTCCGGTGGGTCACCTCGTGCAGGCACACCCAGAGCCGGAAGTCACGCGGATCGGCAGCCAGCTTGCGTTCCACCTCGACGATGTTCGGCGCGACCAGCAGCAGTTGCCCCGGGTCGGCGGAGAAGACCTCGTACTGCCCGAGCACCCGGCCGGACAGGTAGGCAAGCACGGTGCCCGCCTGCACGCCGGTCACCCGGGACCCGACGGCCTCGGTGAACACACCGGGCTGCTTGTCCTGTGCGAGCCGGCCGACCAGCGGTGTGATCACCTCGCGCAGGCCGGCGATGTTGGTCGCAGCCCAGTCACGCCGATCGACCACCCGCACCGGCGGGTGCACCACCTGCGAGGTCAGCCCGGTGTAGTCGGCGACGTGCCCGGCCGCCTCGTCGGTCAACCGGCGCAGCTCGGCGACCACCTCGGTGGCCTCCGGGTACGTCACCCGAGGGCCCGACTTGCCCAGGGCCCCCGCGGTCGCGGTGGCCAGATCCCAGTCCACGAACTGCGCCATGCGACCCACCGTACCCGCGCCACGACACCCGACCTCGCCGGTCGGCGCACGGGCGACCGGGGGCGTGGCCCGGCGCCAGCCGGCATGGACCGCCCGCCGGCCGGGGTCAGGCACGGCCGCGGCCGGATCAGTGGCAGCCGCAGGCGGCGAGGGCGGCGGCGATCCGATCGAGTGCCGCCCGCGCCGCGTCCATCCCGTCCGGCGGCACGTCGTCGGTGAGCACGGCGAAGGTGAGCAGACGGCCCTCGGCCGTGGTCACCACTCCCGCGATGGCGTGCACCCGGGTCAACGTGCCCGTCTTGGCGCGGACCACGCCGGCGCCGGCGGCCGTACCGGCTGCCGCCCCGTAGCGGTCACGCAGCGTGCCGGACCAACCACCTACCGGCAGCCCACCGAAGATGCCGCCGAGTTCGGGCCGGTCGGGGCTGGCCGCGAGCGTCAACAGCTCGGTCAGCAGCACGGGGCTGATCAGGTTCTGCCGGGACAGGCCACTGCCGTCGGCGAGGGTCAGCCCGCTCGTCGGCAGTGCCAGCTCGGACACCACCTCGGCCATCGCCGCGGCGGCACCGGCGAACGACGCGGGCCGTTCGCGGGCCAGGGCAACCTGGCGGGCCAGCGACTCGGCGACGATGTTGTCGCTCTCGCTGATCATGATGTCGACCAGGCGGATCAGCGGTGGCGAATGCACCACGCCCAGCTCGGTGCCGGGCCCGGTGCTGCCGGATGGTGCCCCGGTCGTCCCGGCCGCCGCCGGTGCGGTGCCCTTGCGCACGGCGTCAGCCGGCACACCGAGCAGTTGGGCGAAGGCCCGACCGGCGGTCAGGTCGGGCTGGGACACCCGTTCGGCCCAGCCCGGGCCGGCCTTCGGGTCCCTGCGCGCCCCGTCGAGCATCAGCGCGGTGATCGCACCGCCGTATCCGCCGGTGGGGACGTCGCTGTCCCAGCCGGGTCCGTACACCGGGCCGGAGTAGCGCGAGGAGTCGACGACGACCCTGGTCGGTGCGACTCCGTCCAGCGCCGCGCGCACCTGGTCGGCGAGGTCCGTGAGGCTGGCGGCACCCGGGTAGAAGCCCTTCGTGTCGACCGCCAGCGTCGGGTCTCCGCCACCGACGATCACCACCTCACCCGGCTGCGCGCCGGCCACCGCCCGGGTCGGGATCCGGTGGCCGGGACCGCGGGCGGTCAGGGCCGTCACCGCGGTCAACAGTTTGGTGACCGACGCCGGCACGGTCCCCTCACCGCCACCGCGGTCGAAGAGCGGCTCCCCGGTCAGCGCGTCGGCCACCGCCACGTTGACCCGGCCGCCGAGGGCGTCGTCGCCGACCAGCGGGTCGAGCGCGGCCCGGAGCCCGTCGGCGCTGGGTAGCGGTGCGCCGATGTCGGCGCCGGTCAGCACCGCGACCGGTGCGGGTTCGGCTGGCCCGGTGGCCGTCGGTGTTGCCGGAGCGCCGCCCAGCCACCGGCCCACCGGCCCGGGCCGGACCACGACCAGCCCCACCGCGACCAGGACGAGCACGAGCACAGCGCTGAGCACCAGTGGCAGCCGGTGCCGCGGGGACGGGGACACCGCGCCGCCCGGCGGGTCGCCGGGGTGCCGGCGGCGGCTCCCGGCGGTCGGGCGGGGGCCAGGGTCGGCCCGGGGCCGGTCCCGGTGCTCGGCTCCTGGGTCGGCTCCGCCGAGGACCGGATCGCCGCCGAGCCGGTCGGGGCGGACGCCGAGCCGGTCGGCACCGGTGCCGGATCGGTCGCAGCGGCGGCGGGGCTCGCCGGGACGGCGGCGGCGGGCGCCACGGCCCGGCCGGTGGCGACACCCCGGGCCGGCGTCGCCGGGGACGGCGAGGCGGGATTTGGGGCGGGCGGTGTCGGGGACGGCGAGGCGGGACCGGGGGCCGGAGGTGTCGGCGGCTGCGGCCGGAGGATCTGCGCCTCCGGCACCGGCACCCGCCCGGCAGCCGGCTTCACGGACGGTTGGCCCGTACCACCTTCGGCGGCACCGCCCGGACGGTAGTGTGAATCTTCCCTCCCCACGACCCCCTCCTCCCCCACCGGGAACGCGCCTGGGTGACACTACTTCGGTCCGAAGACTATGCGGCGGCCGGAGTCGGTGGGTGAGCATTCGCCTGCCTGGCCCTGCCGCCGGTTCCGTCAAGCCAGCGCCGGCGAGCGAGGGAGCGTGCAGATGGATTTCGACGTCACGGTTGAGATCCCCAAGGGTCACCGCAACAAGTACGAGGTGGACCACGCGACCGGCCGGATCCGGCTGGACCGCACGCTCTTCACCTCCACCCAGTACCCAGCCGACTACGGCTTCATCGAGGGCACCCTGGGCGAGGACGGCGACCCGCTGGACGCCCTGGTGCTGGTGCCCGAGCCGACCTTCCCGGGCTGCCTGATCCGGTGCCGCACCATCGGCATGTTCCGGATGACGGACGAGAAGGGCGGCGACGACAAGGTCCTCTGCGTCCCCTACGAGGACCCGCGGCAGGAACACCTACGCGACATCCACCACCTCGGCGAGTTCGACCGGCTGGAGATCCAGCACTTCTTCGAGGTGTACAAGGACCTGGAACCGGGCAAGTCGGTCGAGGGTGCGACCTGGGTGGGGCGCACCGAGGCCGAGGCCGAGATCCGGGCGTCGTACCGGCGGGCCAAGGAGGCCGAGGAGCGCGGCGAGTCCACCCACTGACCCACGTCCCGGCGGTTCCCGGGGCGCTCAACCGAGCAGTCCCCGGGCCCGTTCGTAGAGGCCGAGCACCGCGCAGGCGGTCGGCACCACGGAAACCACCAGGACGGTGTCGGTGAGGTCGGCGACCCGGCCGACGTACGGCGAGACCGGGCGGCGGGCGTACGTGGTGCCACCGGCCACCACCAGCAGGGCGAGCAGCAGCCCACCAGCCACCAGGGCGAGCCGGCCCGGCGCGCCGCCAGCACCGGCGAGCGCCCCGCCGAGGACCGCGTAGCCGGCCAGCCCGGCGAGCACCGGCGGCACCCGGTGCCGCACCGCGGCGAAGACCCGGGCCCGCAGCAGCAGCACCGCCGAGGTCACCCCGACGAGCAGCCGGCCGGCCGTAGCGCCGGCGACGCCGAGAAGCACGGCGGCACCCACGGCCAGCACCCCGTGCCCGATCAGCATGCCGCTGAGCATCTCCTCGGTGCGGGTCACGGCCGCGTACACCCGACCCCGGTCCGGCAGGTCACGGGCCCGGTCCGGATCGTCCGGAGCGCCACTGGGCAGGGTCACGGGCGGTAGCGGCACCTTGCCCAACCGGATCGCCAACAGCGGGATCGCCCCGATCGCGAAGGCCAGCACGCAGAGCAGCACGGCGGCGGCACCGGCCGGCCCGAGCAGCATCCCGCCGACGGCGGCCGGGGCGCCGGCCGCGCCGACCACCACGCCGGCCACGAAGACCCGCAGCCGGGTGGCCACCCCGAGCAGGCCGAGCACCGACCCCAGCAGCAACGCCACCGAGCCGGCCAGCAGTTCCGGGGCGCCGATCCACGGCAGCGCGCCGACCGGGCCGACCGGGTCGCCCGAGCTGACGGCGAGGGCACCGGCCATGGCCGCGTACGGCAACGCGTAACCGCCGAGGGTGGCGCCGGCCGGTCCGTCGCCCTGTGCTCGGGACAGCACGGTGCCGGCCAGCACCAGCAGCACCGCCACCACGGTCGCGGCCGGCCAGCCGGCGGCGTCGGCCGGCCCGCCGGCGGCCAGGGCGAGCAGTCCGACGGTGAGCGGGACGCCGGCACCGGCGAGCGCCACCGCCCGGGTGGCACCGGGCGACCAGGCTCCGCCCCGCCGGCGGGCGCCGTCGGCGACGGCCTCCACCACGTCGTCGTACTCCAACTCGGGCCACTGCGACCGGGCCGGCACCAGGTGCAGCACCTCGCCGTCGCGGACGCCCTGGGCGAGCAGGGCCTGCCCGGTGACCAGGACAGTGCCGTCGGCCCGCCGGAGCACCCAGCCGCCGTGCCGTTCACCGTCGTCGGCGAGCCCCTCGCCGGCGTGACGGAGCACCTCGGGCAGCAACTCGGCGAGGGGGACGTGCTCCGGCAGGGCCACGTCGACCCGTCGTTGGGGCGCGCTGACGGTGACCCGGGCCAGGCCGACTGTCATCGGCTGATCTCCATATCTGGCGGGGCGGCTGCTGCGCGGACGATAGGACTTTACCTACCATGAGCCAGGCTCGGGTTACCGTGCGCTGTCAGGAGGTCGAGTGTCCACTGTCGTCATCCGGCGGCCGCCGCGACGCCCGGCGCCCGAGATTCCGCTCGGTGAGCTGCCGGTACCGGCACCGCCGGAGATCCCGGCCGTCACCGGCGCACGCTGGCAGCAGCTGCTGATGGTGCTGCCGATGCTCGGCGGTACGGTGGCGATGGCGATGATGTTCGGCCGGGGCGGCGGGGCGTACTCGTACGTGGTCGGCGGCATGTTCGGCCTCTCCTCGCTGGCCATGCTGGTGACCTCCTGGGGCAGCGCCTCGGGCACGCCGAAGAAGTCCGAGATGATGGCGGCCCGCCGGGAGTACCTGCGGCACCTGGCGACGCTGCGGCGGCAGGTACGCCAGACCGCGGCGAGGCAACGCGCGGGCCTCTCCTACCGGCACCCGGATCCCTCGCTGCTCTGGTCGACGGTGGACAGCCACCGGGTCTGGGAGCGGCGCCCCGGCGATCCGGACTTCGCCGTGGTCCGGGTCGCCGTCGGGCCGCAGACTCTGGCCACTCCGTTGGTGCCGCCGGTCACTCGCCCGCTGGAGGAGCTGGAGCCGATGACCGCGGGAGCGCTGCGTCGCTTCCTGGACGCCTACTCGGTGGTGCCCGACCTGCCGGTGGCCCTGTCGCTGCGCAGCTTCGCCCGGGTCTTCGTCCGGGCCGCACCGGTCGGTCCGACCGGGTCGCCGCCCGCACAGGCACTGACCCGGGCGATGCTCACCCAGCTCGCGGTGTTCCACGCGCCGGACGAACTGCTCGTCGCCGTCTGCGCCGGACCGGAACGGCGTGCCGTCTGGGAATGGGTCAAGTGGCTGCCGCACGCCCAGCATCCGACCCGCAGCGACGCCCTCGGCCCGGCCCGGCTGGTGAGCAGCTCCGCGGTGGAGCTGGAGCGACTGCTCGACGACGTGCTGGCCAGCCGCTCCCGGTTCAGCCCGGCCGGGCCGGCCACCGGCGGGCCGCACGTGGTGGTCGTGCTCGACGGTGGTGACCTGACCGGCGCCACCGAGCTGGCCGGGGACGGCGGGATCGACGCGGTAACCCTGCTCGACCTGGACAACCCACCGCCGCGCCTGCTCGACCGGTCGGCGCTGCTGCTGGAACTGCGGGGCGGTCGCCTGCACTCGCACTCCGCGGACGGGGCGGTCGAGGTCGGCACCGCCGACGCGCTGGAGGTCACCGAGGCCGAGGCGACGGGACGCCGGCTGGCACCGCTGCGGCTGGCCGGTGCCCGGGGCGCCGACGCGTCACCCGGCGCCGAGCCGGGCCTACCGGAGTTGCTCGGCATCGGCGAACCGGAGGGCTACACCGCCGAGCAGGGCTGGGCGTCGAGGCCCGCGCGCGAGCGGCTGCGGGTGCCGATCGGCGTCGGCGTGGACGGCGGCGCGATCGAGTTGGATCTGAAGGAGTCGGCGCAGGACGGCATGGGTCCGCACGGGCTGCTGATCGGGGCCACCGGGTCGGGCAAGTCCGAGCTGCTCCGTACGCTGGTGCTCGGGCTGACCGCCACGCACTCCTCCGAGCAACTCAACTTCGTGCTTGTCGATTTCAAGGGCGGGGCGACCTTCGCCTCGTTCGACCGGCTGCCGCACACCGCCGCCGTGATCACCAACCTGGCGGACGCGCTGCCGCTGGTCGACCGGATGGTCGACGCGATCAACGGCGAACTGGTCCGCCGGCAGGAGCTGTTGCGCCGGGCCGGCAACTTCGCCAGCCTGCGCGACTACGAGCGGGCGCGGGCGGCGGGCAGTCCACTGGCCCCGCTGCCGTCGCTGCTGCTGATCTGCGACGAATTCTCCGAACTGCTGTCGGCCAAGCCCGACTTCATCGACCTGTTCGTCCAGATCGGCCGCCTGGGCCGGTCACTCGGCGTGCACCTGCTGCTGGCGAGCCAGCGCCTGGAGGAGGGCCGGCTGCGGGGACTCGACACACACCTGTCGTACCGGATCGGGCTGCGGACCTTCTCCGCCCTGGAGTCCCGCACGGTGCTCGGTGCACCGGACGCGCACGAGCTGCCCCGCTCTCCGGGGCATGGCTACCTGCGCTTCGGCACCGAGCCGCTGCTGCGCTTCAAGGCCGCGTACGTCTCCGGGCCGGTGCGCCGGCGCGACCCGGCGGCCGGTGCGGCCGGACCGGGCCGCCCGCGCCTGCTCGCCTTCGGCACCCATTTCACCCCCGTGCCGCAACCGCCCGCCCCGCCAACCGTGCCGGACGAGAACGACAGCCGGGAGATCCTGCTGGAGCTGCTGATCGGCCGGCTGGCCGGGCAGGGTCCGCCGGCACACCAGGTGTGGCTGCCCCCGCTGGCCGGCGCTCCCGTGCTGGACGAGTTGGTCGGCCCGCTCGCGGTGGATCCGGTACGCGGGCTGACCTTCGGCAACCCCGAGCTGCACGGGGCCCTGCAGGTGCCGGTGGCCGTGGTCGACAAGCCGTACGAACAGCGCCGGGACCTGCTCTGGCTGGCGCTGGACGGGGCGGCCGGCCACGTCGCGGTGGTCGGCGGTACGCAGAGCGGCAAGTCGACCGCGCTGCGTACGCTGATCTGCGCGCTGGCGCTGACCCACACCCCGGCCGAGGCGCAGGTCTACTGCCTCGACTTCGGTGGCGGCGGGCTGGCCGCGCTGCGCGACCTGCCGCACGTCGGCGGGGTCGTCGGGCGGGCCGACCCGACCGGCGTCCGGCGCACGGTGGGCGAGATGTCCACCCTGCTCGCCGAACGGGAGCGCGCCTTCGCCGAGTCCGGCGTGGAGTCGATGGCCACCTGGCGGCAGCGGCGCGGCACCCGGGTCGCCGGTGAAGCCGATGCCGACCGGTTCGGCGACGTCTTTCTCGTCGTCGACGGTTGGGCGACCCTGCGCGGCGAGTACGACGACCTGGAACCGCTGATCACCGACCTGGCCACCCGGGGGCTCTCCTACGGCCTGCACGTGGTGGCCACCGCGGTGCGCTGGCTGGACTTCCGGGCGGGCATCCGGGATCTCTTCGGCTCCCGGCTCGAACTGCGACTCGGCGACCCGTCCGACTCGCTGGTCGCCCGGCGCGCGGCGACGCAGGTGCCGGAGCAGACGCCGGGGCGTGGCATCACCTCGGAGAGCCTGCACTTCCTCACCGCGCTGCCGCAGGCGGCCGGCACGGACACCGCCGGGCTGGTGAAGCAGGTCAGCGAGGGTTGGTCCGGGCCGGCCGCGCCCCGGTGCGGCGGCTACCGGCCGTGCTGCCGTACGCCGACCTCGACCTCGACGCCGCCGCCGGGCTACGGATCCCGGTGGGCATCGCCGAGGCGGATCTGCGTCCGGTGGTCCTCGACTTCGCCGCCGAACCGCACTTCGTGGTCTACGGCGACGCCGAGTGCGGCAAGTCGTCGTTCCTACGCGCCCTGGCCGCCTCGATCATCACCCGGTTCACGCCGGAACAGGCTCGGGTGATCCTCGTCGACTACCGGCGCAGCCTGCTCGGTGCCGTCTCGACGCCGCACCTGATCGGGTACGGCACCGCCGCCGCGCACACCGCCGAACTGGTCGAGTCGGCCGCCGGTTACATGCAGGGCCGCATCCCCGGCCCCGAGGTCAGCCCGACGCAGCTACGCGACCGGTCGTGGTGGTCCGGCCCGGAACTGTTCGTACTGGTCGACGACTACGACCTGGTGGCGAGCGGGCCGGCGAACCCGCTACGGGCGTTGGAGGAGCACCTGCCGCACGCCCGCGACGTCGGGCTGCACCTGGTGCTGGTCCGGCGCTGCGGCGGTGCCGCCCGCGCCCAGTACGAGCCGGTCGTGCAGCGACTGCGCGAGCTGTCCACCTCGGGCCTGGTGATGTCGGGCAGCCCGGAGGAGGGTGCGCTGGTCGGCCCGGTCCGCCCCGGTCCGCTGCCGCCCGGGCGCGGCCGGTTGTCCACCCGGCGCGAGGGCGTACGCCTGGTCCAGTTGGCCCATCTGCCGCCACAGTGACGCCGACTCCACGGAACGTCCCTGGGAGAGGGATGGAACGGGTAATCTCCGATCGTCATGTGTCCTGCGACGAATGGCTGAGGATGTGACCAGGGTGCGGCACAGCGGCCCGCCAGGGCCCCGACGGTTCGCTCACCGGGCGCTGCTCGCGGCGGCCGCCACCGTGCTGTCGGCCGCCGTCGCGGTCGTTCCGCCGCCGCCGTGCCGGGCGCCGCACCCGCCCTCGGCGTTCCGGTGGCCTACGCGCCCGACCCGGCCGAACGCCCCGACCAGGTCCGTGACGAACAGTGGCAGCTCGACAAACTGGGCGCCCAGCTCGCCTGGCGCACGTCGACCGGGCGTGGCGTGGTCGTCGCCGTGATCGATTCCGGGGTGGACGGTTCCCACCCGGATCTGGCCGGTCAGGTGCTGCCCGGGCTCGACCTGGTCGCCTCCGGCGGGGCGCTCGATCCGGATCCGGTCGGGCACGGCACGACGGTGGCCGGCCTGATCGCCGGGCGCAACGACGACCGTCGGGGCGTGGTGGGGCTGGCACCGGACGCCCGGATCCTGCCGGTGCGGGTTCTCGACGAGGAGAACCGTTACGACGACGCGCTCATCGTGGCGAAGGGCGTACGGTGGGCGGTCGACAACGGCGCCAAGGTGATCAACCTGTCGCTGGGTGGGAGTGGCGACAGCGCAGCCCTGGCCGCGGCGATCGACTACGCCTTCGCCAAGGACGTGGTGGTGGTCGCCTGCACCGGGAACCTCGCCACCTCACCCGACGCGAAGGTCTGGTACCCGGCCCGGGAGCCGGGCGTGATCGCCGTTTCCGGTCTGGAACGCAGCAGCGACAACCTCTGGAACGGTGCGATCACCGGGCGCGCCACCATCCTCACCGCCCCCGCCAGTGGGCTGGTCGGCGCTCGCCCTCCCGGCGGGTACTGGCGGGTGCAGGGCACCAGCTTCGCGGCGCCGCTGGTCACCGCCACCGCGGCCCTGGTCCGGTCCCGCTACCCGCGGATGTCCGCCGGGGACGTGGTGAACCGGCTGCTGGTCACCGCGAAGGACATCGGCCCCACCGGCCGGGACGACCGGTTCGGCTACGGCCTGATCGACCCGATCCGGGCACTGACCGCGCAGGTGCCGCTGGTGCACCAGAACCCGCTGGACGACAACGACCCGCCGGGGGTGGCCGGGTTCGGCCCGGCACCCGGCTCCCTGACGGCGGGCGACCCGGACGCCGAGCAGCTCGGCCTCGACGGGTCGCGGCAGGAGACGCAGTGGCGGGCCCGGGCCGCCGGAGCACAGGACGACGCCGCGTCGGAGCGGCTCTGGTTCGGGTCGGCCATCTTCGTCGCCCTGCTCAGCGGAGCTGCGCTCATGGTGCGCAGGTTCCGGCACTCCCACCGCTGACCGGCCGCCGTCCGGGTGCCGGGTGGAACAGATTCGGCAGATCGCGGCTACTCCGGCCCGGACAGCGGGTACAACAATCGCCGTGAACAGCTACGGCCGGCGCGGTGCGGCGCCACCAACCGGGTGGCGCCCTCGCCGGCGCCCGGACGATCCATCGGGGCCGCGGTCCGCACCCACCACCTCGGGCCTGCTGACCCTGGTGCCGTTCACGCTGCTCGCCACGCTGGTGGTGGGCGACTGGCCGCCGCTGCTCCGGCTGGACGCGGCGATCGCCGCGCACCTGCACCGGTACGCCCTCGACCATCCGGCCTGGGTGTGGGTGATGAGCGTCTGGACCGACACCCTCGCGCCGATGCCGTTGCGTGCCGCGGCGCTGGTGCTGGTGATCTGGCTGATCCGCCGCGGTGCCCGGCGGCTCGCCGTCTGGGTCGCCACGACCGTGCTGCTCGGCGGACTGCTCGGACCGCTGCTCAAGCTGCTGGTCGGTCGCCACCGACCGGACCTGGCCGACCCGGTGGCGGAGGCGCCCGGTCTGGCCTTTCCCTCGGGGCACGCGCTGAACGCGGTACTCGCCGCCGGGGTTCTCGTGGTGGTGTTCCTGCCCCGGGCCGGGGACCGGTCCACGGCCCGCCTGGCGGTCCGGCTCGGCGCCCTGTTGATCGCCCTGGTGACCGGGCTCAGCCGGATCGCCCTCGGCGTCCACTGGACCAGCGACGTGCTCGCCGGATGGCTGCTCGGAGTGGCGGTGGTCGCCGCCACCAGCACCGCCTTCGCCGTCTGGCCCCGGGCCTGGCCCGGCTGACCCGCCGGCTTCACCGCGCGTCCGGCCGGGTGCGGACGTCAGGTGCAGTCGCCGGTGTCGGTACCCCGGGTACGCTCGGCGCCGGCCAACGCCACCGGGCGGGCCTCGGCGGCGGTGACCGCGAAACCGGTGTTCGGGTCCTCGGCCGCAGCCGCGAAGATCACTCCGAGCACCAGGCCGTTCGAGGACATCAGCGGCCCGCCCGAGTTGCCACTGCGGACCAGCGCCCGGATCGTGTAGATCTCCCGGGTCACGTTCCCCGACGAGTAGATGTCCGGCGCGGTGATCCGGTCGACGTCGCGGACCCGGGCCGACTGCGCGTTGTACGGCCCGTCCAACGGAAAACCGAGCACGATGGCGTCCGCGCCGGTGGAGGCGTTGCCGGCGGCGAACCGCAGCGACGGGCCGGGCAGGCCGGGCACGTAGAGCACGGCCAGGTCCCGGTCCGGGTCGTAGGCGACCACCTCACCCTCGTACCGGTCCCCGCGCAGCTCCACCGCCACCGAACGGGTGCCGGCGACCACGTGCGCGTTGGTCATCACCCGGTCGTCGGCGTAGACGAAGCCGGAGCCCTCGATCCGCCGGGAACAGCTCGGCGCCGAACCGAGCACCTTCACCACCGAACGCTGGCCGCTGCTCACCACCTCGGAGCCGGCGAGCGCCGGGTCGGGCGGCTCGACCTGCTGGGCCGGGGTGCGCCGAAGCCCGTCGAAGACGTCCGGGAAGCCGTTGGTGTCGACGGTGTCCCGCAGCGCGGTGGAGAGCTGCTGGGCCTGGTCGGGCAGCACCCGGTCGACCACGTTGAGCAGTGCGCTGCTCTTCACGGAGGCGGCGAGCCAGGGCAGCGAGGAGGAACCGAGCGGCACGGCGACGAGCCAGGCGACCAGGAGCACCGCGAAGAGCGAGACGAAGGCACCGCCGATGTCGTCGGCCTGCCGCCCGACGTCACTGGCGATCGTGCGGCGCAGGTGGGAGCCGAGCCAGCCGGCGAGGGCCTGACCCACCACGGCCAGGCCGAAGATGGCCACCAGTGAGATCAGCACCCGGGTGCCGCTGTCCACGAACTGCTGGGCGAACCGCGGCCCGACCTGGAGACCGATCAGGGCGCCGAGGAAGAAGCCGGAGAACGAGAGCACCCCGATGACGAACCCCTGTCGATATCCGCTGATCGCGAACACGAGCATGAGCAACAGCAGAACGAGATCCACGGCCGACACGACTCAAGCGTACGGGCAGCAGGCTCGCGAGATGACGATCGCTTGCGCAAGGTGACGGTCAGGTCAGCGCAGGGCGCTCTCGTCGACCTCGTCGGTGCCGGCCGACGGGGCGGGCGACGCGCCGGTCGGTGGAAGATCGATCAATCGGCCATGCGGCCACGGCCGGCTCCAGCCGCCCATCTCCAGCAGCGCGGCCAGCACCCCGGCGGTGAAGCCCCAGACGAGCATCCCGCGGACGGAGAAGGCCGGGCCGACCCAGCCGCTCGGGTGGCGTACCCGGACCCGGTTCGCCGGGTCGACCAGCTCGTCGATCGGCAGTCGGGCGACGTGCGCGACCTCCGCCGGCTCCCGGGAATGCACCGGGTGTGGCTCGTGCCACCAGGCGAGCACGGGCGTCACCACGAAGTCGCTGACCGGGATCCACAACCTCGGCAGCTGCGCCAGGACGGTGACGCTCACCGGATCGAGCCCGACCTCCTCGTTCGCCTCGCGCAGGGCCGTGGCCGCGGCGTCGGTGTCCCCCGGGTCGGCGGCACCACCGGGAAACGCCGGCTGACCAGGGTGGTTACGCAGAGTGGCGGCCCGCTGAAGGACCAGCACGTCCGGGCCGGTGGCGACATCCTCGCCGAGCAGCACCAGCACGGCGCTGTCCCGGCCGCCGCGCTCCGGCGTACGCAGCTGGGTGAAGTCCTCGGTGCGCGCGGTGCCGAGCCGACCCAGCAGCGGCTGCATCCACTCCGGCGGTGGCTGGCCCGCTCGCTGACTCCTCGCCCGCTGGTGCTCGCTCACGCCGTTACCGTGAGGCCGAGGTGCTGTTGGACGAGTTCGGCGAGGCGGGCATCGTCCAGCGCACCGGAGCTGTCGACATGCCGGACCCGGCCCTGGGCGTCGACGAAGACGGTCAGCGGGACCGCGTTGCGGCGCAGCGCCCGCTGCACCGCCTCACCCTGGTCGACAAGCATCGGGAACCGGACGCCGAAGTCCTCGCCGATCGACTGGGCCGCACCGCGGCTGTCCCGGCTGTTCACCCCGATCACCCGCAACCGGCCCTCGGCCCGTTCGCTGAGCCGCTGGAAGGCGGGCAACTCCTTGCGGCAGGGTGGGCACCAGGAGGCCCAGATGTTGAACACGGCCGGCCCGCGCACGTCGCGGAGGGCGACCGGGTCGCCGCCGGTGAAGCAGGTCAGGGTCAACTCGGGCAGCGGGTCGCCCGCCGCCGCACCGTCGACGGGGTCCGCCGGGCCGTCGGTGAGACCGGCGCAGTCCTGGAACGGCGACGGACGGGTGGCCACCGCATCCTCCCGGGCGGGTTCCGGAGCCTCGGTCTCGGTGGTGCAGGCCACCGTGACCAGCAGCAACAGCGGCAGTGACAGCAGGGCGAGCCGGCGGATCACGGTGCCTCCGCCTGGACCGCCTGCACCGGGACGAGTTCGGGATCGACTCCGGCGGCCACCGCGAGGTCGCGGGCCCGGGGTCCCTTCAGCAGCTTCGCCGCGGCGGGCGGCTCGGTCGGCCCGGCGCCGTACGACGGGCAGAGCTTCGTCAGTGTGCACGCCCCGCAGGCGGGCTTGCGTGCGTGGCAGACCCGGCGCCCATGGAAGATGATCCGGTGCGACAGCATGGTCCAGTCCCGCTTCGGGAACATCGCCCCGATCTCGTGCTCGATCTTGACCGGGTCACTTTCGGTGGTCAGCCCCCAGCGCTGCACCAGCCGCTGGAAGTGGGTGTCGACGGTGATGCCGGGCACGTCGAAGGCGTTGCCGAGGATGACGTTGGCGGTCTTGCGGCCGATCCCGGGCAGCGTGACCAGGTCGGCCAGCCGGCCGGGAACCCGGCCGTCGTACCGCTCGACGAGGGCCTGGCCGAGCTGGATCAGCGAGTTGGTCTTGTTGCGGTAGAAGCCGGTCGGTCGGATCATCTCCTCCAACTCGCCGCGATCCGCCCCGGCATAGTCGGCGGCGCCCGGGTAGCGGGCGAACAGCTTCGGAGTTACCTCGTTGACCTTCTTGTCCGTGCACTGTGCCGAGAGGATCGTGGCGACGGCCAGCTCCAGCGCGTTGCCATGGTCGAGTTCGCAGTGCGCGTCGGGGTGCGTCTCGGCGAGCACGCGGCCGATCCGGCGCGCCCGGCGCGTACGACCCAGGTCGGTCTCGGTGGCGCTTCTGGTCACGACGGCCAGCCTACGTCGCCGGGACGACACCTTCCGCCGACCCATCCCGGTGGGCCGTTGATCAGTCCTCGGCCGGTGGGCTGATCTTTCCGGCGTCGGTGAACCGGGCACCGGTGTCCGGGAAATCGAGCTTGGTGAGATCCCGGAGCAGCCCCAGGCCCCGGTCGTCCGGGTCGATCGTCGGCAGGCGGGCACCGTTCATGTAGGTGGAGGTGAACGAGCCTCCGGCCCAGCTGCCGTCCGCCTCGAGCGACACCTTGAGGACGCCGCCCCAGCCGAGGCGGCCGTTGTTGCTCAGCGAGTTGCCGCCACCGGCGAAGTTGCCCAGGCTGTACGCGATGAGCCGGCCCTGGTAGAACTCCATGCCGCGCAGCACGTGCGGTCCGTGGCCGACGACCAGGTCGGCACCGGAGTCGATCATCGCGCGGGAGAACTTGATCGGGTCGCCCCGGTTCTCGCCGAGGAACATCTCGGTACCCGGGCGCACCCGCGTCATCTCCGACCCCTCGGCGCCCATGTGCACCTGCACCACGACGATGTCCGCCATGGTGGCCGCCTTGGCGATCACCTTCTTGGCCGCCGGGATGTCGACCAGGCTGTTCGACCAGCGGTACGACGAGAAGCCGGCGACGGCGACCTTGACACCCTTGGCCTGAACCACCGTGATCTGGTCGGGCGCCCCGGTGTGGGCGAGATCGTGCTCCTCCAGTGCCTTCTGGGTGTTCTCGTACCCCTCCGGCCCGAAGTCGTAGCCGTGGTTGTTGGCCTGGTTGAGCAGGTCGAACCCGGCGTCGGCGAGGTGCGCGGCATACTCCGGCGGGGCCCGGAACTGGAAGCAGCGGGTGGAGTTCGCCCCGCACTTGCCGGCCCCGGTGTCCACGGTCAACGGCTCTTCCAGGTTGCCCATCGCGACGTCCGCGGCGATCGCCTTCTTCACCGAGTCGAAGAAGCCCTTGCCGTCGTCGGGCGGCAGCCGGTCGGGCGCCATGGCCATGACGATGTCACCGGTGGCGGAGAGCGAGATCTTCTTGACGGCGGGGGCGCTCGACTCGACCGGTGCGCCCGTGTCACCACCGCCCGCACCGGGTTGCCAGATCGGGCCCTCGTCGGTCGTGGCGCAGCCGGCGAGGAGGAGTGCGGCGAGCAGCGCGCCGAGCGCGGCCGCGGCGCGGCGGCGCGGTCGGGACGCGAGGGGGGCGGGAGAGTACATCGGAGGCGACCCTACCGTGCGGAAAACGCGACGACGACGGCCGATCGGGTGAGGAGATTCAGCCCGGAAGCCGATCCGACCATCCGACGGTGTCGGCCCCGACCGTCAGTACGGCGGCGTGTACCGCCCTGGCCAGCGGCGCTCCCCAGGTGGAACGGGGGCCACCGTAGGGGCAGGCCGGCCCGTCCGGCGGGCAGAGCACGACGACGGCGTCCGTCGGGGTGCCGGTGCCGGGCAGCCCCAGCTCCGCGATCGCCTGGGCCTTCGCCTCGGTGGCCGTGGCCACCGTGTTGACCAGTGCCGCGTCGCCGAGCCGGGCCGGTACGTAGGCCACGATGTTGACCGTGCCGACCGGCTGCGCCGGTGCGCCCGTCGCGGGAGCGGCGGCGGGGACCGGGGTGCCCAGGCCGACGGTGGTCCAGACCTGCACGCCCGTGTCGGTCCGGGTGACCACCTCGCCGACGTCGACGCCGGTCAGCAGGCCCACTCCAGGCCCGTCGAGGCCGAGCCCGCGGGCCATCGCCGCCAGGTGGTCGGCGGGGTCGTCCCGGTCGTACGACATCGGCACCGTCGCGTTCAGCACCCACCGCCGCAGGCCGAGCCCACCGCCCAGCGGGGCGGAGCTGATCGCCCGCAGCGGCCGCGCGGCACGCCACATGAGCAGCGGAATGTCCCGTTCATCCTCGCGCCGGGCGGTCAGCAGGGGCTCGTTCAGCACGCCGTGACCCTATGGCCGGGACCCGACCGGCCCGCACCGGCCCGACCAGGGGCGGGATCCTAGTGCGCGATCACGACGGGCACGTTACGCCCAACGATCAAGATTCCAGGGGTGGACCTCTGATTCCTGCTCACGTGCGCCTAGACTGGTCGGCGCGCGAGGGATCAGCGGACGGCGGACCCGGCCGATGGGCGGCACGCGCAACCGGAGGTGCGCGATGGACGAGGTACTGGCTCGCAGCGGGATCTTCCAGGGTGTCGACCCGGAGGCTGCCGAGGCACTCGCCAAGGAGATGGAGACGATCGACGTCCGCAAGGGCGAGGTCGTCTTCAACGAGGGTGAGCCCGGCGACAGTCTCTACATCCTGCTGTCCGGCAAGATCAAGGTGGGTCGCCGGGCGGCGGACGGCCGGCAGAACCTGATCGCCGTGATGGGCCCGTCGGACATGGTCGGCGAGCTGTCGTTGTTCGACCCGGGGCCGCGTACGGCGACGGCCACGGCGGTCACCGACAGCCGGCTGGCCCGGCTGCGCAAGCAGGCCCTGCGGCCGTGGCTGAACAACCGTCCGGAGATCGCCGAGCAGCTGTTGCGGGTGCTCGCCCGTAGGCTGCGCCGGACCAACGACGCGCTGGCCGACCTGATCTTCACCGACGTGCCCGGCCGGGTCGCCAAGAACCTGCTCCAGATGGCCGGCCGCTTCGGCACCCGCGACGGCGGCGTGCTGCGGGTGACGCACGACCTGACCCAGGAGGAGATCGCCCAGCTCGTCGGCGCCTCCCGCGAGACGGTGAACAAGGCGCTGGCCGACTTCGCCTCGCGTGGCTGGCTGCGGCTGGACGGCAAGAGCATCATCATCCTCGACCCGGAGCGCCTGGCCCGCCGCGCACGGGTCTGAGACCCGGCCGACGCCCGGCCAACCGTCTCTGCGCACGCGCCCTTGCGCTGCGTTCAACCGCGCGACGGCTCAGGTTGAACCCGTTGCGCTGGCTGACGTAGCACAAGGGCGCAGTGCGGGTCCGTTCTCCCGGCTGAAACGGCCTGCCTGACGCGACCACAAAAAGTCAGTCTTGACTGTTTGTTTGTCCGGGCGGCAGGCTGGGCGGGTGCCTCCCGCATCGACCCGCGTCCCGCAACAGGAACGCAGCCGCGCCACCCAGGCCCGGCTGCTGGAGGCGACCGTCGAGTGCCTGGTGGAGCACGGCTGGTCCGGCACCACCACCACGGTCGTGGCGGCCCGGGCCGGCGTCTCCCGGGGAGCCCAGCTGCATCACTACCCGACCCGGACCGCCCTGGTCACCGCCGCCGTCGGTCATCTCACCGAGCGCCGGGCGGCGGAGCTGCGCGCCGAGGCCGACACCCTGCCCGCCGGTCCCCGCCGGCTGGACCGGGTGGTCGACCTGCTCGCCGCCGCCTTCACCGGGCCGCTCTTCGTCGCCGCACTGGAGCTGTGGGTGGCCGCCCGCACCGACGCCGAGCTGCGCGCCGCGCTGCTGCCCGTGGAGACCCGGATCGGCCGCGAGATGCACCGGCTGGCGGTCGAGCTGCTCGGCGTGGACGAGCGGCGGCCCGGCGTGCGCGAGGCGGTCCAGGCGACCCTCGACCTGCTGCGCGGCCTCGGCGTGGCCAACCTGCTCAGCGACGACTCGGCCCGCCGAGCCGCCCTGCTGCACCCCTGGAAACACCAGCTCGCGATGCTGCTGACCGCCGCGGAGACCCGCTGACCGGTCCAACCCGCCCGGAGGTTCGATGGTCGACCTGACCGCACTGCTCACGGATCTGGCCGCCGAGTCCGAGCAACTCGATGCGCTCGTCGCGCCGCTGCCGGCGCAGGATTGGGCGCGGCAGACCCCGGCCGAGGGCTGGACGATCACCCACCAGATCGCCCACCTGGCGTGGACGGATCACGTGGCCCGGCTCGCCGCGACCGACGCGGACGCGTTCTACGCCACGCTCACCTCCACGCCGGGTCCGGCCCGGCTGGTCGACGCCGGGGCGGAGTCGTTCCTCGCCCCGCCCCATGCGCTGCTGGCCCGCTGGCGGGCCGGCCGCTCGGCGCTCGCGGCCGACCTCGCCGCCGTCCCGGCCGGCGACAAGCTGCCCTGGTACGGCACCCGGATGTCGCCGACCTCGATGGCGACCGCCCGGATCATGGAGACCTGGGCGCACGGCGAGGACGTGGCCGAGGCGCTCGGCGTCACCCGGCCGGCCACCGGACGGCTGCGGCACATCGCGTTCCTGGGTTTCCGTACACTCGGGCACAGCTTCGCCGCGCACGGCCGTCCGGTGCCGACCGCGGCGGTCCGGGTGGAGCTGGCGGCTCCCACCGGCGGCACCTGGTCCTTCGGCCCGGCCGGGGCGGCCGACCGGGTGACCGGCCCGGCCCTCGACTTCTGCCTGCTGGTGACCCGGCGCCGGCACCGCGCCGACCTTGCCCTGGTCGCCACCGGGCCGGTCGCCGACGGGTGGCTGGACGTGGCCCAGGCGTTCGCCGGCCCGCCCGGCACCGGTCGTGCCCCGCAGGCCACGGCCGACACCGGCACGCCGTCATGAGCGGGGTGCTCCGGGTCGGCAACGCCTCCGGCTTCTACGGTGACCGGTTCTCCGCCTGGCGGGAGATGCTCGACGGCGGCGATCTGGACGTGCTGACCGGCGACTACCTGGCCGAGTTGACCATGCTCATCCTCGGCCGGGACCGGATGCGCGACCCCGACCTCGGCTACGCGAAGACGTTCCTCCGGCAGCTGGAGGGCTGCCTGGGCGCCGCGCTCGACCGCGGGGTCACGCTGGTCACCAACGCCGGTGGGCTCAACCCGGCCGGGTTGGCCGCCGCGATCCGCTCGCTCGCCGGCCGCCTCGGCCTGCCCGTCCGGATCGGGTACGTCCAGGGCGACGCCCTGGCGAGGCCGGAGGCGCTCACCGCCAACGCGTACCTCGGGGCGTTCGGCATCGCCGCCTGCCTCGACGCCGGGGCGGATGTCGTGGTGACCGGCCGGGTCACCGACGCCTCGCTGGTCGTCGGCCCGGCCGTCGCCCGCTTCGGCTGGCGGCGCGAGGACCTCGACGCGCTGGCCGGGGCGACCGTCGCCGGGCACCTCGTCGAGTGCGGGGCGCAGGTCACCGGCGGCAACTTCAGCTTCTTCACCGAGCTGCCCGACCGCGGGCACCGGCCGGGCTTCCCGATCGCGGAGCTGCACCCGGACGGCTCGGCGGTGCTCACCAAACATCCCGGCACCGGCGGCGCGGTCACCGTCGAGACGGTCACCGCCCAACTGCTGTACGAGGTGGGCGGACCGGCCTACCTCGGGCCGGACGTGGTGACCCGGCTGGACACGGTGCGCTTGGACCAGGACGGACCCGACCGGGTGCGCGTCCGGGGCGTCCGGGGCACGCCCCCGCCGGAGACGCTCAAGGTCGGCGTCAACAACCTGGGTGGCTTCCGTAACTCGATGACGTTCGTGCTCTGCGGGCTCGACATACCGGCGAAGGCGGCCCTGGTCCGGGCACAACTGGAGCAGGCGGTCGGCAAGGAGGGGCTGGAGTTCATCCTGGCCCGCACCGACCACCCGGACGCCGCCGACACCGAGTCGGCGAGCGCACTGCTGCACGTACACCTGCGCGACGGTGACCGGGCGCGGGCCGGGCGGGCGTTCTCGGCGGCGGCGGTGGAACTGGCGCTGGCCTCCTACCCGGGCTGCACGCTGACCACGCTGCCCGGCGACGCCACCCCGTACGGCGTCTTCACCGCCGACACGGTGCCGCAGGACGCCGTCGCCCATCTCGCCGTGCTGCCGGACGGCACCCGGCAGCCGATCGCCCCGCCGCCGGTGACGTGCCCCGCGGAGACCCCGCTAGGACACCAGGCATCGACCGGACCTTCCTCGCACTCGACCGGCCCGAGCCGGCGCGCGCCGCTGGGCGAGGTGGTGGGAGCGCGCTCGGGCGACAAGGGCGGCGATGCCAACCTCGGCGTCTGGGCGCGCACGGATGCCACCTGGGCCTGGTTGCGTGGGTGGCTCACCGTGGCGCGGCTCGCCGAGCTGCTGCCGGAGACCGCCCCGCTGGCCGTCGCGCGGTACGAACTGCCGAACCTGCGTGCGGTCAACTTCGTGATCGAAGGGCTGCTCGGGCCGGGGGTGGCCGCCTCCACCCGGTTCGACCCGCAGGCCAAGGCCCTCGGCGAACTGCTGCGCTCCCGGATCGTCGACCTGCCTACGGAGTTGCGGGCATGACCATCGTGGACACGCCGGAGCGGCGGCAACTGCGCGAGCTGACCCGGGCCTTCGTGACCCGCGAGGTGCTGCCGCACCTGGCCGACTGGGAGCGGGCCGGCGAGGTGCCCCGCGAGTTGCACGCCAGCGCCGCGAAGATCGGTCTGCTCGGCATCGGCTTTCCCGAGTCGATGGGCGGCAGCGGCGGGGATCTGCTCGACTCGATCGTCGTGACCGAGGAAATCATCCGCTGCGGCGGCTCGTCGGGGCTGGTCGCCGCGCTCTTCACGCACGGCATCGCGCTGCCGCACATGGTCGCCGCGGCCGGAGGCCGGCTCGCTGGCGGACTCCGTGGCCGGCTCGGCGGCCGGTCGACCGGCCCCGAGAGCGCCGTCGGCCCGACCGGAGCCACCGGGACCGCCGGCGCCGAGAGCCCGGCCAGCACCGGGAGCGACCTGATCGACCGCTACGTCCGGCCGACGCTGGCCGGTTCGATGATCGGCGCGTTGGCGATCACCGAACCGGACGCCGGCTCCGACGTGGCGAGCATCCGCACCCACGCCCGCCGCGCCGGCGACCACTACGTGGTCAACGGCGCGAAGACCTACATCACCAGCGGCGTACGGGCCGACTTCGTGACCACCGCGGTCTGCACCGGCCTTCCGGGCGGCGGCTCGCTGAGCCTACTGGTGATCGACAAGGGCACGCCCGGATTCACCGTCGGACGGCGGCTGGAGAAGCTGGGTTGGCACTGCTCGGACACCGCCGAACTCTCCTTCGCCGACGTTCGCGTGCCGGTGGCGAACCGGATCGGCGAGGAGGACACCGGTTTCCTCGCGATCATGCAGCAGCTCGCCGCCGAACGGCTCTCGCTGGCCACCCAGGCGTACGCCATCGCGCAGCGCTGCGTCGAACTGACCGTGAACTGGTGCCGGGACCGGTCCACCTTCGGTCGACCGCTGGCCAGCCGGCAGCTGGTCCGGCATCGGCTGGCGGAGATGCACACCCGCGCCGAGGCCGCCCGCGCGTACGTCCACGAGGTGGCGGCCCGGGTGGCGGCCGGCGAGCCGGTGGTGACCGAGGTGGCGATGGCGAAGAACGTGGCGGTGGCGGCCGGCGACTGGGTGGTCGACCAGGCGCTGCAACTGCACGGCGGCTTCGGCTACCTGCGGGACGCCGAGGTGGAGCGGCACTACCGGGACGCCCGGATTCTCGGCATCGGCGGCGGCACCACCGAGATCATGAACGAGATCGTCGCGAAGGGCATGGGCCTGTGACCACACTGGAGAGCCCGGTCGACCCGGCCTCGCCGACGCACCAGGCCAACCGGGCGGCGCTGCTGGAGCGCCTCGCCGACCTGGACGCCGCGCTCGATCACGCGCGGGCGGGCGGCGGCGAGAAGTACGTGGCCCGGCACCACAGGCGTGGCAAGCTGCTTGCCCGGGAGCGTGTCGAGCTGCTGCTGGACCGGGACAGCCCGTTCCTGGAACTGTCCCCGGTCGCCGCGTACGGCACCGACTTCCCCGTCGGGGCCAGCGTGGTGACCGGGATCGGTGTGGTGGAGGGCGTCGAGTGCCTGGTCGTCGCCAACGACCCGACGGTACGCGGCGGCGCGGTCAACCCGTGGTCGCTCGCCAAGACCCGGCGGGCCGGCGAGATCGCCCTGGCCAACCGGCTGCCGATGGTCAATCTGGTCGAGTCGGCCGGGGCGGACCTGCCCACCCAGGCGGAGATCTTCATCCCGGGCGGCCGGGTGTTCCGCGACCTGACCCGGCTCTCCGCCGAGAAGATCCCCACGGTCAGCGTGGTCTTCGGAAACGCCACGGCCGGCGGCGCCTATGTGCCCGGTATGTCGGATTTCACCATTATGATCAAGGAGCGGTCGCAGGTCTACCTGGCCGGGCCGCCGCTGGTGAGGATGGCCACCGGCGAGGACGCCGACGACGAGTCGCTGGGCGGTGCGGCGATGCATGCCACCAGGAGCGGACTGGCCGACTTCCTCGCCGCCGACGAGCGCGACGGCATCCGGCTGGCCCGGCAGTGCGTACGCCGGCTGAACTGGCGCAAGCAGGGGCCGGGGCCGCGCAACCCGATGCCACAGCCGCCGAAGTACGACCCGGAGGAGTTGCTCGGCATCGTCAGCGCCGACCTCAAGGTGCCGTTCGACCCGCGTGACGTGCTGGCCCGGGTGCTCGACGGCAGCGAGTTCGACGAGTTCAAGCCGGCCTACGGCACCGCGCTGGTGACGGGCTGGGGCGAGCTGCACGGCTATCCGGTCGGCGTGCTGGCCAACGCCAGGGGCGTGCTGTTCAGCGAGGAGGCGCAGAAGGCGACCCAGTTCATCCAGCTCGCCAACGCCGCCGACACCCCGCTGATCTTCCTGCAGAACACCACCGGCTACATGGTCGGCACCGAGTACGAACAGCGCGGCATCATCAAGCACGGCGCGCTGATGATCAATGCGGTGTCGAACTCCAAGGTGCCGCACCTGACGGTCAACCTGGGTGCCTCGTACGGGGCGGGCAACTACGGCATGTGCGGCCGGGCGTACGAGCCACGGTTCCTGTTCACCTGGCCGAACGCGCGCTCGGCGGTGATGGGGCCTGCGCAGCTGGCCGGGGTGCTGTCCATCGTGGCCCGACAGGCCGCCGCCGCCCGCGGTCACGAGTTCGACGAGGACTCCGACGCGGCGATGCGGATGATGGTCGAGCAGCAGATCGAGTCGCAGTCCGGCGCGCTGTTCCTCTCCGGCCGGCTCTACGACGACGGGGTGATCGACCCTCGGGACACCCGTACCGTCCTCGGCCTCTGCCTGTCGGCCGTGCACAACGCACCGGTGCGGGGCGCCGGCGGCTTCGGCGTCTTCCGGATGTGACCCCGTGAGCGCGAGGAACGCAGCGAAGCGGAGTCCCGCAGTCGCGAACGAAAGGCCGGCACCCGTGAGCGCGAGGAACGCAGCGAAGCGGAGTCCCGCAGTCGCGAACGAAAGGCCGGCACCCGTGAGCGCGAGGAACGCAGCGAAGCGGAGTCCCGCAGTCGCGAAACGAAAGGCTGGCTCAGCCCAAAATGATCACTAGACTGCTGGTGGCCAACCGGGGGGAGATCGCCCGTCGGGTCTTCGCCACCTGCCGGACGCTGGGTGTCGAGACGGTCGCGGTGCACTCCGACGCGGATGCCGACGCGCCCTTCGTCGCCGAGGCCGACCAGGCGGTACACCTGCCGGGTAACACGCCCGTCGAGACGTACCTGCGCCTCGACGCGGTCCTGGACGCGGCCCGCAGGTCCGGTGCGGACACCGTCCATCCGGGTTACGGCTTCCTCGCCGAGAACGCCGATTTCGCCGCGGCGGTGACCGATGCCGGGTTGACCTGGGTCGGCCCGTCCGCGATGGCGATCGCCGCGATGGGCGACAAGCTGGCCGCGAAGGAGCTGCTCGCCGACGCAGGCGTGCCGATGCTGCCCAGTTGGACCGACGCGGAGCAGGTCACCGGATTCCCGGTGCTGGTCAAGGCGACCGCCGGGGGCGGCGGTCGCGGCATGCGGGTCGTCCGCGGCGCCGCGGGGCTCGCCGAGGCCGTCGCCGGCGCACGCCGCGAGGCCGCTGCGGCGTTCGGCGACGGCACCGTCTTCATCGAGCGGTACGTCGAAGGTGGCCGGCACGTCGAGGTGCAGATCGTCGGCGACCGGCACGGTACGGTGCTGGCCCTCGGCGAGCGGGACTGCTCGATCCAGCGCCGGCACCAGAAGATCGTCGAGGAGGCACCGGCAATCGTCGGGCCGCAGTTGCGGGCACGGCTGCACGCGGCGGCGGTGGCCGCCGGCCGGGCGGTCGACTACGTCGGCGCGGGCACGGTGGAGTTCCTGCTCGCCCCCGACGGCACGTTCCACTTCCTGGAGATGAACACCCGCCTCCAGGTCGAACATCCGGTCACCGAGGCGGTCACCGGGTTGGACCTGGTCCGGCTGCAACTGCTGGTCGCCGAGGGCGAACCGCTGCCGCTGGCGGCGACTCCGCCGGTCGAGGGCCACGCCATCGAGGTACGCCTCTGTGCCGAGGACCCGGCCCAGGGCTTCCGCCCGGCCGCCGGCACCCTGCACCGGTTCACGATTCCGGGGGTGACCGGCGAGTTCACGCCGACGCGGGGCCTGCGGCTCGATTCGGGTGTGCTGGACGGTTCGCCGGTGGGCGTGCACTACGACTCGATGCTGGCCAAGGTGATCGCCTGGGCACCCACCCGTGCCGACGCGGCCCGCACCCTGGCCGGCGCCCTCGCCCGGGCCGAACTACACGGCGTGACCACCAACCGCGACCTGCTGGTCCGGGTGCTGCGCAGCCAGGAGTTCGGCGCGGTCGACGTCGACACCGGCTTCCTGGACCGACACGCCGGGCTCTTCGCTCCGCTGCTGCCCGCCGCGCAGCTCCCGCTGGCCGCCCTGGCGGCGGCGCTCGCCTCGGCCGCCGCCCGTCGGGCCGCCGCACCGCTGCTGGCCGGGATCCCCTCCGGCTGGCGGAACGTGCCGGCGTTCCCCCAGGCCACCCGATACACCGGCCCCGACGGCGAGATCGAGGTCCGCTACCGGCTGGACCGCGCCGGCCGGCTCGCCGAGTGGTCCGTGCGGGCGGTCCGCGAAGCCTCCACGCGGACGGCGGTCGCCCCGACGGCCGGAGACGGACCCGAGGACGGGCCGCCGGCCCTCGCCCTGGTCGAGGCCACCCCGGAGCGGGTGGTGCTCGACGTGGGCGGGGTGCGCCGGGCGTACCGCGTACACGAGGTCGGATCGGAGATCTTCGTGGACGGCCCGGACGGGGCGGCGAGCCTGGTCGAGCTGCCGCGTTTCCCGCTGCCGGGCGTGGAACTGGCCGCCGGGTCGCTGCTGGCGCCGCTGCCCGGCGCGGTGGCCCGGGTGCACGTCGAGGTCGGCCAGCGGGTCGCCGCCGGTGACCTGCTGCTGACCCTGGAAGCGATGAAGCTGGAACACCCGGTGCTCGCCCCGACCGACGGTGTGGTCACCGAGCTGCCGGCACCGGCCCGCGGCCAGGTCGACACCGGCGCCGTGCTCGCCGTGGTCACCCCTGTTGAGGAGGCATCGTGATGAGCTTCGACCTCAGCGCGGAGCAGGAGCAGCTCCGCGACGCCGTCCGGTCGCTGGGCCGGCGGTACGGCCACAGCTACTTCGTGGCCAAGGCGAAGGCCGGCGAGCACACCACCGAGCTGTGGCACGAGGCCGGCCAGCTCGGCTACCTCGGCGTCAACATCCCCACCGAGTACGGCGGCGGAGGCGGCGGCATCACCGACCTGGCCATCGTCTGCGAGGAGTTGGCCGCCGCCGGCTGCCCGTTGCTGCTGCTCGTGGTCTCCCCCGCCATCGCCGCCACCGTGATCAACCGGCACGGCACCGAGGAGCAGCGCAACCGGCACCTACCCGGCCTGGCCGACGGCTCCCAGAAGATCGTCTTCGCGATCACCGAGCCGGAGGCCGGTTCCAACTTCCACCGCCTCGGCACCCTCGCCCGCCGCGACGGCGACGACTGGGTCCTCTCCGGACGCAAGTGCTACATCTCCGGGGTGGACGAGGCGGGCCATGTCCTCGTGGTGGCCCGGGTCTCGACCGGGGAGGGCGGTGGCGGCTCGGCGGGCGCGCGGCAACTGAAGCCGGCGCTGTTCATCGTGCCGACCGGCGCACCCGGATTGACCTGGTCCAAGCTGGACATGGAGATCGTCTCCCCGGAGAACCAGTTCCTGCTCTACCTGGACGAGGTGCGGCTACCCGCCGCCGCGCTGGTCGGCGAGTCGCTGGACGCCGGCCTGCCGGCGCTGTTCTCCGGGCTGAACCCGGAGCGCATCACGGTCGCCGCGATGGGCGCCGGCACCGGCCGGTACGCCATCGAGCGGGCGTCGGAGTACACCGCTACCCGGTCGGTCTGGGGCGGCAGGACCATCGGCTCGCACCAGGGCGTGTCGCACCCGCTGGCGCACGCCGCGGTGCAGGTGGAGCTGGCCCGCCTGATGATCCAGAAGGCCGCGACGCTGTACGACGCCGGCCGCGACCTGGAGGCCGGCAGCTCCGCCAACATGGCCAAGTACGCCTCCGGCGAGGCCGCCGCCCTCGCCGTCGACACGGCGGTGCAGGCGCTCGGTGGCGCCGGCATGACCACCGAATACGGGGTGGCAACGCTGCTGGGTGCGGTCAGGGCGGGCCGGATCGCCCCGGTCAGCCGCGAGATGATTCTCAACTTCGTCGCCCAACACGTCCTCGGCCAGGACAAGTCGTATTGAGCAGGTTCAGTCAGCGGCCGGTGACGTTGATCAGTGACAGCTGTTACACATCCGGGATCCGGCCACTGTTGACAGATCGGCGATCTCCGACATTCTGGACCGGTGAGACGGTTCCCCGGACCCGACGCTCGGACCGTGGCCGTGGTCACGGCACTCGCGGCGACCTGGCTGCTGGTCACGCTGGTCGTCGGGCGCCGGCAGGATCTGCTGGGGGTGGCGATGGCCCTGCTCTGCGTCCTGCTCGCCACCATCGCCGGGGTGGCCGTGACCGCTGCCAGGCAGCATGACGCGGACGGCCAGCCAGGTCCGGGCCAGCCGACCACCCACCCCGGGGCCGAGCTGCCCGGAATTGACGCGGACACGCTGGAGACGCTTGGCGACCGGGACGCGGTCCGGGCGATGCGGGACCGCCACCGCCGCGACGACGGCCGGCACTGACCACGGCGGCGATCGTCGCCGGCGCTTAGCCGTTCGTGAGGGTCGGCGAGGCGAGGCCGTTGAGGCCCTGCCCGGCCAGACAGCGATAGGTGAGGTCACCGTCCGCGTCGGCCGGCGGCAGCACCTCCAGATTCCAACCGGTGATCTGGCGGATCCCGCTGACCAACCGGAAGGTCTCCGCGTTGCAGACCCGGCGGACGGCCGGATCGGCGACGACCTCGTCGTGATCGGCGTCGGCCAAGGCTGCCCGCAACTGCCCCTGGGCGTAGCTCTCCCAGGTGTGCCGGGCGTCGCAGGGCACCCGGCTGGCCACGGCCCGCTGGGCGCGCACCTGCACCGGCCCGAAGCACTCCAACTCCGGCGCGCACTGCGCACCGTCGGGAAGCGCCCCGGGCAGGGCGGCGCAGCCCGGACGGAACACGCCGGTCGCCGCCGGTCGGGCCGGAAGCGTGGGCTGCGGCGACGGGACGCCACCCGCCGCCCAGGCCCCGACCCCGCCGAGGCGGCGAGAGCGACCGCACCGGCGGCACCCAGGAACCAACGTCGCCCGCGGCGCCGCTCCGTCGAGCCACCCTCCACGGGGGCCGCCGCCTGGTCGGGGCCGGCCGGGTGGCGGCCACCGACGGCACCCGTCGGTGCGGTCGGTGCGGTCGGTGCGGTCACCCCGCCGGCCGGCGTGCCCAGCGGCAGGTTGGTGAGCAGGTCGCGAAGCTCTGCGGCGGAGGGGCGGTCGCCGGGATCGTTGGCCATCCCCACGCGCAGCACGTCGAGCAGTTCCTCGGGGATGCCGGGCAGTCCCGGAATCGGCTGGTGGAACATCTCCAGCACGGTGACCAGGCTCGGGTTGCGCTCGGCCTGCCAGCGCGGCGGCCGGCCGTGCATGACCGCGTAGAGCGTGGCGCAGAGCGCGTACACGTCGACGGCCGGCGACGGCGGGCTGTGGTTGAACATCTCCGGCGGCGCGTACGCCGGGGTGAGCACCTCCAGTGCGACCGAAGCGTCGCGCATCTCGGCGACCACGGCCAGCCCGAAGTCGGCCAGCACCGCCGGGTTGAAGTGCGAGTGGAGGATGTTGGCCGGCTTGACGTCGCGGTGCAGCACTCCGGCGGCATGCGAGTGGGCGATCGCATCCGCGATCTTGACGCCGAGGTCACGGGCCTCGACCGCGCCCAGCGGGGAGTTTCGCATCCGCTCCGCGTACGACCCGTCGCAGAGCTCCATGATCAGGTAGGGGTGCTGGTCGATGGTCACCCCGACGTCGAACAAATCGACCACGTGCGGATGGGAGGACATCCGGCCGGCGGCGCGCGCCTCACGCAGGAAGCGCGCCTGGTCCCGCTCGCTGACCAGGGTCCGGTTCTCCACCTTGACGGCGACCTCACGACCCACCGAGATCTGCGTGGCCCGGTAGACCGTCGCGTAGCCACCTCGGGCAAAAACCTGCAAATCAGTCAGACCAGGCACGATGGGCGTCGGCAGGGCGCCGGGCGGGGTGTCGGTCACAACTTCGAAAATACCGAATCGGGCCGGCCGCTCAGTGAACCGCATCGGTTGCCGGCCCCGTGCCCGGCGCCGGGACACCACGCCGGTCGCCCGACACCGGCTCGCCGGCGCTCGATCCGTCCCCGCCCGCAGCGGCGGCGCCTACCGCCCCCGCACCATCGGCCGAGGTCACTGTGCTGCCGGCGGACCGGCTCCCGCGACGCGCGTCCCACCAGAGCCCGGCGGCGGTGGCGAGCGCACCCAGGCCCTCCCAGGCCGCCACCCCGAAGAACTGCCCGGGTGCCACGTCGGCCAGCACCGCGAGGGTGAACACCGTGAACGTCACCAGCCGGAACACGACCGTGAAGCGGTAGAAGGGCCGCCACTCGGTCGCGGTGGCGAGCAGGTAGTAGACCCCCATGTTGAAAGAGGCCATCGACGACGCCGTCACGAAGGTGCCCGTGTGGTCCCCCGGCGCGCGGGTCTCCGGAATCTCGAAACCGAGCACCCCCAGCAGGGCCTCCGGCCAGAGCAGGCCGACCGCGCCCAGCACCAGCGCCAGCAGGCCGAACACCGCGATCGTCCAACCTGCGACCGAACGCGGCAACCTCATCTGAACCCTCCCATTGACCGGCCCGACCGTCCATGTTGACGGTCCCGTGCAGGATTCACGCTAGCGGCCACCACCGACAGGCCACATCCCCGAAACCGTCAGATCCGCACCCGGCCGGCAACGATCGGACGAATCGGCCCGGCTCCATCGGTCGGCCATCCGGGATCCTGCTCGATCCGGGATCGGGTGGCCTCGTCGGGGGCGGCCCGTCAGGCGGTGCGGAGTCGGGTGTGCAGTGCCTCGGCGGCGGCCCGCTCGCTGCGTTGCTCGGTGGCGTACGCCAGCCGGACCGCGTCCTCGGCCCAGGCCTTCGCCTCCGCCGGTCGCCCGCAGGCGACCAGCGCCTCGGCCAGCACGCTCGCGGCGATGACCTGGCTACGGACGTCCTCGGCCGGCGCCTTCACCGCCCGCCGGGCCCAGTCCAGCGCCTGCTCCCGCTGGCCATGGGCGAGCAGGGCCGAGGCGTAACGCGCCATCGACTGTCGGCGGGAGAAGATCAGTGACCCGGTGGTGGCGGCGGCGGTGGCGACCGGAGCGAGCAGGCCGACCGCGGTGCCGGAGTCGCCGGCCGCCAGTCGGGCCGTCGCCAGCAGCACCCGGGGGCGACCTGGGCCGGCGCCTGCGGGTTGTGTGGCTCCACGGTGGTGAGCACCGCACGGGCGTCCCGCTCCGCGGCGGCCACGTCGCCCATGTCCAGGGCGACGAAACCGCGCAGCGTGCCGGCCATCCCGGTGAGCAGCGGATGGGCGGTCCGATGGCCGTACGACAGCGCGTCGGTGAGCAGGTCCGCGGCGTGCTCCGGCTCACCCAGGCCACGAGCGACGACGCCACGGACCACCAGCGCGAAGCCCTGCCCCCAGTCGTCGGAGGCGGCGGCGAAATCCCGGTACGCCCGACGGGCCTCCCGGTCGGCGTCGACCAACTCCCCCAGCTCGGCGTTGGCGTACGCGTCGACCGCCCGCAGGGTGCCGACCGCCCACGCCTCACCGACCCGCTCACCGAACGGCAGGAAGATCCGGGCCAGCCGGCGCGCCTCCCGCAACCGACCGGCGAGCAGCCGGGCGAACGCGGTGGTGCCACGCAACCACGCCCGTCCGTACGGGTCCTTCAGCTCGGCGAAGAGCCGGGCCGCCCGGCCCAGCACCGCGTCCGTGCCGGCGAAGTCGCCGCGGGTGGTGGTCACCCAGGCCAGGTTCTGCAACGACCAGGCCTGCCCCCGGCGGTCCCGCGCGGCCAGGCTCACCTGGTACGCGGCCGCGAGCCGGCTGCTCGCCTGCCCCAGCCGCCCGGCCACGAAGTCCGCCATGCCCAGCCGGCGCATCGCCGACGCTCGCAGGGTCGGCAGGTCGGCGTCGGTGGCCACCTGCAACGCCTCCCGCCAGCACGACTCGGCCCGCCGCAGGTCGCCCATCACCTGCTGGGCCTGACCGCCGAGCAGCAGGGCACTGGTTCGGGTCGACGGGTCCCCCGCGTTGGCGGCGATCTTCTCGGCCGAGGCCAGCGCGTCGGCGGCCCGGCCGACCTGGAGCAGCGCCCGGGCGTGCACCACCCGATCTACCGCCGGCACCCCGTCGCGGGCCAGTTCGGCGGCGCGTTCGGCGTACTCGACGGCGAGCGCCGGCTCGCCCGCGTGCAGTGCCCGGCGGGTGGCCCGGCCGAGGGCGGTGACGCCCAGCGGCGCGACCGCCCGGGCCGGCGCGTCCGGACGCAGCGTGACGGCGTCGGCCAGCGCGGTGGCCCGTTCGACGTGTTCGGCCACGAACTCGTCCCGGGTCGCCTCGGTGAAGCCGCCGGGGCCGGTCGCGACCCCGCCCGTGCCGCTCGCGATGGCGGCCGGGCCGGTCGCGAGGGCGCCTGGGCTGCCCATGGGGCCGCCCAGCGGGCCAGTGCGGCGTGCCGCTCGGCCAGCTCCGCCTTGCTGATCCCGGAGTACGCGGCCTCCCGCATGAGCGGGGTGGCGAAGGCATACCCGCTGCGGGTGCGGTGCAGCATCCGGCGTTGCAGCAGTTCCTCGACCGCGCGTTCCATCTCGACCGCGGCGACCGCGGCCGGCCGGCCGTCGCGACCGGCCCGCTGATCCCGCAGCGCCTCCAGCGCGCCGTCGGGCACCGCGTCGCCGACCACCGCGGCGTCGCGTAGCACCGAACGGGCCTCGTTGGGCAGGGCGTCGATCCGGGCGGCGAGCACCGCCGCGAGGTCACGGGAGAGCAGCCGGCTGCCCAGTGAACCGGGCGCCAGCCGCCAGTCGTTGCCCATGCCGGCGGTGAGCGCGCCGCGCTCCATCAACAGGGTGACCAGTTCGGCCAGGTAGAACGCGTTGCCCTGGGCGGTGGCGAGCAGCCGGTCGGTGTCGGCCTGGTGCAGCCGCCCGCCGCCGAGGTAGCTGGTCAGCAGCCGGGCCGCGTCGGCACCGCGCAGTGGCGGCAGCGGCTGCACCTCGGCGTCCGCGACCCGGGCCAGGGTGCCGGCGGTACGCACCAGCTCGGGCCGGCCGAGCAGCAGCACCAGCACCGGCCCGGTGAGCCGGGACAGCGTCAGCTCCAGCGCCTGGATGGTTTCGGCGGTGGCGTCGTGCAGGTCGTCCACGACCATCACCAGCGGCGCCTCCTCGGCGAGCGCACTGAGCAGGTCGGCAACCGCGTTGGGTACCGCGTCGGCGTCGACGGGCGGCTGGGCACCGCTCCACTCGCCCTGGTCCGTGGGGCCACCGGTGGGCAGCTCGGCGTACCCGAGCAGGGCCAGCAACTGGTCGACGGCGACCGGGGCCGGTTCGGCGCGGCTGCGGCTGAGTCGCTGCCCGAGGCGGCGCAGCCGCTCCTCGACGGCCGGGCGGGTGACCGCGGTGGCCGGGTCGTTGGGCAGCCCCGTGGCGGCGCGCACCAGGTCGGCGAGGGGGCCAGCCGGCGACGCTCGCCGAACGCGGCGCAGCGCACCGAGAGCACCCGGGCTCCGGTGTGCGCGGCGTACCGGCCCGCGCCCACGTCGTAGCCGGCGGCGAGGCGCTCCACCTCGGCGGCGAACCGGGACTTGCCGATGCCCGCCTCGGCGGTCATCAGCAGCACCCGGGGTTCACCGCGGTCGATCACCTCGGCCAGCCGGCCGGCGACGCGACCGATCTCGGTCTCCCGGCCGACGAAGGGCGCCTCGTCGCCGAGGCCGGAGCGGGTGCCCGGCGCGTCCAGCAGGCCGAGCAGCTCGTACGCCTCGACCGGTTCCCGTTTGCCCTTGAGCCGCAGCGGACGCAGCGCCCGCCAGCTCGCGACGTGCCGGGTGGCCGCGGCGGTGCGCCCGCCGGCGTAGACCGCTCCGACGGCGGCGGCGTCGGCCAGCCGGGCGGCGGTGTTGACGGTGTCGCCGATGACCGTGTACTCGATGGCGGCCTGGATACCGGCGATCACGTCACCGGTGTTCAGGCCGACCCGCAGGCCCAGTGGTGCGCCGCCGCCCCGCTCGTCGTCGAGCACCCGGCGGACCGCCCGCTGCATGGAGAGCGCGGCGCGAACCGCTCGCTCGGCGTCGTCCTCGTGCGCCACCGGCGCACCGAAGACCGCCATGATCCCGTCACCGGTCAGCTTGTCGACGTGCCCGCCGAAGGTCTTGACCGCCCCGGCGAGGGCGGCCAGCACCCGGTCGGTGACCGCACCCACGCGTTCCGGGTCGAGGTCCTCCGACCAGGAGGTGAAGTCCGACAGGTCGCCGAAGAGCACGGTCACCACCCGGCGCTCGGCGGCCGGCAGGCTGGCGGCGGCCGGCAGCGCGGCGCCGCAGTTGTGGCAGAACCGGGCGCCGGGCACGGCCACGGTTCCACACACCGGGCAGGTCACGGTCGGTCCAACCCCGCGCTGCCGCCGTCGGATTCCCGGTCGAGGTATTCGAGTTGGGCGCGGACGGACCACTCGGCCGCCCACCACAGCGACCGGTCCACGTCCGCGTAGACCCGCGCGACCACCTCGGCGGCGCTCCGCGCACCCTCGTCGAGCGCCGTCCGGACCTGGTCGAGGCGGGCGCGGCGGTGGGCGAGATAGAAGTCGGCGGCGGCGCCGCAGTCGGCCAGCGCCGGGCCGTGTCCGGGCAGCGCCGGAATCCCGCGGTACGTCGACAGCAACTCCAGGCTGGCCAGGTAGTCGCCGAGGTGCCCGTCCGGGTGGGCGACCACGGTGGTGCCCCGGCCGAGGATCGTGTCGCCGGTGAGGACCACGTGCTGACCGTCGCGCTCGGCCAGGAAGCAAACCGAGTCTGCGGTGTGACCGGGAGTGGCGAGCAGGCGGATCTCCAGGCCGAAGCCACCGAAGTCCTCGCCCGGCTCGGTCAGCGGCGTACCGCCGATGGTGTGCGCCGGGTCGGCGGCGAGAACGTGCGCCCCGCCGAGCAGGTCGTGCAGGCGGGCAGCGCCCTCGGTGTGGTCCGGGTGTCCGTGGGTGATCAGCACCAGCCCGACCGGCCCCTGCGCGACGATCGCCGCGAGGTGCGCCTCGTCCGCCGGCCCCGGGTCGACCACCAGGGCCGGCTCGTCGGGCGCGGCCCGCAGCAGCCAGGTGTTGGTGCCGTCCAGCGTCATCGGCCCGGGGTTCGGCGCGCGCAACAGCGTCACCCACTCCGGCAGTTCGCTGGCGAGGGCGGTCACCGCCCCCGTCACATGCCCTCCCATGGCTGCGATCGTACGACTCCGGGCGCGACCCCCCGCGATCTTGCAGTTCCGGTCCCCGATTCGTCCGGAGTCAGGGCTCTTCGTCCGGGTGGGAACTGCAAGATCGCGGCAGGGTCAGGAGACCTCGACGATGACCTCGACCTCGACCGGGGCGTCCAGCGGAAGCTCGGCGACGCCGACGGCCGATCGGGCGTGTCGACCGGCCTCACCGAAGACCGCGCCGAGCAGGTCCGAGGCGCCGTTGATCACACCGGGCTGGCCGGTGAATCCCGGTGCGCTCGCCACGAAGCCGGTCAGCTTCACCACCTTGACGACGTTATCCAGGCCGACCAGCGAATCGATGGCGGCAAGCGCGTTGAGGGCGCACCGCTGGGCGAGCTGTTTGGCCTGCTCGGCGGAGACGCCGGCACCGACCTTGCCGGTGGCCAGCAGCTTGCCCTCGGCCATCGGCAACTGCCCGGAGACGTACACGTGCTGCCCGGACTGCACGGCCGGCACGTAGCTCGCCACCGGCGGCACCACCTCCGGCAGCTCCAGTCCGAGTTCCGCCAGCTTGGCGTGCGGCCCCTTGCTCATGCCGCTACTCCGCCGCGCTCACTCATGCCTTCGGTCGTTTCAGGTAGGCGACGAGCTGCTCCGGATTCGGCCCGGGAACGACGGAAACGAGTTCCCAGCCGTCCTCACCCCAGTTGTCGAGGATCTGCTTGGTCGCGTGGACCAGCAGCGGGACCGTGGCGTATTCCCACTTCTGCATCGTGGAGGGCTCCCTCGGTGGCGTGGACACTTCGGGGCACAGCCTACGGTCCACCGGCCGGCCGGGACGCGGGACGCTGCTCGACAGCGGACCGCTCCTCGGCGGGTAGTTGCCCGACCGCGGGCCGCTGCTCGGGGGCGGGCGGCAACTCCCCGCACGGGCCGGTGTGGTCGTAGGGCTGGGGGCAACGGCTGCGGTCGGGCAGCAACAGATCGCAGAAGACCCGGTGCCGGTTGTTCTGGTCGTCGGCCGTCGACACCTCGGTCTCGCCGGCGTCCAGTTCGAGCAGGAAGTTCAACGAGGTCGCCACCCGGCCGGCCAGGGCCGTCGCGGCAGCCAGGTCGGTCACCCGGATGGGCAGGTGGATCACGTACCCGGGGCCGTCCTCCTCCCGTCCCCCGGCCGGCTCGGCGCTGGTGCCCGACTCGGCGGGCCGCCGGTACGACCGCTCGTTCGTCGGCGGCCGGCCGGAGGAGTGGCCGCCAGCCGTCCGGCCGCCCCGCTGTGGCCCGGCCGGGAACTGGGCTCGGAGGGTGTTGTCCGTGTCGCGCATGCACTGCCTCCCGGCGTCGTACCTGGTCACGGCGCCGCCCGCCGATCCGGGCCGCATCCGCCCGGCCCGAGCCGGGCGTGCCGGAGCGACCGTAGGACCGGCCGGCCGGTCCCATCAACAGGACGCGCACGCCCGATGGCATTCGGTCACATTTGCGACACCCAGCAGCGGAAGCCGATGGCACCCCGCCCGCGCGCGGCACCGGGCCCTCCGCAACGGCACCGGGGACCGATACCCTTCCGGTCTGGACGGGCGCCCGGCCCGACCACCCGATCCCACGCTCACCGCCGTAGCGCGGTGCTGCGTCGCACCCGGGGGGACCGATGACCCAGCCACCCGTCGGCGGCCCGACCGGCCCCGCCGACCATCCACCGGCCCAGTCCTCCCCGCCGGCCGCCCCGGCCGACGGCCACGGCTCGGCGGGCCCACCCCCGTCCGGCTATCCGGCGTACCAGTCGCCAGCCGGCCCACCCCGCAAGCGGGGGGCACTGTTGGCCTCGGTCGCACTGGTCGTGGTGCTGCTGCTCTGCGTGGGAGGCGGCGTGGCGGCGTTCCTGACCCTGCGCAACACCGAGTCCGGCGAAGGTGCGCAGGATCCGTCGGTGGCGGTCGACGACTTCCTCACCGCGGTCTACCAGGAGCGGGACGCGGCCAAGGCGGCGAAGCTGGTCTGCACGGCCGCCCGCGACCAGGACAAGATCAGGGCCAAGGTCGCCGAGGTCGAGGAGTACGTCTCGACCCACCAGAGTCCCCGATTCCGCTGGGACACCCCGACGGTGGACAACGAGACCGGTGACCGGGCAACCGTCACCACCACGGTGACGGTGACCACCGCCGACGAGAAGATCGCCGACCAGGACCTGCGCTTCACCGTGATCCGGAAAACCGGCTGGTGGGTCTGCGAGGTCGCCTGACCTCGCCGGATGGATAGGCTCGACGGGTGGGAGCAGCGCAGCGCCCGGCTGACCGGGCCGGCACCGATTGGCCCGCCCGCCTGCACGTGGTGACCGGCAAGGGAGGCACGGGCAAGACCAGCGTGGCCGCCGCCCTGGCCCTGGGCCTGGCCACCGGCGGTCGGCGCACGCTGCTGGTCGAGGCGGAGGGGCGTCAGGGCATCGCCCAGTTGTTCGGCACCGAGCCGCTGCCGTACGCCGAACGGCGCCTGGCCGACGCGCCCGGCGGCGGCGAGGTCTGCGCGCTCGCGGTGGACGCCGAGGAGGCGCTGCTCGAATACCTGGACATGTTCTACAAGCTCGGCGCGGCCGGCCGGGCGCTACGCAAGTTCGGTGCGATCGACTTCGCCACCACTATCGCCCCGGGCCTGCGCGACGTGCTACTCACCGGCAAGCTCAAGGAGGCGACCACCCGCACCGTCGACCAGCGACGGGTGTACGACGCGGTGGTGCTGGACGCCCCGCCCACCGGTCGGATCGGGCGGTTCCTGAACGTCACCGCCGAGACCGCCCGGCTGGCCAAGGTGGGGCCGATCAAGACCCAGAGCGAGGGGGTCTCGGCGCTGCTGCGCTCGCCGATGACCGCGGTGCACGTGGTGACCCTGCTTGAGGAGATGCCGGTGCAGGAGACCGTCGACGCGATCGCCGAGCTGACCGCGCTGGGTTTCGGTGTGGGCCGGCTGATCGTCAACGGCACCCGGGCACCGCTGCCGGCGGGCCGGTTGGTCACCGAGGCGGAGTTGACGCGGGGGCTGCGTGCCGCCGGGCTGCCGGTCGACCAACGGGTCGTGACCGGGCTGCACGAGGAGGCCCGCGACCTGGTCATCCGCCGGGAACTGGAGGATTCGCTCCGCGCCGACCTGGTGGAGTTGGGCCGGCCCCTGGTGGAACTCCCGCTGCTGCCCGACGGGGTGGACCGCGCCGGCCTCGATGTCCTCGCCAGGGCACTCGTCCGCGGCGATTGACGCACACCTCACCTCGGCCTGCCGCGCGGAGCGAGCCGGCCCGATACGCTCGATTGGTGCCTTCCGACACCGCCGCGCCGCCGCTGGACGTCGACCAGATCCTGGCCGACCCGGGCGTACGGATCGTGGTCTGCTGCGGAGCGGGCGGGGTGGGCAAGACGACCACCGCCGCCGCGCTCGCGCTGCGTGCCGCCGAGCGGCACGGCCGGCGCACGGTGGTGCTCACCATCGACCCGGCGCGGCGGCTGGCCCAGTCGCTCGGTCTGAACGAGCTGGACAACACACCCCGGCAGGTGAAGGGGATCGACGCCGAGGACAGCGGCGGCGAGCTGCACGCCATGATGCTGGACATGAAGCGCACCTTCGACGACGTGGTGCTCCAGCACACCGATCCGGCGAAGGCCGCGGAGATCTTCGCGAACCCCTTCTACCAGGCGATGAGCTCCACCTTCGCCGGTACGCAGGAGTACATGGCGATGGAGAAGCTCGGCCAGCTGCACGCGCGGGGCGAGTGGGAACTCATCGTGGTGGACACCCCACCCTCCCGCTCGGCGCTGGACTTCCTCGACGCGCCGGCCCGGCTGTCCCGTTTTCTCGACGGGCGGATGCTGCGGCTGTTGCTGGCCCCGGCCCGGACCGGCGGGCGCAGCATGTTCAGCCTGGTCACCGCCTCCTTCGGGATGTTCTCCCGGGTCGTGCAGAAGGTCATCGGCACGCAACTGCTGACCGACCTGTCCGGCTTCGTCGCCGCGCTCGACTCGATGTTCGGCGGGTTCCGGCAGCGCGCGGAGCAGACGTACCGCATTCTTCAGGCCCGCGAGACGGCGTTCCTGCTGGTCGCCGCGCCGGAGCCGGACGCGGTGCGGGAGGCCGCCTACTTCGCCGGCCGGCTGCGCGAGGAGAAGATGCCGCTTGCCGGCCTGGTGCTCAACCGGGTGCACCGCCCGGCGGTACCCGGGCTGGAGGCGCCGGCCAGTCGCGCCGCCGCAGACCAGCTGGCTTCGGCCGGCGGCCACGAGGGCACCGTCGAGGTGCTGCGGGCGCACGCGGCCCTGGCCGAGCAGGCGGTACGCGAGCAGCAGGTGGCCACCCGGTTCACCGAGGCGTTTCCGCAGGTGCCGGCCGTCTCGGTGCCGGCGCAGCCCGCCGACGTGCACGACGTCGACGGGCTGCGGACGATCGGTGCGGCGATGAGCCGCGACCGACCGTGACGGTCTAACTGCCGGCGGCGGCCAGGATCTTGTCCTGGCCGGCCTTGTCCTTCGCGTTCTTCTTCATCGCCGCCTCGAACATCTTCCGCCAGCTGGTGACCTGCGGGTGGCGGCGCAGCAGCGCGCGGCGTTCCCGTTCGGTCATGCCACCCCACACGCCGAACTCGATCCGGTTGTCCAGCGCGTCGGCCAGGCATTCGTACCGGACTGGGCAGCTCCGGCAGATCCGCTTCGCCACGTTCTGTTCGGCGCCCTGTACGAACAACGCGTCCGGGTCCCCGTTCTGACACGCCGCCAACGACGGCCAGTCAGTGATCATGCCCATCTGTACACGTCCCCCCTTGCAGTACTACCGACGCCGTCGCGGGCCAGCCGGCAATCCCCCCGGTCGTCCGGCACGCCTTACCCCCAAGGCGGCACGGACGACATGTGGCGCTGTCGCCGCCTCCATCATGCTCTGTAGTCGCCCGATTACGCAACGTTGTCGGCCAAATCCATCATTCCGGACACTCCCGGCTTCTCGGGCTCGGGACCGGCCGCTTACCCCACCGGAGTCCGCGAAAACGCTGCGGGTCACCTCCGCGAGGAGGAAACTCGGCACGGATCCACGCAACCGGACACCCGGTGCCACGCGTCTAGCACAACGAGGACGGCGCGCGCAGGAAATGGGGAAAAGACGCCCCAGCGCCCCTCGTTACCTGTTCGCGTACCCTGTCGAGGTGACCTGGATGCGGAAACGTGACCACAACGTCCTGACCAACGCCGCATCGCTGCTCATCTGTGGGCTGTTGGCCGGTGTGGTGGTCGCCGCTGCGGCCTTCCCCGCGGTGGCGATGTCGGGCCTGGCCGCGAAGGCCGGCGCGGAGACCTTCGGTGCGCTGCCGAACGAGCTGACCGTGTCCCGTGCGCCCCAGATCAGTTACCTGCTCGCCTCGGACGGCAAGACACCGCTGGCCACCATGTACGACGAGAACCGGCGGGACGTGGAATTCGCCGACATCTCGGAGAACATGCGCAACGCGATCATCGCCGCCGAGGATCACGACTTCTACAAGCACAACGGGGTCGACCTCAACGGCGTGGCCCGGGCCTTCGTCAACAACAGCGCCGCGGGCAACGACCGGCAGGGCGCCTCGACGCTGACGATGCAGTACGTCCGGATGGGCATCGCGTACTCGGCCACCCACCCGGCCGACGTGGTCGCCGCGACCGAGGACACCAGCGCCCGCAAGCTGCGCGAGATGAACTACGCGCTGCAGATCGAGAAGAAGCTCAGCAAGGATCAGATCCTGGAGAGCTACCTCAACCTCGCCGCCTTCGGCAACGGCGCGTACGGCGTCTACGCCGCCAGCCAGGTCTACTTCAACAAGCACCCGAAGGACCTGAAGATCGAAGAGGCTGCCATGCTGGCCGGCCTGGTCAAGGCGCCGACGGCGTTCGACCCGACCACCAAGAGCGGCCGCCCGCAGGCGATCGCCCGGCGCGACTACGTGATCGACAACATGGCCAAGATCGGCGCGATCACCCAGCAGCAGGCCGACACGGCCAAGGCCGCCGAGCTCAAGGTCAAGGGCAAGCGGGCACCGAACGGCTGCGTCGCCACCAACAAGAACGCCTGGGGCTTCTTCTGCGACTACTTCTACCGCTGGTGGATGGCCCAGGAGACGTTCGGCTCGACCTCCTACGACCGGGAGCGGCGGCTCAAGAGCGGCGGCTACACGATCATCACCACGCTGGACAAGCAGGCGCAGGACGGCGCCGACAAGGCCGTCCGCAGGGCCAAGCCGGAGACCTCCAAGGAAGCCGCCATGGTCGCCGTGGTCGAGCCCGGCACCGGCCGGGTCCGCGCGCTGTCGGTCAACCGGAACTTCAAGCTCGACAACCCGAAGAGCCCGAAGAACAAGCCGCACAGCGACCCGGCCAAGCGCAAGAAGGGGAAGCTCGGCAACTACCCGAACACGGTCAACCCGCTGCTGAGCGGTGGCGACGGGATCACCGGCTACCAGGCCGGCTCGACCTTCAAGATCTTCACCATCGTCGCCGCGCTGGAGAAGGGCATCCCGCTCAGCTACACCATCAACGCGCCGCAGACCTTCAAGTCCGAGTACATCATCGACAGCAGCAGCGACGCGGCCTGCCCGGGCACCAACCTCTACTGCCCGACCAACTCCGGCAAGAAGGCCGGCGGCGTACAGAACATGTGGAGTGCCTTCTCCGCATCCATCAACACCTACTTCGTCCCGCTGCAACAGCAGGTCGGCGCGGAGAACGTGGTCGACGCGGCCAAGCGGCTCGGCATCCAGTTCCGGCAGAGCGAGGACGCGAAGTTCGCCAACGACAAGGAGGCCGCGCACCAGTGGGGCGCGTTCACCCTGGGCGTGTCGCAGGCCACCCCGCTGGAGCTGGCCAACGCGTACGCCACCCTCGCCGCCGACGGTAAGTACTGCGAACCGATCCCGGTGCAGCAGATCCGCGACCTGGACGGCAACAAGCTGGACGTGGCCAACCCGCGCTGCGAGAAGCGGGTCAGCACCGAGGTCGCCCGGGCCGCCGTCGACGTCGCCCGCTGCCCGGTCGGAGACAACTCCTCCACCACCAAGTGCGGCGGCAGCCGCACCGCCGCACAGACCAAGGGCATCGTCGACGCCCCGGTGGCCGGCAAGTCGGGCACCACCGACTCGGAGAAGACCGCCGCCCTGGTCGCGATGACCAAGCAGTACGCGGTGGCCGGCATCATGGCCGACCCGGACTGGCCGCAGACCAACGTCAAGATGAAGCACAATCAGGCGGACGGCATCAACCCGCCGGTCTGGCAGACGCTGCGCGACGCCATGAAGGGCAAGAAGCGGATCAACTTCGACGCGCCGGGGAAGAAGATTTCCGAGGGCGACCAGCGCAGCATCCCCGGCGTCCGGTGTGTCGACATCGCGCGGGCGAAGTCGCGCATCTCCGGCGCCGGCTTCCAGCCGATCGTCTCCAGCAGCCGGATCACCTCGGAATGCCCGGCGGGCACCGCCGCCGGCACCAGCCCCGGCGGTCGCACCATCAAGGGCGGGATCGTGACGATCCTGATCAGCTCCGGTGGTGGCAACAACGACAACGACAACGACGGCGGCAACGGCCGGCCCAGCAACGGTCCACCCAGCAACCCGGGCCGGCCGCCGGACGACCGCCCTGGCGGCTGATCGGCAGCCGAGTCGAGACGAACGGGCGGGCATCCCTCAACGGGGTGCCCGCCCGTTTCGATGTCCGGGCGCCGGGCGAGTTGTCGGTCGGGACGCCGGGGGGAGTCGTCAGAGGCCGAGTTGGCGGCGTACCTCGGCGGCCACCCGACCGCCCTCGGCCTGGCCGGCCACCGCGGCCTGGGCCGCCTTCATCGCCGGGCCCATCTGAGCCTTGCCGGTGAAGCCGCCCGCGGCGAGCGCCCCCGCGACCAGCTCGGTCAGCTCCGCGTCGGAGAGCTGTCTGGGCAGGTAGCGGTCCAGCACCGCACCCTCGGCGGTCTCCTTCGCGGCCTGCTCGGTACGACCCGCGTCGGCGAAGGCGGCCGCGGCCTCCCGGCGCTTCTTGGCCTCCTTGGTCAGCACGGACAGCACCTCGTCGTCGCTGAGCTCGCGCTTGGCCTTGCCGGAGACCTCGGCGTTGCCGACGGCGGCCAGGGCCATCCGCAGGGTGGAGGTGGTCAACTCGTCGCGGGCCTTCAGGGCGGCGCGCATGTCGGCGGTGAGGCGGTCCTTCAGCGTGCTCATGGACGGTCAAACTACCCTGATCGGCATGCGAAAGCGCACACTATTCCGGCTCGCGACGATTACCGCCGCGACGGGTGCCGCCGCCCTGGCGTACGCGTCGCTCGTCGAGCGCAACATGTTCACCCTCCGCCGCTTCGATGTGCCGGTGCTGCCGGCCGGCACCGAGCCACTGCGCGTCCTGCACCTGTCGGACCTGCACATGACCCCCAATCAGGTACGCAAGCAGCAGTGGGTCGCCTCACTGGCCGCCCTCGACCCCGATCTGGTCGTGGTGACCGGGGACAACATGGCGCACCCCGGGGCGGTGCCGGGCGTGCTGCGGGCGCTGCAACCCCTGCTCGACTACCCGGGCGCGTTCGTCTTCGGCTCCAACGACTACACCGGGCCCGTCTGGAAGAACCCCTTCACCTACTTCCTGCCCGACCGGGAGTACACCGAGGGGGTCGAGCTGCCCTTCGAGGAGCTGCGGGACGTGCTCACCGGGGCCGGCTGGGCCGACCTCAACAACCGGCGGACAACGGTGAAGGCCGGCGGCCGGGCGATCGACATGGCCGGCGTCGACGACCCGCACGTCGAACGGGACGACTACGCCTCGGTCGCCGGGCCCATCTCGGCCGCGGCCGACCTCTCCATCGCACTCACCCACTCACCCGAGCCGGCGCTGCTCGACGAGATGGCCGCCGACGGCTTCGGCCTGCTGCTGGCCGGCCACACCCACGGTGGCCAGGTCTGCGTACCGGGGTTCGGCGCGCTGGTCACCAACTGCGGACTGCCCCGGTCGATGGCGAAGGGGCTGCACCGCTGGCCCGGCTCGGACTCCTGGTTGCACGTCTCTGCCGGGCTCGGCACCCATCCGACCGCCCCAGTCCGGTTCGCCTGCGCGCCCGAGGCCAGCCTGCTCACCCTGATCCCGAGCTGACCACCCCGCGCCCGAGGGTACCGAGTTTGAGCCCCGGGACGGGTGGGCTACTATTTGTCGGCACGCCTCGGGGTGTGGCGCAGCTTGGTAGCGCGCTTCGTTCGGGACGAAGAGGTCGTCGGTTCGAATCCGGCCACCCCGACCAGAGGAAACGCCAGGTCAGGGCCAGTTTTCCGCCGAGGGAGACTGGTCCTGATTTGCGTTCCAGGCTTGTCCTGGGAGAAATCTGGGAGACGATCTTGTGCGTTCACTCTCGCGCCTCTCCCCGCCCGGTCGCCAGCAGCCGATCCAGCGCCGCCACCGGCGAGCCCGGAGCCATCGCCCACCGCTCCTCCAGGGCCGACGCCCACACCTGGGTCAGGCCATCGAGCAGCCGTCGGCGCATCTCCGCCGTGACGTGGGAGTACCGGGCCTGCACCGACCCGTCCTCGTGCCCCATCCGCTCATCCATCAGCTTGGGCGGCGTGCCCAACTCCTCCATCAGCGTCTTGTGGGTGTGCCGCAGCCCGTGCGGCGTCAGGCCCTGGGCGACCGGCAGCCAGCAGACGTCGGCTCGCGCCTGGGCGTTCCGCCCCGCACCGGCACGCCGGGCCACGGCTCGGCCAGCACCGGCACCGGCCGCGCATTCTGAGGTGCCTTCCTTGGGTACCAGCCCGTGACGGCCGGCTGAAACAGCCACGTCGAGAAGCCGTTGCGACGCCAGTGCGCGGCCGGCTCCCCCACCGAACCCCCTCGCGCATAACCGAGATCAGCCGCAGCTCGTTCAACCTTGACCCGCGTCGCCTCAGACACGGACGCCGAGCGATTCAGCACCGCCGACACCGTCCCCGTTGCCACCCCGGCACGACGGGCCACGTCGACCAGCTTCGCGCCCGTTCGTCCCGCCACGCCGTTGGCCACCCCGTGACCCCGGAACACGTACGTCCGGTCATGGCAGCTGCAAGGCTTCGGCGAGGTCCGGGCCAGGTGATCCGCCAGGAGCTTTGTCAACCACTGCGGGGCGTCGACCGTGCGGCGTGAGTCGTCCTTCGGCGGGCAACGGTGTAGCACCCCCGTGTCCAGCTCGTACAACTGCCATTCGACCCGCACGGCAGCCGGGCGGACAAAACTGGCTTCCAGCCCGACGACCTCGCCCCACCGCATACCGGTGAAACCCTTGAGCACGATGGCGACGAACTCGTCATCGCGACCCGACAGCAGGGCAGCCCGCTCGGCAACGAGCAGGACGCCCAACCCCGTGGTCACCACCTTCTCCGGGCCACGGTTGCGGGACCGCCCGGCACGCTTGCCCCTTCCGCGCCGCCTCGCCGCCGGGTTGGAGTCTCGAAGCCCTTCCTCCACCGCGTCGGCCAGGACGAGATGCAGAGTCCCCCGCCACGTCTTCACGCTGGAGTCCGCGTAGCCCGCCGCCCGCTCCTGCTTCTCCCACGCGGCGACATCAGAGGCCACGATGTCCGCGACAGCCCGATGCTCGAAGACCGGCAGCAAGTGTTCCTCAATGTGCCTGCGGTAGTTCTGCATGGTCGACGCCGCGAGATCCTGCGCCGCATACCAGCGGCTCACGTAGTCCCCGAACGTCATCCGCCCGGCGCTAGGATCACGTCGCGCGCCTGCGCGAACCCTCGCCTCGGCGTCGTTCGCGGCCTGCTCTGCCTCCCGCTTGGTCCGAAAACGGACCGTCACCCCGGTGGAGTCGACCACCGTGCCGTACTTCCCCGACGCCAACTTGAACCGGCCACGCCAGTAGTCGCCGCGCTTCTCCGCGTACCCCATGACCTGTTGTCTCCTTCGGTGCCTATGCCGCCGCGCCCGGCGCGGCGCGACGTGCGCGACGCGGTACACGCGCGCTGAGCTGGACAACCGGGACGTCCTCCGCGCCGACGGTCCGGAGGGGACTCCGGCCGGGTGCAGGTGCCTGGGCGGAATCGCCGCTCGGCCTGACCTCGAACAGCCGGAGGATCTCCCTGATGTGCTCCTCGGTGAACAGGTAGCTGCCACCGATCCAGCAGTACGGAATGCGGCGTCTACGGGCCTGCTCCTTCACCCACCACTCAGAGCAGCGCAGCATCTCCGCGACCTCCGCCGAGCGGTAGAAGGTCGCGCGTGCCGCTCCGATGCCGCTCACGGTCTCCGTGCTCCTCTCCGAATTGGTGTCAAGGTGGGCTTGACGCTGAATCGAGCGTCAGGCGACGAGGGTCTGTAGGTACTCGCGGGCGGCGTCCTGGTGCTCTCGGGCCATTGCGGCGGAGGCGTTGGCGAGCAGCGCGTCTGCGGTGGTGTGCCATCCGGCGCCCACGAATTGCAGGAAGTTGACGACGAGCGTTGTCGGCTCGGTGCCGGCCGCGGTTTCCTGCGGTCCGCTGCTCTGGGCACGGCGGAAGATGACGCGTTGGTTGCGGAGCAGGGCGAAGGTGATCGAGTAGCGGCGGGACTTGGTGAGGAAGTGGCCGCCGAAGCCGAGCATGTGTGCCCAGCGGCGCAGCCGCCGCCAGTCGCGGGGGAGGCCGAGCATCCAGCAGGCGTCGATGAGGCGTTCGGTGTGGTTGCCGGCCGGGTCGGCGTAGATGTCGATGCTGTCGGCGGTGAGCCGGTTGGAGGCGTGGCCGGTGACCTCGGTGGACTTGGTGGCGTACTTGGCGAGGTAGGCGGCCACTTGGGCGTCGGTCACCTCGCCCCGGCCGGCCACGGTGATTACTTTGGTGAGCGCCTGTGTGCCCCAGGTGATTGGCCAGCCGCCGGGCTGGTTGGGGTGGTCGGGGGTGGTGAAGCCGACGGTGGCGGCGGCGTGGTCGACGGCGGCGACCAGGTCGGCGGCGTCGAGCTGCGGCGGGGCCGGGATGATGGCATCCGGGTCGTCGGCGTCGCGGCCGTCGAGGCGGATGATGGCGTGGAAGTGCACGACGCCGCGTCGTTGCATCTCGGCGGCCTTGCCGAACGACAACCGCACCGGGGACACCCACCGGGTCTTGCCGGTACGCGGCGAGGTCACGGGGATGCTGGGGATGCCGCGTGCGGTGGCCAGGCGGTGCATGTAGCGGTTGATGGCGATGGTGGTGCGCCGCCACAGTTCCCCGGCCGAGACGTTCCACACGGCTTGCGCGTCGTGGTCGTAGCAGTCCAGGCACAGCGGCGCGCCCAACCGGGCGTCGGTGTCCTCGTGGCGGGCGAAGCAGACCAGCCGCACACCGTGCGGGCAGACGGTCGACTCCCGGCGGGGGTGACAGGGTTCGGGTCGGCAGTCGCAGGAGGTGCGGCGGTTGCAGGTGTGCCGCTTGACGTAGCGGGTGTGCACCTCGCCGAAGCTGGGGGCGGTGAAGGTGGGGAACACCGCCGGATGGTGGGCGACCTGCTCCGGCACACCCTTGCCGCCAACCAGCCCGGCCCGCACGACCTGGTAGGCGTCACGTTGGTAGAGCTTCGAGCAGGTCGGGCAGACGGCGGCGCGGCGGTTGCCGCACGGCTTGTAGATGACGCCGTCGGGCATGTCCGCCGTTGACCGCTCCGCGAGAAGCCGGCCGGTGGTGGCCTCGATGGTGGCGATGGTGCCGACGAGGCGTACCGGGCGGGTGCAGCCGGCGGCCGGGCGGACATGGCGCAGCCAGCCGGCGAGGTCGGGTTGGGTGAGCCGGGCGGCGGCCTGGAGCCGGATGTCGGTGGAGGTGGCGTACCAGGGTGGCGTGGTCGGCTCGGCGCACGGGGCCGTACCCGAAGCAGGTGCTTCGGGTACGACGGTCAGCGTCGAGACGGTCAACGGGTCGCCTTCGTGGGGCGGCCGTTGGCGGGCTGGACGGTTCGGTTGCTGGTGTTGGGGTCGAGGTCCATGACCGCTAGGGCTTGCGTGGCCTCGTCGGAGGTCACCTTGAGGCGGACGGCCAGTTGGCCCGGGGTGATCGGCGTGCCGTGCTCGGTGCGGTACTGCTTCGCGACGCGGGTCGCTCGGGCGAGCAGGTCCGGGGCCACGGTCGGCAGCGAAAGTTGGGCAGCGTCAGACGCGGTGACAGGAATGTCAGTGGTGGACGGTGCCAACGTCGGAGCCGGAGTGTGCTCGGGCTTGCTCGGTCGGGGACGGGCGGGGCGGGCAGTCGCATCGGGCCGGGACGCCGACGACTCCGGGTTGGAGGCCGTTCGCGGCGTGGCGAGCCGGGTGACCACTTGGGCCGGGGTCGGGATCTCAGGCCGGGCCGGCAGCGGTGCCGGATCGGCCGGGTCGGCGGTAGGAACGATGGGCAGCTCGGGCCGGCCGGGCGTCGGTGCCGGGACGGCGGGAACGTTCACGGTCAGGGTTGGCGTCTCGGCGGGTGCCGGGGACGCTGGCGCGGTGCCGGTGGCGGCGGTCAGGGTTCGGCCGCTTTCCCGGCGGATCAGGGCGCGCATGTGCACGGCCAAGCCAGCGACGGCCGGCGGCAGTGCGCCGACGATCGCGGCCAGGACCACGCGCCAGAGTTCGCCGTTTGTGGACATGGTGTCTAGCAGGTGGTAGGCCGACTGGGCTGCGATGCCGATGCCGGCCGCACCGTAGGTGTTCTTCTTGGCGAACGCGGCCACCCGTGCGGGCACGGGAGCCATCCACAGCACCAGGGCGACGACCACGTAGCCGTCGACCGCGATGGGCATCAGCCAGGCCAAGGCGAGGCGGACCGAGGTGCCGGGGACCGTGATGCGGTCGGTGAAGCCGGCGAGTTCCGCCAGCGCGATCCAGGTAGCGGCGGACAGGCCGAACGACGCGACCAGCACCGCCCACGAGGCGATCGACGCCAGCCGGGGCTCACCGGCCGCCGGCCGGACAGTGGGTGGATTCGGGTTGGTGTTCACGCCGTGGCCCTCCCGTCAGCGAGGCCGAACAGAGTCGGTTCCTCACGGGAAGCCGGTGGCGTGGGTTGGGCCGCCCTGCGGGTTGCCGTCCGGTTGGTCCGGGCGGCTTTCAGGTTGTGCAGGTCGGCGAGTTGGTCAGGCGTCAGCACGGTGAGCGCCTGCTTGTCCTCGCCACGCCGCCGGTAGAGCAGGGGGCGGACAGTGGCGTTGGTCGGGCAGTCCGTCACCCCGTCGGGGTAGCGGAAGCCGCAGCCCGGGCACAGTGACGATGCCGGGCTACCGGGGTGATGGTCGGCGAACACCTGCGCGAGGGTCGCCACCGTGACACCCAGGCCGGCGCGGACGAGCCGCTCGTCCAGGGCGACGCGGTCGGACCGGTCGCCGTAGCGCATCTGCACCGCCTGCCGGGACACACCCAGCCGATCGGCGATCTCCGCCCACGAGTACCGGTACGGAGGCTGACGCAGACCAGCGACAGCGAGCCGGGTCACGGCGTCCACATCGGTGGACAGCACCGCGAGCGACCGCAGCGCCTCGATGTCGCCGGCAGCGACCCGACGGGCGTACGCCCGCAGGATGCGCCGCACGAACGCATCGAACTCGGTGGTCTCCACCGACCGCTTGGCGCGCTTGGTGCGAGTGCGCGTCAAGCCAGGCTTGACAGTGTTCTCGTTCATGCCGCACCGCCGTTGGTGCGGTCCCACTCGTTCGCTGCCGCCCGCAGGACCGCGATCACCTCGCCAGAGGTGCGGTCCTTGGCGTCGTTGAAGTCGTAGACAGTGTCGAACCCGGACTTGTACTCGTCGTCGCTGACTACCGCGTCCAAGTGCCGGTCAAGGTGAACCAACGCGGACTCGAAGTCGGCGAACTCGGGGGCGTCGAACATCTGCGCCGGGGCGTCGACCGGTCCGCCGTAGCAGACCATGCCGACCGCACCGACCAGACAGGCCGGGGGCGTGAACGACCCCGACGTGGCGTCGTAGTAGGCGCCCTGCGTCCAGCCGTGGCGGGACAGGTACAGGGCGGCGTCCCGCAGCGTGCGGGCCGGGGTGGTCACCTGCTCGGCGACCTCGTTTTGGGTAGCGTGCATGACGGCAGCTCCTTCCGGGCTGTTGATGGGGCGGGTCGGCGGCGTCCGGGGTGCTTTTCCAGGGCGAATCCCGGTGCTGCCGGCCCGTTTCTATGGCGTTCGGCGCTGGAGGCGGACCATCCGCCTCAGGGCCGCGTCGAACTCGGTGACGATCCGCATCAGATGCGCCCGGGCCCCTGCGTCGCCGGCCGCGAGGCTGATGCGGGTGCGGATCTCGGCGTGCTGACGACCGTCGGCGGCCAGCACGCGGGTCAGGACCACCACACCGTGACCGGGAACCCGGAGCGTGACCGGCTGCGCCCGGTGCTCGCCCAGGCCGCAGGCGTGCCCTCGGGCGCACCAGTCCGGGTGCGGCAGGTGGTCGTCGGTGGCGGGCCAGGTTGGCGACGTGGCCGACCGGGGGCGGATACGGATACTCATGCCGCACGCTCCTTGCTGCGGTCAGCCCGCATGCGGGCGGCGTGGATGGCGATCCGGGCGCAGGCCGCGTCATCCAGGTACGCGGCTTTGATCAGTTGCGGGATGCCGCCCTCGGCGATGAGCAGGCCCACACCGGGATTGGTCGGACTGACCGTGTTGGACGACCAGCCACGATCGGCCCACCCGTGCCCCAGCACGATGTCGGAGGACACGTTGGTGGTGCACCGGAAGGCACACCGCCACGCGAACAGGTCCCGCAGCGAGGTGGGGATGATGTCGGACGAGGGGCGTTGCGTCGCCGCGACGACGATGATGCCGACCGCCCGGCCCCGAGCCACCAGGTCCCGCAGCAGACCCGCGAAGTCCTCCCGGGTCTTCTTGTCCCCGACGGTGGCCGAGAAATAGGCGATCTCATCAATCGCGACCAGGATCGGGCTGAACACGTCATCGCGTTGGGTCTTCCGGCGGCCGGCCACTTCCAGGTAGGCGTACCGGTTGTCCATCACGATCTGCATCCGTCGCAGCGTGGCCAGGGCATGCGTGATGTCCGGGCCGACGAACACGTCAGCGCAGCTCTTCCACTGACCCAACTCGACCTGCTTGCCGTCGAGCAGGCACAGCCGGCAGTCCAGCGACAGGGCGGCGTGAGCCACGATCAGGTTCAGCAGGGTCGACTTGCCGCCGCCCGGTTCCCCACCGATCAACAAGTTGCGGTAGATCAGTGGGACCCGCACCGGGTGGCCGAACTCGTCCACCCCGACATGCACCGGGTCGAAGATCGACACGGACGGGTCAGCGGGCATGCCACCCGGTACGGCGGAAACGGTCAGCGTCGACATCAGCCCACCGCCGGCGCGGCGGTCGACCACGGGTCATCCGCCGGCGTCTCCGGAGTGAACCCGTCCCCGTTACGGGTGCGGGCCATCTTCTTCACCGTCGCGGTGGCGAACCGCAGCGACGGGCCGACCTCGTCCACGTCCAGGCCGTACGCGGAGCGCTTCTCGCCCTGCTCGTTCTCCCACCGCGACAGCCGCAGCCGCCCGGCCACCACCACACGGGTGCCCTTGGCGAGGGACTCGGCGATGTGCTCGGCCAGGTCCCGCCACGCGGTGCAGGTCAGGAACAGCGGGTCACCGTCGCGGTACTCGCCCGAGCTGCGGTCGAACACCCGAGGCGTGGACGCCACGGTGAACTTCACCAGCGCCACCCCGGCCGGGGTGAACCGCAGCTCCGGGTCGGCGGTCAGGTTCCCGACCACCGTCACGGTCGTGTCGTTTGCCATTGCGATCTCCTTCGAGATTGTTGGAGGTGAGCCGCCCTCGTGGCGGTCACCGCACACGCCCCGGTCAGGGCGTGTGAGTCTTGGTTCAGCGGCGCGGGTTGCGCTGCTCCGGTGCCGGCTCCGGCACGTCCAGCAGGTCCAGGCCCAGCGGCGGCACAGCCGGGGACACCGGGGCGTTCTCGTCGCGCATCCACGTCACCCAGGCCGACAGCGGTGAGGCCACCAAGCCGGTCAGCGGGTCACGACGGGTGATGTCGACCCGCACCAGCGCGGCATGCCGGGCTGACGCACGAACCATCCGCGCCTCACCCGCCCAGCAAGCCACCGCGAGCTTGTCCGCCTTGCCGTCCAGGTCCATCAGATCCAGGCCCGGCCGCAGCCACACCCACACCCGCTCCCCGGCCGGCGTCGGCCGCGCCCACAGAATCAGCGGCAACCGACCCGGATGCAGCCGCGACGCCGACCGGATGAACTCCGCGAAGCACAACCGCAGCCGATGCCGCACCACCACGCACCACACCCACGCCGACACCCGCCGACGAAGCCGACCGACACCGAAGACCACACCCAGCACCACCGCCAGGAGCACCAGCGGCACCGCCGGATGCGTCGCCCGAGACAGGTACGCCATGCCCACGAACAGCGTGACCGCAGAAACGATCTCGACCGCCCACCACCACAGCACCCGCAACGCCGGCCACACCCGGACCACACACGCGACCACCAGGCCGCACACCCCGCCCGACAACAGCCCCACCACCACCGCGAGCACCAGCGGCAGCGCCACCGACGCGGTAGCGGACACCACCAGCGCGACCGACGCCGCCACGACGACGAACGCCACCCGAGCCTTCTGCGCGTACGACCGCGACACCGGCGTCTCCACCAGCGTCACCGCGCCCACCGGGCGTGTGTTGAACAGTCCTCGGTTCATCAGACACTCCAATCGATAGGAAACGGTGTTGCGCAACAGAGTAGCGATACGACAGGCAGTACCGCAAGTAAGTTGCGGTACTCTCTCTTGGTGACCGATCCTCGCCAGCAGCTCGCCGCCGCTACCAGGCGCTATCGAACCGCCGAAGCCGCCCAGGAGGAGGCGCGGCAAGAGACAATCAGTGCGGTCATCCAAGCGCTCCGGGCGAACATCAGCCCGACCGAAGTCGTACGCCTGTCACCCTTCACGGCGACCTATGTCCGTCGGCTTGCCCGCGAGCACGGCGTGCCGCCCGCATCTCCCGGACCCAAACGGTCAAGCTGATCGCTTCTCTGTCCATGCATCGAGAATCGCGGACTTCTCTCGCGTCAGCCACGCCCCGTAACTGCCTCAGCACTGAACTTCTCCGCGCTGCCCCAGCGCTGAACTCCCGCTGAACCTTGGCCGATTCAGCCCGTGCGGCCTGCGAGACTTGCTCCTATGGCAGAGCTGAACGGCACCCCGATCACGCCCAAGGAACTTCAGTCCCTTGCCCTGATCAACTACGGGCACTTCACGTCCATGCGAGTCGAGAACGGGTGCGTCCGAGGGCTTTCACACCACCTAGAGCGGTTGGTACGAGACTGCCGGAAGCTGTTTGCCGTCGAGCTGGACCGTGGCCTCATACGCCAGTATGTGCACCAGGCCCTCGACGATCGTGACGGCTTATTCGCTGCACGGGTCACTGTGTTCGATCCAGGTCTTGACATGGCCAGTCCCAGCCGCAGCCCCAGCTATCCCGGCGTACTGGTGACCCTGCGGGAAGCCAGCACGCTGCCGTTGCCTCCGCTGCGTGTCCAGTCCAGGACCTACACCCGTGACCTTCCCGAGGCAAAGCACATCGGGCTGTTTGGAGCGCTGTGGCACCGTCGTGCCGCCCAGCTCACCGGCTTCGACGACGCCGTCTTTAGCGACGCCGATGGCTACCTTTCCGAAGGTCCCACATGGAATCTCGGCTTCTTCGATGGTGCTGACGTGGTGTGGCCCAACGCGGAGGTTCTGCCAGGCGTAACGATGCGCCTACTCCAGCAGGTCCACGACCACACCATCCTTGCCCCGGTCAACCTTGCAGACCTTCGCGGGATGGAAGCAGCGTTCGCTACCAACGTCACGTTCGGCATGCGGCCGATCAGCCAGATCGATGACGTCGAGTTGCCAACCGAGCACGCGATCCTAGATGATCTATGCAAGGAGTACGAGGCGATCCCAGCCGAGCCCCTATGAGGTACGGAGCCGCGAGCTATGGCGATCACGGTCCAACGGTGGTCTGGACGCGAGGTCCGCGTCCTGCGAAAAGCGAAGCGCATGAGCCTCCGTGAGTTCGCCGGACATCTCGGCATCAGCGAGCGCATGGTGTCGAAGTGGGAGGCGGGCGGCGAAAACCTCGTTCCCAGACCAGTCAACCAGTCTGCTTTAGACACATCACTCGCTGCTTCCAGCCAGGAAGTTCAAGAGCGGTTTGCCCGGGAGCTCGACCTCACAGCCGATCGGCCTGCCGGCCCTGGGCCTGCCGTCAAACAATCCGAGGTGAACGACGAAGTGTCGACACCGGCCGGAGACGAGAACCACATCAGGCATCCGATCGACGGCAAGCTGATGACGTTAGTCGAGGCGGGAGTGTTCTTCGCGGGGGACCGGAACGAGCCCATCTACCTCCCAGCTTTCTACATGGACATCTACCCCACCACCAATGCTGACTATGCCCGATACGTAGCCGCAACTCAGGCTAACGCTCCTCAGCATTGGCTTGACGGCAGCCCTCCCGCCAATCAGCTCAGTCACCCGGTAGTCTTCGTGACCTGGCGCGACGCCGATTCCTATTGTCGTTGGGCAGGGAAGGAGCTTCCCACCTCCCACCAGTGGGAAAAAGCCGCCCGGGGCACCCGAGGTGATATCTACCCGTGGGGGAGCCAGCGAACGCCGGCCAAGTGCAATTGTCGGGAGAGCGGAATCCGAAGTACTACCCCGGTTAGCACTTACGCCAGCGGCGTAAGCCAATACGGGGTGTATGACCTATGTGGCAACGTCTGGGAGTGGTGTGCAACGGGATCAACTACTGGCAGATACGAGCTAAAAGGAAGCGCCTTCACAAGCCCGTTTCTTCGCTGCACGCCCTCCATCTTCAACGATGCGTCGGCCGATATGTTGGATGACGACACCGGCTTTCGCTGCGCAGCTTCCGTCGACAGCATCCGTCGTCTGCTCGGAGGCGGTCGCGGGGCCAGGCTAATTCCACAGTCCTAGGCTCGGAGCGAGCGAGGTCGAGCGGCATCCGCTTGGACGACAGAGCCGCTCTCGGGCATGCTCGTCAGGGCGCAGGGTGAGTCGGTGTGGCACCACGCACCAGGGCGCGAGCCGGCACTTGGCGTCCGTAGACCAGAGAAGCGCACCCTAAATTGTGCTGGTGTCGGCCCGGTGAGAACTTTCCATACGTCTTCAAGGCGGCCCTTCGGGCCGCGTAGCCGGACCCCTGCCGGTTCCGCCTTATGCCTGCGGCAACGGCGGACCGGCAGTCGGACGCACAGATGCCCTGCGCCGCTTGGAACTCAGCGCAGGGCATGGAGGATCGGTTGGGTCAGCCCGGCTCGGGCGCACCTGGCACAGTGCGATGTCGACTCAACTCGACGAAGGCCAGCCGCTCAAGGCGTCGCTGGACGGCGCTTGATTGCCGCTCGAAAGACACGGCCAGCTCGTCAATGCTGCGACCGGCCAGGTAGCCCTTCATCAGCTCCGAGTCAGCCTGACGTGTCCACAGGCGGTACGCCTTCGGGTGATGCTGCCGGATCTTCGCGATCCCAACGGGGTGGCTCTTGGGACCGGCGCCCGTGTCGGCCAGGTCGTACCCGTCCTCCTCGGCCGGTGGGTCGTAGACCCAGTCAGGTTCGCCCCGCTCCTGCTCGTCCCAGTCCGGTTCATCCATACGTATCAAGGTAGCGACGCCACTGTGAGCGGGAAAGCACAGATCGTGACGGGAGCACATCAGAGCTTCCCAGGCGGCGAGGACCTCGCCTCCGGCGGGCAGGGCCTCCGGCCCTACGACCCGGGGATGGCCTCCGGCGGCCGGGGCTACTCGCCCCGGACCCTCGGCGACTCTGGGATGCCCCGGCTGCGACCGGGGACCCGTCGCCCACCAGAGGCCACCAGACCGCGCCGACCTGGTCCAGGTCGTACGTCCAGTGGGGCGCTCCACCTGGACCAGGTCGGCGCGGCCCGGCAGGGCGGAGCCTGCGCGACGGGATGCCGGTACCGGTAGGAGCCAAGTACGGGCCCCTCGTCCTGGGAGAGAATGGGGAGACGATCTTGCCCGGAGACGCTTTCGACACCTCGCCAAACCAACAAGCACCAACACCCTGACCAGCAGGAATAGCCAGAGGTCCATGTCAAAAAGTGACCTTGACCTAGTTCGGGACGAAGAGGTCGTCGGTTCGAATCCGGCCACCCCGACCGAGATAGGCAAGGCCAGGTGAGAAGGCATCTCACCTGGCCTTTTGCCATATCTGGCGCGATCTAGCTCATTGGTTTACGCCACTGCCGTCCCGCCGTCCTGGTCGTCGTTCTCTTCGGAAGTCAGCGGAAAGTCAGCGAACGACTCCCGCACCCGGTCAGCGCCGGCCTCGAAGGCGTGCGTGTAGCGGTCGAGCGTGGTCGAGATCTGCTCGTGCCCCATCACCCGGGCCACGTCGTTGACCGGCACGCCGTCCGTGATGAGCCACGTCGCGTACGAGTGCCGCAGGTCATGGAACCGCAGCCCACCTTGCGCCATGCGAGAGACGCGAGCGCGGGCTACCCGGCGGTTGGCAAGTTCCTCGCTGACTTCACTGCCGCTGCGATCGCGCCAGGTCGCACGCCACGCGCGGGGGCCGACCTGGACGACCTGGCCGAGAAGTCCAGCGCGCACGAGCGCCGGTCGCCAGATCCAGGCGCGAAACACGGTGCGGCGCATCGATCCGCCCGCCTCGTTGGTGAAGACCTCACCAGCCGCGCCCGGCGGGACGGCCTTGCGGTGGCGCCGGAGCTCCCGCACGGCGAACGGCGGTAGCGGCACCGTGCGCCGGCCCGCGCGGGACTTCGGGTAGGGCTTGAACGTCACCGTGCCGGCCACCTCGACACCGACCCGGCTGACCTTTGCCGTGGCCTTGTCCAGGTCGATCGCGTCCCACGTCAGGCCGACGCACTCACCCCACCGCAGCCCGGTTCCACCCGCCAGCGCCACCAACGCCCGGTAGCGCTTCGGGATCTCCGGCAGCAGGGTCGCGAACGCTTCTCGGGTGATGACCTGCTCATCGGCATCGGTGCGGCGGCGCTTGGGCAGGCGCACTCCATCGGCGGGGTTCTCAGCGATGATGCGGTCGCGAGCGGCAAGCGCCAGCACGGCCCGCAGCAGACGGCAGCACTCCCGGACGGTCGCCGGGGCCAGGCGCTGACCCAGCTCGGTCGCCCACTGCTGAACGTCGGAGTGACTGATCCGGCCCACCGGCACCGCGCCCCAGCGTGGCAGCACCCGGTGCCGCATGACCGAGGCGTCCCGAGCGATGGTCACCACCTCGTCATTGCGGCCGGCGGTCCACTTGGCCGCGTAGACCTCGAAGAGCACGCGGCCGGCGTGCGGGTCGACGTAAAGCCCTCGGCTGAGCGCTGCCTCCGTCTCCGCGAGAAAGTCCCTGGCCTGCCGCCTGGTAGGGAAGGTCTTGGCCTTCTGTCGGCCGGTGGTGTCGCGCCAGTTGGCACGGTAGGTGCCAGCGTCGGTTCGGATGACGAATCCCACGGTGTAGATCTCCTTGCGTCGGTGACGGTGTGTTATCTGTGGCGCGGCCGGTGGTTGGCCGCGCTAGCAGGGATTGCGGGGGTGGTGATTCGCGTTCTGGCGGGGTTTTCGGGTGTTGGTGCTGGTGGGCTGCTATCTGCTATGCCGCTGGTGGTGTGGGCGTTTGGCTGCTAGCACGTCTGCTATCGCTAGCAGGGCGGGGTGCTATCGATTGCAGCTCTGCTAGGTCGGGTGCCGCCGCTCGGTTTGGTGACGGAGCGTGTAACTGGCCGGGCGGTGGGGCGGGTGGCCTAGCGCTGCTGAACCCACGTCGAAAAGCCGCTGTGGAGGGGTTCAGCCGTTCTGGCCGGGTGGTGCCGCTAGGCGCTAGGTGCCTGGTCGTGCCGAGGGTTTGCCGCTAGCGGTGCTGCTAGGTCTAGCGGGTGGTGGTGCTAGACCTAGCAGCACGTCGGCGGTTACGCGCCGTTGCGGTGGCGCTGCTCGCGTTGCTCGCGGCGTTCGATTGCGGCTAGTTCTCGTTCGACGTCTTCGACGCTGGCGGTGGGTAGTCCGTCGATCCATTGGTGGAGGCGGCGCTTCGGGATGGCCCACCGTCCGCCGAGTTTGATCGCGGGGATGTCGCCGGAGCGGACGAGGGCGTAGGTGGAGCCGAGGGACAGTCGCAGGATCTCGGCGGTTTCGGCGACGGTGTAGACGGCGCTGACGACGGGCGCGGGTCGGCTGGTGGAGGTGGCCCCCGCCTCGGTGGGGGTGGTCGGGGTCGGTCGCTGTGGGAAGGGGATGACGGTGCTCACGTCGGTGTCCTCCGGGGTAGCGGTAGCGGCTGTCGGGGGTCGGTGAAGGGCTGTAGGGCGGGTTTTCGGGGTGTCGGTGGTGTGCTGCTCTACCGCTACCTTTGGTTGTTTGGGCTGCTGGGGTCGGTAGCGGCAGGGGTAGCGGTGGCGCTACCTGGTAGCGGGGTGCCGCTACATTGCGTCGGGGTTCCCTGGCCGGTCGGCGGTGGTCGTTTCCGGTCACGGCCAGGGGGTAGCGGTTCGGGTAGAGCGCGCTCTACCTCGGTGCGGGTTGCTACCGGTCGCGGTCGCTGCCAGCGCCGGCCGGGAGGGTGGCCGGCGGCCCGGTTCGGTGGATGGGTGGTGGTGGCCGCGACCCGCTACCCGGGGTCGTTGGTGCTGGTCGGGTCGGTCGCGGTGCGGGTCGCGTCGGCGCGACCGGTCGCGGGCGGGCCGCGACCCGGTGTGGTGACGGTTGCCGCCTGGCCGTGACGCAACGCCCGCTCGGGTGACGGATGCCTGCCGGCGGGGCTACATCCCGGCCGCTGTGCGGCCCGGTGGCGGCTGTTCCCGGCCCGTCCGTCCCTAGTGGAGGGCTGGTGAGGCGGTTCGGCAGAAGGGCACAGGGCGGGGCGCTGAGAGGTCCGTAGGCGCATGATCCGACCCGGGTCGGGGTTAGGCCATGCGTCGATGCGTCTGTGTGGCTCTGAGCGGGCCGGTTCCCGGTCGCCTGGCCGCGTGGTGCGACCGGCGGGGGTGGTGGCGCTGACACGTTGACACTCCCTCGTGATCGGTGGTGTTGGTGCTGGTCAGGGCGGATGCAGCGCTGTCAGCGCCGGGTGTTGACAGGCGTTGACAGCGCTGACACCTGGCCGAGGGCTAGCGGGGTAACGGAACGTGACCGGGGATCGGCAGTGACGCCACTTCGGGGCCAGTCGCGCCAGTCGCGCCACGTTCCGGAAGCTGGCGCGACTGGCGCGACTGTGGCGCGACTGGCGTCACTGGTGACGCTCCGTGGCCGGGGTTGAGGCACCACACGGTGGTCGAGGGGAAGCCGTGCCGCTCGACGGTGACCCCGGCGCGGGTGCGGGCGCGTTGGATGGTCCGCTCTGCGATGCCTTCGGCGCGGGCCGCCTTGCGCACGTCGGCCCATGCTGCCTCGCCGCCCTGGGCGATCAGGAAGTCTTTGAGCCAGGCGGCGGCCCCGTCGCGCTCGCTGCGGGTGTCTCCGTCGCCGGCCCCGTCGCCGAGGATGTCTGCGACCGACCGGTCGGACTCTCCGGTGATGGTCAGCTTCCCGACGTAGGCCGGTCCCTCGTCGGTGGGAATCTCGACGGACTCCACCACGTACCGCAGTGAGGGCACGTCGAGGGGGCCGAGGTTGTTCTTCGCCTGGGACATGACGCACGATCCGTCTCCGGCGTCGTCGTCGCGGGCAATGGCGATCACGGCCCGCGCTACCGCCGAGAACGCCCGTGACCCGGTGATCAGGTTCAGCGCGTCGGCGCTGGCGGACTTGTTGAAGTGCGCCAGGCCGACCACCGCGCACCCGGTCCGGTCGGCCATGTTCACCAACGGTTCCAGCGCGGTGCGGAGGTCCCGGTCGCGGTGGGTGTCGATGCCCGAGTGGATCAGCGACAGCAGCGGGTCAGCGGCCAGCAGCGCCACACCATGCCGGGTGATCTCCCGACCCAGCGCGGTGCAGTCGCGGGGCAGGGTGAGGGCGTCAAAGCCTCCGTCGTGTTGCACGTCGACCCGGTACACCATGTCCATGTCCGCGCCGGCCGCGAACAGTCGCGGGCCGATGGTCTGCGACCACGAATCCTCGGTGGCCGCGTAGATGACCGGCCGGGGGGTGCCGTGGTGCCGGCCCGGCAGGATGCCTCGGGTGATCTGCGCGGTCAGCCACGCCAGGGTGAGGGACTTACCGATGCCTTCACGGCCGGGGATCACGGTCAGCGCGCCGGAGGGAATGCGGTTGGTCCACGTCCACGCGACGGGGCGCATCCGGATCTGTGAGGCCGGGGTCAGCAGGATCGTGCGGCCGTACTCGGCGGTCCCGCCGGGCTCAACCTGACCGGTGCTGGCCGGTTCGTGGACCGGTTCACCATCCGGGGCGTGACCGGCGGTGATGCCGTTCAGACCCGCCAGGCGCGGGGCCATCTCCGGGTCAGTTCGGCTGAAACATCCGCCAGCGGGATCAGGTCCGGCCGTGACGCCGCTGCGGAGTGTTTCAGCCGGTTGTGATGGCCGGAGACCCGGGTCCGAAGATCCGCCCGACCGGGTTGGTGGTGGTGGTGAGTCCGGCGTCAGCCGGTCCATTCGGCTCTGGTTCGTGGCGGTCACTGGGTGACTCCCGTCCGAGGATTGTGCGGTGCGGTCTGGGGTACCGGACCCGGGTCCGGCATGAGGCTGCTTGCCGGTTCGATCACGTGACGCAAGCCGCCAGGCGGCATCCGTCACCGGCAGGTGGTGACAACCGGGGTTGTCATCCGGCGGTGCATCTGCGCGACCTGCGCGAGGCGGGCCGCCAGCGAGGCGAGCAGCACCGCGAGGCGGCTACGGGTTGGCTGACGCAGCGGCGGCACCAGGCCGGCGGTCCGCAGGAACACCTGCGGAAGCTGCCCGGACTTGCGCTGGTTGCACGGCCGGCACGCCAACACCAGGTTGATTTGCGCCCACCCCGGAAGGAGGCTCTGCGGAATCAGGTGATCCACCGTCGCCGCGAGCAGCGTCAGGAACGGCAGACCGCAGTAGAAGCACTGCGCGCCATCCCGCGCCGCCAACCCTCGCTTGATCCGCCGCATCCGCTTGCTGCATGGCCGGGCCATCACGCCACCGCCGCCAGGTGCGACACCAACTCGGCAAGCCGCCCCACCTCGGCGCGCATCTGCGCCAACTCGGCCGTCACCGTGCCCGGCTTCGGCCCAGCCACCGGCACCGGACCGGCGTCGGCCGGCAGATCGAACACCTCGGCCAACAGCCCGTAGTAGAACGAGGTCGGCCGGCTGTGCCCGTTCTCCCACCGAGACAGCGCCTTCTTCACCGACTCCTCAGCCGGCAAAGCCACTCCCTGCCGGCGGGCCGCCACCGCCAGCCGCCGCAGCACGTCACGCTGCGACCAACCCCGCTCGAACCGCATCCGCTTCCAGCGCGTCTCCATCAGGCCACCGCCGCCAGGTACGCCGACCCGCTAACCTCGCCGGCCATCTCCGCGTCAGCCGCCGCACCGTCGAGCAGCACGTACGGCCGGTGGTCACCGGCTACCGCGTACGAGGTAGAGCCCTCCGGCTGGCGCGGCAGCACCCGACCGGCCAACTCGATCAGACCGGCCCGGTCCACCTCCACCACACCATTCAGGCAGTTCGAGCAGCTACCGAAGCTGAACCCGTCACAGACCGGGCACGGAGCCCACAGCGACGACCGGTGAGCCTCGATACACGCCGACAACTGGCACCAGCGCGTCTCGCAGAACAGGCACACACCCGCAGCGTTCAGTCGCGCCGGCCGAAACTGCACCGCCAACCCAGCAAACGCACGACTGTCCATCGTCGGTGCCACCGGGATACCCTTGACCTGCATCTTCGTACTCCGTTCGTCAAGCGGGACGTTGATTGCGCTGGCCCTGGCGGGGTAGGAGCCGCCGGGGCCAACCTTTGTGGGTTTGACCACAAACCCACAACCGGACAGTAGGGCACTCGTCGTGTCCCTGGCAAGAGGTTCGCCCACAAACCTGCAAGGATGTAGGCATGGACCCACGCCCGACAGCGGTACAGGCACCCATCCACCTGCGCATTGCCGATGACATCCGTATGAAGATCGAGCGAGGTGACCTCCGCCCGGGGGCACCCCTGCCGACGCTCGCTGAGCTGTGCGAGCGCTGGTCATGCTCCATGAATTCCGCCCGGAGCGCGGTCGCGCTTCTCAAAGCACAGGGCTTGATCGTGACGGGAAGAGGGAAAGCTCCGACCGTCCGTGTTCAGACTCAACGGGTCGTACGTTCGTCTGAGCGGCATCAAATCGAGAAAGACCTTGCCATTAAGTCCGAGTCGGAGCGGGCAAAGATCGGCGAGGCCGAAACCAACCTCGCCATGTCGATCTCGGATCAGCGGTTTACCTCCGTTTACGATCAGGTTGCAGCAGACGAAGAAATCTCGAATGCGTTGGAAATTACCCAAGGCGACGGGGTACTGCGGCGACGATACGAGTCCTTCGACTCCTCAACGGGCTACTATCTATCTAAGAGCGTGTCCTACATTCCTTTGGTGCTTGTCGAGTCGAATCCCGCACTGCTCGATCAGGGCAACGAGCCGTGGCCTGGCGGCACTCAACATCAGTTGATGACCGTAGGAATCGAGATCGATCGCATGGTCGATAGGGTGACCGCTCGGATGCCGACAACAGTCGAAGCACAGATGTGGAATCTGCCCGCTGGTGTGCCGCTCATACTGTGCCGTCGCGTCTCTTGCGACCTAGATGGACGGGTGGTGGAAATATCTGACGCCGATTACCCCGCCGATCGGTCGGAGCTTGAGTTTGTTACAAAGCTCAGGCCCTGGCCAAAGAAGCGTCGTCCTACCTGAGTCTCCTGTCCCTCGTCTTTGGAGGAGAGCCGTGACCGACAAGCTAAATGCCCTGGATGAACAGCTCCTCTCTCAGGCAATCGATATTTCGAGGCAAGCGCTTCAAGAGCATGGCAAGACGCCATTCGGCGCATTAGTGGCAGTCGGTGGCGAAGTGGTGGCGACCGGCACGAGTAGCGTTGTGGAGCTTTGTGATCCGACCGCCCATGCTGAGGTGATGGCGATTCGTCAAGCGGCTACGGCTCTCGGGCGTCACCTTATGCCGGATGCGGTAATGTACGCCAGTAGCGAACCGTGCCCGCTATGCCTCGCCGCTTGCTATTGGGCGCGAATTCCTCGCCTGGTGTTCGGAGCCACAAGCTACGATGTTGCAACGTACGGATTTGAGGACTTGCAGATATATCGAGAGCTTAGCCTGCCGATCGGTGATCGGGTCCTTACGGAGCAGCCGGCAGGGGAAACCATGAGAGAGAGCGCCGCGCAGGTCTTGCGAGCGTGGGCTGATGGCCTGCCCGATCCTGTTGTACCGAAGTACTGACCGCCGTCAGCAGGAAGTCAGCAAGACCGCTGATACTGGTTGACAAAGTTCGACAAGGCTTGTCACGACCCGCTACGTAGACAGTAAGAATGCGGGCTCATCGATATACGCTGCCAAGGTGGATCGGCGTTCGGGACGAAGAGGTCGTCGGTTCGAATCCGGCCACCCCGACCAGAGGAAACGCCAGGTCAGGGCCAGTATTCCAGGACGGGATACCGGCCCTGATCTGCGTCTCCCTCCCCCGGGGGGAGAAGGTCGTGGAGTGTGGCCGCGCACATGCGCCTCCGGCCAGCCCTTCTCGGGCGCTTGCCGCCTGCCCGGTGTCGATCCGGCGCTACGCGGCGTCACTCCCGGTGTCGACGTCCCCGGCGGGCCGGCCATGGTCATCGGGCGGAGGCGCACCGCCATCGACGCGAACGGCCGGACGCAATCCGCCCTTCGCATCCGTGCCGTAGCGGAGGACCCAACCGGGTGGGAGCTGGGCGGCAGGCGTAGCCCAGACCGCCAGGTCCAGGCCACGGTCGAACTGCGCCCTGCGCAGGTCCGCGTCTCCGTGGAACTGTGCCCCGCGCAGGTCCGCGTCCCCGTGGAACAGCGCGCCGGTCAGGACGGCGTCCCCGTGGAACCGCACCTCGCGCAGGTCAGCGTTCCCGTGGAACCGCACCTCGCGCAGGTCCGCGCTCGCGTCCCCGTGGAACCGCACCCCGTCCAGGTGTGCGTTCCCGTGGAACCGCACCCAGCGCAGGTACGCGTTCCTGTGGAACTGCGCCCCGCTCAGGTACGCGTTCGAGTGGAACTGCGCCCCGCTCAGGTACGTGTTCGAGTGGAATTGCGCCCTGTGCAGGTACGTGTCCCCGTGGAACTGCGCCTCGCCCAGATACACGTTCCGGTGAAACAGTGCCCCGCTCAGGTCGGCGTTTCCGTGGAACTGCGTCTCGCGCAGGTCCGCCTCCCCGTGGAACCGCGCGCCGTTCAGGTCCGCCTCACCATGGAACTGCGCGCCGTTCAGGTCCGCCTCGCCATGGAACTGCGCGCCGTTCAGGTCCGCCTCGCCATGGAACCGCGTTCCGGCCAGGTCAAGCCGGTCCACGTGACATGTCGAAAGGTTGAAATTGGTGAGGGTGGCGCCCACCAGGTCGAGGTTCATCCGCTCACCCGCCGCGCCCCGCCAATACGTGACCGGCTCAGAACCGTCTGACATGTCAGACATGCGCAGATGGGTAGCGATCAGCCGCTGCGCGGTCAACCGCACCTGAAGCTCCTCGCGCCGCTGCTGCTCCGTCTCCGTCTCCGGCACGTCGGCATCCGGCGTCGCATCCTGTGGCGAACCCTTCCCATCTGCCCGCAGGACCTCCACCGGCGGCCGGTACGGCATCCGCAGATACGCGCAGAACACCTCCACAACCGTCTGACGCAGCTTCGGGTTGTCCTGCCCCAATCGCTCCAGGGCGTACACCCCCGCTAGCCGGACGGCAGCCTTGTCGCTGCCCAACTGCTCGGCAGCGGCCACGTACAACGCCGTGATCCGCTGCTCTCGCGCGTCCTCTTCCGCGAAGCGCTGGGAACGCTCGATGTACTGCTGGCTGCGCTCTGAGATCGACTGACGGCGCAACGCGACAAGGAGAGTCGCTCCCGCGCCGAGGCCGGCGGCCACCGTGAGTGCCGTCCGGATCGCCTCCAAGCGAAGCTTCGCGCCTGCCTCTGGGCTCATCCCGCCCTGGCGGCTCGCCCACGTGTCCAGCAGCCAGAGGGCGACCAGGCCGCCGCCGAGCACTACCCCCAGGACCAGCACTGCCGAGAGGCGCCAGGGAAGTCGGCGCAGCTCGGTATCAGACTGCTGGGGTCGGGGCTTCCGCCGCGCAACCAAGGATCGCACGCCGCCATTGTCCCGAACGCCGTCCAGCCGGCTTCTCGTTCCTCGGCCACCGCCCCGAGCGACGGCACGTCGGAGGGCCGTGTCGGTCTGGTCGGGGCTCTGTGAGGCGCTGCGGTCAGGGTACCGTCGGTGGCGGCATGATTGCCGGTTGTCGTTCCTGGCTGCCGCCGCATTGACCGTTGTTCGAAAGGGATCGTTGTGCCCCGCCGAGCCATACCTGCTGACCCGTCGGTGGGTGAGCGCATCCGGTCCCGACGTGAGTTGCGTGGCTGGAGTATCCGGCACGCCGCGAGTCGCGCGGGTATCTCGCATACGACGTGGTCGCGGATCGAGCGTGGTATTCAGCGTACGGATCGGTACATGGTGGTCGATCTGGCCGCGGCCCTGGAGTGTTCGGTCTTCGATCTCACCGGGCAGCCGTATACACCTGCTGATCGGCAGCTTGATGGCGCGCGTGTCGACGCCGAGCGGGTGTGGCGGGCGATGATGGCGTATCCGTTCGATGGACCGCCGGTCGTCGGGGTCGCCACTGTGGAGCAGGTGGCTCGGGAGTCGGCGCTGGTGCGGGATCTGTACGGGCGGTGTGACTACGCCGGTGCCCTGCGTCGACTGGTGGATCTCCTGCCGGCTCTGCACGGCGTGACGGATCAGCGGGCGGGCTACCGGTTGATGGTGCCGGTGTACGGGGTGGCAATGGGTTCGTTGCTGAACGTGGGCTACTCAGCCCACGCCTGGTTGGCAGCGGAGCGTTGTGCGGAGGCTGCGCACCTGCTTGGTGATCGGGTTGCGGTGGGGGTGGCGGCGGCGAATCGGGCGCGGGTGTCGGCATACACCGGCGCGTACAGCCCGGCCCGGGCGTACTGCGATCGGGCCGGTGCGGACCTGGAAGGCAGCGGCGCGGACACGGCGTTGGATGTGCTCGGGTTCCTGCACCTGGCCCGCGCGCATCACCTCGCCGGAATGAAGGATCAGGCCGCCGCCGAGGGGCATCTCGACGAGGCGGCGCGGATCGCCGCGCACACCGGGGAGACGACGAGCTGGGACCTGGCGTGGGGACCGAGCAACGTGGCGTTGTGGCGGATGGCCTACCTGCTCGACACCGGGCGCCCACAGGAGGCGTTGCCGGCGGCTGCCGGGGTGGCGGTCGGGGAGTTGCCGGCGGTGCGGCAGGTGTACTACTGGCTGGACATGGCCCGCGCGATGGTGGCGGCTGAACGGGAGCGTGACGCGGTGCGGATGCTGCTGGCGGCCGAACGGGTCGGCCCGCAGCACACCCGGTCATCGACGGCGGCGCGGGAAATCGCCCGTGGGCTGCTGCGCCGAGGGCTTGTCTCCACCGAACTGCGGGGCCTGTGCGAGCGTTCGGGAGTCTCCGGCCAGTAGTGGTGCGTAGGTGTGCCATCACACACCGTGCCGCCCATAGCGTTCCGATCAGGACACGACGGCAGGAAGTACCCGCTGCGCCAACGTGTCCGTCGGGTGGCGGCGTCAACCCGAGCGCGACGCCTGACAGCCGCGCTGCCGTCGCCACCCTCCCACCCGTGACGAGGGAGGCGGAACCTGTGACGATCCGGTCCGAGCTGCGCGACATCATGCGGTGGCTACTGCGGCGCGCGGACTCACCTCCGCCGCCCGGAACCGGCCAGCGCCACCAGGCCACCGAGCATGCGGCGGCGCAGCGGAGGCTACTCGACCAGGCGAATCGGTTGCGGGACACGCAGTGGCACCGCCAGCCGATCCACGCAGTCACCTACGTGCCGACGACGCTGGGCCAACGCACCAGTGACGGGACGAGGGACCACCGGTGAGCCCAGCGGGGACAGGCGTTGCCATGCCGAGCCCGGACCGGCGGCGCGTCTCGTACGACGAATACCTCTCGGCTACCGCGTTGACGTTTGCCCGGCGGCATCGGCCCGTGTGGTCGTGGCAGCGGTGGCGGCGCGTCTGCCGGTGCGGGGCCGATCTGCCGTGTCGTGCCCGGCATCGCATCCCGATCAACCGTGATCACTGGCCGCAGGAGGGTGAGCAGTGACCGGCGGGCCGGAGCAGGCGATCCTCGCGGTCCACGTCCGAGGACTCGACGGCATGTGTGCCGGTTGCCGAGCCTGGTGGTCGCGGCTGTCCCCGTACCCGTGCTGGCAGGTGGAGTGGGCGACCAGCCGGCAGGCCCACGCGAGCGTCGCCAGATTCCTCGGCCGTGTGCGGTGAGCACCCACGGCCCGGTCCTGCCGATCTGGAGCTGCGGCGGCTGCGACCTGCCCTGGCCCTGCCCCACCCGGCGGCGGGAGCTGCGCGCGGAGTATGCCGACGCGCCGGTGTCGCTGGCCCTCTACCTCGGGGCCTATCTCGTGCAGGCGGCCAAGGACATGCCCTGGGCACCGGCTGGCGCGCTGCACCGCCGCTTCGTCGGCTGGACGAGGCAGCCGCCGGAAGTGCCGCAGCGAAGTACCGCAACCGGACCCAGGCCGTAACGGGCGTCACCAGGCCGGATGACCTCGCATCGAGCCCGATCCGACCGCGGCAGAGTCCGATCCATGACCGCCGCGCCTTGGCGCAGCACCGGCCGGAGCATCTGGCAGGTAGACCAACTCCGTCACTGGCAACCCGGGCGGCTCGCGGTCCGTGGGTGGTTCGGCGCCTCCCGCCAGCCGATGACCGGGGCGAGCCGATCCGGCACCGACCAACGGTTCGGGACGTGGTCGCCCAGGTCGCCCGCGACCAGGACGCCCCCGCGACGATCGTGCAGTTCGCCCTCGGTATCAGGCTGGTCTGAGGGATGACCGCTCCCCACGAGCGGCCCTGCTCGCATTCCGGGCTGCCCGTTGACGTCTCCGCGCGGTGCACGCCGACACGATGCCCGGTAACCTCGGGTGGGTGCGGATCATCGCGTTCCTGGCCGTCGCCATCATCGTGCTGACCGCAATCCTCCTGGTCGCCGTGGCCATGACGGCCGCTGCCAAACGCCGAAGCCATGCCTCGCGGATGTCCGCCCGCTGGGCGGTCCGCCACTACGCCATACCGGGGCGCGGGCACACCGTCGTCGGAGTCACCCTGACCGACGTGGACGGCCGGATGCACGGTGAGCACGTGGTCGCCCGCATCCCGGACGACGCCCAGGACTGGCAGCGTGATTTCATCGTGGCCCGGCAGGAAGCCGAGGAGCGGGCGTTCCATCTCAACGCCGACCGCCCTCCGTCGATCGAGGGCTGAGGCCGACCCGGCCTGAACCGGGCGTCGTCGCACCAACCGCGCAACGGCACAGCCCCCTTGCCGAAACAAAAGATCGACACGCTAGCAGCGCTTCCTGTTGACCAACCTGAGGGACGCTGTGCTGTTCACACATTTTTCCGGGCGCCGTCTGCTGGCGCTGCTCACCACTACCGTGGTGCTCGCCTCGTTGCCCGCCCCGGCCTCGGCCGCACCCGCCGACCCGCCGTACTCCTCCGTGACGTCGGCCGGGCCGCCTGCTACCGCATCCACCACGTTCACCGTCACTCTGATCACGGGTGAGAAGGTCACCGCGACCCGGACCGCCGACGGGGGGTTGAGCCCCGAGGTGCGGGATGCCGCCGGGCGGTTGACCGGATACACCTCGCACAGGAAAGAGGGGGACACCTACGTCTACCCGCATGGGGCGCTGGCGTACGTGTCCGCAGGGCTGCTCGACGAGGAACTGTTCAACATCACCGAGTTGCTGGCGGACGGCTACGACGACGCGCACCGTGATCGGATCCCGCTGATCGTCACCTACACCGACGGCGCGGCGGCTTCTCGGCGGATGGCGGCGCCCGAGGGTGCCCGCACCGTCCGGGCGCTGGACAGCATCCAGGGCGCCGCGCTGGACGTGGAACGCTCGGGCGCATTCTGGTCCTCGATCACTGCGGGCGAGGCAGCGGCCGTCCGTTCCACTGGCGAGGGTGTGGCCGCCCGTTCCACGGACGGACAGCTCGCGCTCGGCGGAGGTATCGCCAAGGTGTGGCTGGACGGCAAGGTCGAGGCCACGCTCGCCGACAGCACCGCGCAGATCGGCGCGCCCGAGGTGTGGGAGTCCGGAAACACCGGCGAGGGTGTCGACGTCGCCGTCCTGGACACCGGCATCGATGCCGGCCACCCCGACTTCGCCGGCCAGCTGGCCGCCACCGAGTCCTTCGTTCCCGGTGAGACGGTGAAGGACGTCTACGGACACGGCACGCATGTCGCCTCCACCATCGCCGGCACCGGAGCCGCCTCGGACGGCAGGGAGAAGGGTGTCGCCCCGGGCGTGCGGCTGCACATCGGCAAGGTCCTCGCCGACAACAACTTCGGTCAGGAGTCATGGATCATCAGCGGCATGGAGTGGGCGGTCCGTGACCGGCAGGCCAAGATCGTCAACATGAGCCTCGGCGGCGATCCCACCGACGGTACCGACCCGATGAGCGTGGCGGTCAACGAGCTCAGTGAAGAGACCGGCGCCCTGTTCGTGATCTCGGCCGGAAACAGCGGTCCCTGGTCCTACACGGTCGGCTCTCCGGGCGCCGCCGACGCCGCGCTGACCGTCGGCGCCGTGGACGGCGACGACCTGCTCGCCTACTTCTCCAGTCAAGGTCCGCGCCTCGGTGACCGGGCCATCAAGCCCGACCTCACCGCACCCGGCGTCGGTATCCTGGCCGCCCGCTCGCAGTACTCCCAGGGCGAGGGGTTGTATCGGTTCGGGGACGGAACTTCGATGGCCGCCCCGCACGTCGCGGGCGCTGCCGCGCTGCTGGCCGCCCAACATCCCGACTTCACCGGGCAGCAGCTCAAGGAAGCCCTGGTGAGCACCGCCAAGCCGACCCCTGAGATCAGCCCGTTCCAGGGCGGCAACGGCCGGGTGGACATCGCCGCGACCACGGCCGCGACTCTGTTCGCCACCGTCGGCGCCGACTTCGGCTACCCGCAGTGGCCGACGGCGCCCGAAGGCACCGTCGGACGAGACGTCCGCTTCACCAACATCGCCGACAGCGCCCTCACCCTCGACCTCGCCACGGCGCTCGACGGCGGTCCCGCGGACCTCGTCGTCCCGTCGGCCCGGCAGGTCACCGTTCCGGCGCACGGCAGCGCCGCGGTGACCCTGACAACGAACTTCGACCGGGTGCCGGCCGACCGTCTGATATCGGGCTTCCTGACCGCGACCGACGCCGCCGGCAAGGTCCGCGCCCGCACCTCGATCGCCGTCGGCAAGGAGGGGGCGCGCCACAAGCTGACCTTGCAGGCCAAGGACCGCAGCGGTCGGCCGATCCGCGGCGACCTGGTCGTGCTGGACAAGGACGGCGCCGCGCTGCCGGCGTATCAGATCGACGAGAGCGGCACCCTGGATCTGCGACTGCCGTCGGGCACGTACTCGGCGTGGCTGACCACCGACGTGGAGGGCGTCAACGGGCCGTACTCGCGGGGATTCGCGCTGCTCCCGATACCCGAGATCACCCTGGACCGGGACCGCACGGTCGTCTTCGACGCCACCAGAGCCCGCCGGACCACCGTGACCACTCCACGGCCCTCCACCCTGGACGGTTCCCGCTTCGAACTGTTCCGCGAACTCGGAGGCAACCCCTGGGTCTCCGCGTGGTACGCGGGCCCCGAGTACGACAGCGTCTGGATCCTGCCGAGCGACCGCAAGGTGACGACGGGTGCCTTCGCCGTCGGCGCCCGCTGGCGCATGACCCAGCCCGCACTGACGGTCTCGGCCGGCCACCGCGCCTACGAAGACCTGAGGGTGCAGCGCGCCGAGACGCCCCTGCCGCGCGGGAAGCACCGCCTCGACACGGTGTTCGCCGGCGCCGGCGACAGCGCCGGGTACGCCTCGGTCAACGCCCGGGGCAAGGCCGTCGTCGTACGCCGCAGCGACACCGTGTCACTGGAGGAGCAGGCCGCCGCGGCCGCGTCCGCCGGAGCCCGCCTCCTGCTCGTGGTCAACGACGGCACCGGGCGACTCAACCCGTGGCCCAGCTTCTGGTGGGACCCGCGTGACCCGCCGCCGGTGACCGTGGCCACCCTCACCCGTGACGAGGGCGAGCGGTTGATCGCCCGCCTCGGGCACGAGCGGCGGGTCCGGCTCGACATCACCTCCCAGCCGGAAACCGAGTACATCTACGACCTGGTCCAGGACTACGCGGGCGCCGTGCCGACCAACCTCACCCACCGGGTCACCCGGCGCGACCTGGCCCGGGTCGACATGTCCTTCCGCAACTGGCGCCCGGGGCGGGCGCTCGAAACGCGCGCCGACCTGACCCCGTCGGGGGCATCGAGCACGCTCGACTTCGTCGAGGTCCCGGCGCGCGGCGAGCGCACCGACTGGGTCACCGCCGGGGAGCAGTGGACCACCGAGGTCACCATCCCCGGCGAACAGGGCCAGCGGACGGCCCCCACCGCCTACCGGGCCGGCCCGGTGCACGAGGAACGCTGGTTCGGCCCCGTCCAACGGCCCCGCCTGCTGGACCACACCAGCGTCTTCCGCGAGGACGGCGGCCTCTCCGCCTTCATCCCCGGCTGGGGCGACTCGGGCACCGCCCACCGGGGCGACACCTACGACAACTACGCCGCCGACAACGTCCTGCGCCTCTACCAGGGCGATACGCTCCTCCGCGAAACCGACCGGTACCAGCGCATGCTGTCCGTCGGTCTGGTGAACCCACAGCCGCTGCCGTACCGCCTGGTGTCGGAGAACAGGCGCGACGCCTGGGCCGGACCGTATTCCACCGCCACCCGGACCGAATGGGGCTTCACCTCAGGCGGGGTCAGCCCGGGCGGGGTGTGGAACCCGTCGCTGATCCAGCTCGACTACGCCGTGGACACCGACGTCGACGGGAAGACGAGACGCAACGCCCACCTCACCGTCACCGCACTGCATCTGCCAACGGCAGCCGAGCCTGCCCCCATCCGCACGGTGACGCTCGACGTCTCCTACGACGACGGCGCCACCTGGCACGACGCCAAGCTCCACCGCCGCGGCGACGGCTGGCGCACCCGCCTCGACGCCCCGCGCACCGCGGGGTTCGTCACCCTACGCGCCACCGCCCGCGACTCGCGGGGCAACAGCGTCGACCAGCGCATCACCCGGGCCTTCGGCCTGCGGTGATGGTCGGGGTGGGGCCCGGTAGAGGGGCCCCACCCCGAGTCGACCGGCCACCCGACCGGGGTCAGGGGGCACGTCCGATCAATGGACGTGCCCCCTGGCGGTTGCACTGATCCCGTTGGTCGATCACACCACCCGGTTGCGGCGCCGACGCAGCCGGAACGCCTGTACGGCGGCGACGCCGAGAAGAACCAGGAGCACCGGCCCGCCGACGAGGACGACGAGGCCGGCGCCGATGTTCGCACCAATCGCTCCGGCGGTCGCGATCCGCCAGGCGAGGCCGATCAGCGCGCCGGCCAGAACCAGCGGTACCAGCACGAACCACCAGCGGGGATCAAGCCTGCGGGTGGCGGTGGCGCGAATCAACAGGCCCAGTGACATCACCATGAGGGCACCGGCCACGACCACCAACACCCGATCGCCGACCTCGCCCAGACCGACCGGCTCCACCGCGTAGTCGAGCGACTCTCCCTCGGCGGCGAGCTGCCGCGCCGCCTCACCGGTCAGGTCGCCGAGGAGCCACCCGGTCACCACCGGCGTACTCAGCAGCAGGGCCACCACCAGCAGCGCAAGACCACGTTTCAACACGACACCCCTCTGTTCCGCTGGGCTGTCGAGTCGGACGGCCCCGACCGACCACCAGCAACATCAGCGGACCACGATAGTGATCCGCGTCGTGCTTCGCCGCCGCGCAGCGGTCAGAAGGCGCAGGTCATACCGGCGGTGTGGCTCACCTGGACGGTGTGCGTGACGCAGCCCGCCCGGGACACCACATGCAGCAGCAGTGCGCTCGGCTCCGCGACCCACCCGATCCGCTCGTCGTCACTCATGGTCAGCGTCGACTGCCGCCAGGTGCTCGGTGCGACCGACAGCACCGTGCCCGCGAAGGTCGCGCTCACCGGACGGTGCAGGTGGCCCGCGGCGACGCGTACCACGTGGGGGTGTCGGAGCAGCACCTCGGCGAGCTCGGCACCGTCGGCGAGCCGCACCGAGTCGGCGATCGGGATGCCGACCTCGACCGGTGGGTGGTGCAGGCAGACCACAGCCGGTACGTCGGGGCGTGCGGCCAGCACCCCGTCCAGCCAGGCGAGCTGCTCCGCACCGAGCCGGCCGCCGTCCGAGCCGGGAACCAGGGAGTCGAGCACGACCAGGGTCGCCCCAGGGTGATCGACCTGGTAGTGCGCGGAGAAGCCACCGCCGAGCCAGGGCGTGCCGCCGAAGGCGTCGAGCAGGGACTCCCGGTCGTCGTGGTTGCCGGTGACCAGGTGCACCGGCAACGGGAACCGCCCGAGCACCTCGCGCAGCACGGCGTACTCGTCGGGACGGCCGTGATCGGCCAGGTCGCCGGTGATGACCACGCAGTCGGGCCGGGGGTTCAGCGCCAGCACCCGGCCGAGCGCCCGGTGCAGGCCGGCAGCCGGCTCGGCAGCGAGGACGCCGGTGGTCAGGTGCGGATCGCTGAGGTGGGCGACGAGCATCGGGCCTCCACTCGACCGGAGATCCCCACGCTATCGCCGCCGCGCCCCGCGCGTGGCCCCACAGGCCGTGTCCACATCCTGTGGATAGCACATGTGTACGACCACAGCTGGCTCTCAGTCCCGCGTGAGTACGCTTGATCCGCGACCCGGCGCCACCGGGAACGGATCCGACCTGGAACGACGTGCGAGTGGATCACCAGAAAGTCATCCGTGACGTCACGGTCCGCCTGCCCATGGCGTCGACCGTCGCCGATGCCTGCGAAGCGGCCGTCGATGCCCTCGCCCGGTACACCCCCGCCACCATCGCCATCCTGCTGCACGTGCACGGCCGACTCCGCTGCGTCGCCGCCACCGGATCCTGGCAGGTCTTCGCCACCGTCGCGCCGGACGCCGGAATCGTCGGGCGGGTCTACACCGGGGGGCGTTCCGCCGTCGTCCCGGATGTCGCCGCCGACGCCGCTCACATCCCGGTACGCCCCGACGTCACCGCCGAGGTGTGCGTGCCGGTCCTGAACCCGGCGGGCCGGGCCATCGGCGTACTCGACCTGCAGTGGACCGGGCCGGCCGACCTCGTCTCGTGGCGGGCGGTCGCCGAGCGGGTCGCCGCCCGCCTCGGCGCCCGAGTCACGGCCCTCGGTGGACCGGCGGAGAGCCGCAGCGAGAAGCTGCTCCGGCACGCCTCGGCGGTGACCGCCGCCGCCACCGAGTGGGACCTCGTGACAGCCGCGATCGCCGCGGCCCGGGACGTGTCGACCCTCGCCGCGGCCGTCCTGCTGCTCGGTGGCCGGGGCGGCCCGCGACTCGGTGCCCCGACGGTCGCCCCGGGCGAGTTGGAGACCCGGATGCGTACCGAGCTGGCCGAGCTGGATGCCCCGGCGGTCGGGCGCATCATCGACCGGGCCCACCGCTACGGCGCCGGATACACCCTCGGTGAGGCCGGTCATCCACCGACCGACGAGCATCAGCCGCTGGTCCGGGCCGGCGTAAGCACGTTGGTGGCGGTGCCGTTCGGGCCGCCGGAGCGTGGCGGGGTGCTGCTGGTCGCCGACGAGCGGCTGCTGCGGCCGGACCCGACCACGGTCAACCTGTTGGAGCTGCTGGCCGGGCAGGCGTGGAGCTGCCTGGACCGGCTGCGCACCCTGGATCGGCTGCGCGAGCAGGCCAGCTCCGACCCGCTGACCGGGCTGCGGCACACCGGCCCGTTCGGGCAGCGGATCGCCACCGTGACGCCGGACCGCACCGCCCTGTTGGCCATCGACGTGGACGGCTTCAAGACCGTCAACGACACGTACGGCCACCAGGCGGGCGACCGGGTGCTGATCGGACTCGCCCGGGCGTTGGAGGATGCGCTGCGCCAGGGCGACGAGTTGTACCGGATCGGCGGGGACGAGTTCGTCGCGGTGATCGAGGTGGGTCGCCCCGAGGAGGCGGTCCGCGTCGCCGAACGGCTCACCGAGGCGGCTCGCCGGGTGGGTCGCACGATCAGCATCGGAGTGGCCCTCCCCCGCCCCGGCGAGTCACCCGAACTCGCCCTGCGTCGCGCCGACCAGGCCCTCTACGCCGTGAAGCGGCAGGGCCGCGACGGCGTCCACCTCTCCGCCGCCTAATCCAACCACCCCCACCCCCGGCCCCGGCGATCATGCAGTTATGGTTGTCGTTTTGCCACTTAGAGTCCGATACGTCACCACCACAACTGCATGATCGACGAGCGGGGTGGGGTGGGGTGAGGCCGAGCGGGGTGGGGTGGGGGTGTTAGGGTGGGTTAGGTTTTCGGCCAGCAGCTCGGCGAGTTGGGCGGTGTTGAGGGCGGCGCCCTTGCGGAGGTTGTCGCCGGTGACGAAGAAGTCGAGGGCGCGGGGGTCATCGAGAGCGCGGCGGATCCGGCCGACCCAGGACGGGTCGGTGCCGACGGCGTCGATCGGCATCGGGAACTCGCCGGCCTCCGGGTCGTCGACCACGATCACACCGGGCGCGTTGCGCAGCACCCCGCGGGCACCATCGGCGTCGATCTCGGTGCCGAAGACGGCGTGCACCGCGACCGAGTGGCCGGTCACCACGGGGACCCGTACGCAGGTGGCGGAGACCTTGAGGTCGGGCATCCCGAGGATCTTGCGCGACTCGTTACGCAGCTTCAACTCCTCGGACGACCAGCCGCCGTCGACCAACGAGCCCGCCCACGGCACCACGTTGAGCGCCAACGGGGCGGGGAACGGGCCGAGGTCGTCACCGACCGCCTGCCGCACGTCGCCGGTGCGCGAGCCGAGCGACCGGTCGCCGGCCACCTTGGTCAACTGGTCGTGCAGGACGTCCGCCCCGAGCTGACCTGCCCCGGAAACCGCCTGGTACGAGGCGAGCACCAGTTCGCGCAGGCCGTACTCGTGATGCAGCGGGGCAACCGCGACGATCATCGCCAGCGTGGTGCAGTTGGCGTTGGCGACGATGCCGCGGGGCCGGTTGCGCAGCTGCTCCGGGTTGATCTCCGGCACCACGAGCGGGACGTCCGGGTCCAAGCGGAAGGCACCCGAGTTGTCGACCACGACGGCGCCGCGGCTCACCGCGATCGGCGCCCAGTGTGCGGAGACCTCGTCCGGCACGTCGAACATCGCCACGTCGACGCCGTCGAGCGACTGCTCGGTGAGAGCCTGGACGGTCAACTCCTCGCCCCGGCACCAGACCTTGCGCCCGGCCGACCGCTCGGAGGCCAGCAGGCGGATCTCGCCCCACACATTGCGGCGCCCGGTGAGCAGCTCACACATCACGGTGCCGACGGCTCCCGTCGCCCCGACCACGGCCAGGGTGGGCAGGCCGGCCACGCGCGCTACCGCCCCGTCCCCGCGTACACCACGGCCTCGGTGTCGCCGCCGAGGTCGAAAGCCTCGTGGATGGCCCGGACCGCCGCGTCGAGGTCGGTGTCCCGGCAGACCACCGAGACGCGGATCTCCGAAGTGGAGATCATCTCGATGTTCACCCCGGCCTGGCCCAGCGCGGCGAAGAAGCTGGCGGCCACACCGGGGTGCGACCGCATCCCCGCGCCGATCAGGGAGACCTTGCCGACGTGGTCGTCGTAGAGCAGCCCCTTGAAGTTGACCGTCTCCTGGATCTTGCTCAGCGCGGCCATCGCGGTGGGACCGTCGGTCTTGGGCAGCGTGAAGGAGATGTCCGTGCGGCCGGTGCCCTCGGTGGAGACGTTCTGCACGATCATGTCTATGTTGATCTCGGCACCCGCGACGGTGTCGAAGATGCTCGCGGCGGCACCCGGCTCGTCGGGCACCCCGACGATGGTGATCTTGGCCTCGCTGCGGTCGTGGGCGACCCCGGTGATCAGTGCCTGCTCCACAGGAAGCTCCTCCATCGATCCGGTGACCATGGTGCCGGTGTTGGTCGAGTATGACGAACGGACATGGATCGGCAGCCCAGCCCGGCGGGCGTACTCCACGCTACGCAGGTGCAGCACCTTCGCGCCGCAGGCGGCCAGCTCCAGCATCTCCTCGTAGGTGATCTGCCTGATGTGCCGGGCGTTGGGCACGATCCGTGGGTCGGCGGTGAAGACCCCGTCCACGTCGGTGTAGATCTCACAGACGTCCGCGCGCAGCGCCGCGGCCAGCGCCACCGCGGTGGTGTCCGAGCCACCCCGCCCCAGGGTGGTGACGTCCTTCGTGTCCTGCGAGACGCCCTGGAAGCCGGCGACGATCACCACGGCGCCCTCGTCCAGCGCGCCCTTGAGTCGCCCCGGCGTGACGTCGATGATCCGCGCCCTGCCGTGCACCGAGGTGGTGATCACGCCGGCCTGGGAGCCGGTGAACGAACGGGCTTCGTACCCCAGGTTGTGGATCGCCATCGCGAGCAGCGCCATGGAGATCCGCTCACCGGCGGTGAGCAGCATGTCCAGCTCTCGTCCCGGCGGCAACGGACTGACCTGGTTGGCCAGGTCGAGCAGCTCGTCGGTGGTGTCGCCCATCGCGGAGACCACCACGACCACGTCGTCGCCGGCCTTGCGGGCCGCGACGATGCGCTCGGCCACCCGCTTGATCCGCTCGGCGTTGGCGACGGAGGATCCGCCGTACTTCTGCACCACGAGTGCCACGACGGCGCACTCCCTCCCGGTTGCCCTGAGCGTGCCGACGCCGCCGGCACCGGGCTGAGCGTGCCGACGCCGCCGGTACCGTGGCCGGCGGCGCGGGTCGGACGACCTCAGGGTATCGGTCCGCTCTGACCGCAGGGTCAGGTGATCCCACGATCCGGCCCGGGCGCAGAGCGAGGGTGGCCTGCGACACACCGGAAACGCCGGCCTTCCCGGGGGTGCCCGGAGGCCGGTCCAACACCGAGAATGGCCGGGTGTACCCCGCCCACCATCCCGCTCGCCGGCTGACCGGCCCGCTCGCGCTCGCGCTGCCCGTCCTGTTCGCCGGCTGCTCCGCCGACCCACCGCCGGAGCCCTCGCCGCCGCCGAGTTCCGCACCGCGACCGGCCGGGCTGGACGCGGCCCGCGACGAGCTGGCCGCCCTCGCGGCCGCCGCCCAGGACCGGCACCTGATCGCCCGGTACACACTCCGGGTGGACGGCACCGCCGACCGCTCGATCGCGTTCACCAGTGCGAACGACGGCAGCTGGCGGGTGGACGTGCCGGGTGGCGCACTCGGCGGCGCGGCCGACATCTCGCTCGCGGCGACGCCCGACGGCCTGTTCCAGTGCGCGCTGCCGTCGGCGACCCGGCCGGAGCCGGCGAGCTGCGTACGCGTCGGCGAGCGGGACGACACGCTGCCGCGTCGACTCGACCCCCGGGTGCAGCATCCGTTCACCGACTGGCTCGAGGTGCTGACCGACCGCCGCGCCCCGCTGTCGGTCTCGCCGGCCATGGCGCCGACCGGGGCGACCGGCAGCTGCTACTCGGTGGAGACCACCGCGGCGTCGATCAACCCGCCGCTCGACGTGGGGATCTACTGCTTCGACACCGACGGCACGCCGACCGCGGCACGGGCGGCGTTCGGCACGCTGACGCTGGCCGCGCCACCCGAGCCGGCGCCGGCGACCGTGCAGTTGGCCGGGCCGGTGGTCGAGGGTGAACCGCTGGGCATGACGGCGCCACCCGTCGACCCGTCCGGGACCGCGCCGAGCGCCGAGGCCGGCGGCACTGCCCAGGACGCGGGAACGCCCTGATCTCCACTCCGTTACGGGTGTCATTTACCACATTTGTCCAGGCCGCACCTGGGGCGAAAGCGCCCATAGGGGACGCTATCGGCATGACCGACCTCACCTCGCTGCTCGCCTTCCGCTGGAGCCCCCGGTCCTTCGACCCGGTGGCGGAGCTGACCCGAGCCGAGGTGGCGACGCTGTTGGAGGCCGCCCGTTGGGCCCCGTCGGTCGGCAACCGGCAGCCCTGGCGGTTCGTCGTGGGGCACCGCGACGACGAGATCTTCAAACGGATCCTGGTCAACCTGCCGCCCGACGAGCAGCGGTGGGCCGGACGCGCCAGCATCCTGCTGCTCGCCGCGCACTGCCAGACCGGCCACCCGTTCGCGGCGTACGACCTCGGCCAGGCGGTGGCCCACCTGACCGTCCAGGCCACCGCGTTGGGGCTGCACGTGCGCCAGATCACCGATCTCGATCGAGGCGGCCTGGTAGCAGACCTCGACCTGCCCGGCGACGTACGGCCGTACGTGGCGGTGGCGGTCGGGCAACTGGGCGATCCGTTCAGCCTCCCGGCCGACCTGCTGGCTGAGGAGACCTCGCTACGCCACCGCCGACCCCTGGCCGAACTGGTGATGGGCTGCGCAGGCGCCACCGCCTGACCCCGTCTCTCGCGAGCTTCGTCCCAAAGTCCGGACCGACCTTCCCAGAGGTCGTCCCATCACGTAGGGTCACTCTGTCATGTGGCAGGTGCACCTTCTCCTTGGTCGCCGCGACGAGGCCTGACGGCCGGCACCTCGTCGCGGAGTCGGACCGCGCCGCCAGCACTGTTCCGGATCTTCTGCTCGGCCTCGCTGCCGACCTCTACTGCTGACGTCACATGACCCCGGGAGAACTCCGCCATGGCTCACCCAGCCGGCACCACCGACGTTGACTCCGATCCGACCGCCCGGCAACGCCCCAGCCGGATGCCGTACCAGCGGTACCAGCCGTACCAACAGCAGTTCCGGATCGACCTGCCGGACCGCGCCTGGCCCACCCGCCGGGTCGAGGCCGCGCCGCGGTGGTGCGCGGTCGACCTCCGCGACGGCAACCAGGCGCTGATCGACCCGATGTCGCCGGAGCGCAAGCGCCGGATGTTCCAGCTCCTGGTGCAGCTGGGTTACAAGGAGATCGAGGTCGGCTTCCCGTCGGCCAGCCAGACCGACTACGACTTCGTCCGGCAACTGATCGAGCAGGACCTGATCCCCGAGGACGTCACCATCCAGGTGCTGACCCAGTGCCGGGAGCATCTGATCGACCGGACCTTCTCCTCGCTGCGCGGAGCCCGCCGGGCGATCGTGCACTTCTACAACTCCACCTCCACCCTGCAACGCCGGGTGGTGTTCGGGCTGGACCGTGACGGCATCACCGACATCGCCACCAGCGGCGCCCGGCTGTGCCAGAAGTACGCCGAGATCCACACCCCGGACACCGAGATCCACTACGAGTACTCGCCGGAGTCGTACACCGGCACCGAGCTGGAGTACGCGCTGGAGGTCTGCGCGAAGGTCATCGAGGTGGTCGACCCGACGCCGGACCGGAAGCTGATCGTCAACCTGCCGGCCACCGTCGAGATGGCCATGCCGAACGTGTACGCCGACTCGATCGAGTGGATGCACCGGCACCTGCCCCGGCGCGACAGCCTGGTGCTCAGCCTGCACCCGCACAACGACCGGGGCACCGGGGTGGCCGCCGCCGAGCTGGGCCTGCTCGCCGGCGCCGACCGGATCGAGGGCTGCCTGTTCGGCAACGGCGAGCGCACCGGCAACGTCGACCTGGTGACGCTGGGGCTGAACCTCTTCTCCCAGGGCATCGATCCGATGATCGACTTCTCCGACATCGACGAGATCAAGCGGGCCGTCGAGTACTGCAACCAGCTGCCCGTGCACGAGCGTCACCCGTACGCCGGTGACCTTGTCTACACCGCCTTCTCCGGCTCCCACCAGGACGCCATCAACAAGGGTTTCACCGCGTTGGAGGCCGACGCGGCCGCCGCCGGGGTGCCGGTCGACACGTTCACCTGGGCAGTGCCCTACCTGCCGATCGACCCGAAGGACCTGGGCCGCAGCTACGAAGCCGTGATCCGGGTCAACTCGCAGTCCGGCAAGGGCGGCGTCGCGTACATCATGAAGACCGAACACCAGCTCGACCTGCCACGCCGGCTCCAGATCGAGTTCTCCGGGGTGGTGCAGCAGGTCACCGACCACGACGGTGGCGAGGTCGACCCGGCCACCATGTGGCGGATCTTCGCCGGGCAGTACCTCCTCGACCACCAGGCCGATCCGGCGGTGACCCTGACCGAGTACGCGATCGGCACCGCCGACGGCAAGGTCGAGATCACCGCACAGGTCGGCGTCGGCGGGGCGCGCCACTCGGTCACCGCGATCGGCAACGGCCCGATCGACGCGTACGTCAACGCGCTCGGCTCGGCCGGCGTGAGCGTACGGGTGCTCGACTACCACGAGCACGCGCTGTCCTCCGGTGGCGACGCGCAGGCCGCCGCGTACGTCGAGTGTGAGGTGCAGGGGCGCACGGTCTGGGGCGTCGGCATGGACGCCAACATCGTCACCGCCTCCGTCAAGGCGGTGACCAGCGCCGTCAACCGCGCCCGAGGCTGAGGTGTGCGGGAGAGGGCTTCCGGTCGACCGGAAGCCCTCTCCCGGCCGGCCATCCCGGTGGGGCTACTACTTCGGGGTGGAGACCGGCATCGAGTGGCAGGGCTGGGCCGGCGGCGGCCGGCGGGCCGGACGATGGACCAGCAGGACGGCGATGGCCGCGCCGGCCAGTAGCAGCCCGGCGCACCAGAGCAGCGCTCCACGGTAGGCGGCGGTGAGTTCGTCGCGCTGCTCGTACCCGGTGCCGGAGAGCCCGACCAGCAGCGGCAGGGCCGCCACCGCCAGCAGGCCGCCGACCCGGGAGGCGGCGTTGTTGAAGCCGCTCGCCACCCCCGCGAAGCGGTCCTCGACGGCGGCCAGCACGGAGGCGGTCAGTGGCGCCACCACCAGGGTCAGTCCGGCACCGAAGACCGCCACCCCGGGCAGCACCTCGCGCCAGTACGACGCCCCCGGTGAGACCTCACGCAGCATCAGCAGACCAGCGGCGGCCAGTACCGGGCCGACGGTCAGCGGCAACCGCGGCCCGATCTTCGTCGACAGCGCACCGGCTCCGGGCGAACCGACCAGCAGGAGCAGGGTCATCGGCAGCAGCGCGAGACCGGTCAGCAGCGCCGACCAGCCGACCACGTTCTGCAGGTAGACGGCGATGAAGAAGGTGAACCCGCCGAGGGCGGCGTAGACCAGCACGGTGAAGACGTTCAACACCGAGAACAGCCGGCTGCCGAACAGGCCGGTGGGGAGCATCGCGGTGTCTCCACGACGCCGTTCCACGAGCACGAAGACCACGGCGGCGAGCACCGCCAGCAGGGCCGCCGCCAGCACCGCCGGCGAGTACAGGCCGCGACCGGGCGCGTCGACCAGGGCGTACGTCACGCCGGCCAGGCCGAGGGCGCCGAGCAGCGCGCCGGCCACGTCGAACCGGCGTGCCCGCCCGGCCCGGGAGGCGCTCTCGTCCCGGCTCTCCGGGACCCAACGAAGGGTCGCCAGGATCACCAGCACGGCCAGCGGTACGTTCAGGAAGAAGATCCACCGCCAGGAGAGTGCGTCGATCAGCCAGCCGCCGATGAACGGGCCCAGCGCGGTGGAGACACCGGACAGCCCCGACCACGCCCCGATGGTCTTCGCCCGGTCGTCCCGGTGGAAGCTGGCCTGGAGCAACGACAGGGAGCCCGGGGTCAGCAGGGCTCCGCCGGCGCCCTGGAGGAACCGGGCGGCCACCAGCCAGTCGGTCCGCTGGGCGAGCCCGCAGAGTACGGAGGCGAGGGTGAACGCGACGACGCCGATCAGGAAGATCCGCCGCCGCCCGAAGCGGTCGCCCAGCGCCCCACCGAGCAGGACGAACGCCGCCAGGGTCAGCAGGTAGCCGTTGACGGTCCACTGTAGGCCGGCCACGGAGGCGCCGAGGTCGGCACCGAGTCGGGGCAGCGCCACGTTGACCACGGTGCTGTCGAGGAAGACCATGCCGGAGGCGAGCACGGCGGCGGCCAGGGTGCCCCGGCCGGCGCTGCTTCGCAGCCGGAGGGCGGAGGCGGGTTCAGGCATGGCTACCAATCTGCCGTGCGCCATCTGTAAGACACCACGAAACGCCGAAACCTCGCCCGGGTACTGTGCGGGATCGCCGGGAGCCCGCAAGCTGGAGAGGTGTCGTCTGTGCGTACCAGATCAGGAGCCCGCGCCCGGGGGGCGCTCGCGCTCGCCGCGGCGCTGATCCTCGGCGCGGCGGGTTGCGTCCCACTGGAGGAGCCGGAGGCGTTGCCGAGTGGCGACGGCGCCAGCGTCACCCAGATGCTCGACCAACTCACCGTCGCCGAGGCCAACCCGATGCGCGGTTACAGCCGCAGCCGCTTTCCGCACTGGGACAAGACCGGGCAGAACTGCGACATCCGGGACACGGTGTTGGAACGCGACGGCAAGAGCATCCGCCACTCCGGCTGCAACGTGGTGGGCGGCCGGTGGGAGAGCGTCTACGACGGGCGAAGCTTCACCGATCCGTCCAGCGTGGACGTCGACCACATGGTGCCGCTGGCCAACGCCTGGCGCTCCGGCGCCGACGACTGGGACGACGCGAAGCGTGGCGACTTCGCCAACGACCTCGACCGGCCGCAGCTCTTCGCGGTTTCCGCCTCCTCCAACCGGTCAAAGGGTGACCAGGATCCGTCCCAGTGGAAACCACCAAACCGGTCATACTGGTGCCAGTATGCCGGCGACTGGGTGGCGGTGAAGCACCACTGGCGGCTGACGGTGACCAGTGCGGAGAAGGCCGCGCTGGCCGACATGTTGGAGGGCTGCGCATGGGAGAGCAAGCCGTAACCGGCGATGTCCCCGTGCCCGAGCGGGCGCCGGGCTCCGGCGGTGCGGACGCGGCGGCGGCCGGCAACCCACCGCCCGGTCCGGCCACGGCCGGGATGACCGCCGACGGCGAGGTGGAGGTGCCGAGCGCCGGGATGACCGCCGACGCCGGGGGCGCTCCCGGACCGCAGAGCCGGACCACGGACATCGTGTCCGGGCCGGGCGGGGTGATGACCGACGAGGTCGGTGTGGTCACCGGCGAGCTGACCCTGCGCACCGAATTCGCCGACGGGCAGGTCACCCTGCGCGTGCAGTACAAGGACGCCGACGAGTGGTACGCGGTCACCGGCGGCCGGGCGTCGTGGGGCGACGCCGCCGGGCTGGACGCGGTGCACAGCATCGCCGTCGGCCTGCTGAACCGTCCGGAGGGCTGAGGGAGTCACCTTCCTCAGACGAAGGAGCCGGGCTCGCTGGGGGCGGAGACCGCCTCGGGATCCTCACCCTCATCCGCCGGGCGGACCATCTCCGCGCCGACCTTGTGCGGACGCAGTTCGCCGCTGGCGACCTGCTCGGCCCAGTGGCAGGCGACCCGGCTACGGCCGATCTCCCGCAGCACCGGCCGCTCGTCGGCGCAGCGGGTCGGTTGCGCCCAGGGGCATCGGGTATGGAAGCGGCAGCCCGACGGCGGGTTGGCCGGCGAGGGCAGGTCACCGGCGAGCAGGATCCGCTCCCGGCGGTCCTCCACGTCCGGGTCGGGCACCGGCACCGCCGACATCAGCGCCCGGGTGTACGGGTGCAGCGGCTCGGTGTAGAGCCGGTCACTCGGCGCCTCCTCGACCAGTGCACCCAGGTACATCACGCCGACGATGTCGGAGATGTGCCGGACCACCGCCAGGTCGTGCGCGATCACCAGGTAGGTGAGGCCGAGGCTGTCCTGCAGTTCGTCGAGCAGGTTGACCACCTGGGCCTGGATCGACACGTCCAGCGCGGAGACCGGCTCGTCGGCGACGATCAGTTCCGGTCCCAGCACCAGCGCGCGGGCGATGCCGATGCGCTGCCGCTGACCTCCGGAGAATTCGTGGGGGTAGCGGGACAGCGCCCAGCGGGGCAGCCCGACCTTGTCCAGCGTCTCGGCGATGATCTTACGACGTCCGTCGCGGTCGCCGCCGATGCCGTGCGTCTGCAGGCCTTCGGTGAGGATCGACTCGACGTTCTGCCGCGGGTCGAGGCTCGACATCGGGTCCTGGAAGATCATCTGCATCCGCCTGCGCATCGCGCGCAGCTTGCCCGGCGGCAGCTTGGTCAGCTCGACCCCGTCGAAGTCGACCTCCCCGGCGGTGGGCGGGGTGAGCTGGAGCAGCGCCCGCCCGAGCGTGGACTTGCCGCAACCCGACTCGCCGACCAGGCCGTACGTCCGGCCGCGCGGGATGCGCAGGTCGACGCCGTCGACCGCCCTGACGTGGCCAACCGTGCGGTCGAACAACACTCCCCGCTTGATCGGGAAGTGCACCTTCAGATCCCGTACCTCGACGAGGATGTCGCTGCCGGTCATCGCTTCTCCTCCTCGCGCGGCGCGGGCACCGGCCCGCCGGCCGGGCTACCCGCCTCCTGGACCTGGGCGTCGACGGCCGGTGCCGACCCGGCACCGTCGGCGGCGTCCGCCGGCCCGGCCGGCGATGCTGCCGCGGCGGGCACCGTGCCGGGCACCGGGGCCGGGTTGACGCAACGGTAGCTGCGACCGGCGTGGGTGAGCACCATCTCGGGCGGCTCACCGACACAGGCGTCCACCCGGCGAGTGCAGCGCGGGGCGAAGGCGCAGCCGTCGGGCCACGGCAACAGGTCCCGCACCGAGCCGGGGATGGGGATGAGCCGCTCGCCGCGCCCGGCGTCCAGACGCGGCACCGAGCCGAGCAACCCCACGGTGTACGGGTGTCGGGGCTCGCGGAACAGCGGACGCCGGCGCGCGGTCTCCACCACCCGACCGCCGTACAGCACGTTGACCGTGTCGCACAGGCCGGCCACCACGCCCAGGTCGTGCGTGATCATCACAAGTGCGGTGCCCGAGTCCCGGACCAGGTCCTTCAGCAGTTCCAGGATCTGCGCCTGGATGGTGACGTCCAGAGCGGTGGTCGGCTCGTCGGCGATGAGCAGCCGAGGCTGGCAGGCCACCGCCATGGCGATCAGGGCGCGCTGGCGCATCCCTCCGGAGAGCTGGTGCGGATACTCCTTCAACCGCCGCTTCGGGTCGGGGATGCCGACCCGGTCGAGCAGCGCGGCGGCCTCCTTCGCCGCCGCGTCGCCCTTGAGGCCGCGGTGTCGGGTCAGCACCTCCGTCACCTGTAGGCCGATCGGCACGACCGGGTTCAGCGACGACAGCGGGTCCTGGAAGATCATCGCGATGTCGCGACCCCGGATGTCCCGCCGCGACCGGTCGTCGAGCCGGAGCAGGTCGGAACCGTCGAACACCGCCTTGCCACCCACTCGCAGGCCGGGCTGCTTGGGCAGCAACCCCATGATCGCCAGCGAGGTCACCGACTTGCCGCAGCCGGATTCGCCGACCAGGCCGACCACTTCCCCGGCGTCAACGGAGAAGGACACCCCGTCCACGGCGCGTACGGTCCGCTGACCGCGCCGGGCGAAGGTGACGGAAAGATCTTCGACATCAAGCAGTGCCATGACGCACCGCCCTTTCGTTCGCGGCTACACCAGCTTCTGCCCGCGACTGCGGGGCTCGCTCCGCTCGCTCCTCGCCCGCGCGACTGGGGCTCACAAGCTCACTTCTCACGCTGACGACACCTACTTCCGCAGCTTCGGGTCGAGGGCCTCACGCATCGCCTCACCGAGCAACGTGAAGCCCAGCGCCGTGATGATGATGGCGACCGCCGGGTAGATGGCCAGCGCGGGCCGGATGCCGATCCACGGCTGCGCGTCGGCCAGCATCACGCCCCACTCGGGAGTGGCCGAGTCGGGGTTGCCGAGACCGAGGAAGGACAGCGCGGCGGCCTCGATGATCGCGGTGGCCAGCGTCAGCGTGGCCTGGACGATGACCGGGGCGAGCGAGTTGGGCAGCACGTGGGCCAGCGCGATCTTCGACTTGCGTACGCCGAGCGAGGTGGCCGCCAGCACATAGTCGCTGTTGGACTGGGCAAGCATCGAGCCGCGCAGCAGCCGGGCGAAGATCGGCACCGACACCATGCCGACCGCGATCATCACGGTGGTCAGGCTCGGCCCGAGCAGGGCGGCGATACTCACCGCCAGCAGCAGGCTGGGCAGTGCCAGCAGCATGTCGATGAAGCGCATCAGGGTGGTGTCGATCCAACGCCCCCAGCGACCGCCGAGGCCGGCGGCGGCGCCGGCGACACCACCGATCAGCGCGCCGATGGCCAGACCGATCATGGTGGCGACCACGCCGACCAGCAGGGTCTGCCGGGCTCCGACGATCATCCGGCTGAAGACGTCCCGACCCTGGTGGTCGTAACCGAGCCAGTGCTCGGCCGAGTGCCCCGGGATCATGCCCTGCCCCACCCGGACCACGCCCTCGCGGATGCCGATGGTGTCCGTCGGGCCGTACGGCACGAAGAACGGGCCGACCACCGCGACCAGGACGAAGATGGCCAGGATCACCGCGCCGACGATGGCCGCCGGGTTGCGTCGCAGCCGACGGAAGGCGTCCTGCCAGAGACTGACCCCGCGCTCCTCCTCACGGGCGGCGAGCTCGGCGAGCCTGTCGATCTTCTCGCGCTTCTTCCCGCTGATGATCGTCATCGGACCCTCACCCTCGGGTCGATCAGGCTGTACGAGAGGTCGACGAGCAGGTTCACCAGCACGTAGACCACCGCAATGATCATGATGAAGCCCATCAGGACCGGATAGTCACGCTGGCTGATGGCGTCGGCGAGGAAGGCGCCGATCCCGCTGAACGCGAAGACGGTCTCGGTGAGCACCGCGCCGGAGAGCAGACCACCGGTGAGCAGACCGATCGAGGTGGCCACCGGGAGCATCGCGTTGCGCAGCACGTGCCGGCGGCGAACCACGTTCTCGGTCAGGCCCTTTGCCTCGGCGGTGCGCACGAAGTCCTCGTTGAGCACCTCAAGCACGCTGGCCCGGGTGATCCGGACGATGATCGCCAGCGGGATGCTGGCCAGCGCCATCCCCGGCAGCACGAGATGCATGAGCGCGTCGGCGGCAGCGTCCCACTCCCGGGTCATCAGCCCGTCGAGGACGAAGAAGTTGGTGATCCGGGTCGCGCCGAGGGTCGGGTCCTGTCGCCCGCTGGAGGGGAACCAGCCGAGGTTCTCCGAAAAGATCGCCTTGAGGATGTACGCCAGGAAGAAGACCGGAATGCAGATGCCGATCAGCGACCCGCCGACGGAGGCGTGGTCGAGGAACCGGCCGCGCCGACGGGCGGCCAGGTAGCCCAGCGGGATGCCGATGCCGATCGCGATCACCAGCGCGGCGATGGTCAACTCGACGGTGCCGGGGAAGCGCTGGAGGAACTCCGTGGTGACCTCGCGCTTGGTCGAGATCGACGTGCCCAGGTCGAGGCGGATCATCCGCCGGACGAACCGGCCGTACTGGATCAGGATCGGCTCGTCGAGGCCGAGGTTGCGGCGGATCGCGGCGCGCATCTCGGGCGTGCCCCGCTCGCCGAGGATGGCGGTCTCGGGGCCGCCGGGCAGCCGCCGGAGCCAGATGAACAGCAGGATGGAGAGCCCGAACAGCGTGGGTATCAACTGCAGCAGGCGTCTGACGATGAACCGGAACACGGCGGCCTCGTAGGGTGCTTTGCCGATCGCGGGCGGGCGCTGTGGTACAGCGCCCGCCCGCGGTCTGTGCGTCAGATCAGGACTTGAACTCGGCGGTGGCGAACCGCTCGTCGGTGAGCGGGCTCGCCTTGACCCCGGTCACGTCCTTGCCGAACACGATGGCCGGCGGCGAGTGCGAGATCGGCACGCCGGGCAGGAAGCTCATGATGTCGGCGTTGAGCTCCTTGTAGAGCGCCACCCGGGCCGCCGGGTCCGCGGTCGAGTCCGCCTGCTTGAACTTCTCGAACAGGGCGGGGTTGTTGTAGCCCCACTCGTCCTTCTGCCGGTCGAAGAAGGTGCCGATGAAGTTGTAGCCGTCGCCGTAGTCGCCGGTCCACCCGAGGAAGTGCAGGTCGTGCTCGTCGCCGGAGGTGGTGGCGTTGAGGTAGTCCGGGCTCCACTTCAGCGGGATCGGCTCGATCGTGATGCCGGCCGCCTGGAGGTCCGCCGAGACCAGCTCGAAGAGGTCCTTCGGGTTGGGCATGTAGGGCCGGGTGACCTCGGTCGGGTAGTGGAACCGCAGGGTCAGGTCCGACGCACCGGCCTCGGCCAGCAGCGCCTTGGCCTTCTCGACGTCGTACTCGTACTTGGTGACGTCGCCGTTCCAGCCCTCGACGGTGTCGGGGAAGAAGTTCACCGCGACCTGGGCGCCCGGTGGCAGCTTCGAGTCGACCAGGGCCTGCCGGTTGACCGCGTGGGCGAGCGCCTGGCGGACCTTCAGGTCGGCCAGCTTCGGGTTCCCCTTCTGGTTGATCCCCAGGTAGAGGATGTTGAAGGCCGGGCGGGTCAGGACGTTGAAGCCCTCACTCTTGAGCGGCTCGACGTCGGCCGGGCCGACCAGGTCGTAACCCTGGATGCCGCCGGAGCGCAGCTCCTGCTTACGGGCGTTCTCGTCCGAGATGGTCTTGAAGATCAGGCTCTTCAGCTTGGCCTTCTCGCCCCAGTAGTCCTCGTTCCGCTCCAGGGTCAGCGTCTTGTTGGCGATGTCCCAGGTCTTGAACTTGAACGGACCGGTACCGGTCGGGTGCTCGGTCGCGTACACGGGGTACTTGATGTCGTCCGCGCTGCCCGAGACGTTGCTGGCGTCGTACTCCTGCAGCGCCTTCGGGCTGTGGATGGAGAAGGACGGCAGCATCAGGGCGGCCGGGATCTTGCTGGAGACCCGGGTGAAGGCCAGGCTGACCGTGGTGGGGTCGGTGGCGGTGCAGGACTTGAAGAGGCTCTCGCCGAGGGTGTCGTCCTCGTTGGCGGCGAAGCCGCCCATGACGTCCTGCCAGTAGGCGGTCACGTCGGGGCTCTGCATGAGGCCCTTGGCGTTGTACCAGCGGTCGAAGTTGACGCAGACGGCCTCGGCGTTGAAGTCGGTGCCGTCGTGGAACTTCACGCCGGTACGCAGCTTGAACGTCCAGGTCGTGCCGGTGGCGTCCGGCTCCCAGGTCTCGGCGAGGCCGGGGCTGACCTTGGTGCCACCCTCCTCGGGGCGGACCAGCGTCTCGAACACCTGACGGGCCACGCGCAGCGACTCACCGTCGCTGGCGAAGCTGGGGTCGAGCACCTTCGGGTCTCCGGCAACGCCGAAGACGAGGGTGTCCTTGCTACTACCGCTGGAGCCTTCACGGTCGCTTTCGGCACAGCCTGCTACCGCGAGGGCCGCGGCCGCCACGGCCGCGATAGCGACCTTCGGCCTGGATGCACGCATGGTGCTTCACCTCGTCCTGGGGGGTACGGACAACGTGGTGACAGGGTCACCGATGGCGGTGACCATAGCTCCCGTTCGGACCGCCCGGAAACGGCGCGGGAAGCTCTTGGTACCGGATCGTGTCCTTAGTGCCTGGCCCCGGTGACGCGGACCAGGGGGCTCACGGACAAAAGCCCTCAATAGCCCTAAACAATCGATACCATTCTGTTACATCGATCGGGCGGATCACTAGCAGTGTGTCATACCACCGGCCGAAGCCTCTCACGGTGTGGGCGGCGCCGGGCACGTGGGCAGACGCACCAGATCGAAGCCGGCATCCGGTGCGCCCAGAGCCCGGAAATCGAGTCGATGGCAGAGCTGCAGTATTCCGTCCGGCCATGGACCGTAGGCCTCGGTCGACTCGACGACCAGCGACAGTTCCGGCTCCCGGCGGATCTCCCAGATGTCCACCCTCTGCTCGGCGGCCAGGGCCGGTTGTCCCGTTCCTGCCGCACCTCGACCTCCCTCGTACCAGGTGCGACCGGTGGGGTCGGCCGCTACCGGCCGACCCCACCCGACGCACTTCACGGAGGTCATCACCAGCGCGTCACCGTCGTCCCACCGGCACCCCGTCGTCGGCGGACACACCTTCCACGGCCCGCCGCTCGGCGATCCGTCACACGGCCCGGCGCCCCTCGAAGGCCCGACCCAGGGTGATCTCGTCGGCGTACTCCAGGTCGCCGCCGACCGGTAGCCCGCTGGCCAACCGGGTCACCGCGATGCCCATCGGCTTCACCATCAACGCGAGGTAGGTCGCGGTCGCCTCGCCCTCGGTGTTCGGGTCGGTGGCCAGGATCAGCTCCCGGACCGCGCCGCTGCCCAGCCGGGCCAGCAGCTCGCGGATGCGCAGGTTGTCAGGCCCGATGCCCTCCAACGGGTTGATCGCCCCACCGAGCACGTGGTAACGGCCGCGGAACTCACCGGTCCGCTCGATCGCGACCACGTCCTTCGGCTCCTCGACCACGCAGATCACCTCGTCCGTCCGGCGCGGATCGCGGCAGATCCGGCACTGGTCGGACTCGGCGACGTTGTAGCAACTGGTGCAGAAACGCACCAGTTCCTTGACCTTGCGCAGCGCCCCGGCCAGCCGGTTCACGTCGGCCGGGTCGGCGGACAGCACGTGGAAGGCGATCCGCTGGGCGCTCTTCGGACCCACGCCCGGCAACCGCCCCAGCTCGTCGATCAGGTCCTGGATGGCGCCTTCGTACATCCGGGGCTCAGAATCCGGGCAGGCCGAGGCCGCCCATCCCGCCCGCGACCGGGCCCATCTTCTGGTCGGTCAGCTCGCGGGCCGCCTCGGTGGCGTTGTGCAGCGCGGCGACGACCAGATCTTCCAGCGTCTCCACGTCGTCCGGGTCGACCGCCTTGGGGTCGATCTTGATGCTCTTCACCTCGCCAGAACCGGAAACGGTGGCGGTGACCAGGCCACCGCCGGCGGTGCCGGTCACCTCGGCCTCGGCCAGCTCGGCCTGCGCCTTGGCGATCTGCTGCTGCATCTTCTGCGCCTGCTTCAGCATCTGCTGCATGTTCGGCTGTCCACCAGGCCGCACGATGACTCCCTCAACTCGTCTTCCCTGCCGCCGCCCACCCTAACGGCCCCCACCGACCCCACCCCGCCCGCCGCACCCGTCGCCGTTCCACCTCGGCGGGGTGTGTCCCTGGAGGTCAGTCGCCGATCTTTTCGGCTCCGCCGAAGGTCTCGCGAAGCAGCCGGACGGCCTGTTCCTCGCTCGACTCGCGGGCCGTCTTCTCGTCGATGATCTCGTCGAGCGGTTCGTCGCCCGGGTCGAAACCCTCGTAGGCGGGAACGGCAGCCGGTCGCGCGCCGCCGGGGCGTCCCGCATCGCCGCGCACCGGGCCGTCGAAATCGGGATCGTACGGCGGCTCGCCGGCGAACTCGACGTCCGCCGTCCGCCGGGTCACCTGGGCGGTACGCGCGCCCGGCCGGCCGCCGCCGCCCGAGCCGCCGCGATCGCACGACTCACCGGCGCGCCACCGGCGCCGCTGCCAACGCTGCCGTTGCCGCTGGTCGCCGCGCCCTGCTGTCTCGGCGGGACATCCGCCCTCGCGTCGGCCGGCGAGCCGCCCGGAGCACCGGCACCGCCCGGCTGGGCACCGCTACCGGCGACGCCGGCACCGCCCGCCGGGGCACCGGCTCGACCGCCCGCCGGAGCGTCCGGCGTCGGGAGACGACCGGAGGTGCGGACGAGCCGCCAGGGCGAGCCGCCTCCGGCCACCCGTCATCCAGATCGTCCCCCGCGGTGGCCGAGGAGGCCGGTGCGGAACTGCCGGGGCGGGCCGGCTCCGGCCAGTCGTCCTGGTCACCCGCCACAGCGGCGGACGTCGCGTCACCGGACCGGCCCGGGTCCCCGACGTCGGCGGGCAAGCCGGACGGGGCGGCGGGGCCGGGGCCATGGGCACCACCCGAACCCTGGCCGGCACCGGCGGCGCTCGGATCAGACGCTGGGGCGGAACGGGATGTGGTGCGCGGGTTGCCGGGCGACATGCCGCTGCGCTCGCCGGGCACCTCGCAGCGGATCTGCCAGCGTCCGCCCAGTTCCTCGTAGAGCGCGTCGGTCAGCACGTGGGCGTGGTCGGACATCATCCGGGCCAGCACGGCCGACTTCACGGTCAGCACGAGGGTGTCGCCGTCGAGATCGCGGACGACCGCGGCCCGCATCAGCGCCGCGATCCGCTTGTTGCTCCGGTTCACCTTGCCGACCACCTCCGGCCAGACCCGACGCACCGCGACCGCGTCCAGTACGCCCGGGGCCGCCGAACCGGGCCGCGGCGGCTCCGGAGTAGCCGGATCAGGCATGACGGCCGACGCGGGTACGGGTCGTCGGGGCGTGGCAGCACCGGCGGATGCGTCGTGGCTGCCACCCGACCGGCCCGGGAGACCAGGCCCACCGGTGGCCGCCCCGTTCACCCCGGCGCCGGCGTCCATCGAGGCGGGACCGGCCGCGTCGGTCGCCCCTGCGCCCGGACCGACCGTGGACGGCACACCGTCACGCCCGGCCGGTACGGCTGCGCCATTACGTCCGGCCGGTGCGGTCGCGCCGTCGCGCACCGGCGGTGCGGTCCCGCCGTCGCGGAGGGCAGCTGCGGCTGCGCCGCCACCGACAGGCGGTACGGCAGCGCCGGTGGCGGTAGCCGGCGCGGCAGCGTCGGTCCCGGCCCGGGTCGCGGCGGCAGCCGCGGGCGCGGCGGAAGCCTGGGTGCGTACCGCCGGAGGGCCGGCGGCGGGTGCGGAGCCGGCGGTGGCCGGCGGCGCGTCGGTGCCACCGGGGTGAGCCGACGCTCCATGCGTTCGAGGCGCTGAAGCAGGCCGCCGGTGGAGTCGTCGACGCCGGGCAAGAGCATCCGGGCGCAGATCAGCTCCAGCAGCAGCCGCGGCGCGGTGGTGCCACGCATCTCCACCAGGCCGTCGTGCACGATGTCGGCGCAGCGGGACAGGGTTCCCGGGCCGAGCTGTTGGGCCTGGGCGGCCATCCGCTCGATCTGGTCGTCCGGCCCGTCGATGAGGCCCTTGGCGGCGGCGTCCGGCACCTGCTGGAGCACGATCAGGTCGCGCAGGCGTTCCAGCAGGTCAGCGGCGAACCGGCGGGCGTCGTGCCCGGCCTCGGCGACCCGGTCGACCGTGGCGTACGCGGCTGCACCGTCCCCGGCGGCAAGGGCGTCGCACATCTCGTCGATCAGCGCCGCGTCGGTGACGCCGAGCAGCGCGGCGGCGCGGGCGTAGGTCACACCGTCGGCGCCGGCGCCGGCGATGAGCTGGTCGAGCACGGAGAGGCTGTCCCGGGCGCTGCCGCCACCGGCCCGCACCACGAGGGGAAACACCGCCGGTTCGACCTGCACCCCCTCGGCCTGGGTGAGCTGCTCAAGGTACGGCCGGAGGGTCTTCGGCGGGATCAGCCGGAACGGGTAGTGGTGGGTCCGCGACTTGATCGTCCCGAGGACCTTCTCCGGCTCGGTGGTGGCGAAGATGAACTTGACGTACTCCGGGGGCTCCTCGACCAGCTTGAGCAGGGCGTTGAAGCCGGCCGACGAGACCATGTGCGCCTCGTCGATGACGTAGATCTTGAACCGGCTGTTGGCCGGGGCGAAGAACGCCTTCTCCCGCAGCTCGCGGGCGTCGTCCACACCACCGTGGCTGGCCGCGTCGATCTCGATGACGTCGATCGAGCCGGCCCCGTCGCCGGCCAGCGACCGGCACGAGTCACAGGTGCCGCACGGCTCCGGCGTGGGTCCGTGCTCGCAGTTGAGGGAGCGGGCCAGGATGCGGGCGCTGGAGGTCTTGCCGCAGCCGCGCGGGCCGGAGAAGAGGTATGCGTGGTTGAGCCGCCCGCTGCGCAGCGCCTGCGACAACGGCTCGGTGACGTGCTCCTGTCCGATGACCTCGGCGAAGGTACGCGGCCGGTACTTGCGGTAGAGCGCCAGTGCCACGGCGTCCCGCCTCCTCTCGACCGAGCCATTCTGCGCCGACCCGCCCCGCCTGACCACCCACCCCGCCGGTTTCACGGCGGCGCGGACCAGTGCTGATCAACTCCGTTCCGCGGATACGGCGGCATCGAGGTGCTCGGGACACCGCCACTTCAGCGACCTGGAGTCGATCAACGGCCGCCACCGGGACCCGAGCCGCCACTGGGCAGACCACGCGGGCACGAGACAAAAAGGCCTCCCGTGCACCCGGCAGAGCTCGCTTATCCTTGCTGCCTTCCGGCCCTGGGGAGGTTCACGAGATACCGCCGCACGGGAGGTGGCCCCAGCCTACCCGACCCGTGGAGGATCTTCAGGGGGTGGTGCGGTGGGCGGCCCGGCGCAAACCTGTATCCTGGCTCGCGGAGGATTCGCCTAGAGGCCTAGGGCGCACGCTTGGAAAGCGTGTTGGGTTTACACCCTCACGAGTTCGAATCTCGTATCCTCCGCTGACCTGAGCCGGAAAAACGACAGGGCCGGTCCCCAGAGGACCGGCCCTGAATCGTCTCTGGGGTCTCCGCCGCTCGGGGCGGCGTTTTCCGCTCCGGCACGTCCAGGTCCACACCACCAAGTCGCTGGAACCGTTCGGTGAGCGCCTCGAAGAGATCAGCTCGCGGCGCATCCTCGGCGGCGGCGGCGGTGGTGGTGGTCAGGATGCCCGAATCTCGGCCTCCATGGATCGACCGTGTCGAGCCGCTCGGAGCCGCAGCTCGTCCTTCACCGAATCGTCCAGGTTTCGGATGCTGAGCGCAGCCACCGTCTGACCTCCTTCACGTCAGACGACCCGCTCTGACAGCACGGCTAGCGCGGGCCGCCACGACCCACGTGAGGCCGAAGGCGGGGAACGCGAAGCACCGTCCCCATGAACGGTTGACGTTATATAACGGTGACCGTACTATTGGCCACGTGCAAGAACCTACTTTTCTGATCCTCACTGCCCTGGCCGGGCAGCCGCTGCACGGCTACGGCGTGATCCGGGCGGTCGACGAACTCTCGGCGGGTGAGGTCAAGCTGAGACCCGGCACCCTCTACGGCGCCCTCGACCGGCTGGCCGAGCAGGGTCTGGTCACCGTCGACCGGGAGGAGGCCGTCGAAGGGCGGCTGCGCCGCTACTACCGGCTCAGCGACACCGGTGCCGCCGCGCTCCAGGTCCAGATCGAACGCCTCCGCCGGCACGCCACGGCGGCCGAGACGCAGTTGGGCAAGCGTCTCGGCGGCGCGCTGAGCTTCGGCACGGTGACCGGATGACCGCCGCCTGGCCGGCCCCCGACCGCAGCACCACTGCCTGGCCGACCGCCGACCGCAATCTGGAGCGTGGCTACCGCACGCTGCTGCTCGCCTATCCGCGCCGGCACCGCCGACGGCACGGCACCGAGGTGGTCACCACGCTGCTGGAGATGGCGACACCGGGCCAGCGCCGTCCGCGTGCCGGCGAGGCCATGCACCTGATCGCCAGCGGCCTGCGGCTGCGCTTCCGGCTGCCGGCCGGTCGGCCGTTCATGGCGATCGCGGCGCTGCTCACCGCGTTGACCATGGGCGGCTTCGGTGCCGCCGCCGGCTCCTGGCTCGGCGCCCAGACGTTCGCGGACCTGCCCGACGACGCCGCCATGACCCGCCTCACCCAGCAGGCCGGCGTAGAGGATGGCCCGGACAACTACTCCTACACGGCGTCGCCGTGGGCCGCCGAAACGGCCTTCGCGAGCGGTTCGGTGGACGGCACCTGGGACGCCGAGCAGGTCCGGCAGCGGTTCGCCGCCGACGGCTGGTCGGTCTCCGGCCTGACCCCGAGCAGCGGCGGGGGGAGCATCTTCCACGATGACGGCTCGATCAGTTATGTTCCGTTACACGGCGCACGGTTCACCGCCAAGGCCAACGGCCTGATCGTCGATATAGACGGCTTAGCCCCTGCAGACCCCGGTTTCGTCGCCACAAGCACAGGCCACGTCGGGGTCAATGTGTCGCCGGAGCGCACCGCCGCGTTCCTGCCCCTGGTCGTCATCGGCACCACCGTCGGGCTGCTCGCCGGCTGGCTGGTCGCGGCAGCCGTCGGGTACCGGATGGTCGCCGTGTCCCCCGGGCCACGTCGCGCTGCCGCCGGGCTCTGGGGCATGTCCCTGGTATTGGCGCTGCCGGCGGTCGCTTTCTACGGCAACGTCATGCGGGTCTTCCGGTACGACCACGCGGACGGCTATCCCGCCCTCACCGTGCACAGTGCCTTCACGCCCGGCGGGTACTACCCGTTCGGCCCGTCCTGGCTGGTGCTCGGTCTGAGTGCCGCCGGGCTCATGCTCGCCGTCGCCACGACCCTCGTCGCCCGGCCGGGCGAGCAACCACCACAGCAGGCCGTCAAGCCGGTCTGAGGTGCGACAACGGGGGCAGGGCCGTTCCGACCGGGAGCGGCCCCTGGTCACACGCCAGGTCCGTCCCGGTCCGGCTCCCCCGGCGGTACGCGGACAGTCTCCTCACCCCCGCGCACGCGCCCGGGACACGAAGCGGTCGAACGTCCCAGCCGACGTCACGTCACCGACCTACGCGGCGGCCTCCATCGACCGGCGCCGTCACCCGACCCCTCCTCGCGCCCATGATCCGCACAACTTCGGGGATGTTGCTGGCTCAGCATCGCAAGGAGGCAGCACGAACAGGGAAGTTGCGCGGATCATGGCGAGATCACGGCGTCGGCGGTCGGCGACGATGAGTGGGCAGGCGATACTGACCGTGGAAGAACGTGCGCCCGGTAGACGCTCTCCGGCTAGCAGTCGGTCGACCTGATCAGGGAGGTGGCGCAGTCATGGAGCTGAGCGGAGCCACGAGGCTGAGCGGAGCCACGAGGCTGCACGGCGCACGGTGGCGCACCAGCAGCCGCAGCAACGGCGGCACCTGCGTCGAGGTCGCCGGCAACCTACCCGGCCTGGTCGGCGTACGCGACTCGAAGGACCCGAGCGGCCCGGCGCTGGTCTTCACCCCGACCGCCTGGCGCGCGTTCGTCGGCGAGCTGTCGACCCGACACTGACCTCCGTCGTACACATGTTCTATCCACAGCCTGTGGAGGCGGGTTGAGTTACCAGCTCAGCGCGGTCATCGCGGACGCCGGGCGGTTGCGGGAGGAGACCCGCGAGCTGGACCATGCCGTCGTCGGCGAGCTGCGGCAGGACTTTGCGCTGCTGCCGGTGACGCCGCAACTCGTGCAGGAACTGACCGGTACACCACCGGACTACCTGGTCGAGGAGCCCGGCCCGGAGCATCCGTTCACGCTGGCGCTCTCCCCGACGCTGACCGAGGTGCTGGCCCGCTGGTCGCGGCACGGCCCGCTGGCGTACGTCGAGGCGGAGTTCGCCGGTGGTGCCGGGCACCAGGCGGCGGCGGTCTGGTTGGGCGGCGCGCTGGCCTGGGGGCCTCGCTTCGACGCGGCGTTCGACGGGCCGCGCCCGCAGTGGCCGATCAACGCCGCGCTCAGCGAGCTGGGCGTGGAGCCGGGCCGGTGGATCGACCCCTTCGCCGAGCTGGGCCTGCACGTCGAACGGAGCACCGAAGGGTGGCTCGCGCACGGGCGTCGCGGGCTGAGCGCCGACTACTGGGACGAGTTGGCCGACGAATGGGAGACCCGGCAATAACCTCCGCGCCCCCGGCACGTTGGTGACTGGGGGATTCCATGAAATTGCGACAATTCGGCTTCATCGCCGCACTGCTTCTTGCTGCCTCGTTCACGGGCAGCGGACCCATGCCACCAGGCCTCATCGCCGTGCCCGAACCCGTCGCGGCGGTCGGCATCGTCGACCTCGATGGCCTGACCGACGTCGACTTCGGCGACACGGAAACCGAGTTGGCCCGGCGTGGCATACTCCGCACCGACGTCGACGGCTGCGGCCCGACGCTGGCCGGACACGACATGATCAGCCCGATATTCATCGAGGACCGGCTGGTGCTGCTCTGGGTCGGCGACCCGGTCCGCACCCCGGAGGGCATCGCGGCCGGCACACCGATCGCCGAGGTCAAGGCCAGCTATCCGGCGGTACGCCAGCTCCGCGCTCCACAGGGGACGTACCGCTTCGACGGGCTGCTCGCCCGCGACGGCGACCGGGCGTACCTCTTCCTGCACGACGGCCACACCGTCCGCAAGGTCATCGCCGGGTACGCCGACTGGGCGCACCGCCTCTTCGTCGAGGGCCACGGCCCCTGCTGAGCCTGCATCCTCACGAAACGCCCGGCCGATCCTCACGGACCGTGCCGGGCGTTCTCGCTGCTGACGAGCGGTGGCGGAGGGATTTGAACCCTCGGAGGGCGTAAACCCTCACACGCTTTCGAGGCGTGCTCCTTAGGCCGCTCGGACACGCCACCGCCGAACAGGCTACAGGACCACCGGTTCCGACGCCGAACCGGTCCCGGCCGGGCCGGCCTGGCAGGATCTCCGCCATGAGTACGCACATCGGCGCGAAGCCGGGCGAGATTGCCGAGCGGGTCCTGATGCCGGGTGACCCCCTGCGGGCCAAGTGGATCGCGGAGACCTACCTGGAAGGCGCGGACTGCTACTCGACGGTCCGGGGGATGCTGGGCTTCACCGGCCGCTGGAACGGCGTCGAGGTCTCCGTGCAGGGCTCCGGGATGGGCATGCCATCGGCCTCGATCTACGCACACGAGTTGGTCAACGAGTACGGCGTGAAGTCGCTGATCCGGGTCGGCTCGTGTGGCGCCCTCACCGAGGATCTTCAGCTCCGTGACGTGATCGCCGCGATCGGGTCGTCCACCGACTCGAACATGAACCGGATGCGCTTCGACGGGCTGATCGACTACGCCCCGGTCGCCGATTTCGGGCTGCTGCGTACCTCGGTGGAGGTGGCCGAGCGGCGCGGCATCTCGATGCGGGTCGGGCCGATCCTGGCCGCGGACGCCTTCTACACCGACCGGCCGGACCTCTACGACCGCCTTGCCGAGTACGGCGTGCTGGCGGTGGAGATGGAGTCGGCCGCGCTCTACACCATCGCCGCCCGGTTCAGGGCCCGCGCCCTGACGCTGTTGACGGTGAGCGACCACATCAAGACGGGCGAGAAGACCACCTCGCAGGAGCGCGAGCAGACCTTCAGCCAGATGGTCGAGATCGCCTTGGACACGATCACCGCCTGATCGGGCCGACATCGGGTGACGACGATCACCCGAAGAATTAATACGACCGGTCGGTCTTTTTCAGTAGGGTCACCACATGACCCCCCTCGACGGCCGGCTCGCCCGCGGTGAGCGCACCCGCACCGCCGTGCTGGACGCCGCCGTCAGCCTCGCCTCCGCCAGCGGTCTCGACGGGCTCTCCCTCGGGCACCTCGCCGACTCCCTCGGCGTCAGCAAGTCCGGCCTGTTCGCGCACTGGCGCTCCAAGGAGGCGCTACAACTCGCCACCATCGACCGGGCCGTCGCGCAGTGGCAGGAACGGATCATCGGCCCGGCACTGCGCGCGCCCCGGGGCGTCCGCCGGATCCGGACGCTGCACGAGGCCCGTGTCGACTTCTACGCCGGCCGGGTGCTGCCCGGCGGCTGTTTCTTCGCCACCACCGAGTTCGAGTTCAACGCCCGACCCGGCGCGGTCCGGGACCGCCTCACCGAAGTCTTCGCGGCCTGGACGGCGTTCCTGGAGCGGCTCGTCGCCGAGTCGGTCGAGCTCGGCGAGTTGCCGGCGGGGACGGACGTGGCCCTGCTGGCGTACGAGATCGACGCGTTCGGGATCGCCGCCGCCATGCGCTCCCGGCTGCTGGACCCGGCGGCCACCTACCGGCACGCCCGCCTCGCGGTGCTGGGCCGCCTGCGGGCGCTCTGCCCCGACCTCACCCTCCTACCGGAAGGCCCGTCATGAGTCACGCCGTCGACGAACAGCCCGCCGTCGAGTACGGACACGTCGAGCATGCCCTGGTGCACTTCGACGACCTCGACGCCCTCGGCATCCTGCACAACGCCCGGTACGCGCTGCTGCTGGAGCGGGCACTGACCGCCTACTGGTCCATGCACGGCATCTCCTACCAGGGTGCCCGGGGCAGTGCGCCCGACCTGTTCCACGCGGTACGCGAGTTCGCCATCACGTACCACGCGCCGATCACCGGCACCGGCCCGGTCGCCGTGCACTTCTGGCTGGAGCACTTCGGCACCAGCAGCGCCAAGTACGCCTTCCGGTTCCACTCGCCCTGCGGCGCCACGCTGTATGCGGAGGGTCGCCGGGCGATCGTCCGGCTGGACCAGGCCACGTTGCGGCCGGCCCCGTGGACGGATGCCGCCCGGGCGGTGGCCGCCACGCTGCTCCGCCCGGCCGCCTGACGGGACCTCAGCGGAAGAAGGCGCGCAGGACGGCGGCGTTCTCGGTCCCCAGCACACCGCCGTACACCTCGGGGCGGTGGTTGAGCCGGCGGTCGCGCAACACGTCCCAGAGGGAGCCGGCGGCACCGGTCTTCGGCTCCCAGGCGCCGAAGACCACTGTCGAAACCCGGGCCAGCACCAACGCGCCGGCGCACATGGTGCAGGGTTCGAGGGTCACGACCAGGGTGCAGCCGTCCAACCGCCACCGGCCCAGCAGCTGCGCCGCCCGGCGCAACGCCAGCACCTCGGCGTGGGCAGTCGGGTCGCCGGTCAACTCCCGTTCGTTGCGGCCGATCGCCAACTCGGCACCGTCCGGCCCGTAGACCACCGCGCCCACCGGCACATCGCCCGCCGCGCCGTCATCGTCCCTGGCGGTCCCGGTCCCGGTGCCGGCAGCCGGCACCGGAGCGCCGCCACCCGGGGCCGCCGAACCGGCGCCGGGCACCGCGCCGTCCGGACCGGTCACCGCGACTTCGAGGGCTCGGCGCATCCAGAGTTCGTGCCGCTGCCGCCGGCCGGTGCCGGTCGGGTCGGCCAGTCCCTCGTCCGCCCCGGCCCGGCCCGGCCGAGCGAGCCGGGTGTGGGCTGCCCCGGCCGCACCGTCCCCAACGCCGGGTCGGTCACGTCAGCCGGCTCAGCACCGCCAACCGGCCCGGCACCAACCGGGTCAGACCTCACGCAGTTCCTCGACGTCGTCGACGCAGCCCAGCACCTGGCAGATCTCGGCGGTGACGTCTGCCGGCATCATCCCCTCGCGGGCGCAGAGCGAGAGCAGCCGCTGCGCGGGGATGCCCAGGTCGGTGAGGAGGTCCGCCTCGCCGACCGGGTCGGCCTCGGGATCGACGGCCGGCTGCTCGGTGTCGTCGCCACTCGCGACGGCCGGACGCGCCTCCTCGGTGTCGTCCAGCCCGGTGACCGACGTCTTGAGGTCACCGACCAGCAGGGCGCCCAGTCGGGATTCCTCCGCGTACGCCGAGTCGGAGCCGAAGACCCGCAGGTCCTCCCCCTCGTCGAGACGCAGGATGACCAGGTAGGTGTCGTCCGCCTCGACGAACAGCAACGACAGGTCGGCCTCGGCAGCGACGTCGCGCAGCCGCTCGGCCACCTCGTCGACGTCGGCGGCGCCCCGCAGGTTCAGCTCGGCGGCCGTCCAGCCACCCTTCTCGCGCACCACGGCCGCAGCGAAGTACGACACGGTTCCCCCAAGTTGCCTCGGCACAGCACACGCCGACCCGTTACGCGTGCACGTTAGCCGGTCGGGTCGGCGGGCGACCGGTCAACGCCCCGAAGGGCCGGTCATTCCTGGGGAAGTATCTCCGACCCGCTCAGCCGGCGAGGCGGCGGCGGGTGGCGATCAGCTGGCGCAGTCGCTCCGTGCGGGCGCGTTGTGGCCGTTCCCGTTCGCGTGCCGCGCGCGCGTCGGCCAGCTGCGCCAGAAGCTGGAGGCGGCGGCGGCTGCGATCCGGATCCAGCCGCGGAGTCGTCCAGGCCATACCGGGAGCGTGCCGAGTTACCGCGATCGAGTCAAGACGGGTTTCGGTGCCGGCCCGACCACGCAACGCAGTCACCGGCGACGGGTCACCAGAGGGGCCAGTCACCGCTGGTCACCCAGCGGGTGGCCAACGCGGCGGCGGCGATGCTCCAGCCGCCGGCGGTGACGATCGCGATGCCGGCGGCCACCCCCCGGTCGCCGTACCGGACCAGGACCAGGGCGGCGAACCAGGCCACACCACCGGCGAGCAGCGTCCACCAGGCGTACCCGGCGAGGCTGCGCCCGAGCAGGCCGAAGAGGACCAGCCAGGCGAGCGTCCCGGCGGCTCCCGCCGCGACACCGGCGCCGCCGACCGGGTTCGGTTCCCGGTAGGTGGGGCGCGGGGGTCGCCCGGAGGGGAACAGGCCGGACGGGTTGTACGGCATCATCGGCGCCCCACTCCTCCCCCGCATGGACGGCTGTCCGTTCAACGTACCGAGTCTGTCAGGATGACCGCGTGGTCTCGCTGACGATCGGACGCCGCCCGGCGTACGCGGTGCTGGTGCTCGTGCCGCTGCTCGCCGCCGGTTGCGGTGCGGGTGGTTCGCCTTCGGCGGCCGGCCCGACGGCCGCGACCAGCGCACCGGCCGCGGCCGACCCGACGCCCGACGCCGCCGACCAACCGGCACCGACGGCGACGCCGGCCCCCGGCGGGCTTGCGCACATCTTTCCGGTACGCGCGAAGAAGGTGGCGTACCACCCGACCCATTCGGCGTATCCGGGGACGGACATCTTCGCCGACTGCGGTGAACCGGTCGTCGCGGTCACCGACGGCACGATCGGTGAGGTCAGTAGGCGCGACCGGTACGACAAGCGCGGCCCGCAGGGACCGTACAACGGCGGCCTGTCGGTGTCGGTCATCGGCGACGACGGGGTGCGTTACTACGGCTCACACCTGACCGAGATCGCCGAGGGCATCGACCCGGGGGTACGGGTGCGGGCCGGCCAGCAGGTCGGCACGCTGGGCCGGACGGGCAACGCCAACAACGTCTGTCACCTGCACTTCGGCATCTCCCCGCCGTGCCTCGGTGAGGACGGCTGGTGGATCCGGCGGGGCGTCGTCTGGCCGGCGAAGTACCTCGACTCGTGGCGCCGGGGTGGCAACCGCGAGCCGGCGGCCGAGGTCGCCGCCTGGCACCGCCGGCACGGCTGCCCGGAGAAGCCGCCCGCGCGCTAGCCGGGACGTCCGGTCCGGCGTCATCCGCGTTTCATCAGTCCGAAACATTGACGCAGGTCTTGCCGGTGAACTAGCGTCCGGTTAAGACCTGGGAGAGCGCTCTCTCAGGCAATTAACCTCTCAATTCCGACGAAGCGTGCGCCGACCCGGCGCGGCCGGGCCGGCACGCGATGGAGGAAAGATGAAACCTCCCGTCCCACGCCGCCCCCAACGCCGGATCCTGGCCGCCACCGCCGCCGCGGCCCTCGTCCTCGGCGGGCTGGCCGTCACCGCCACCTCCGCGGCACAGGCCGCACCGGTCGGTGCCGGCAGCTACACCACCACCCCCGTCGGCCCGCTCCCGGGCGGCTGCGGCAACATCACCACCGACCCCCGGCAGTTCGCCACGGCCGAGGCGCCACCGGGGCCGGTGCCGACCAACGACTGGTGGTCATCGCTGCTGTGGAAGCGCCTGAACTGCGCCTTCAGCGAACCGCTGCACGCGCACCCGGTGTCGTACCAACCGGTCACCGACGGGCTCGGCTTCTCCGCCACCTCCACAGCCACCATCACCGGCACCGCGACCGGCGTGGGTGAGTTCAAATATCCCTACGTCGAGGACATCCGGGTCGGCGTGGCCGGTCTCGGCGCACCCAACGTGCAGGTCGCCGACTGGACGGACTGGACGGTCACCCCGTACTGGAGCGACGGGGCGCAGACCTTGCGCGCCACCATCGGCCACGGGCTGCCCTTCGCGTACTTCCGGACCACCGGCGGCGACGCGGTGATCAACGCGACCGGCGGCAGCCCCGCGGTCTGGTCCAACAACGGGACCACCATCGGCTTCACCGTCCGGGGCCACGACTACGTCGCGTACGCGCCGGCCGGTGCCAGCTGGACCGTCAGCGGCAACCGGATCAGTTCCACCCTCGCCGGCCGCGGGTACTTCTCCGTGGCGCTGCTGCCGACCACCGGCGACAGCGCGACCCGCGCCCAACTCGCCACCAGCTACGGCCGGTACGCGCACGCGCACGTCACCGGCACCCGCGTCGCCTACACGTACGACCCGGCGACCAGCCGGGTGGAGACCCGGTACACCTTCACCACCACGCCCCGCGAGGGCACCGAGACGCGGACCGTGGTCAGCCTCTACCCGCACCAGTGGAAGGCCCTGGCCGGCGCCACCCCGATCGCACCGACCTACCCGTCGGCCCGCGGCCGGATGAAGGTGGTCACCGGCGTCGGCGAGTTCCGCACCTCGATGCGGTTCCACGGCGTACTGCCGGAGTTGCCCGCCGTCGCCACCGGGTCCGGCGCCGACCTGACCACGCTGCGGCAACACCTGGCCGCGGTGCGGAGCAACCCGCTGGACCAGCGCGGCGGGGACACCTACTGGACCGGCAAGGGGCTCGGCCGGGCGGCCCGGATCGCCGAGATCGCGGACCTGGTCGGCGACGTCGAGACGCGCACCTCCGCGCTGAACGCCATCCGGTCCACGCTCAACGACTGGCTCACCGCCTCCGCCGGCGAGACCGAACGCCTCTTCTACTACGACGAGCGGTGGGGCACGCTGATCGGCTACCCGGCCTCGTACGGCTCCGACCAGGAACTCAACGACCATCACTTCCACTACGGCTACTACATCGCCGCCGCCGCGACGCTTGCCAAGTTCGATCCCGCCTGGGCCGGCCAGGAGCAGTACGGCGGCATGATCGACCTGCTGATCCGGGACGCCAACAACTACGACCGGGCGGACACCCGCTTCCCGTACCTGCGCGACTTCGACATCTACGCCGGCCACGACTGGGCCTCCGGGCACGGCGCGTTCGCCAGTGGCAACAACCAGGAGTCGTCGTCCGAGGGGATGAACTTCGCCAACGCCCTCATCCAGTGGGGGCAGGCCACCGGGAACACCGCCGTGCGGGATGCCGGCGTCTTCCTCTACACCACCCAGGCGGCGGCGATCCACGAGTACTGGTTCGACGTCGACGACGAGAACTTCCCGGCCGCGTTCGGGCACTCCAACGTGGGCATGGTCTGGGGCGACGGTGGGGCGTACGCCACCTGGTTCAGTGCCGAGCCGGAGATGATCCAGGGCATCAACCTGCTGCCGATCACCGGTGGGCACCTCTACCTGGGCTACCACCCGAACGACAACTCGATCAAATACCAGGAACTGGTCCGCAACAACGGCGGCGAGCCGACGGTGTGGCAGGACATCCACTGGCAGTTCCTGGCCCTCGGTGACGCCGACGCCGCCCTGGCCAAGCTGCGGGCCAACCCCGGCTACCCGCCGGAGGAGGGCGAGAGCCGGGCACACACCTTCCACTGGGTCCGCAACCTGGCCGCCCTCGGCCGGGTCGACACCGGGATCACCGCCGACCACCCGCTGGCCGCCGTGTTCAACCGGGGCGGAGCCCGCACCTACGTGGCCAGCAACATCTCCGGCACACCGCTGACCGTACGGTTCTCCGACGGCACGCAGCTGAACGTCGCACCCGGGCGCACCACCACCAGCGGCGCGCACTCCTGGAGCGGTGGCAGCGGTGGCGGTGGCGTCGAGCCCACCCCGACGCCCACCCCGACGCCCACCCCGACGCCCACCCCGACGCCCACCCCGACGCCCACCCCGACGCCCACCCCGACGCCCACGCCGACGCCCACCGATCCGCCGCCGACCGACCAGCCGGTCCGCTACCTGCTGTCCGGCGGCGGCCTGGGCGCGGTCGGCACCGCCGGCACCACGACGGTGGCCGGTGCCGCGGGCACCAACCACGACGGGACGCCGACCAACCCGGTGGTGTTCACCGCGACCGGGCTGAACCTGAACCACAACGGCGGGCAGACCGCGTTCGACCTCTTCCTCGACGCCGGCCAGGCGGTCGCCAACGGGGTGCAGGCGCGGATCTCCTACGACCTGACCGGTGACGGGAGCTGGGAGCGGACGGAGACGTACCGCTACTTCGCCACCGACCCGGTGCCGGGCTGGGAGCACTACACCCAGTCGGCCGGGCTGCACTCCAGCACCGGCTCCCTGGCCAACCTGCGTGGCGGCACCGTGCGGGTGGAGGTCTGGTCCGCGATCGGAACCAACCCCACCACCCTCGGTGTCGGTGACCGTTCGCTCGTACGGCTGCCGTACGCCTGATCCCTCGTACCGACACCCGCGCCGCCGGTCGTCCCGCGACCGGCGGCGCGGGCGCGTATTTTGCAGGGCATGAGCGAGCGCCAGCGAGCGGATCATCGACGCGATGCGTTGGTGCCCCAGGACGGCACGCGGCGCGGCGGAGTGCCGTCATGAGCCGCGATCCCATCGCCGACCTGCGCCGGATCGCCTTCCTGCTGGAACGGGCGAACGAGGCCACCTACCGGGTGCGCGCCTTCCGCTCGGCGGCGAGAGCGCTGGCCGCCCTGCCGGGCAGGAGGTGGCCGAACGAGCCCGCGCCGGCAAGCTCACCGAGTTGGCCGGGGTCGGCGACGTCACGGCCCGCTGCGTGGCCGAGTCGCTGGCCGGCGAGGAGCCGGTCTACCTGCGCCGGCTGGTCGCCACCGAGGGCACCGACCTGGACGCGGAGGCCGCCGGCCTGCGTACCGCCCTGCGCGGCGACTGCCACACCCACTCCGACTGGTCGGACGGCGGGTCACCGATCGAGGAGATGGCGCTGGCCGCGGTCGAGCTGGGGCACGAGTATCTGGTGCTGACCGACCACTCGCCTCGGCTGAAGGTGGCTCGGGGACTGACCGCGGACCGGCTGCGCCGCCAGCTCGACCAGGTGGCGAAGCTGAACGAGGCGCTGCCGGAGGGGTTCCGCGTTCTCACCGGCATCGAGGTGGACATCCTCGCCGACGGCTCGCTGGACCAGGACGAGGAGTTGCTGGCCCGGCTGGACGTGGTGGTCGGGTCGGTGCACAGCGGGCTGAACGACGACCGGTCGAAGATGACCCGCCGGATGGTGACCGCGGTCACCAACCCGAACCTGGACATCCTCGGCCACTGCACGGGCCGGATGGTGTCGTCCCGGCCGGCCGGGGTGACCGGCCCCGGCGATCGGGGGCACCGGGCCCGGAGCCGCCCGGAGAGCGACTTCGACGCCGACGCGGTCTTCGAAGCCTGCGTGGAGCACGGCACCGCCGTGGAGATCAACTCCCGTCCGGAGCGGCAGGACCCGCCGAAACGGTTGATCCGGCGGGCGCTGGAGGCCGGCTGCGTCTTCGCCATCAACACCGACGCACACGCTCCGGGTCAGCTCGACTGGCAACGCTTCGGCTGCGAACGGGCGGCCCGCTGCGGCGTCCCCGCCGACCGTGTGATCAACACCTGGCCGGCGGGCGATCTGATCGCCTGGACGCGCTCCTGATCCTGCTCGGCGGGCGAAGGGCCGGCCGCCCGACCGGTCAGCGGGCGGCGGACTCGGCGAGCGCCCGCCGGTCCACCGCGGCGGCCACCGGTCGTCGCCGCCCGACCAGGCCCTGCGACACGGCGACGCCGAGCAGCACGATCAGCGCACCGACCGGCTGGTGCCAGGTCAGCCGCTCGCCGAGCACGACGGCGCCGATCAGCACCGCGAAGACCGGGATCAGATAGGTCACGGTGGACGCGGTGGACGCTCCGACGATCCGGATGTTGCGCAGGTGGATCACGAAGGCCAGCCCGGTGCCGAGGGCGCCGAGCGCCAGCACGGCCGCGAGCACCCGGGGTGACAGCGCCGTCGGCAGCGGCGGCGGGCCGGCCACCAGCGGCGCCACGATGGCGAGCTGCACGGTGGCGACCACGAGTTGCGCGGCCGACAGGGACAACCCGGACAGCGTGCGGCCGGCGATGAACCTCTTCTGGTACGGGATGGCCAGGCCGTAGCAGGCGGCAGCGCCGAAGCACATCAACTGGCCGGCGAAGTGCGCCCCGCCGACGCCCTGCCAGACGCCGAGCACCACCGTCACCCCGGCGAAGCCGAGCCCCAGCCCGACGGCACCGCGGGCGGTCAGCCGTTCGGTGCGGAAGACCAGGACCGCCAGCGGCAGCACGACCAGCGGGGTGGTGGCGTTCCAGATGCCGGCGAGCATCGACTCCACCCGCTGTTCGCCGTAGCCGAAGAGGGTGAACGGCAACGCCACGCCGAGGCCGGCGACGACCGCGAGGTGGCCCCAGACCCGCGGATCGCGAGGCAGCCGGTCACGCACCACCACGAGCACGACGAGCAGGGTCAGCGCGCCGGCGGCGACCCGGTAGAGGGTGAGGTGCAGTGGGTGCAGCTCCGCCACCCCGACCTTGATGAACAGGAAGCTGGAGCCCCAGATCGCGGCGAGGCCGACGAAGCCGGGCAGCCAGCTCCGCAGCGCCGGCCGGTCAGGGGTGAAGTCCGCTGTCACCCCTGACACTCTGCTCCTCGGGTGCGACATTGTCCGGCGGATTTCCGCCGCCGTGTCGCGCACCACAGAAGCCACCTACATTGGTAGGGCGTTGACCGACCGAGGAGGTGTATCCGTGGCGATGCCGACGCGCGTCGACCCGGCCGACCTGCTGCCCTGACCGGCCGGTCGCGGCATCGGCCGGGGCGCCTCGCGTAGGGTTCACAGCGTGGGACAAATCGACGACCTCGCGAACCGCTACGTGGCCGACTGGGCCGCGTCGAGCCCGACCGGCGCCACCTACGCCGGCATCGCCGGCTACGACGACCAGTTGGACGATCTCTCGCCGGACGGGTACGCGGCCCGCGCCGAGCTGACCCGGCGCACCCTGGCCGACCTCGACGCCACACAGCCGGACACCGAGGCCGAGCGCACCGCCCGGGAGGCGATGCAGGAACGGCTCGGCCTCGAACTCGACCGGTACTCCGCGGGCGAGACAACCAGCGAGGTCAGCGTCATCACCAGCGGGCTGCACGACATCCGGATGGTCTTCGACCTGATGCCGACCGAGGGAGACGAGGCACGGGCCAACATCGCCGCCCGGTTGAACCTCTTCTCCGGCACGCTGGACGGGTACAAGACGACGTTGCGTGCGGCGGCGAGCGCCGGACGGGTCAGCTCGCGGGCGCAGTTGCTGGAGGTGGCCAAACAGTGTGACGCCTGGGTGGACCCGGACGGCGACAACATCTTCCACGGGCTGGTGGAGCGACTCGGCGCCGATGGCACACTCGATGCCGACCTGCGCCGGGGGGCGGCGGCGGCCACCGCGGCGACCGCCGAGTTCGGGCAGTTCCTGCGCACCGAGTTGGCCCCGCTCGGCCGGGACAAGCAGGCCGCCGGGCGGGAGCGCTACGAGCTGGCATCGCAGTACTTCCTCGGCGCCCGGATCGACCTCGACGAGGCGTACGCCTGGGGGTTCGCGGAGCTGGCCCGGCTGGAAGCCGACATGCGGACGGTGGCCGCGCAGATCGTCGGCCCCGGCGCCACCATCGACGAGGCGGTGGCCGCGCTGGACGCCGACCCGGCGCGCACCATCCGGGGCAGGGACGCCTTCCGCGACTGGATGCAGGAGCTGGCCGACCAGGCGATCAGCGACCTGAACGGCACCCACTTCGACATCCCCGAGCAGGTCCGCCGCATCGAGTGCAAGCTCGCGCCGACCAGCGACGGCTCCATCTACTACACCGGCCCGAGCGAGGACTTCGCCCGGCCCGGCCGGATGTGGTGGGCGGTGCCGCCGGGCCTGACCGACTTCTCCACCTGGCGCGAGGTGACCACCGTCTACCACGAGGGGGTCCCCGGGCATCATCTGCAGATCGGGCAGACCGCGGTCCGAGCCGAGTTGCTCAACCGCTGGCAGCGGCTGCTCTGCTGGGTCTCCGGTCACGGCGAGGGCTGGGCGCTGTACGCCGAGCGACTGATGGACGAGCTGGGTTACCTGGACGATCCGGGCAACAAGCTCGGCATGCTGGACGGCCAGGCGTTCCGGGCGGCCCGGGTGATCGTCGACATCGGGATGCACCTGGAGCTGGAGATTCCCAAGGACAACCCGTTCGACTTCCGTCCGGGTGAGCGCTGGACGCCGGAGCTGGGTTGGGAGTTCCTGCGGGCACACTGCCGGGTGCCGGACGAGATACTGCGCTTCGAGCTCAACCGCTACCTGGGCTGGCCGGGACAGGCGCCGTCGTACAAGGTGGGCGAGCGGATCTGGCTCCAGGCCCGGGATGAGGCGAAGGCCCGCAAGGGTGCCGACTTCGACCTGCGGGCGTTCCACCGGCAGGCGCTCGACCTCGGCGGGCTCGGGCTGGATCCGCTACGCCGGGCGCTGGCCCGACTCTGACGGGACCTCTCGTTCGCCGGTCGGGTTGCGAGCGTACGGGCCGCTGCTTGCGGAGAGTCACCGAGGGGACGCGCCCCGGCGATCGTAGCCAGCAAACGCGATGAGCAGCGGGGCACCGGATCCCGGTGGCGCCCCGCGTTGGCTACCGTAGTTGTCTTCCGGGCTGGGGGTCCCGGCTCCGCATGTGGTATGTCCCTAAGAGGTAGTTGTGACGCTGTACGGCGAAGAACGCCCACCGCCCGCCGACGACCGGCCCACCGTGCAGGTGAAGGCGGTCAGCTGGCCGGTCGAAGAACCGGTACGGCCCGCCCCGGCCGTTCCGCCGGGCGGCGGGCGCTTCCGATCCCGCCGGTTCCGGATCCTGCTCGCCTCCGGTGTGGCCACCGCCGTACTGGCCTCCGTCGGCGCGGTCGCCGTCTGGGCGTACGCGGGTGACGTGCCCCGGGGTACCAGGGTGCTGGGCACCGAGCTCGGTGGGCGCAGCCGGACCGATGCCGTCCGGCAGCTGCGGGCGCAGTTGGACCGGCGCGCGGCCGAACTCGCCGCCCCCATCCAGGTACGCGTGGGCGAGCGGACGGCCGAGATCGACCCGGCCGAGGTAGGGCTCACGGTCGACGTGGGCGCCACCGTGGCCGCGGCGGCGGCGACCGACGCGCATGCCGTGGACCGGCTGGTCGGCTCGCGGGAGGTCGAACCGGTGGTCTCGGTCGACGTACCGAAGCTGGAGGCCGCGCTTGAGGAACTCGTCGGCGACCAGGGCCGAAAGATGACCATGCCGGCCATCACTTTCGCCGGCACCAAACCGGAGGTGCGTTACCCGAAGCCGAGCCTCACCGTCGACCCGGAGCATTCCGCACAGGTCGTCAAGGCGGGCTGGCTGAGCGGGCAGCCGGTGACGGTGCCGCTGGTGGAGAAGCACCCGGCCACTTCGGCCGACGAGGTGGATCGCCTGGTCGCCGAGCTGGCCGAGCCGGCTGTGGCGGCGCCGGTCGAGCTGACCACGGAGCGGGGTTCGGTGACGATCCCGCCGGAGGCGATAGCCAAGGGCCTCCGCTTCAAGGCGGACAAGACCGGCGAGCTGACGGCCGGCGTCGACGTGAAGCGGCTGCGGTCCGCGCTGGGCAGCAAGCTCGCAGCGGTCGAGGTGCCCGCGAAGAACGCCGCCATGACCATCTCCGGCGGCAAGCCGAAGGTCACCGGCGGGCGTCCGGGCCAGCAGGTGGACGCCAGCAAGCTCGGCGAGGACCTGCTGGCCGTCCTGCCGCGCATCGGGGACCGTACGGTTTCCGCCGATCTCAAGCCGGTGCAGCCGAAGCTCACCGCGGAGAAGCTCCGCGGGCTGGGGATCAAGGAGAAGGTCGCCTCCTTCACCACCAACTTCACCGGTGGGCTCTCGTCACCGCGCAGCCAGAACATCGTGACGATCGCCAACGACGTGAAGGGCACCGTGGTGCTGCCCGGCGACACGTTCTCGCTGAACGGCCACACCGGCGAGCGCGGCTACGCGCAGGGCTATCGCGACGCGCCGGTCATTCTGGACGGGAAGCTGGTGCCGGGCGTGGGCGGCGGCACCTCCCAGTTCACCACCACCCTGTTCAACGCCACCTACTACGCCGGACTGGAGGATGTCGAGCACAAGCCACACTCGTACTACTTCAGCCGCTACCCGGCGGTCATCGAGTCGACCATCTTCTGGCCCAACCTCGACTTCAAGTTCCGCAACAACACCGACTACGGCGTCCTGATCGACACCTCCTACACGGGCAGTTCCGTGACGGTGTCGATCTGGAGCACGAAGATCTGGGACAGCGTCAAGACGGAGTACGGCCCCCGACGGAACATCACCTCGCCGAAGACGGTGTACCTGGACCCGGGACCGACCTGCATACCCGCCAACGGCAGTCAGGGCTTCACCCAGGACGCCTTCCGGGTCATCAAGAAAGGCGGGAAGGTCGTCAAGCGGGAGAAGTTCACGTGGGCCTACAGCGCGGAGCCGCGCTTCATCTGCGCCAGGCGGCCTTCCTGACGCCCGTCGGGCAGTCAGCTTCGCACGGCCCCGCCTGCGCACCGCCCCGGCGGGGCCGTTCCATCCGGTACCCCAGGCTGACCGGGCCCGCGCGTTTCACGGTGTGGTGTGGGAATGCGTTCAGGGCCACCCCTTTGGGGGGGTGGCCCTGAACGGGAAGTGTGTCCGGCGGTGTCCTACTCTCCCACACCCTCCCGGGTGCAGTACCATCGGCGCTGGAGGGCTTAGCTTCCGGGTTCGGAATGTGACCGGGCGTTTCCCCTCCGCCATGACCGCCGTAACCTTATCAACATGTCAAACAACACCACACCAACCTGCCGGCGGGTTTGTTTGTTTGTTGTGAGTTACACAGTGGACGCGAGCAGAATCTTCGTGAGCAAGTCCTCGGCCTATTAGTACCGGTCAACTGAACCCGTTACCGGGCTTACATTTCCGGCCTATCAACCCAGTCGTCTAGCTGGGGGCCTTACCCCACCAAAGGTGGGTGGGATACCTCATCTTGAAGCAGGCTTCCCGCTTAGATGCTTTCAGCGGTTATCCCTTCCGAACGTAGCTAACCAGCCGTGCCCCTGGCGGGACAACTGGCACACCAGAGGTTCGTCCGTCCCGGTCCTCTCGTACTAGGGACAGCCCTTCTCAAGTATCCTACGCGCACGGCGGATAGGGACCGAACTGTCTCACGACGTTCTAAACCCAGCTCGCGTACCGCTTTAATGGGCGAACAGCCCAACCCTTGGGACCTGCTACAGCCCCAGGATGCGACGAGCCGACATCGAGGTGCCAAACCATCCCGTCGATATGGACTCTTGGGGAAGATCAGCCTGTTATCCCCGGGGTACCTTTTATCCGTTGAGCGACACCGCTTCCACACGCAAGTGCCGGATCACTAGTCCCGACTTTCGTCCCTGCTCGACCCGTCAGTCTCACAGTCAAGCTCCCTTGTGTACTTGCACTCAACACCTGATTGCCAACCAGGCTGAGGGAACCTTTGGGCGCCTCCGTTACCTTTTAGGAGGCAACCGCCCCAGTTAAACTACCCACCAGACACTGTCCCTGAACCGGATAACGGTCCGAAGTTAGAAACCCGAATCAACCAGAGTGGTATTTCAAGATTGCCTCCACACATACTGGCGTATGCACTTCACCGGCTCCCACCTATCCTACACAAGCTAACTCAGATACCAATGTCAAGCTATAGTAAAGGTCCCGGGGTCTTTCCGTCCTGCCGCGCGTAACGAGCATCTTTACTCGTACTGCAATTTCGCCGGGCCTGTGGTTGAGACAGTGGGGAAGTCGTTACGCCATTCGTGCAGGTCGGAACTTACCCGACAAGGAATTTCGCTACCTTAGGATGGTTATAGTTACCACCGCCGTTTACTGGCGCTTAAGTTCTCCGCTTCGCCCCCGAAAGAACTAACAGGTCCCCTTAACGTTCCAGCACCGGGCAGGCGTCAGTCCATATACATCGAATTACTTCTTCGCATGGACCTGTGTTTTTAGTAAACAGTCGCTTCCCCCTGCTCTCTGCGGCCATACAACGCTCCACCCGCACGGGGCTTCACGTCTCCGGCCCCCCTTCTCCCTAAGTTACGGGGGCAATTTGCCGAGTTCCTTAACCACAGTTCGCCCGATCGCCTCGGTATTCTCTACCTGACCACCTGTGTCGGTTTGGGGTACGGGCCGCTCAGAACTCGCTAGAGGCTTTTCTCGGCAGCATAGGATCACTGACTTCACCTGAATCGGCTCGGCATCACGTCTCAGCCTTCATGCACCACGGATTTGCCTATGATGCGGCCTACACGCTTACCCCGGCACAACCACCGGCCGGGCTCAGCTACCTTCCTGCGTCACCCCATCGCTTGACTACTACCCGCCAGGTTCCCACGCTCCCCACCCTCAACCCGAAGGCCTTGGACAGTTCGGATGGTTAGCACAACGAAGTTCATCACGGGCGCTCCTTCGCGGGTACGGGAATATCAACCCGTTGTCCATCGACTACGCCTCTCGGCCTCGCCTTAGGTCCCGACTCACCCAGGGCGGATTAACCTGGCCCTGGAACCCTTGGTCATCCGGCGGAAGGGTTTCTCACCCTTCTTTCGCTACTCATGCCTGCATTCTCACTCGTGCCGCGTCCACAACTGGGTCACCCCGCTGCTTCACCCCCGGCACGACGCTCCCCTACCCACCCACACACCTGGATGCGCCCCCAAAGAGACACACCAAGTCACATGTGAATGCCACAGCTTCGGCGGTGTGCTTGAGCCCCGCTACATTGTCGGCGCGGAACCACTTGACCAGTGAGCTATTACGCACTCTTTAAAGGATGGCTGCTTCTAAGCCAACCTCCTGGTTGTCTATGCGACCCCACATCCTTTTCCACTTAGCACACGCTTAGGGGCCTTAGCTGGTGATCTGGGCTGTTTCCCTCTCGACTACGAAGCTTATCCCCCGCAGTCTCACTGCCGCGCTCTCACTTACCGGCATTCGGAGTTTGGCTGATTTCGGTAAGCTTGTAGGCCCCCTAGACCATCCAGTGCTCTACCTCCGGCAAGAAACACACGACGCTGCACCTAAATGCATTTCGGGGAGAACCAGCTATCACGGAGTTTGATTGGCCTTTCACCCCTAACCACAGGTCATCCCCCAACTTTTCAACGTTGGTGGGTTCGGCCCTCCACACGGTCTTACCCGCGCTTCAGCCTGCCCATGGCTAGATCACTCCGCTTCGGGTCTAGAACATGCGACTCAAACGCCCTCTTCAGACTCGCTTTCGCTACGGCTCCCCCACACGGGTTAACCTCGCCACATGCCACTAACTCGCAGGCTCATTCTTCAAAAGGCACGCCGTCACCCCGCAAGGCTCCGACGGATTGTAGGCGAACGGTTTCAGGTACTATTTCACTCCCCTCCCGGGGTACTTTTCACCATTCCCTCACGGTACTCGTCCGCTATCGGTCACCAGGAAGTATTTAGGCTTACCAGGTGGTCCTGGCAGATTCACGGCAGATTTCAGGAGTCCGCCGCTACTCGGGAACACCCACAGAAGACCAGCTGCTTTAACCTACCGGACTATCACCGTCTACGGTCAGCCATTCCAGACCATTCAGCTAACAACTGGCTTTATCACTCCTCACACGAGTGTCAGCCCGTGTCGCAGGGTCCCACAACCCCGACCACGCAACCCCTGACAGGTATCACACGCAACCGGTTTAGCCTCAATCCGCTTTCGCTCGCCACTACTCACGGAATCACTATTTGTTTTCTCTTCCTACGGGTACTGAGATGTTTCACTTCCCCGCGTTCCCTCCACACACCCTATGAGTTCAGGTGCAGGTGACACCACATGACTGATGCCGGGTTACCCCATTCGGACACCCTGGGATCACAGCTCGGTTGACAGCTCCCCCAGGCCTATCGCGGCCTCCCACGTCCTTCATCGGCTCCTGGTGCCAAGGCATCCACCGTTCGCCCTTGACAACTTGACCACAAAGATGCTCGCGTCCACTGTGCAATTCTCAACAAACAACCAACCCACAACCCACCACCCCACACCAGCCCGACAACCGCCGGCGGTATGCGAGACAAGGCCATGCCTGGCAACCACACCAAAACCACAAAAAGGGCCTCAGCATCGGTTCCGAAGAAACCAACCCCACAGGATTGTTCCTTCAGGACCCAACAGGGTGCTCTCCGCCATCCCCAGCCGCACCAAACCCCCCGTTCCACACCAACCCCGAAAGATCAGCAGTACTAGAAGAACCCGGCCGTTGCCGAAGAAAAACTCACCAGTGTCTCCGCCATCCGAGCACCCCGACCCAACATCCGCAGGCCGCGGGCCCCATACCAGCTTTCGCCGGATGGTGCTCCTTAGAAAGGAGGTGATCCAGCCGCACCTTCCGGTACGGCTACCTTGTTACGACTTCGTCCCAATCGCCAGCCCCACCTTCGACGGCTCCCTCCCACAAGGGGTTGGGCCACCGGCTTCGGGTGTTGCCGACTTTCGTGACGTGACGGGCGGTGTGTACAAGGCCCGGGAACGTATTCACCGCAGCGTTGCTGATCTGCGATTACTAGCGACTCCGACTTCACGGGGTCGAGTTGCAGACCCCGATCCGAACTGAGACCGGCTTTTTGGGATTCGCTCCACCTCACGGTATCGCAGCCCATTGTACCGGCCATTGTAGCATGCGTGAAGCCCTGGACATAAGGGGCATGATGACTTGACGTCATCCCCACCTTCCTCCGAGTTGACCCCGGCAGTCTTCGATGAGTCCCCGCCATAACGCGCTGGCAACATCGAACGAGGGTTGCGCTCGTTGCGGGACTTAACCCAACATCTCACGACACGAGCTGACGACAGCCATGCACCACCTGTCACCGGCCCCGAAGGACCCCACATCTCTGCAGGATTTCCGGCGATGTCAAACCCAGGTAAGGTTCTTCGCGTTGCATCGAATTAATCCGCATGCTCCGCCGCTTGTGCGGGCCCCCGTCAATTCCTTTGAGTTTTAGCCTTGCGGCCGTACTCCCCAGGCGGGGCGCTTAATGCGTTAGCTGCGGCACAGAGAACCGGAGAGGCCCCCCACACCTAGCGCCCAACGTTTACAGCGTGGACTACCAGGGTATCTAATCCTGTTCGCTCCCCACGCTTTCGCTCCTCAGCGTCAGTATCGGCCCAGAGACCCGCCTTCGCCACCGGTGTTCCTCCTGATATCTGCGCATTTCACCGCTACACCAGGAATTCCAGTCTCCCCTACCGAACTCTAGCCTGCCCGTATCGACTGCAAGCCCGCAGTTGAGCCACGGGTTTTCACAGTCGACGCGACAAGCCGCCTACGAGCTCTTTACGCCCAATAAATCCGGACAACGCTCGCGCCCTACGTCTTACCGCGGCTGCTGGCACGTAGTTGGCCGGCGCTTCTTCTGCAGGTACCGTCACTCACGCTTCGTCCCTGCTGAAAGAGGTTTACAACCCGAAGGCCGTCATCCCTCACGCGGCGTCGCTGCATCAGGCTTCCGCCCATTGTGCAATATTCCCCACTGCTGCCTCCCGTAGGAGTCTGGGCCGTGTCTCAGTCCCAGTGTGGCCGGTCGCCCTCTCAGGCCGGCTACCCGTCGTCGCCTTGGTAGGCCATCACCCCACCAACAAGCTGATAGGCCGCGAGCCCATCCCAAGCCGAAAAACTTTCCACCACCAACCATGCGGCCAACAGTGAATATTCGGTATTAGCCCCGGTTTCCCGGGGTTATCCCAAAGCCTAGGGCAGGTTGCTCACGTGTTACTCACCCGTTCGCCGCTCGAGTACCCCGAAAGGCCTTTCCGCTCGACTTGCATGTGTTAAGCACGCCGCCAGCGTTCGTCCTGAGCCAGGATCAAACTCTCCAACAAAAACCTGTCGAAACAGCCATCCCAGCAACAAACAAAAACATCTGCTGCCAAAAGAAAACCCGAACCAAACAGACCACAACAGCCCATCCAGCCCAAGCCACAAAACAATTGGCACTGGCATATCAAGCA